>NZ_SNWH01000005.1 GCF_004361885.1 Halomonas ventosae
GAGGGCTTAATCGTTCTTCGTGAACCGCCGTGGTACGGAACCGTATGCCCGGTGGTGTGAGAGGACGGGGGAGGCGACTCCCCCTCCTACTCGATAGCTGTAAGCCTTAAGCTGTAAGCCATAAGAAAACCCCACGGCTTACGGCGAAGGGTGGGGTCCACTATACTGCTCTTACAGCTTACAGCTTACAGCTTACAGCTTACAGCTCAGCTTTCCGCCGCGCTCGCGGCTCGTGGCTCGGCGCTCGTTGCCTGCCGCTCAAGCAACGGCTTGAGGAAGCGGCCGGTGTGCGACGTTTCCATGCGCACCACCTGCTCGGGGGTGCCCTCGGCGATGATCCGCCCGCCGCCGGAGCCGCCCTCGGGGCCCAGGTCGATCAGCCAGTCGGCGGTCTTGATCACGTCGAGGTTGTGCTCGATCACCACAATGGTGTTGCCGTGGTCGCGCAACCGGTGCAGCACGGTGAGCAGCTGACGGATGTCCTCGAAGTGCAGGCCGGTGGTCGGCTCGTCAAGGATGTAGAGCGTCTTGCCGGTATCACGCTTGGCCAGTTCCCGGGCCAGCTTGACCCGCTGGGCCTCGCCGCCGGACAGCGTCGTGGCGCTCTGTCCCAGGCGGATATAGGAGAGCCCCACGTCAAGCAGGGTCTGCAGCCGTCGGGCGATGGCCGGCACGGGGCTGAAGAACGCCAGCGCCTCCTCCACGGTCATTTCCAGAACCTCGTGGATGTTCTTGCCCTTGTAGGCGATCTCCAGGGTCTCGCGGTTATAGCGCTTGCCCTTGCAGACGTCGCAGGGCACGTAGATGTCCGGCAGGAAATGCATCTCGACCTTGATCATGCCCTCGCCCTGACAGGCCTCGCAGCGCCCGCCCTTGACGTTGAAGGAGAAGCGCCCAGGCTTGTAGCCTCGCGAGCGCGCCTCCTGGGTGCCGGCGAACAGCTCGCGGATGGGCGTGAATATCCCCGTGTAGGTGGCCGGATTGGAGCGCGGCGTGCGGCCGATGGGGCTCTGGTCGATGTCGATCACCTTGTCGAGATGCTCGAGCCCCTCGATGCGATCATGAGCCTCCGGCGTCAGGCTGGTGGCACGATTGAGCTCACGTGCGGCGATGGGCATCAGGGTGGCGTTGATCAGCGTCGACTTGCCGGAGCCCGAGACACCGGTGATGCACACGAACAACCCCAGCGGAAGCGTAAGGGTGACGTCCTGCAGGTTGTTCCCCCGGGCGCCGGTCAGGCGCACCACGTTCTCCGGGTTGCCAGGAATGCGCCACGGCGGGATCTCGATGCGCCGGGTGCCGGCGAGGTACTGGCCGGTCAGCGACTCGGGGTTGGCGATGATTTCCTGCGGGGTGCCCTGGGCGACGATGCGCCCGCCATGCACGCCTGCGCCGGGGCCGATATCGAGCACGTGGTCGGCGGCGCGGATGGCCTCCTCGTCATGCTCGACCACGATCACGGTATTGCCCAGGTCGCGCAGGCGTTCCAGGGTCTGCAGCAGGCGGTCGTTGTCGCGCTGGTGCAGGCCGATGGAGGGTTCGTCGAGAATGTACATCACCCCCACCAGGCCGGCGCCGATCTGGCTGGCCAGGCGGATGCGCTGGGCCTCGCCGCCGGAGAGGGTCTCGGCGCTGCGCTCCAGGTTCAGGTAGTCCAGCCCCACGTTGAGCAGGAACTCCAGGCGAGCCTGGATCTCGTTGACGATCTTGACGGCGATCTCACCCTTGCGGCCGGGCAGACTGAGGGTGCCGAAGTAGCTCAGCGCCTCGCCGATGGGCAGGCGGACCAGCTGCGGCAGGGTGCGGTCGTCGACGTAGACGTGGCGTGCCTCGCGGCGCAGTCGCGAACCGTGGCAGGTGGGGCAGGGCTGAGTTGCGATGTGACGCGCCAGGTCTTCGCGTACCATGCTGGATTCGGTCTCGCGGTAGCGGCGCTGCATGTTGGGCAGCACCCCTTCGAAGGGGTGCTCGCGGGTCACCTTGCGGCCACGGTCGTTGACGTAGCTGAAGGCGATATCGTCGTTGCCGCTGCCATGCAGGATGATCTCGCGCTCGTGGCGTGCCAGGTCCTGCCAGGGAGTCTCCAGGGTGAAGCGATAGTGGTCGGCCACCGCCTGCAACTGGTTGAAGTAGTAGACGCTGCGACGGTCCCAGCCCTTGATCACCCCTTCGGCCAGGGACAGCTCCGGGTGGCTGATCAGCTTGTCGGGGTCGAAGAACTGCTGCACGCCCAGGCCGTCGCAGGTCGGGCAGGCCCCTGCCGGATTGTTGAAGGAGAACATGCGCGGCTCGAGTTCGGCGATCGAGTAGCCGCATACCGGACAGGCGAAGCGCGCCGAGAAGGCGATATCCTCATGCTCGCCGTCCATGAAATGCACGACGGCGGTACCATCGGCCAGGTTGAGGGCCGTCTCGAAGGACTCCGCCAGGCGCTGTTGCAGGCCGTCCCTTACCTTGAGGCGATCGACCACCACGCTGATGTCGTGCTTGCGGTTCTTGTCCAGCGGGGTGAGGTCGTCGAGCTCCAGCACCTGGCCGTCGACCATCACGCGCACGAAGCCCTGGCTGCGCAGCTCGGCGAGCAGCTGCAGGTGCTCGCCCTTGCGTCCCTTGACCACCGGGGCCAGCAGCATCAGCTTGCTGCCCGCGGGCAGGGTCAGCACCTGGTCGACCATCTGCGAGACGGTCTGCGCCTCGAGGTCCTCGCCATGCTCGGGGCAGCGCGGGGTGCCGGCGCGGGCGAACAGCAGGCGCAGGTAGTCGTAGATCTCGGTAATGGTACCCACGGTGGAGCGTGGATTGTGTGATGTGGACTTCTGCTCGATGGAAATCGCCGGAGAGAGTCCCTCGATATGGTCGACGTCGGGCTTCTCCATCATCGACAGGAACTGGCGTGCATAGGTGGAAAGCGACTCCACATAGCGTCGCTGCCCCTCGGCATAGAGGGTATCGAAGGCCAGTGACGACTTGCCCGACCCGGAGAGCCCGGTGACCACGATCAGCTTGTCGCGGGGCAGCTCGACGTCGATGTTCTTCAGGTTGTGGGTGCGCGCACCCCTGACCAGAATTGTGTCCATTCCCACCTCGCCGGACGCGGCAAAAGCTCGATTATACGGCCCGGCCCGCACCGGCGGCAAAGCGCGGGTCGCCATCGGCTTTCCCTGTGCCCCACCGAGCCGCTAGAATATGCGGTCACCTCCGGGTCCGAGGGGCCGTCCACGGAAGTTCGAATCGTCATGCGTAAGCTCTCAGGATTGCTGTTAGCCACCGAGCGCCGCGCCATTATCGGGCTCGCGGGGCTCTACGCCTCGCGCATGCTGGGCCTGTTCATGGTGTTGCCGGTGCTGGCCCTGTATGCCGATGAGCTGAAGGGGGCGACGCCGCTGCTGGTCGGCCTGGCGCTAGGGATCTACGGGCTCACCCAGGCGCTGCTGCAAATCCCATTCGGCCTGCTCTCCGACCGCCTGGGGCGCAAGCCGGTGATTGCCGGGGGGCTCGCGCTGTTCCTGGTCGGCAGCGTGGTGGCCGCCAGCGCCGACTCCATCGGGGGGGTGATCCTGGGGCGCTGCCTGCAGGGTAGCGGCGCCGTGGCCGCGGCGATTATGGCGCTGCTCGCCGACCAGACCCGCGAGCAGGTGCGTACCGCTGCCATGGCCAGCATCGGGCTATCCATCGGCGTGGCCTTCGCCGTGGCCATGGTGCTCGGACCCTGGCTGGCCTCCGGCTATGGCCTGGCCGGGGTGTTCTGGTTCTCCACGGCACTGGCGCTGCTTGGCCTGGTCGTGTTGTGGAAGCTGGTGCCGCCGGCCCCGCGACGGGTTCATCACCGCGACGTGGGCCTGGATCGTGACCAGCTGCGCAACATCCTCACCCGCGGCGACCTGTGGCGGATGGATGTCTCGATCTTCGCCCTGCACCTGCTGCTGATGGCGATCTTCGTTGCCGTGCCCTTCCGGCTGGTCGAGGCGGGTATCGCCATCGAGCGCCATGGTCTCACCTACCTGGGCATCATGGGCCTGGCCTTCGTGGCGATGGTGCCGCTGGTGATCGTCGCCGAGAAACGCCGGCGCATGAAGGCCATGTGCCTGTCGGCGATCACCGGCATCACGCTGAGTCTATTTGGGCTGGCCACGCTGGGTGACGGCTTCCCGGCGCTGTTCGGCTGGCTGCTGCTGTTCTTCACCGGCTTCAACCTGCTCGAGGCCACCCTGCCATCGATGCTCAGCAAGCTGGCTCCTGCCGGTGCCAAGGGCACCGCCATGGGCATCTACTCCACCAGCCAGTTTCTGGGGGCCTTCCTGGGGGGCGTGCTGGGGGGTGCGCTGGTACAGCAATGGGGGCTTTCCGCGGTGTTCATCGGCGGCGGCCTGGCGGGCCTGGTCTGGCTTTCGGTGATGGCCGGCATGGCTCCGCCGCGCCATCTGACCAGCGAGGTCGTGGCGCTCGACGACAGCCAACAGGACGCTGCCCTGGAGTCCCTGATGGCGCGCTTCGCCGAGGTGGCCGGGGTGGAAGACGTGCTGGTCGTCCCCGAGGAGCGCCTGGCCTACCTCAAGATAGACCGACAGCGACTCGACGAGCAGGCCCTGGCGCGCCTCACTGGTTCCGGGAATCACCACAGCGGCGCCTGAGCCGCGTATGATCCTGATAACGCATTCATGACAGCAAGGAGTTCCTCCATGGCCCGTGGCATCAACAAGGTCATCCTCATCGGCAACCTGGGGCAGGATCCCGAGGTGCGTTTCGCGCCCTCCGGCACCGCCGTTGCCAACCTCAACCTGGCCACCACCGATACCTGGCTGGACAAGCAGAGCGGCCAGCGCCAGGAGCGTACCGAGTGGCATCGGGTCGTGCTGTTCAACAAGACCGCCGAGATCGCCCAGCAGTACCTCAAGAAGGGCAGCAAGGTGTATATCGAGGGCCGCCTGCAGACCCGCAAGTGGCAGGATCAGAACGGCCAGGACAAGTACACCACCGAGATCGTCGCCAACGATATGCAGATGCTCGACTCCCGCGGCGGCGATGGGGGTCAGCAGGGCGGCCAGTATGGAAGTCAGCCTCAGGGCGGCGGTTATGGCGGCCAGCCTCAGGGTGGCCATGGCAACGCCGCTCAGCAGGGCGGCAATGCCGGTGGCGGTCAGCCGCAGCGTCCGGCCGCGCAGCCGGCGCCTCCTCAGCAGGGTGGCGGCCAGCAGGGGAGCAATTACGGGGAGCCGGACCCGGGCAGCTTCGACGATTTCGATGACGAGATCCCTTTCTAAGCGAGGCCAGCCGAGGAGGTGCCGTGAAGCTGCTGATCCTGGAGGCCGGGCACTGCTTGAGCCTGGCGCTGGCGCGCGAAGCCAACCGCCGCAGCGACACCGAGCTTACCATCGAGCCGGGTCTGGCGCCCCCCGGCCAGCTGCTCGACGAGCTGCGACCTGATGCGCTGGTGATCCCGCCGCTGTCGCGCCCGATCAGTGCCGAGCCGGCGGCCGTCACGGCGCATGCCGAGGCGGTCGAGGCCTGCATGGAGGCCTGCCGCGAGGCGGCTATCCCGCTGGTATGGTGCGTCTCCGATCAGCTCTACGAAGACGGGCTTGACGTTCCCATCGACGAACACGTGATTCCCGAGCCCCGCGACGACAGCCTGAGGCGGCTGATACGCACTGGCGATCGGATTCGCGCCGAGTACCCGCGCCACCTGATCGTGCGCCTGGGGCCGCTGTTCGCCCTAGAGGGCAGCCAGGCCTGGCTGAGCGAACTGCTCGATACCCTGGTGGACGGCGGCGAGGTGCGGGCAGAGTCCGACGTGATTCTCTGCCCGACCTCGGCGGATGCCGTGGCCATGGCGCTGATCGGCATGCTCCAGCAGCAGTGCTGTGGCGCCGAGGCTTGGGGCAGCTATCATCTGGCTGGCACCGAGCCGGTGAGCGCCTACACCTTCGTCTCCATGGTGCGTACCCAACTCGCCACGCGGCTCGAGGGGCGTGGCGAGCGGGTCGCACTGGGTGACGTCAACGCGCTCAATCACCACCACGACCAGCCGCTGCGTCGGGTGCTCAACTGCCGGCGGGTGCTGGATGTGTTCGGTGTCCACCAGAAGCCCTGGCGGCTGGAGGTCGGGCGGATGCTGGATACCTGGTGTCTGGGCCGAGATGATGGCGAGATCGCAGAGGAGTCGATGCTCCGATGAACGTGATCCGCAGCCTGGTCTTCTATGCCGGCTACTTCCTGGCCATGCTGGTCTGTGGCGTGCTCTTCCTGCCCCCGGCACCCTTCCTGCCTTTGCGCTCCCGCTATCGGCTGCTCAACCTCTATAATCACTTTATCATCGCCTGGTTCCGTATGACCTGCGGGGTGCGTTACGACTTCCGTGGCCATGAGCGCCTGCCCGACGGCCCCTGCGTCATCCTCGCCAACCACCAGTCCGAGTGGGAGACCATCTATCTGCAGTTGTTGCATCCGCCGGTCTGCACGGTGCTCAAGCGGGAACTGCTGAATATCCCGATCTTCGGCTGGGGGCTGCAGCTGTTGCATCCCATTGCACTGGACCGCAGCAAGCCGGCCCGGGCCATGAGACAGGTGCTGACCCAAGGCAAGACTCGGCTCGAGGAGGGGCTCTCGGTACTGATCTTTCCCGAGGGCACTCGGGTGGCCCCGGGAAGCCGGCGTCGCTACAGTAAGAGCGGTGCGGTGATTGCCTGTCGCGCCGGGGTGCCGGTGGTGCCGGTGGCTCACAATGCCGGGGAGCGCTGGCCGGGCCATCACTGGGTCAAGCGCCCGGGGCGCCTGTCGCTGGAGGTGGGCCAGCCCATCGAGACCGCCGGCCGTACCGCCGAGGCGGTGCTGGTCGAGGTGGAGGCATGGATTGAGGCCCGGCTTTCCGAGATTTCCGAGGTGCCGCGCCCGGCAACGGTCGAAGCGCCGGCCACCGAGAGTCCGGTCTGAGCGCAGTCGCGGCGTCAATGCAAGAGGCGCCCCATGAGGGCGCCTCTTGCATTGCGGCTGGCGCGCGACGGGTCAGTCGCGAACCTTCTCCAGCACCAGGCAGGCGTTGGTACCGCCGAAGCCGAAGCTGTTGGAGAGTACGCGCTCGACCTTCACGCCGTCGCGGCGCTGGGTCACGATATCGAAGCCGTCGGCCTGTTCGTCGAGGGTCTCGATGTTGGCCGAGGCGGCGATGAAGTCGTTCTCCATCATCAGCAGCGAGTAGATCGCTTCCTGCACGCCAGTGGCGCCCAGCGAATGGCCGGTCAGTGACTTGGTGGAGCTCATCGCCGGCGTGGAGTTGCCGAAGACATCGCGGATCGCCTTGAGTTCGGCCACATCGCCCACCGGTGTCGAGGTGCCATGAGTGTTGATGTAGTCGATTGGGCCATCGACGCCGGCCATGGCCTGGCGCATGCAGCGCATCGCCCCCTCCCCGGAGGGAGCGACCATGTCGTGGCCATCGGAGGTGGCGCCGTAGCCGGTCACTTCGGCATAGATCTTGGCGCCGCGAGCCCGGGCATGCTCCAGCTCCTCGAGCACCAGCATGCCGCCACCGCCGGCGATGACGAAGCCGTCGCGGGCCTGGTCATAGGGCCGGGAGGCCTTGTCGGGGATGTCGTTGTAGTGGGTCGAGAGCGCGCCCATGGCGTCGAACAGGCAAGACAGGGTCCAATGCTCCTCCTCACCACCACCCGCGAAGACCACGTCCTGCTTGCCCATCTGGATCTGCTCCATGGCACTGCCGATGCAGTGGGCCGAGGTGGCGCAGGCCGAGGAGATGGAGTAGTTGACGCCCTTGATCCGAAACGGGGTTGCCAGGCAGGCCGAAACAGTACTGCCCATGGTGCGGGTGACCCGGTAGGGGCCCACGCGGCGCAGCCCCTTCTCACGCAACAGGTCGGCGGCTTCCACCTGGTTAGCGCTGGAAGCGCCGCCGGAGCCGGCGATCAGCCCGGTGCGTTCGCTGGAGACCTGCTCCGGCGCCAGTCCCGAGTCCTCGATGGCCTGGGTCATGGAGACGTAGGCGAAGGCCGCGGCGTCGCCCATGAAGCGACGCAGCTTGCGGTCGATCAGGGCATCCAGATCGATATCGACGCTGCCGGCTACTTGGCTGCGAAAGCCCCGTTCGGCGTACTCTTCCTTGAAGCGAATGCCCGAGTGCCCGCTCCTGAGTGCCTCTAGAACCTGTTGTGCGTCGTTGCCCAGGCAGGACACGATGCCCAGGCCGGTGACTACCACTCGTCGCATGGGAGCCTCCTGTTCAGAAATTCGCGGTGGAGGTGAACAGACCGACCCGCAGGTCGTTGGCCTGGTAGATGTCGCGGCCGTCAACGGCTAGGGTGCCGTCGGCCATG
The DNA here is from genome assembly GCF_004361885.1 of Halomonas ventosae. Taxonomy (GTDB): domain Bacteria; phylum Pseudomonadota; class Gammaproteobacteria; order Pseudomonadales; family Halomonadaceae; genus Halomonas; species Halomonas ventosae_C. The sequence continues at coordinate 8,328 of NZ_SNWH01000005.1, forward strand.
CCCAGTATCAGGCGCCGGGTGATGATGCGCTTGATGTTGATGCGGTAGGTGACCTGCTGGGCATCGGGCAGGATCTGGCCACTGAACTTGACCTCGCCACAGCCCAGGGCACGCCCACGGCCGGGATGGCCCAGCCAGCCCAGGTAGAACCCCACCAATTGCCACATGGCATCGAGGCCCAGGCAGCCCGGCATCACCGGGTCGCCGGGGAAGTGGCAGTCGAAGAACCATAGATCGGGGTGGATATCGAGCTCGGCGATCAGCTCGCCCTTGCCGTGATCCCCGCCTTCCTGATAGATGTGCGTGATGCGATCGAGCATCAGCATGTTGGGGGCCGGCAATTGGGCATTGCCCGGACCGAACAGCTCGCCGCGTGAGCAGGCCAGCAGTTCTTCGCGATCAAAGGAGTGTTGCTTGGTCACTGAATCGTTCCGAGAGTCGAGATCATGGTGTGGCGAAAGCGCTCTGAGGCCGCCGGGCGGCTGCGCCTAGTCTACTGTTCACATAAGATGAATGCACGCTAAGCGGCTTTGTCCGGTTTCGTCGCTGCCTGTGGCGTTGCGGCATCTGCCCTCATGCAGCCCTCTTTCGGGAGTCGGGTGAAGCATGGGATTCAAGTTTCCCGGCTGGCGGCCGATAGCGTTTGAAGACCCTTATCAAGTCTCGTCAATGATATCGTTCAACTAGCGAGCCTCAGCCCATGTGGCCAGCCTTCTCTCTCAACCGCCCCATGCCCTGGGTGGCGCTTTCGGCCTTCACGGCCTGTATATGGCTGCCCGGCATACCGCTGCGCCTGGCTGCCGCCGCCGTGGTGGTCCTCGGCCTGGTGGATGCCTGGCGCCAGATACGTCTGGAGCACCAACGGGCACGCCTCGGTGAACAGGCCCTTTCGCTTTCGGAAGAGGGCGTTATCATCACCGATGCCGCTAATCGCATCCAGGCTGTCAACCCGGCCTTCACTCGGATTACTGGCTACGGCCTGGACGAGGTCCGCGGCCTCAATGCCAGTTCACTATCGGCGCCACGTCACGACAAGGCGTTCTTCGAGCGGTACTGGCAGGCCTTGCACGCGACGGGCCGCTGGGAGGGGGAAATCTGGAACCGGCGCAAGCAGGGTGACGAGTATCCAGAATGGCTGCGCGTCCGCGTCGTCAGCGACGAGGCCGGCCGTATCACCCACCATGTCTGCCTTTTCACCGATATCTCAATTCATAAGGCTCGCGAGCGCGATCTTCAGCGAATCGGCTTCGAGGATCCGCTTACCGGCCTGCCCAATCGCCGTCGCCTGCATGACCTGCTGGCCTCTCGCCTTCGCCATCTGCGAGCCGGCGAGAGCCTGGACATGGCGTTGATCGACATTGATGGCTTCAAGGAGATCAATGACGGTATCGGCGTTGAGCTCGGCGACCGGCTGCTCTCTCAGTTTGGGCAACGCCTGGCCAGGCATGCCGCTGGCGGTGTGGTCGGCCGACTGGGGGGTGATGAGTTTATGGTGATTCGCACCACGACTCACAGCGACCATGACAACTGGATCCAGGGGCTGCAGAACCACCTGGGCCAGCCCTTTGAGATCGACAAGCACAGCTTGCGACTGGGACTGACGATAGGCAGCTGCCGCTCTCCCGAAGATGGTCGAGAGTCCGGGGTGCTCTTCCAGCGGCTGGAGTCGGCGCTGTACAGCGCCAAGCGCAATGGTCGAAATCAGAGCCTGCGGTTTCGTCCTGCCTTGGATGTACAGGATAGCCCCCAGCTGGGGCTGCTCAACGAGCTTCGTAATGCACTGGCCGTCGGCGGCCAGCTGGAATTGCACTATCAGCCCCAGTACCGACTGGAAGATGACTGCCTGGTCGGCCTGGAGGCTCTGCTGCGATGGCGACATCCCCGAGATGGCATGATCTCTCCCGGCGATTTCATCCCTCTGGCCGAGCGTCACGGCCTGATGGCGACACTTGGCGACTGGGTCATCGACCAATCCCTCGCCCAACTCGCTCACTGGCGGAGGAAGGGTATGCCCGAGACGATGGTGTGGATCAATATCTCGGCCATGCAGCTGTTTCAGGGTGACCTGGAAACGGCCTTGGCTTCAGGCCTTGCCCGCCATGACCTGCCGGCTCGGCTGTTGGGACTCGAGCTGACGGAATCAGTCTTGCTCGACGAGCGTGCGGGCGATATCGCTCCGCGACTGGAGCGGCTGCGACAGCAAGGACACCGGATCGCCATCGATGATTTCGGCACCGGTTACTCCTCGCTGGGTTATCTCAAGCACCTCCCGCTGGACAAACTCAAGCTGGATCGTGCCTTTATTAAGGAGCTGCCCGATGATCGCGCCGATGCGGCGATCGTCTGTGCTGTCTTGGCCATGGCTCGTGGGCTCGAACTCGAGGTGATTGCCGAAGGCGTCGAGACCGAGGCCCAAAGAGACTTCCTGTTGGCCCAAGGGTGTGCCCAGGTTCAGGGCTTTTTCTACGCCCGGCCCATGGCCGCGTCGCTCATCGAGGCCCAGTGGCGTGAGCAGGCCTTAGCGGGCCAGGGTAAACCTCTTGCCCAGGCGACAGCTTAAGATCAGACAGATCAGCGCCCAGGCGAGCGCCTCGGCAGGTAGCAGCCAGGGCGCTAGCTTGACCCCGGCGAGGCGGGCGCCAGCATAGTAGGAGAGCGGCCCACTGGTGGCGCCACCGAGCATGGCCAGCCAGGGATACTGCCACAGCCAGGCCAGCGAGTGGTGGACAAGGGTGGCGAACAACGGCCAGAGCAGCCACAGCCAGATCGGCATGATCGGACGCATACCGAGCGGGTCGGCGAAATCGAAACCACCGGCCAGCGCCAGGCCGCCGTCGATGGCCAGCCCCAGCATGGCGAAGCCTGCCAGCCAGCGCCACTCCCCGGGACGCGCCAGCCAGGCCAGGTGCAGAGTGACAATCACCGCGACTATCAGCAGGCCGATGCGCGTGCCGCCCAGCACGCAGGCGAACCAGCCGGCCTGGAAGGCGGCTAGGTTGGCGAGCAGTTTCACGGCGCTGTCGGGCAGGGTGGCCATCGCGGTCACACCGCCCCGGTGAGCGGCGCCGGCCGGGCGCCGGGCTTGGCCAGCAGCAACTGGCAAGTGCCGATGGTGCGCTCCAGGAAGCCGCCCTCGCAGTAGCAGAGGTAGTAGCGCCACATGCGGATGAAGCGTTCGTCATAACCGAGCCGGCGCACGGTCTCAAGGTTGGCTTCGAAGCGGTGGCGCCACTCGCGCAGGGTGCGCGCATAGTGCAGGCCGATCTCGTTCAGGGCGATGACGTTGAGTGAGGTATGGCGTGTCAGACCATCGAGGATGGCGTGGTGCGAGGGCAGGAAGCCCCCCGGGAAGATATGACGCTTGATGAAGTCCATCTCGCGTTTGGCCGCCTCGTAGCGCTGGTCACGAATGGTGATCGCCTGCAGCATGGCCTGGCCGTCATCGGTGAGCAGCCGGTCCAGGGTTGCCAGATAGGTGGTCAGGTACTGGTGGCCCACCGCCTCGATCATCTCCACCGAGATCAAGCGGTCGTACCGACCGGAAAGCTCGCGGTAGTCCTGCTGGAGCAGGGTGATGCGCTCACCCAGCCCCTCCTCCGCGATGCGCTGTGCCGTGAAGGCGCGCTGCTCGGCGGAAAGGGTGGTGGTGGTCACACAGCAGCCGCGGGTCTTCGCCGCATGGATGGCCAGCCCACCCCAGCCGGTGCCGATCTCCAGCAGGTGGTGATGGGGCTGGACATCAAGTGTCTCGAGCATCAGGTCGAGCTTGTGGGTCGAGGCCTCTTCCAGGCTTGCCTCGGCGTGGGGGAATACCGCGCTGGAGTACATGCGGTGGTCCTGGTCGAGGAAGGTGGCGAACAGCGCATTGCCGATGTCGTAGTGGGCGGCGATGTTGCGCTTCGAGCCGCGCAGGCTGTTGCGCTGCAGGCCATACAAGGCGCTCAGCAGCCAGCGCCCGAGACGCGCCGGGCCATTCTCGATCTCGCCGTTGACCCGCTCGAGGTTGCTGGCGAACAGCCGCACCAGGGTTACCGGGTCGTCGGCATCCCAGTCGCCGTCCATGTAGGCCTCGGCGGCGCCGACGGTGCCGCCCAGGGCCAGGCGCTTCCACGCCCGGTGGTGGCGCACTACCAGGGTCGCCTGCAACGGCCCTCCCTGGCCCAAAGTGTGGCGTTGGTGGCCGTCGATCAGAATGAGATTACCGCCCTCCAGGCGATCGAGCTGGGCCAGCACCCGCGGCTTGAGCCAGCGGGTCAGGCGGTCGCCTTCGGGGGCCAGGGGGCGGGCGGTGGCGGAGCGAAGGGTGTTCACGGCGAGCTCTCCTCACGGGAAGGGGGATCGTGGCCAGGGTGGTCATGGACGGGAACGCGCTTGAGCCACAGCCGCAACGCCTCGAGGTGGATGCCGGCGAGGGTCTTGAGGCTCATCCACGGCTGGCGGGCCAGGGTCGCCAGCAGTACCGCGCGGGTCGCCGGGCGAGCTCGCAGCGACAGGGTTGCATCGAAGTGGCGCTCACCGTCCTTCCAGTTCTCCATGTGCATCGACAGGGTCTCGCCCGGGGTGTCGAAGCGCCAGCGGTAGGTCATGTCCATGGGGTTGAAGGGCGAGACGTGCATGACCTTGTCGAACTCGGCGACATGGCCACGGCGGCCAGGCGTCACGGCGCAGGCATAGCGGGTGCGCTCCCCCCAGGGCGTGTTGCTTACCTCGCCGAGCACCGCGCGCAGCTCGCCGCGAGCATCGTAGGCGTAGTAGAGCGAGACCGGGTTGAAGCCCAGCCCCAGGGTGCGCAGCTGGGTCAGCACGCAGATACGCCCGTCGGGGGCGCTGCCCAGCTGGCGCACCAGCTCCTCATGCACTGCCTGCTTGAGGGGGCGGTCGTGTGACGCCTGATCGTCGCTGAGATAGTCCTCGCGGCGAAAGCGCGCCAGGGCCGGGCGCCGCGCGCTGAAGCCGGGCACGCCGTCGAACAGCACCGGGAGCTCGTCAAGGTCGAGCCAGGCCATCCACAGGCTATACTCGAAGGCATGGGCCCGCGGCAGCAAGCGGCGATGACGCAGGGTGCCGCGGTAAATGCGCGAGCGTGGCGAATGGATCATGCCACCTGCTCCTCGCTGGTTGCGTCGGGCATGGGCGGTTGTCCCTCGCGGCGGTCGTTCTCGTCGCAGCCCAGGGCGCGGGCCACGCGCAGCGCACTCCACACGCCATCCTCGTGGAAGCCATTGCGCCAGTAGGCGCCACAGTAGTGGGTGCGGCGCTCGGGCCCGGAGATCTCGGCGTGGCGCGCCTGGGCCGCCTGGCCGGCCAGGGTGAACTGCGGGTGAGCATAGGTATAGCGGCCCAGCACCTTGGCCGGGTCGATGGCGGCGCTGTCGTTGAGGGTCACGCAGAAGGTCTGCGAAGCGCTGAGGCGCTGCAGGATGTTCATGTTGTAGGTCACCGAGACCCGAGCGTTGTCGCCGCGGCCATCCAGCCGGTAGTTCCAGCTTGCCCAGGCGCGCCGGCGGCGCGGCAGCAACCGGGTGTCGGTATGCAGCACCACCTCGTTGTCCTGATAGGGCAGCGCAGCGAGGATCTCGCGTTCGGCGGCGCTCGGGTCGTCGAGCATGGCCAGCGCCTGGTCGGCGTGGCAGGCCAGCACCACCTGATCGAAGGCCTGGATGCCGCTCGCGGTGCGTACTTCTACCCAGTCGGCATGGCGGCGCACGCCGAGGACCGGGGTGGCCAGGTGGATGCGGCCGGCACAGGGCGCGGTCAGCGCCGGGATGTAGCGGCGCGAGCCGCCCACCAGGGTGTGCCACTGGGGACGCTGGTTGACCGACAGCAGGCCGTGATGGTGGAAGAAGCGCACGAAAAACAGCAGCGGGAAGTCGCGCAGGTCACGGATGCTGGCCGACCAGATCGCCGCACCCATGGGCAGCAGATAGTGATGCTGGAAGTCGTCCCCGAAGCTATTGTCCGCCAGCCAGGCGCCCAGCGTCATGGCCGGGTCGAGCCGGCCCTCTTCCAGCGCTCGGCTCGCCTCGCGATTGAAACGCAGGATATCGCGCAGCAGGCGATGGAAGCGGGGACGCAGCAGGTTGCGTCGCTGGGCGAACAGGCTCGCCAGGGTGTGGCCGTTGTACTCGAAGTCGTGTGCGGTCTGATGCACCGAGAAGCTCATCTCAGTGGGCTGGCTGGCGATGCCGAGCCGCGCCAGCAGGCGCTGGAAATGCGGATAGGTCCAGTCGTTGAAGACGATAAAGCCGGTATCTATCGCATGTTTCCGCCCTTCCAGCTCGACATCGACGGTGGCGGTATGCCCGCCCAGGCGGTCGGCGGCCTCGAAAAGCGTCACCTCGTGGCGGCTCGACAGATACCAGCCAGCGGCCATGCCGCCGATGCCGCTGCCGATCACGGCGATGCGCTGGGCGGTGACGCGTGGCGGTGACGCTGAGAACGAGGCGTTCATGAACGAGTCTCCGGTGTGGTGCCCTGACGGGATAGGCGCAGCCCCAGGCGATGGCGCAGCTGCGCTGGCAGGATGCCCGCCAACTTGACCAGCAGCGTGAAGCGTCGCGGGAAGTGGATATCCAGGCGGCGACTGGCGAGGCCCGAGAGGATCGTCGTGGCCGCCGCGTCGGCGCTCACCCGCAAGGGCATGGCGAAGTCGTTGCGCTCGGTCAGCGGGGTCTTGACGAAGCCGGGGTGGATGAGGCTCACGTCGATGCCCTCGGTGGCCAGATCCAGGCGCAACGACTCCAGAAAGTGGCTCAGCGCGGCCTTGGAGGCGCCGTAGGCCTCGGCCCGGGGCAGCGGCAGGTAGGCCGCTGCGCTGGAGGTGGCGGCGAGCAGCGGTCGCCCGCCCTCGGCACGGGCCCGGCGCAGCAGGGGCAGGGCGGCTTCGACGCCGTAGATGGCACCGAAGAAGTTGGGCGCGAAGACCCGCTCGATCAGCTCGACATCGAAGTCGCGGGCATCCAGGTACTCGCAGGTCCCGGCATTGAGGATCACCAAATCCAGCCCCCCGAAGGCCGCGTCCAGCCGCTCGCCGACCAGGCGCACGGCCTGGCGGTCGGTCACGTCCAGCGGCAGCGGCAGGGCGTTGTCATGGCCGTCGCAGAGCTCGGCCAGGGCCGATTCGCTGCGCGCACTCAGCGCCACCCGGTGCCCCGCCTCCAGCAGGCGTTCGGCCAGGGCACGGCCGATGCCCGAGCTGGCCCCGGTCAGCCAGATGCGCTGCCTGTCGCTCGCGGTGCTCATGATCTCGCCCTCCTCGGGGCCGTCAGCGGCCCAGTTGTCGCTTTACCAGTCGTATCGCGCTTCCCAGCAAAGGCAGTCGCTCATAGAGCAGGGCACCGACGTCGAAGTAGTCGCGGTGCCTGGCCACCCGCCCGTCCTGCGCGATGCAAAGGTGCGAGCAACCCTCGACATCCACCTGGCGAGCGCCGTTAAGACGCGGATGCACCAAATGCATCGTCCAGGTGACGAATGCCGTGTCGTGCTGGCGCAGGGTCTCGTGAAAGGTGAAGCGACACGATGTCACGTTGTCGTACAGGGTCGCGAAGTAGGCTTTTAGCGCTTCTCTGCCACGTATGTGGTGCAGTGGATCGATGAATTCCACGTCTTCAGTATATACATCGTATAACTTGACTGTACAGTTCTTGTCTAGTTTATTGAAGAAGGCACAGAAGGCCTCCAGGTCTGCTGGCGGTTGCATGGCAGGGTCTCTCTTGTTGGCGGGGTATCAGTCGTCGTTAAGGGCCTTGAAGGCTTCCAGGGCGCGGGCCCGGGCGGCCCGGTGGTCAACGATGGGGGGCGGGTAGTCGACTTTGCGCCGCAGGTCGATCGAAGGCGCATGGCGGGCCTTCGTCGGCAGTTCGGCGAGCTCTGGCAGCCACTCGGCGATGAAGTGTCCCGTGGGGTCGAAGCGCGTCGCTTGGGTGGTGGGATTGAAGAGGCGGAAGTAGGGAGCGGCATCGGTGCCGGTGGAGGCCGCCCACTGCCAGCCACCGTTGTTGGCGCAGAACTCGCCATCCACCAGGTGGCGCAGGAAGAAGGCCTCGCCGTGGCGCCAGTCGATCAGCAGGTGCTTGGCGAGGAACATGGCGGTGACCATGCGCAGGCGGTTGTGCATCCAACCGGTGGCGACCAGCTGGCGCATGGCGGCATCGACGAGCGGATAGCCGGTGCGCCCCTGGCACCAGGCGGCGAAGCCGGTCTCGTCGTCGCGCCAGGCGAGTCGCTCGGTGTGGCGCTGGAAGGGGCGATGGCGACAGACCCGCGGGAAGCCGACGGCCACGTGGCGGTAGAACTCCCGCCATACCAGCTCATTGACCCAAGCGCTGAGCCCGGCGTCGCCCTCGGCCAGGGCGCCGTCGTTGTCGGCCAGCACGGCCTGCAGGCACTGGCGGTGGGAGATCATGCCCAGCGCCAGGTACGGGGAGAGCTCGCTGGTGCGGCGGATCGCCGGGAAGTCGCGCTGTGCGGCGTAGTGGCGAGCCCGGAAGCGCAGGAAGCGTTCCAGGCGGTCGGCGGCGGGCCCTTCTCCGGCGGGCCACTGTCGGCCGTCGATGGGTGAGTCGGCAAGGGCGGGGAGCTCGGGTAGCGGGTCGGAGGCGATGGAGGGCCGCGCCTGGGGCGGCGGGGTGTCGTGCAAGGAGATCCGCGCGGGTGTCAGCGCGCGGTGCCAGGCCCGGGCGAAAGGCGTGAAGACCCCGTAGTAGTCGCCCTTGCCGGTGCGCAGCTCGCCCGGGGCGAAGGCCACGGCGTCATGGTGGCCCTGGGCGGTGAGACCCGCGGCGTCGAAAGCCTCGATCACCGCGGCATCGCGGGACAGCTCGTCCACCGGGTATTCGCGATTAAAGTGCAGGGATCTGGCGCCGGTCTCCCGGGCGATGGTCAGCAGGGTCGCTGGCGCTTCGTCGAAGTCATCGATGTCGCGGTGCAGCAGGGGAATCCCCAGATCCTCCAGGCTCTCGGCCAGGGCGGCCACGCCGCGGCCCCAGAAGTCGAGCTTGTTGGCGCCGTGGCCGTGGCGCTGCCAGTGCGGCAGGCTGCGCAGGAAGACGGCGACCACCGGCCCCTGTCGAGTGGCCGCCGCCAGGGCGGTGTTGTCGTGGATGCGCAGGTCGCTGCGGAACCAGACCATCACGGGGTGGGACATAGGCGGCTCCGGTTCAAGATGTGGGAAGGTGGCCCTGGAGGCGCTCCATGGCTTCGCCGAGGTCATCGCCCAACAGTGCCACCCGGGTCTTCTCCAGATCGGCCTCGCGAATGCGCGCCATGGGGCCGCAGACCATCAGCGGCACCTCGAGCTGATCGGCCAGGCGCGGCAGCTGGCGCCTTACCAGCTCGGCCTTCTCCGCCTTGCCGCTGGCCAGCAGCAGGGCCGCCGCCTGGAAGCGTTCCACCGCCAGTGGCAGCTCGCTGCAGGGCAGCGGGGCATCGAATATCTGCACGTGGTAGCCACGGTCGCTGGCGGCCAATGCGGTGAGCAGCACCCAGAGTGGCGCAGGGTCATCGGGCAGCGGCGCGATGAGCAGCCTCGGGCCTCTGCTCAGCGGATTGGCATGCAGCAGCCGGGTGCCGATGCGGGTGCGCAGGAAAGTCTCGAGGGTGCGGCGCTGCAGCACATCGCCGAGCTGCTCCCCCCAGCCCTCCTCGAGCTGGCGGATCACCGGCTGCCAGAGCTCGGCCAGGCAGGTCGGTACGGGGTAGAGCGCCAGTGACTGGTTGAACAGCTCCTCCAGGCGCGTCAGGTCCAGCGCTTGCACGGCGCTGACCAGCAGGCGACGCTGGCCGGTCCAGTCGTCGGCCACTGGTGCCGGGGCCGGCGCGGTCTCCGGCTGGTCGAGCAGTTCACGGACCTGGCTGACCGGCACCCCGCGGTTGAGCCATTGCAGGATACGCTGGACGCGCTCGATGTCCTCGCGGGCATAGAGGCGGTGTCCCTTGGGCGTGCGCTGTGGCTTGATCAGGCCGTAGCGGCGCTCCCAGGCGCGCAGGGTGACGGAGTTGACCCCGGTCAGCCGGGAAACCTCGCGGATCGGGTAGAGCGGGGTGTCGGCCGAACGCCTTGCCTCATCATTCATGAGCGTGCCGACTCCCCTGCCTGCTCGGCGACCACCGCCGCCAGCGCCTCGATGAAGGCCGGATGCTCGCCTACCGGGGGCAGCAGGGCCAGCTTGATGCCGGGGTGGGTGGCGCTCAGCGCCTCGACCTGGCCAGGCACGTCCTTGCGGAGGTGGCGTCCGGCGGCGAAAAACAGCGGCAGGATCTCGGCACGCTCGACCCCCGCTTGGATGAGCTCGGCCACGGTGGATTCCAGCGAAGGCTCGCTGAGCTCCATGTAGGCCAGGCGCAGCGGGGTCGACAGCCGAGCGGTCAGGGCCTGGGCGAAGTGTTCGAAGGGGGCTCGCCAGTGCGGGTCACTGGAGCCGTGGGCGAGCAGGATCAGGGCATAGGACATGGGAGTCTCCGGTCGCGAAGAAGGGTCAGGAAGCGTCGGCCACCAGGGCCTCGCCGAGGTGGTGGCCCGAGAGCCAGGCATCCTCGACCCGCGCTCCGCGCCAGCCGTCACCGCACAGTGCCAGTGCCGTGGATGAACGCCGGTAGTCGTGGTTGACGGCCTCGCCCGCCGCGAAGACATCCGGCTGGGCGTAGCGCCACCGATGGGCCCCCAGGTCGCTGGGCTCGGGCAGCACAACCCCGCCTGGCAGTCGTTCACGGAAGGCTTCGAGCAGTTCCCGGGCCACCGCCTCGGCAGCGAGCTCGAGGTGGCTCTCGCTCCACTCCAGCCGCGCCAGCAGGCTTAGGCTTTCGCCCTGGTGGCGGCGGCCGGGCTTGTGGTCGTTGCGGCTGACGAAACGCAGCGCTTCCCGGGTCGGGGCGGGGCGTAAAATGGGCTCCAGGCGCAGCACCTGCCAGTCGTCGTCGATCCCTGGCAGGGAGGGCAGCTGGGCATCGAAACACGCCCAGGCAGCCCAGCAGGAGCGCTGGATCACCGTCTTGCAGGCCGCCTCCAGGGCGGGTTCATGGCCAGCCAGCAGCGTCGCTGCCTGGGGCGCGGGAATTGCGATCACCACCGCTGTGAAGGGGCCATGGCGCGTCTCGTGCTGGTCCACCAGCCACCATTGCCGGCCTTGGGGCTCGAGGCGTTCGATCCGGGTATCGGTAGCCACCTCAAGTTCTTCTGCCAGCTGGCGGGTCACCGCACTCATGCGCGGGACACCGATGAAGCGCTTGACCTCGTCGCGGTGGCGCTGCCAGCCCGTCTCGGTCGACTGCCAGAAGGCATCTGGCCAGGGGGCAGCGAGGCCGGCATTCCGCCAGGCATCCACCCGGCGCTGGAAAGCCGGATCTCGGACACTAAAGAATTGGGCACCCAGGTCGACCACTGCGCCCGGCAGTTGACGGCTGGACAAGCGGCCCCCCGGGCCGCGACCCTTGTCGAACAGGCGCACCGGCAGGTTGGCCGCGCGCAGAGCCTGGCCGCAGGCGAGGCCAGCGATGCCGGCGCCGATGATGGCGATGGAAACAGCAGGCTTGGGCATGGTCATCTCGTGCAGTCAACGACGTTCATCGCTAGACTAGCAGAAGTGTACAACGGCTGTATAACTCGTCGCGGCGGTCGCGGCGGTCGCGGCGAAGGGGGAGTGGCGGATGCGAGTGCTGATCACGGGCGGCAGTGGGTTTGTCGGGCAGCGGCTGTGCCGGCGATTGAAGGAGGCCGGGCATCGCGTCCTGGTGGTGTCGCGGGAACCGGAGCAGGTGCGCGACCGCCTGCCGGATGGCAGCGACATCCGCCGTTCGGTGCTGGATTTCATCGACACGCCACCCGATGCCATCGTCAACCTGGCCGGAGAGCCGATCGCCGCGCGACGCTGGAGCGACGCGCAGAAAGAGCGTCTGATCGATTCCCGGGTCAACGTCACCCGCGACCTGGTGATGCTCTGCGAGCAGCTCCAGGCCAGCCAGGGGCGAACCCCACGGGTGATGGTCTCCGGTTCGGCCATGGGCTACTACGGCGACCAGGGGGATCACGAGGTCACCGAACAGACCCCGCCTCATGACGAGTTTGCCCATCGCTTGTGCAAGCGCTGGGAGAACACCGCCCGGGAAGCGGCGAATTTCGGCGTTCGGGTGGCTCTGCTGCGCATCGGCCTGGTGCTCGATGCTGGCGGCGGCAGCCTGCAGAAGATGCTGCCGCCCTTCAAGCTGGGGCTGGGCGGGCGCTTCGGCGACGGCAAGCAGTTCATGCCCTGGATCCACCGCGAGGACCTGGTCCGCGCGATCCTCTTCCTGCTCGAGCGCGATGACCTCGAGGGGCCCTTCAACGGCAGCGCGCCCCATCCCGTCACCAACGCCGAGTTCACCCGCACCCTGGCCAGGCAGCTGGGGCGCCCCGCCCTGATGCCGGTGCCGGCCATTGCCCTGGAGACCGCCTTCGGCGAGATGTCACGGCTGCTGCTGACCGGCGCCGACATGCGCCCGGCCCGGCTGCTCGAGGCGGGCTTCGAGTTCAAGTTCGAGACCCTGGAGAAGGCCCTGGCCGATATCCTGGGCTAGCGCGTGTCGTCACCCACGGTGACGATCACCCGCACGGCGTCCAGGCGCAGCCGAGCGCCCTCGATGGCTTCGTCCAGCGCTGCGCGCTCGCGGCGTAGCGCTTCGAGCTCGTCGGCGCGCACCGCCGGGTTGAGCCGCGAGAGCGCCTCGAGGCGGCTGAGCTCGCTATCGAGTTCTGTGCGCATGCGCCCCTGAGCGGCCTCGATGATGCTCGGCAGTTCCCGCTCGGCTTGCGCTTCGGCCGCCATGAGCAGTTCACGTAGCCGCTCGTGACGGCGCCTGATCAGGTCCCGCGCCACCGCCTTCTTGACCTTCTGCACCGCCTTGGAGAGACCCGTGAAGGAGATCTTGTCGGTCAGGTTGGCGCCGGACTCGTCGAGCAGCACACGCACCGCGGTGGGCGGCAGGAAGCGATTGAGGTGCAGGCGCTTCGGCGCCGGGCAATGGGTGCGAAAGACCAGCTCGACTATCAGCCGGCCGGCGGGAATCGCGGGATGCCTAAGCAGCGCCAGGGCGGTGTTGCCCATGGCGCCATTGAGAATCCGGCCCATCATCTCGCGCAGCAGCGGATGCTCCCAGGAGAGGCGTTGGACGTCGTCCCGGGCCAGGGCGCGGGCGCGGGAGAAGGTGGCGGAGAAGCCCTGCTCGCCCTTCACCAGGCCCGGCAGGCCGTCGAGCATCTGTGGGCTCGGCTGCAGGTGCAGGATGTCGCCGCCCAGTTCCTGGCTGTCGACGCCGAAGATGTCTAGTGCCTGGTCCAGGTAGCGGCTCAGGGCCTTATCGGCATCGAGCTCGCGGATCGCCGCGATGACCGCATCGGCACGATCAACGCGGCAGGCGTTGAGCTCCAGCAGGCGGTTGCGGCCGGCGTCGCGCTCGGCCAGGCGCGCTTCGAACAGCGCCCGGGTCTCCGCGATCACCTCCTCGAGGGCCTCGTCGTCGAGCAGGCTGTCGGCCAGGGTGTCGCCGAAGGCGGCATGGATCTCGCTGCCCAGGCCATGGGGCGCACTGAAGGCGTCCATGCCCTGGTGGTACCAGCGCAGCAGCTTCTCGCCAGGGCTGCCGGCGAACACCGGCACATGCAGCTCGATGGCGTGGCGCTGGCCGATGCGGTCGAGCCGGCCGATGCGCTGCTCCAGCTGGTCGGGGTGCAGCGGCAGGTCGAACATCACCAGGTGGCGGCAGAACTGGAAGTTGCGCCCCTCGGAGCCGATCTCCGAGCAGACCAGCACCTGGCAGCCCTCCTGCTGGTCGGCGAAGGCTGCCGCGGCGCGGTCGCGCTCCACCAGCGAGAGCCCCTCGTGGAACACCGGAGCCTGGTAGCCGCCGAGCACCCGCAATCCCTCGGCCAGGCCCTGGGCAGTCGCGCGGTCATGGGCGATCACCAGCACCTTATCATCGGCGAAACCGCCTTCGCCATCGTCGGCGAGGCGCTCCAGCAGCCAGGTCACGCGAGGGTCTAACTGCCACCAGGGCTCGCTGTTGAGCGGGTCGCCGCTCGGCAGGCCATCGGCCAGCGCCCGGTACATGGCGTCCGGGTAGATCAGCACCTCGGGATGGCCGAGGCCGGTCTCGATCAGCAGCTCGTCCAGGTAGTCCTCGTCGCGCACCAGGCGGCGCAGCACCCGGCGGTAGGCGGCGGGCGCCTCGAGTGTGGCGACGTGCAGGTGGCGCTCGGGGAAACCACCCACGTGGCGGCGGCTGTTGCGAAACATCACCCGGCCGGTGCCGTGGCGGTCCAGCAGCTGCTCGCGCAGCTGGTCGCGGGCGGCGGCATGCTGAGCCTCGCCGCGCTCGGGGTCGGTTAGGGTGTCGAGCAGGGCCAGGCTGTCGGGTTCGGCGATCACTGCGGCGACGCTATCGCGGTCGGCGGCCTCGCCCGGCAGGCGCTCCAGGGCATCGATCGCCTCGGCCACTTCCACGTAGTGGGCCTCCTCCTCGCGGAAGGCCGCGAGGCTGTGATAGCGGTCCGGATCGAGCAGGCGCAGCCGGGCAAAGTGGCTTTCGAGGCCCATCTGCTCCGGGGTGGCGGTAAGCAGCAGCATGCCGGGCACTTGGGCGGCCAGGCGCCCTACGCAGGCATAGCCGGGGCCGCTCTGCTCCGGGCTCCAATCGAGGTGGTGCGCCTCGTCGACGATCAGCAGGTCCCAGTCGCAGGCCAGCGCCTGTTGCTGGCGATGGGGGTTGGCGAACAGCCAGTCCTGGCTGGCCAGCACCAGCTGGCCAGCCTCGAAGGGGTTGGCGTCGCCATGGGCCTCGCTCTGCTGCTCATCGAGCAGGGTGACCTCGAGGGCGAAGCGGCGCAGCAGCTCCACCAGCCACTGGTGGGTCAGGCTCGCCGGCACCAGGATCAGCGCCCGCTCGGCGCGGCCGGTGAGCAGCAGGCGATGCAGGATCAGCCCCGCCTCGATGGTCTTGCCCAGCCCCACCTCGTCGGCCAACAGCACCCGCGGCGCGTGGCGACGGGCCACCTCGTCGGCGATATAGAGCTGATGGGGGATCAGGTCGATGCGCGGGCCGGCCAGGCCGAGTGCCGGGTTTTGCTCGATGCGGTGGTAGTGGTGCAGGGTGCGAAAGCGCAGGTCGAACCAGTCGTTGCGGTCGACCTGGCCGGTGAGCAGGCGGTCGCGGGCCTGGTCGAACTGCATGCTGTCGGCAAGCCGCGACTCGGGCAGCTCGGTGAGCTCGCCGGCGTCGTTTTCGCCGATGTAGACGATCAGGCCGCCGACCTCCTTGCTGTCGTCGACGGTCATCTGCCAGCCCTCGGCGGACTGGATGCGGTCGCCGCTGCCGAAGGCCACCCGGGTCAGGGGAGCGTTGCGGCGGCTGTAAGTGCGGGTTTCCTGGCTGGCGCCGAAGAGCACGGTGACGCTGCGGGCATCGACGTTGAGGATGGTGCCCAGGCCGAGTTCGGCCTCGCCGTCGCTGATCCAGCGCTGGCCGGGAGAGAAGTCGCTCATGGTGCCTCGGGGATGCTTGGGATCGGTTCGCTGCCGCTGGCCACAGCCGGCCCGGCGGCGACAGGGCGCGGTATCTTACCGCAAAGCCAGGCGCGGCTTAAGCACTCGCGCCGATCAGCGCTTCTCCGCCAGCCAGGACGAGAGCCGCGCGCGGGTGAGCTCGCCGACGTGCTGTTCGAGCGCGCGCCCCTCGGCGTCGAACAGCAGGGTGGTGGGCAGGCCCGGCGACTCGGACAGCGCCATCAAGCGCTGGCGCGGGTCGAGCAGGGCATGGTCGAAGTCGAGGCCCTGGTCGTCGAGGTAGCGCACCACCTGCAGCAGCTCCTCGCCCTGGTTGACGATCACCACGCTGACCCCCTCGCGGGCGTCGGCCTCGGCTAATAGGGGCATCTCGCGACGGCAGGGCGGGCACCAGGTGGCCCAGAGGTTGACCACCACCCGCTCGCCGGACAGCGAGGCCAGAGTGACTTCCTCGCCGTCGAGGTTCTCCAGGGCGAGGTCGGGCAGCTCGCGTAGCGCCATGCCGCCACCCAGCGGGGCCAGGGTGACCAGCGTCAGCCACAGCAGCGAGGCGCCCAGCGTCAGGCCCATGCCGCCCAGCATCGCCCCCAGCCGGTCGCGCAGCGACCAGGCGCTCCAGCCCAGCGCGGCCAGCAGGCCCCACAGGCCCTGGTAGCCGGGTTGCCAGAACTTGAGGATATCCAGCGGCGCCTCGGCGTAGGCGCCCAGGTTCATCAGCGCATGTCCCAGGCGGGCGCCGACCAGCCAGGTCAGCAGCAGGCCGTTGAACCAGCGGGCATGGCGGCTCCGCGGCAGGCCCAGCAGGAAGGCACTGGCGGCCAGCAGAGCCAGCGCGGCAATGAAGGCGTAGAGGCGCGGCAGCGCGATCAGCACGGGCCCCAGGGCGATGGCATCCATGGCGTGGCGGTGACTCCCGAGAGGTCGGCGGCGGGCGCCGCAGCGGGTACACTGGGTGGATTGGTTTCGCCAAGCCTACTGCCGGTGGGCAGGGCTGTCATCCAGCGGGAGCACTCATGGCACAACCGGCCTTCGATACCCTGCGCGCCCTGGCGATCGCCAGCCAGGCGCTGGGCTTCATCCTGATTATCACCCTGGAGACCCTGATGGGCGATGCCGCGCGACCCTGGCAGGGCTGGACCCTGGCGGCCATGGTGACGGCCGCACTAGGTATCGCCCTGGCACGCCTCTACCGACGCAACCGGGCACGCAAGGCCATGGCGAGGCGCCTGGCCGACGATGACGGCGATGCGCACTGAGCGGGCCCGGCCACCGATGGGTTTCGGCTCACGCGCTTGATCCAGGACATTGCCGGATGGGCCTCAGCGTCTAGGCTAGAATCAGGTGGGGTGCCGTGGGTACCCCGGTCTATCTCTGAAGGGAAGAACTCATGTACCAGTCAATCCTCGTTCCCGTCGATGGTTCCAGCCATGCTGTGAAGGCGCTCCAGGTGGCCGCCCAGCTGGCGAAGGGCACGTCCGCTATCCTTTATTTGATGACCGTCGCCGAATTTCCGCCTGACAACATTGGCCTGTTCACCGGCGGTGTTGCCGAACCCTATGCCGAGGAGGAGCGCGAGAAGCTGGCGGCCGGCATGAAGGAGGAGGCCCACCAGGCGATCGACAAGGCGCGCGCTGCCGTCGAGCTCGCCGGCATCGAGGTCAAGGAGGTGGTCCGCCAGGGCCGCCCGGCGGAACTGATCGTCGGCGTGGCAGAGGAACTCGGCGTCGATGCCATCGTCATGGGCAGCCGCGGTATCAGCGACATGCGCGGCATGGTGTTCGGCAGCGTCTCCCACAGGGTCAGTCACACCGCCGGTTGTACCGTCATCACTGTGACCTGAACGAAGCTGACCCCTACTCTGATAACCTCCTACTCTGACAGAATCCTACTTTGACAAGGAGCCCCGCGCGTGGCTGGCAGCAGTCTTCTCACCCTGATCGACGACATCGCCACCCTTCTCGACGATGTGTCGTTGATGACTAAGGTGGCGGCCAAAAAGACAGCGGGTGTGCTGGGGGACGATCTGGCCCTCAACGCGCAGCAGGTCACCGGCGTGGGAGCCGACCGCGAACTGCCGGTGGTCTGGGCGGTGGCCCGGGGCTCGCTGGTCAACAAGCTGATTCTCATCCCCGCAGCGTTGTTGATCAGTGCCCTGTTGCCTTGGGCGGTCACTCTACTGCTGATGCTCGGTGGTGCCTACCTCTGCTACGAGGGGGTCGAGAAGCTGGCGCACAAGTTCCTGCATGGCGAGGAGGAGCAGGAGTCCCATCGACAGCGTCTCGCGGCGATGGCCGACGAACAGGTCGACATGCGTGCCTTCGAGAAGGACAAGATCAAGGGAGCGGTGCGCACCGATTTCATCCTCTCCGCCGAGATCATCGTCATTACCCTGGGGACGGTGGCCGGTGCGGCCCTGGGAAAGCAGGTTGCCGTGCTGGTGGGGATCGGGTTGCTGATGACCGTCGGCGTCTATGGCCTGGTGGCCGGCATCGTCAAGATCGACGACCTGGGGCTCTACCTGAGCCGTCGCAACGGCCTGCCCAAGATGCTGGGGCGTGGCCTGCTGGCCGCGGCGCCCCACCTGATGCGCAGTCTATCGGTCATCGGTACCCTGGCGATGTTCCTGGTCGGCGGCGGGATACTTACCCACGGTATCCCGGCGCTTCATCACCTGGTGCAGGGCGCAGCCGAGGCACAGTTCGACATGCCGGGGCTGGGTGCCGTCGTCAATGGTGTGGGGCCCTCGCTGCTCAACATGCTCGTCGGGCTGCTGGTCGGTGCAGTGGTACTGGGAGCGGTGACCCTGGCTCAGCGATTGTGGAGAGCACGCGGGGCCTGAGAGGATGCAAGGCTCTTCCTGATGCGCTTTGTTCGTTGACCGCACGAGACCACCCGGCCAGCTGTCGCCGTATGCTCAGTAAGCGCCAGCGCACCGGGTATGCCGAGGGCACCATCGTCACGCCGGATGCGCCTCCGGCTTAATCCGACCTACGCGGCTTTCCCGCTGTTTTCACGCCGATTTGCGAAGAACCATTTTAATTGTCGCTAGCCGGTCAACGTAGTTGACGTCGCACAGGTTCGTGCCATTTGCGATCCTGAGCGCCGAGAGGGGCAGACCCTGAGGCCGGTGGAGTGAAGAATCACGGCATCCCCTTGGAGCCTCAGTCGCGAAGGGAAACCTGCTTGGCCGTATCGTCGCTGGGCCGTAGGTATGGGCTATGCTCGGCGGTCCTGCCCTCAGACACCTTCCTCGTGATCCTCGTGGAGCACCAACTAGATCCCTTCCACCTCGATGCCGTGCCGAGCGAGCCAGCTCTTGCGCTGCTCGTAGTCCGGCATGGCGTGCTCGAAGCGGCGCCAGAAGGCGGGGGTGTGGTGGGGCTCATGCAGGTGGACGAGTTCGTGGACGACCATATACTCGGCGATATTTCGCGGCAGCAGAATGGTCTTCCAATGGAAGTAGACCCGATTGCCCTTGCCGCAGGAGCCCCAGCGGTAGCCGAGGTCCTGCACCGTCACCCCGGCGGGCTCCACGCCCATCCGCTGGGCGTGCTCCTTCACCCTGGCGGTCAGCCAGTCCGCGGCGCGGGCGCTGTACCATCTGACGAGGTGTTCCCGGGCATCAGCCAGGACGTCCTCGCGTAGCTGGAAGCGGCCAGCGGCCAGCGGCGAGCTTCAGCGGGGCGCCCTGGGCGCCGTCACGCAGCTGCTGGATCAGCGTCTTGAGCGCCTCCACCTGCTCCGCCCACTGGCCATCGAGCTGCTGGAGCAGCTCTTCCAGGCGCCCGCTGAGGCGGCCGTACTTCACCGGGTCCTCGTCCAGGTGCTTGCGCACGTGGGAGCGCACCGCGTGCTCCATCTCCGAGGCCTTGGCGCGGTCGCCGACCTGGCGGTCGATGTACTCGCCGAAGATGTCGTGGGTGCGCTTCTTGTCGCCCATGATGATGGGCGTGCCGGTGAAGCCGATACGGGCTGCGTTGGGCAGGGCGCGCATCATGTTGGTGTGCAGATCGCCGGCCTGGGTGCGGTGGGCCTCGTCAACCAGGATCAGGATGTCCTCGCTTTCGTTGAGCACCTCGAAGGGCTCGCTGAGGGTCGGTTTCTTGAGGGGCTCGGCGGCATCGCGGCGGCCGCTGTCCAACCCGCCGTTGGCGCCAGCATCGTCCGACTCCTGCTCGCCCTCTTCTTCGGCGTCCGGGTCGCGATGCTTCTGGTCCTGGTATTTCTGAACCGTGCCGAACACCAGGCCGGGGCCGTCGCGGCCCAGCAGCTTCTTGAGCTGGGCAGTATTGCCGGCCTTCTCGACGCTCTCGCCGGTGAGCTCGGCGGTGGCGGAGAGCTGGGCCTGGAGGTCCTTGCGGTCGGTGATCACCACCACCTTGAAGCGGCGAAGCGCCGGGTCGGTGCGCAGCTTGCGCACCAGGAACACCATGGAGAGGCTCTTGCCGCTGCCCTGGGTGTGCCAGACGATGCCGCCGCGGCGATCGCTCTCGCCGTCCTCGCGGCGCGTCTTGCCCTGCTTCAATCGCTCGACGGCGCGGGTCATGCCGCGATACTGCTGATAGCGGCATACCAGCTTGATCTCCTGGCCGCCGATATTCATGAACAGGGTGTAGTGCGCACGATGTCGAGCAGGTTGGCCCGGGTGAGCATGCCGGCGACCAGGCGCTGCTGGGCGGAGAGGTCCGCCACGCCGAGGTCGATGGCTACCTCCGCCTCGCGCAGCGGCGCCACCGTCTTCCAGCTCAGGTAGTGGGCGAAGCGGGCGCCGATGGTGCCTACACGCGCCTCGTCGAAGTTGCTGGCCACTAGGAACTGGCTGGTGGCGAACAGCGCTGGCGCCCCTCGTGCTCGCCGACCTCGTTCTCCAGGAAGCGCTGGTTGTGGTAACGGCGCAGCTGATCCACCGCCTGGCTAAGGCCCTCCGGCACGGTGCGGCTCTTGCACTTCACCACCACCAGCGGGATGCCATTCACGAACAGCACTAGGTCCGGGATCACGTGCCCCTTGGCTGAATCATGACCGGGCGGACACTTCACCTTGAATTGGTTGACCACGGTGAAGACGTTGTTGGCGGGCTCGTCCCAGTCGATGTAGCGCAGCATCTGGCCGCGGCCGCCGTCCCAGCCATCGAGCCCCTCGACGGGCAGGCCATTCACCAGCAGCTCGGTGGCCTGCTTGTTGGCCTCCAGCACCTTGCTGGCCGGCAGCCGGGTGATGGCCGCCACCGCCTGGTCGAGGCGGGCCTCATCGAGCCAGGGATTGCCGTTACGCAGGTTGATCTTGCGAAGTCGCTCCCTCAGCAGCGTCTCCATGACCACCTGGGCGAAACTCTCGCGGTGGGTAACGGTGGGGTCGTCCACCGAACCGGCCAGGGTCTCCCAGCCCTGACCCACCAGCTGGTCGATGAAGGGCTTCTCGACGTCCGTGTACTCAGGACCTGCCATGCCGTGGCTCCCTGTGTGAATTCACTTCCCTGAGCATACCAGTCCATGGGCCAGCAGCTCGTTTTGGATATTGCGACTTTTGTTTATTTCGAATAGCCTGGCAGGTGACGATAGAACACGAGACGGCAGCCAACAGTAGCGGGCTGCGTGGAGGTCATGCCATGAACACCGCCACCCAAGATACAGTGCCCGACAACCTCGAACTTACCCGCCTGGCCAGGGCCAGCGCCACCGAGCTTAGCCAGCTGCTCCGCGAGCGGCCCGAGAGCGACCGGGCGCATATCAAGCTGGATGGAGCAGACATGGTGTTGCCCCGTCAGGCGCTGGTGATGCTGCGTGACCTGCTGACCGAGATGGCCCAAGGCAATGCCGTGACCATCCTCCCCACCCATGCCGAGGTGACGACCCAGGAAGCCGCCAACATGCTCAATGTCTCGCGACCCCACCTGGTCAAGCTATTGGAAGAAGGCGCGATTCCCTTCACCCGGGTGGGCACGCATCGCCGGATTCGTCTGCAGGACCTACTTGCCTACAAGCGCCAGCAGGAGGAGGCCTCCGAGGCCGCTCTACAGGAGCTAGCCGACCAGGCTCAGGACCTGGACATGGGCTACTGATGCGCTTCGTGGTCGTCTACGACGCCTGTGTGCTCTATCCCGCGCCATTGCGGGACCTGCTGATGCGCCTGGCTACCTCGGGGCTGTTCGCCGCACGCTGGACGGAGCAAATCCACGATGAGTGGACGCGCAACCTACTCAAGAAGCGCCCCGAACTGGCGGAGGCGCTGCCGCGAACCATCGAGCTCATGAATCGTGCGGTGCCGGATGCCCTGGTCACCGGGCACGAGCCGCTGATCCCGGCACTTGAGCTGCCCGACCCTGACGACCGTCATGTGCTGGCTGCGGCCATTCGCGCCGGGGCGCAGCTGATCGTGACCTTCAATCTGAAGGACTTCCCCGCCGACACCCTGGCCGGCTTCGGGGTCGAGGCCGTCCATCCCGATACTTTCCTGGAGCAGCAGTTCGAGCTGAACGAGGGGCTGGTGCTCAGGACCGTCCATCGCCACCGCGCCAGCCTGCGCAAGCCTCCGAAAAGCGCCAAGGAGTATCTCGATACCCTGGCAGCCTGTGGACTGATCGTCACCGCCGACAGGCTACGGGAGTTCATTGAACTGCTCTAGCAACCCCTGCTATAAGCAGTCGCGAAAGCGCTCCGGCGACCAGACTATGAGGGCTAGCTCCTTGAGCAACTGACGCCGTTCTAACTGTTGCTCCCTGCCAAACGCTGCATAAGGTTTGAAGTCTAGGCATTCGCGCTCCTGGAACGCGAGAAATTTGGGAGCATGCTTATACGTGTCCGGAGCTAGGCTCGCCGCGTAGAGGTTTTGTTTAGTGTAGTGCCCAACTTTTTCCTCGAAGGGTTTAGCGCCATAGCTGCGGTTAACATCCGCAGGTATCAGCACTAAACCTGCCACATTGTCTCTCCATGACCGGAATTCTTCAATGTCATCGAACTGGTCGCTATAGCGCGAAATATCATTCGCCCAGAGATGCTCGATGTCATATAGATTAGTCAGCGAGCGATCCACGTATTCAGCGAAACGGTCCGAGCCTCCCGACTCAGATTCCACGGGCGTCGTCGTCCTCGCTGTCGCTTGATTCCGCCTCGTCGGTGTCATCGCCCTCCGGCTTGGCTTCGGCGGCCTTGCTCTGCTCGTCCTCCAGCAGGCTATTGATGCTGGTGCGCCAGGCGTCCACCACGCCCAGGCAGCCGCGGGCCTGCAGGGTGCGGAACTCGTTCTTGTTGTCGAACCAGAATCCCGCGATGATGCCGCGCACCGCGAAGCGGTCGAGCATGGCGGTGGGCTCCAGCGCCGCGGTGAAGCTGCCCAGCAGCTCGTCGCGCAGTTGGGTGAGGCGACCTTGCCGGCGGAGTCGGCGAAGTCGCGGATCAGGTACTCGTAGGCGGCGCCGAGCAGGTCGGGGAACTCGAAGTCCTCGTTGCGCAGGCGGTACTCGCTGAAGTGGACGATCAGGTCGCGCAGCTTCTTGTCCGGCAGGGTGGTGGAGCCCACCTTGCGGGTGAAGTCGATGTGCTCCAGCACCCCGGCGAGGCTGGGGTTGTGCTCCTCCAGGTCGGCCAGCGCCTTGTTCAGGGCGTTGCCGACGCCCTGGTGGGCCTCCTTGAGCAGCCAGGGCCAACGCGCCAGCTCGGGTACGTAGAAGGTGGCCTTGTACCAGCTGGGCATCTCGATCACCTGGGCGATGTCGATCTCGCTCTTGCCCGCCTGCCTGAGCTGGCTGCGGACCTCCTCCTGGCGCTGCTCGAAAACGTCAGAGCAGCGCTTCAGGAAGAGCATGCCGAAGATGTACTCCTTGAACTCCGAGGCGTCCATGCGCCCGCGCAGGATGTCGGCCGCCTTGAACAGGTGCCGTTCCAGCTGGTTGAGGGTGAGGATCATGTACCGCGGTTCCCTGTGTTCGCTGAGCCGGCCGCCTCGTGCGGCCGTGGTGACTGGCGCCTATCTCACCAAACTTGGGGCGGGAAGGCCACGCGCGATTGGTGGGGTGGCGGGGCGTGCGGGGTAAGGTAAAAAGCAGAGAGGGCGAAAAGGACGGTGCTGGTTGACAGTCCTCGCCCAGTCGGTGGCCTGCAAGAGCCTGGCCCGCGGCTTCTTGACAGCTGGAACCTATTTGCTACCTAGAAATCCAGCAACGAAAAACGGCCACCGCGTCGATTCGCTAAGTGGCCGTTTTTGCTGTGTTTTCTGGTCGGAGTAGCAGGATTCGAACCTACGACCTCTGCCTCCCGAAGGCAGCGCTCTACCAAGCTGAGCTATACTCCGATGTCGTTTTGTCGCGCAGATGTCGCTTTGACGCAGCGTATTGTACGCAAGGATGGCCGCAATGCAAGCGCTGGCGGCTTCATGGCGCTCAGTTCTGCCGGTCGACGGCCACTCGGGCAAGCTGGGCCATGCTGTCGCGGAACGGGCTTTCGGGCAGTGCGTCGAGCTGTGCCAGGGCCCTGTCGGCCATCTCCTCGGCGCGGGCCCGGGTGTAGTCCAGGGCGCCGGTGTCGCGCACGATTTCCAGCACCTCATCCAGGTGGTCGAGTCCGCCCTTGCGAATCGCCTGGCGCACCACGCGCCGCTGTTCGGGGGTGCCGGTGGCCATAGCCTGGATCAGCGGCAGGGTCGGCTTGCCCTCGGCCAGGTCGTCGCCGACGTTCTTGCCCATCGCCTCGGCGTCGCCCTGGTAGTCGAGCAGATCGTCGATCAGCTGGAAGGCCAGGCCCAGATAGCGGCCGTAGTGTTGCAGGGCCGCCTGCTGGTCGGGGCTGGCGTCGGCGAGGATGGCCCCGCTGTGGGAGGCCGCCTCGAAGAGCATGGCGGTCTTGCCCTGGATGGTCTCGAAGTAGGCGGCCTCGTCGGTGTCGGGGTTGCCGACGTTGGTGAGCTGCTGCACCTCGCCCTCGGCGATGGTGCAGGTGGCCCGCGAGAGCACGTCCATGATGCGCATTGAGCCGACCTCCACCATCATCTGGAAGGAGCGGGAGTAGAGGAAATCACCCACCAGCACCGAAGGCGCGTTGCCCCAGGCCTCGTTGGCCGTGGCCTTGCCGCGACGCATGTGCGACTCGTCGACCACGTCGTCATGCAGCAGTGTCGAGGTGTGCATGAACTCGATCAGCGTAGCCAGGGTGATGTGCCGGTCGCCTGTGTAGCCCAGCGAGCGTGCCGACAGCAGTACCAGCAGCGGGCGCAGTCGCTTGCCGCCGCTTTCGATGATGTATTGACCGATGGTTTCCACCAGCGGGATGCGCGAGGCGAGCTGCTCCATGATGGTGCGGTTCACGGCGAGAAAGTCATCGGCCACCGCGGCATGCAGCGGAGGTGCGGCAGCAGAGCGGGGCGACCGGGGCGGTGAGGCGTTGGCTGTCATGGAGGCGGTTTCGTCGGGTAGGTGGAGCCGGGGCGACGGGCGTCCCTTCGGGCATCGGGTTGCCGGCCATGCTATGAGGCCCCCATGGGGGCGTCAAGCCGCTGCCGGCGGGCCCTTGGCCGGGGTGTCGACACTATCTTCGGGACGGCACCCACGGGTTGTGCGGTGGTTTCACCGCGGTTATAATCCGCGACCCACTCATCACGCTCCCTGTCAGATGGCTGCCAAAAGGGGCGCCACTCGCCGCAGGCCGATGAAGAGCCAACACCCGATGAGTCCTGGAGAGAAAACATGTACGCAGTTATCAAGAGCGGTGGCAAGCAGTATCGCGTTCAGGAAGGCCAGACGCTCAAGCTCGAGAAGCTGGAAGTGCCGACCGGCGATACCGTCGAGTTCGATGAGGTCCTGCTGATGGGCAACGACGAGGACGTCACGGTCGGCGCTCCGCTGGTCGACGGTGCCAAGGTGGCCGCCGAGGTCGTTTCCCACGGCCGTGGCGACAAGGTCACCATCATCAAGTTCCGTCGTCGCAAGCACCACATGAAGCGTCAGGGCCACCGCCAGTGGTTCACTGAAGTCAAGATCACCGGGATCTCCGCGTAAGCGCCACGCCAGCGGACGCTTTTCGAGATACTCCCACGAACGAGCGAGGTATTTGCAATGGCTCACAAGAAGGCAGCGGGCTCTACCCGTAACGGTCGCGACAGCGAATCCAAGCGCCTTGGCGTCAAGCTGTTCGGCGGCCAGGTCGTCAATCCGGGCAACATCATCGTGCGCCAGCGTGGCACCAAGTTCCACGCCGGCACCGGTGTGGGGATCGGCAAGGACCACACGCTGTTCGCGCTGGACGAGGGCGTGGTCAAGTTCGAGACCAAGGGTCCGAAGAACCGCAAGTTCGTCAGTATCGTCTCTGCCTGAGACCCCTGACGCTTGCAGCGAGAAGGCCCCGCCCAGGCGGGGCCTTCTCGTATCATGGCGGCATGCGCCGTCAGGAGAGTGAGAGATGCAGTTCGTCGACGAAGCCTCGATCATCGTGGAAGCCGGCAAGGGCGGCAATGGCTGCCTGAGCTTCCGGCGCGAGAAGTACGTGCCCAGGGGCGGCCCCGACGGCGGCGATGGGGGACATGGCGGCAGCGTCTACCTGATCGGCGACGATGCCCTCAACACCCTCATCGACTTCAAGTACCAGCGCTTCTACAAGGCGCAGAATGGCCAGCCCGGCATGGGCCGGCAGATGAGCGGACGCGCCGGCGATGACCTGCATGTCAAGGTGCCGGTGGGCACCACGGTGATCGATGAGGATACCCTCGAGGTGATCGCCGACGTCACCGAGATCGGCCAGGTGGTGCCGGTCGCCCAGGGTGGCCGCCGGGGGTTGGGCAACATCCACTTCAAGTCCTCCACCAACCGGGCACCGCGGCGCACCACGCCGGGGACCGAGGGTGAGCGCCGCACCCTGCGCCTGGAGATGAAGGTGATGGCCGACGTGGGCCTGCTGGGCATGCCCAATGCCGGCAAGTCGACGCTGATCCGCTCGGTCTCTGCGGCCAAACCCAAGGTCGCCGACTACCCCTTCACCACCCTGGTGCCCAATCTCGGGGTGGTGAAGCTCGGCCAGTACGAGCACTTCGTGATGGCTGACGTGCCCGGCCTGATCGAGGGCGCCTCGGAAGGCGCTGGCCTGGGGCTGCGCTTCCTCAAGCACCTGACTCGCACCCGGCTGCTGTTCCATGTGGTCGATGTGGCGCCCTTCGACGGGTCCGACCCGGTGGCGGCCGCCGAGGCGATCATCCACGAATTGGGCGAGTTCTCGCCGGCGCTGTCCGAGTTGCCGCGCTGGCTGGTGCTCAACAAGCTCGACCTGCTGCCGGCTGAGGAGCGCGAGGCAGTGGTCGATGACATCGTCCGCCGGCTCGGCTGGGAAGGGCCGGCGTTTCGCATCTCGGCGATTTCCCGTGACGGCACC
Source organism: Halomonas ventosae (assembly GCF_004361885.1). GTDB lineage: Bacteria > Pseudomonadota > Gammaproteobacteria > Pseudomonadales > Halomonadaceae > Halomonas > Halomonas ventosae_C. Next base: position 35,209 of record NZ_SNWH01000005.1, read on the forward strand.
GACGCCCTGGTCCAGGCCGCCTACCGCTGGCTCACCGAGCAGCGTCGGCTCGAGAACGAGGACGAAGAAGCCACCGAGCGTGCCCGCGAGATGCGCGCGCGCATGGAGGACGAGGCAGTGGCCCGCACCGAGGCCCGCCTGGGCCGCAAGCGCAAGCCGGTCGACGAGGATGACGACGATTTCGATGACGACGACTACGACGTCGAGGTCGAATACGCGCCGTGATGAAGTAGGCTGAGGCTAGGTGGGCGATACGAGAGGAGGTGCCGGATGAGTGACGTGTTGCGTCGTATCACGATCGACCCCTTGCAGTGCGGGGGCAGGCCCTGTGTCCGCGGCATGCGTATCCGGGTGGTGGATGTGCTCGACCTGCTGGGGCAAGGGTTGACCGCGCAGGAGGTGCTCGAAGAGCTGCCGGATCTGGAGCAGGAGGATGTCCTGGCGTGTCTGCAGTTCGCCGCGCGCCGTCTCGGCCACCCCGTCCTTGCGGCATGATCCTCTGGGTTGATGCTCAACTGTCTCCCCACCTGGCGCCCTGGATAACCGAAACTCTGGGTATCGAGGCCTATTCTGCCCGCTTTCTGCCCGCTGGCTTGGCTATCGCGATGCTTCTGATGAGGAGATATTTTCCGCAGCACGCAAGGCGGAGATTGTCGTGTTGACCAAGGATCGAGATTTTCCTGATCTTCTGGAGCGTTACGGCCCGCCGCCGCGTGTCATCTGGATCACCATGGGGAACACCACGAATGTGCGTATGCGGGACGTGTTACAGAGGCTGTTGCCAGCCGCGCTCGAGCTGTTATCGCAGGGTGAGCCCTTGGTCGAGCTGAGTGATCGCCCTTAACCCTGCAAAGACAACATCAGGAATCAAGATGACGGAAGGGGTTGCGAATCCTGGTCGCGAGTCGCTGGTGGGCGCCCGCCGGGTGGTAGTGAAGATCGGCAGTGCGCTGCTGACCAACGACGGCCGCGGCCTCGACGAGGCGGCGATCGGCGGCTGGGTGGACCAGATCGCCGCACTGCATCGCCGGGGCATCGAGGTGGTGCTGGTCTCCTCAGGGGCGGTGGCCGCCGGCATGGTGCGCCTGGGCTGGCAGGTGCGTCCCTCGGCGGTCCACGAGCTGCAGGCCGCGGCGGCGGTGGGCCAGAACGGCCTCACCGAGTGCTACGAAGGCCACTTCGCCCGCCACGGCCTGCTTACCGCCCAGGTGCTGCTGACCCACGACGATCTCTCCAACCGCAAGCGCTACCTGAATGCCCGCTCGGCGCTGCGCACCCTGGTGGCGCTGCGCGTGGTGCCGGTGGTCAACGAGAATGACACCGTGGTCACCGACGAGATCCGCTTCGGCGACAACGACACCCTGGGGGCCCTGGTGGCCAATCTGCTGGAGGCCGACGCCCTGATGATCCTCACCGACCAGGAGGGGCTGTTCGATGCCGACCCGCGCTCGAACCCTGAGGCGCGGCTGATCGCCGAGGGACGTGCCGACGATCCGAGCCTGGCGGCGGTGGCCGGCGGCGGCGGGGCGCTCGGTCGCGGCGGCATGGCCACCAAGGTGCGCGCGGCCCGGCTGGCGGCCCGCTCCGGGGCGGTCACGGTGATCGCCAGTGGTCGCCAGCCGGACGTGCTCGGTCGCCTGGCCGAGGGCGAGCGGCTGGGCACCCTGCTGCTGCCTGAGCAGGCGCCCATGGCGGCACGCAAGCGCTGGCTGGTGGGGCAGCTGCAAGTGCGTGGCAGCCTGACCCTGGACGCCGGGGCGGTGAAGGTGCTGCGCGACAGGGGCTCGAGCCTGCTGCCGGTCGGCGTGAAGTCAGTGGCGGGCAACTTCGTGCGCGGCGACATGGTGGTTTGCGTCGACGAGCAGGGGCAGCGGGTCGCCAAGGGGCTGGTCAACTACGGCGCCGACGAGGCCCGCCTGCTGGTCGGCAAGCCCAGCCACCAGATTGAGGCCATCCTCGGCTACATGGAGGCGCCGGAGCTGATCCACCGCGACAACCTGGTGGTGCTCTAGCACTCTCGCAGCCACTATGGCAAGCACCAGGCTGGCGTGATAGGATGCGCCATCCTCTCAGACACGGCCCCTAAGCGACTGCGCTTGATGGCGCAGCCGGTAACATGGCCAGGCCGGCGGGGATTTTTTTATTTCCCTGTTGGATCATACAGTTATCAAGTGTCGCCCGCAGATGGCGACCACAACTTTCTCCAAGGAGACAGTCAGTGGCGAACAGCAAGCAAGCCCGTAAGCGTGCCCGTCAGGCCGAAGGTCGTCGTGTCCTGAAGGCCAGCCAGCGCAGCATGGTCCGCACCTACATCAAGCGCGTCATCAAGGCCATCAACGGCGGTGACCACGCCCAGGCCATGGACGCCTTCAAGCAGGCGCAGCCGGTTATTGACCGCATTGCCGACAAGGATGTGCTCTCCAAGAAGAAGGCTGCGCGTCTCAAGAGCCGCCTGAACAAACGCATCAAGGCTCTCGCGGCGTAAGCCGGGAGCGCCAGAAGAAAACCGGCTGAGGCCGGTTTTTTTGTGTCCGCGATTCTTGCCGAGTGCCCGCTGAGGCGCCGAACGAGGAACAGACGGTGACGGATCACGAACAGCCCCCCGAGCCCCGGGACGATGAACCCCAGACGCCTGAGGATGGACCCCGCCCGCCGGCTGTCGACGACCCTGACCGCGCGGTAGCGCCCAAGGCGGGTGGCCTGATGCGCTCCGGCTTGGTGGTCAGCGTGATGACCCTGCTCTCGCGGGTGATGGGGCTGGCGCGCGACGTGGTGATTGCTACCCTGTTCGGCGCCGGCAACGGCACTGACGCCTTCTTCGTCGCCTTCAAGATCCCCAACTTCCTGCGCCGTCTGTTCGCCGAGGGGGCCTTCAACCAGGCCTTCGTGCCGGTGCTCTCGGAAGTCGCCACGCGCGGCAGCAAGCGCGAGGTGAAGGAGCTGCTCGATGCGGTGGCCGGCAGCCTCACGGCGGTGCTGGCGCTGATTACCGCGCTGGCGATGCTGGCCGCGCCCTGGCTGGTGTGGGCTTTCGCCCCCGGCTTCGGCCGCGACCCGCAGAAGCTGGCGTTGACCGCCGACATGCTGCGGCTGACCTTCCCCTACCTGCTGCTGATCTCGCTTACCGCCTTCGCCGGCAGCACGCTCAACACCTGGAACCGCTTTGCGGTGCCGGCCTTTACGCCGGTGCTGCTTAACCTCTCGCTGATCGGCGCGGCGGTCCTGCTCACGCCGCTGTTCGAGCAGCCGACCATGGCGCTGGCCTGGGGGGTGCTGATCGCCGGCGGCGCCCAGCTGGCCTTCCAGGTGCCTTTCCTGGCGCGGCTGGGGCTGCTGCCGCGGCCCTGGCCCGACTTCGCCCACCCTGGCGTGCGGCGTATCCTGCGGCTGATGCTGCCGGCGCTGTTCGGCGTCTCGGTCTCGCAGATCAACCTGCTGCTCGACACCGTGCTGGCCTCGCTGCTGGCGGCGGGCAGCGTCTCCTGGCTCTACTACTCGGACCGCCTGGTGGAGCTGCCGCTGGGGGTGTTCGGTATCGCCATCGGCACGGTGATCCTGCCGGCGCTCTCCAAACGCCATGCCGAGCAGGCCGGCGCGCACTTCGCCACCATGCTCGACTGGGCGATCCGTGCCGTGCTGCTGCTCGGCCTGCCGGCGGCGCTGGCTCTCGCCGTGCTGGCCGAGCCGCTGCTGATCGCGCTGTTCCACTATGGCGCCATGAGCGAGCACGACATCGCCATGGCGGCGATAAGCCTTAGAGCATATGCCTTTGGTTTAGTAGCTTTTATGCTGATCAAGGTGCTGGCACCGGGTTTCTTTGCCCGCCAGGACACCGCCACGCCGGTGAAGGTGGGCATCATCGCCATGGTCGCCAATATGGTCTTCAACCTGATCCTGATCTGGCCGCTGGCCCATGCCGGTCTGGCGCTGGCCACGGCGCTCTCGGCCTTCCTCAATGCCGGCCTGCTGGGCTGGCTGCTGAGAAAGCAGGGCGTGCTGGTTTTCCAGCCCGGCTGGGGGCGCTACGCGGTGCAACTGCTCGGCGGCTGTGCGGTGATGGGCGTGGGGCTGGCCTGGCTGGCCCCCGAGTGGCGGGCGTGGCTCGAATGGAGCGTCTGGACCCGCGCCGGCTGGCTGGCGCTGCTGGTCTCGGCCGGGGTGGCGATCTACTTCACTTGGCTGGCAACCTTCGGGGTGCGCCTTCGCCACTTTCGAATGAAAAGTTGAGGTGAGCAGATGAAGGGGTAGACAAAGACCAAGCCGCGCCGGCTGTCAAGGGTCCCCCGGTCCGTTATAATCGTGAACTTTATTTCCCAGCGTGATGACCCCCATGCGAGTGATTCGAGGACTGCACAACCTGCGTGACGCGGATCGCGGCTGCGTGGCCACCATCGGTAACTTCGATGGCGTGCATCGTGGCCACCGGGCAATTCTCGAGCAGTGCCGCGAACAGGCCGCAAGGCTCGGTCTGCCGGTCACGGTGGTGGTCTTTGAGCCCCAGCCCCGCGAGTTCTTCGCCGGCGAGCAGGCGCCGCCGCGGCTGACCCGGTTGCGCGACAAGGTGGCGCTGCTCAGCGAGTGCGGGGTCGACCGTATCCTCTGCCTGCCCTTCAACGATGCCCTGCGCCGCCTCACTGCGCTGGAGTTCATCGAGCGGGTGCTGGTGGCTGGCCTGGGCGTGCGCCACCTGGTGGTGGGCGATGACTTCCGCTTCGGCTGCGATCGACGCGGCGACTTCCACCTGCTTACCGAGGTGGGCGAGAGCCGCGGCTTCGGCGTCGAGCATACCCGCACCTTCACCGTTGATGGCGAGCGGGTCTCCAGTACCCGGGTACGCACTCTTCTGACCAGTGGCAACTTCGCCGCTGCGGCGCGTTTGCTGGGCCGCCCCTACCGGGTGGGCGGTCGCGTGGTACCCGACCGTCAGCTGGGTCGCACCATCGGCGTGCCCACCGCCAACTTGCCGCAGCCGGCCCGCTCGCTGGCCCTGCAGGGCGTCTATGCGGTGCTTACCGAGCTCCCCAACGGACGCTGCCTGCCCGGTGTGGCCAACATCGGCTGGCGCCCTACGGTGGGCAGCGAGCGCCCGGTGCTCGAGGTGCATCTCTTCGACTTCGACGGCGATCTCTACGGCCAGCGCCTGACGGTGTTCCCCTGTGCCAAACTGCGCGGCGAGGTGAAGTTCGCCCACTTCGACGAGCTCAAGGCGCAGATTCGCGCCGATCAGGCGCGCGCCCGGGCCTACTTTCTAGAGCACCCCGCGGGCGACGGTAGCGACGATTCTCTTCCTCTGGCATCGGCGCCGCTGGCGCGCGAGGCCGTGACTTCCGATTCCTCGGCGGGCAAGCCTGCCGACCACGACGACGGCTGAACCCCAGTATATGAGCGACTACAAGCACACTCTGAACCTGCCCGAAACCGACTTCCCGATGCGCGGCATGCTGCCCAAGCGCGAGCCCGCCCGGGTGGCACAGTGGAAGCAGATGGACCTCTACCATCGCCTGCGCGAGGCGCGCCGCGGCAGGGAGCTGTTCGTGCTGCACGATGGCCCTCCCTACGCCAACGGCAGCATCCATATCGGTCACGCCGTCAACAAGATCCTCAAGGACATCATCGTCAAGTCGAAGAATCTGGCCGGCTTCGATGCGCCCTACGTGCCCGGCTGGGACTGCCACGGCTTGCCCATCGAGCACAAGGTGGAGACCACCTACGGCAAGCACCTCGAGCCGGCGCGGGCCCGCGTGCTGTGTCGTGAGTACGCCGCCGAGCAGATCCAGGGGCAGCTCGCTGACTTCGTGCGTCTGGGCGTGATCGGCGACTGGGACACCCCCTACCGCTCCATGGACTTTGCCAACGAGGCCGGCGAGATCCGCGCGCTGGCCGACATGGTCGAGGCCGGCTATGTCTTCAAGGGCTTGAAGCCTGTCAACTGGTGCTTCGACTGCGGCTCGGCGCTGGCCGAGGCCGAGGTGGAGTACCAGGACAAGAAGTCCGATGCCATCGACGTGGCCTTCCCGGTGGAGGACGCCGACCGCCTCGCCGCAGCCTTCGGCCTCGAGGCGCTGGCCAGGCCGGCCGCCGTGGTGATCTGGACCACCACGCCCTGGACCATCCCCGCCAACCAGGCGCTCAACGTGCATCCCGAGTTCACCTATGCCCTGGTGGATACCGGCGAGCGCCTGCTGGTGCTGGCCGAGGAGCTGGTGGAATCGTGCCTGGAGCGTTTTGGGCTCTCCGGCGAGATCATCGCCACCGCCACCGGCGAGCGGCTAGATGGCGTGCGCTTCCGTCACCCCTTCTATGATCGCCTGTCGCCGGTGTATCTCGCCGACTACGTGGAGATCGAGGCGGGCAGCACCGGCATCGTCCACTCCGCGCCGGCCTACGGCGTCGACGACTTCGTGACCTGCCGTGCCCACGGCATGAGCTTCGAGGAGATCGAGAGCCCGGTACAGGGCAACGGCGTCTATGTCGACGAGCTGCCGTTGTTCGGTGGCCAGATGATCTGGAAGGCTAACCTGCAGATCGTCGCCAAGCTCGACGAGGTCGGTGCGCTGCTGGCCCATGCCACCATCACCCACAGCTACATGCACTGCTGGCGCCACAAGACCCCGGTGATCTACCGTGCCACCGTCCAATGGTTCGTGGGCATGGACATGGCCGGTCGCGACGGCAAGACCCTGCGCGAGCGGGCGCTGGCGGGCATCGAGGCGACCACCTTCACCCCGGCCTGGGGTAAGGCGCGGTTGCACAGCATGATTGCCAACCGCCCCGACTGGTGCATCTCACGCCAGCGCAACTGGGGCGTGCCGATTCCGTTCTTCCTGCACCGAGCCAGCGGCGAGCTGCATCCGCGCAGCGTCGAGCTGATGGAGGAGGTCGCCAAGCGCGTGGAGGCCGAGGGTATCGACGCCTGGTTTCGCCTCGACCCCGCCGAACTGTTGGGCGATGAGGCCGGCGACTACGAGAAGGTCACCGACACCCTGGACGTCTGGTTCGACTCCGGCACCACCCATCGCCATGTGCTGCGCGGCTCGCACCCCCATGGCCACCGGCAGGGGCCAGTGGCCGATCTCTACCTGGAGGGCTCCGACCAGCACCGCGGCTGGTTTCACTCCTCGCTGCTGACCGGCTGCGCCATCGACGGCCACCCGCCCTACCGTGGCCTGCTCACTCACGGCTTCACCGTGGATGCCCAGGGCCGCAAGATGTCCAAGTCGGTGGGTAACGTGGTGGCTCCCCAGGAGGTGATGGACAAGCTGGGTGCAGACATCCTGCGCCTATGGGTGGCCTCCACCGACTACGGCGGCGAGATGGCGGTCTCCGACGAGATCCTCAAGCGCACCGCCGACGTCTACCGGCGCATCCGTAACACTGCGCGCTTCCTGCTGGCCAACCTCAAGGGTTTCTCGCCAGCGAGCGACGCCCTGCCGTTCGGCGAGATGCTGGCCCTTGACCAGTGGGTGGTCGACCGCGCCGCCCAGCTGCAGGCGCGCATCGAGATCGCGTATACCGAGTATCGCTTCCTCGATGTCTACCAGCAGGTGCATGGCTTCTGCGCTCGGGAGCTCGGCAGCTTCTACCTGGACGTGATCAAGGATCGCCAGTACACCACCCAGGCCGACTCCGTGGCGCGCCACAGCGCCCAGACGGCCCTCTACCACGTGGTCGAAGCGCTCTCGCGTTGGGTGGCGCCGATCCTCTCCTTCACCGCCGAGGAGATCTTCGAGAACATTCCCGGCGAGCGCGGCGACAGCGTGCTGCTAGCCGAGTACTACACGGGCCTCGAGACGCTCGCCGACAACGCCACCATGGGCCGTGACTTCTGGGAACAGGTACTCGAAGTCAAGCAGGCGGTCAACAAATGCCTGGAAGATGCCCGCAAGGCCAAGACCATCAAGGGCAGCCTGGCCGCCGAGGTCACCCTCTACGTGGATGACGCCCTGCACGATACCCTCGCCGAGCTCGGCGACGAACTGCGCTTCGTGATGCTGACCAGCGAGGTGCATCTGGCACCTCTTGCGAAGGGCAGTCGCGCCGAGGCCACCGAACTCGAGGGGCTCAAGGTAGCCGTGGCCGAGAGCCCCCACCGCAAGTGCGAGCGCTGCTGGCACCACCGCGAGGATGTCGGCAGCCACCCGGAACACCCGGAGCTCTGTGGGCGCTGCATCAGCAACCTGCCGGGCGGCCCCGGTGAGACGCGCCACTATGCCTGATGGTCGGCACGAGGATACGGCGATGAGCGAGCAACACGAGACGCGCCTGCGTGGCCAGCAGACCGGTCGGCACGAGGCCCAACCCATGCAGCGTCCGTTGCGCTGGCTGTGGCTAGCGCTGGCGGTGATCGTGCTGGACCTGACCACCAAGAGCGCCGCCAGTGCCTGGCTGGAATACGCCCGGCCGCTGGGAGTGCTGCCGTTCTTCGACCTGACACTGCTGCACAACACCGGCGCTGCCTTCAGCTTCCTGGCCGGCCATCCAGGCTGGCAGCGCTGGCTCTTTGCCCTCATCGCCGTGGGCGCAAGCATCGGCCTGACGTTATGGATGCGTCGCCTCAAGCGCGACGAGACGCTGCTGGCGGCATCGCTGGCGCTTATCATCGGCGGGGCGCTGGGTAACCTCTACGACCGGCTGGTGCATGGCTACGTGGTGGACTTCCTCTCCTTCCATGTGGCCGGTTGGTACTACCCTGCCTTCAATGTGGCGGACATCGGCATCACCCTGGGGGCCATCGGCCTGATCTGGGAGTCGCTGTTCGCCGAGCGACGCTGGGCTCGACGTCAGGCGCGATGAATAACGCCACCCTGCCGGCCCTCGAATCTTATCCTCCTTAGCGAGTCCGAGACTGCCATGAGCGACCAGAACAGCACCCAGCACCGCATCGACGAGGGCATGCAAGTGACCTTGCACTTTACCCTCAGCCTGGAAGACGGCACCGTGGTGGATTCCACCCGTGACAAGGCCCCCGCCACCTTCCAGGTGGGCGATGGCAACCTGCCGCCGGGCTTCGAGCACCCTCTCAAGGGGTTGGCGAGCGGTGATACCGACAGCTTCGAGATCACCCCCGAGCACGCCTTCGGCCAGCACAATCCCCAGAACATCCAGCTGCTCAAGCGCGCCGACTTCGAGAGCGAGGCGCCGGAGGTGGGCATGGTGATGTCCTTCGCCGATGCCGCCGGCGGCGAGCTGCCCGGGGTGATCAGCCGCATCGAGGGCGAGCGGGTGGAAGTGGACTTCAACCACCCGCTGGCGGGGCGTACCCTGACCTTCGAGGTGGAAGTGCTCGACGTAAAGCCCGCCACCACCCACTGAGGTGGTAGCATGAACGACACTGCAGCCGGTAGTAGCGATTTCGACTCTCCCTGGAAGGAGGCGCTGGAGCACTATTTCCCGCAATTTCTGCAGCTGCTAAAGCCAGAGATGTATCGAGACATTGACTGGCAGCGGCCGCACGAGTTTCTCGACAAGGAGCTGCAACAGGTGGTGCGTGACACCGAGGCCGGTCGGCGCCACACCGATAAGCTGGTCAAGGTTTTCACGCTGGATGGCAGTGAGACATGGGTGCTGATCCATGTCGAGGTGCAGGGCAGGGCGGATCGGCACTTCAATGCCAGGATGTACCGATATTTCTATCGCCTGCAGGACAAGTACCCTCAACGGCGTATAGCGAATCTCGCCATTCTGACCAATCAGGCGCACCATCAGTCCATCGGCCACTATGAACAGCAGCTGTGGCAGACAAGGCTAGTGTTCAGTTTCCCAGTGGTGAACCTTCAACATATGCGTGATGATCGCGTGATGATCGCCACGCACTTGAGAACAGTACCAACCCTTTTGCTGTCATAGTGCATGCTCAGCTTGAAGCACATCGGACCCAAGGCAATGACAATGCTCGCCTAGTAACCAAGTTCAGCCTGATGAAGCGGCTGTATCGGCGTGGCTTCAAACATTCCGAGGTACTGGAGCTGTTACGCTTGATCGACTGGATGCTGGCACTACCGCCGGCTCTGGAAGAGGAGATTGAGGCCCAGATGGCCCGCTTCGAGGAGGAAATTCAGATGTCGTATGTCACATCGTTCGAACGTATCGCTAAGAAGCGTGGCATGCAACAGGGCATGCAGCAGGGCATGCAGAGTGGGCGTGCCGAGCTGTTGCTGAAACTGCTGGCCTTGAAATTCGGCAAGCTTCCTCGCGAGGTCGAGTCGATGGTGAACCAGGCAAGTTCCGAGGAGCTGGAGCTGTGGGCCGAGCGAGTCCTGACGGCCGGCACCCTGGATGAAATTTTTGCGTGACGCATCAAGGCAAAGCCCCCATGCAACCTGACACACTTCAGACCGAACCCATGCACATCAAGCTGGCCAACCCCCGCGGCTTTTGCGCCGGCGTCGACCGCGCCATCGAGATCGTCAACGGCGCGCTGGACGTCTTCGGCCCGCCAATCTACGTGCGCCACGAGGTGGTCCACAATCGCTTCGTAGTCGACAGCCTGCGTGAGCGGGGGGCAGTGTTCGTCGAGGAGCTCCACGAGGTCCCCGACGGCGTTATCGTGATTTTCTCCGCCCACGGAGTCTCCCGCGCCGTACAGCAGGAGGCCGATCGCCGAGGGCTCAAGGTGTTCGACGCCACCTGCCCGCTAGTCACCAAGGTGCATCTTGAGGTGCTGCGCTACGCCCGCCACGGTCAGGAGTGCATCCTGATCGGCCACGCGGGCCACCCCGAGGTTGAAGGCACCATGGGCCGCTACGATACCGCCCACGGCGGGCAGATCTACCTGGTCGAGGACGAACAGGATGTCGCCAGGCTAGAGGTCAAGAACTCCAGCCAGCTGGCCTTTGTCACCCAGACTACACTCTCCATGGATGACACCGCCCGGGTGATCGACGCCCTGCGCGCTAAGTTCCCCGAGATCCAGGGGCCGCGCAAGGACGATATCTGCTACGCCACCCAGAACCGCCAGGATGCCGTGCGCGAGCTGGCCGACAGCTGTGATCTGGTGCTGGTGGTAGGCAGCCCCAACAGCTCCAACTCCAACCGCTTGCGCGAGCTCTCCGAGCGGGTGGGTACCCCCGCCTACCTGATCGACAGCGCCGAGCAGGTCGACCCCGCCTGGCTCGACGGCGTCGGCGTGATCGGCGTCACCGCCGGCGCCAGTGCTCCCGAGGTGCTGGTCAAGGGCGTGATCGAGCGGTTGCAGGCGCTGGGCGCCACCGCTCCCGAGGAGCTCGCCGGTCGCGAGGAGACCATCACCTTCTCCATGCCCCGCGAACTGCGTGAAAGGGTGATCGCCAGCGACTGAACTTGGGAGCACTCGTCTCTGCAGGAATGGCATACATGGGGCATATAAAAGGGCGAGGGTCTCTCGCCCTTTTATATGCATTCACACCCAGAAATCGCTATGCTGGATTTGCTGAAACAAAGCGTAACAGACTTGGCTGGCGCATTCGGCCTGGCTTGTACGCGCCTGGTGCAGCGTTGAGGGTGAGTGATGGAGAGCTCATGGCACGACAGGCCGGTATTACACTCATTGAATCGCTGGTTGCCTTGTTGTTGATCAGTGTGGCGCTGCTGGGCGTGGCCGGTCTGCAACTGCTCGGCCTTCAGGATGCGCGCGATGCGCGCTGGCGAGCCGATGCTGTATCGCTTGCTACTAGCGTGGCGGATACCATGCGGGCTTACTCTGGCCCTGGCTACCCTGACACGGCGAGTCGCTTCGAGGTTAGCGGGGATGCGGCGACTATCGCTGCCTGTAATGGCAGCAACGACGAGATCTGTGCGCTCATGAAAGACTGGAAGCAGGAGGTGGCCAGGCTGCTCCCTAATGCCAGGCCAGAAGTCTCGGTGCAGTCCGGCGATGTCGAGAAGATCAGGATCATGCTGCGCTGGCGTCAGCGGCCCCCCAATGACGACAACCCTTTGCCGACATGCGGTGTCGAGGCACGCTCGGGGGGCTGCGTGATCCTGGAAACCCGCCTATGACGATGGAGCGTGCTTCCGGTCTCCGTCGCCAGGCCGGGGTGGGGCTCATCGAGCTGATGATCGCCATGGTCATTGGGCTGATGGTGGTCGGCATGGTTACCAGCTATTACCTCTCCAGCCGTCAAAGCTATCAGACGACCGTGGTATCGAGCGAATTGAACAATGCGCAGCGATACGTGATGCAGCTGGTCGTACGTCAGCTTCTGCAAGCCGGTTACAGTGACGCCTGGATGACCCTGGAGGAGGTATTTCCCTCGTTTGGCGCTACCAATGATGCTCCGGGCTTTGCCGCTGGCCAGATCGTCGTCGGCCAGGCAGGGGGTGCGACGAATTCTTCCGAGCTCTGGTTACGCTACCAGGCCGCTGGGTTGGCAGGGCAGCCGATCATCGACTGTACCAACAAGGCCGTTGACAAAGCCGACGGCGTTGCACGGATTCGTCTCTACGTCAAGGATAATACCCTACTTTGCCAGTCCTCGATCAACGCCACCCCGCAGCCTTTGCTGAATGGCGTCGAGGCGCTGCAGTTTAGCTATCTCGATGGTTCCGGTAGCTTCCAGGATCATGAGAGCGCCGATTGGACCAGCGTTCGCGCGGTGCGGGTAGAATTGCTGGTGAGCTCGGAAACCGACACCTGGGATGCGGCCACCCAGCAGAGCTTCGACTCGCAGGAGGGTACCCTGACCTTTAACGATCGACACATGCGCGCGCAGCTCTCCCGAACCGTGACCCTGCGCAATATCATGGGGCGGCAGTAACATGGCAATGACAGGACAGCGTACACAGGGCGGTGCAGCCCTGTTGGTCACCTTGGTGTTAATCGCCCTGACCAGCCTGCTGGCCTTTACCGGCAGCCAGGTTACCCGGCTGCAGCAGCGTCTAGTCAGCAATGATCAGGCCGCCCAGATTGCCTTTCAGGCCGCCGAGGCGGCGCTTCGCGAGGCTTTCCAGGAATTGGCGGCGGCGCCCCATTTGGTCAATTTCTGCCAGGGGAGCACCGAGCGCTACGATATTGCGACCCTTGACGACCTCAATGTCGATGACGTCGACGCTGCCCTGGGAAACGGCGTGAGCGTCAGCGATTTTGCCCTGGGCGAGGCAAACGGTGAAATCTCCCTGGTAAAGTCACCGCGCTATGTCATTGCCTGCCTTGATGAGGCCGCGGTAGAGGGCTATACCAGATCGCAAAGCCGGGTCGTGGGCAAAGGCGAGGTTGGCGGCGAGCCGTATCAGTTCTTTCGTGTGTTCGCCCGTGGCTTCGATCCCAGCGGCATGATCAGTCGGACTCTGGAGGCACGTTATGTCCTGCCGGCAGGTGTGTAATACGCGAGTATGGAAGCGTCATGTGCTTGCTGGCATGACGGCTCTTTTGTGTTTCTTCAGCGTGGCTTACGCACAGTCTCAGGATGTGCCGATCCGCTCGGGCATCCCCTACCTGACACCTTCCAGCGCCCAGGCCGGTGTGACGCCTCGTAGCATGGTGGTGATGTCCAATGACCATCAGCTGTTCTTCAAGGCCTATACCGACTGGAGTGATATCGATGGCGACGGCGTCATCGATGACAGTTTCAAGCCTGACTACGAGTACTACGGCTACTTCGACAGCAACCGCTGCTATGTCTACGCGGATAATCTATTCAAGCCCGCTGTCAGCACGAACGCAAACTACGTCTGCCCTTCGAGTAGCGGCCTTTGGAGCGGCAACTTTCTCAACTGGTTGACGATGACGCGCATGGATATCCTGCGCAAGGTGCTATACGGCGGTAAGCGCGTCCGCGATACTGTTTCCCAAACCACGATTCTCGAACGTGCTTATCTGCCTTACGATGCCCACTCCTTCGTCAAAGTCGTCAATAACAGTAGCATCCTTAGCAGTTACACGCCGTTAAGCGGGCAGTCGTATTCCTTCTGCAATACCACGGGTGTTGCCGGCGGTTATAGCGGCCAATCCAAGGATGTCGACGCTCCCCCTCAGTTGCGCGTCGCCGCTGGCAAATGGCCGAATTGGGCGGCTAACGAGCGGTGGCAGTGTGTATGGGCCGATGAAACTGGCCGCAACAATGGGAACGATAGACTCAGACCTGAAAGTGATGATACTGGCAGCGCTACCTTTGACGTTCGAGTCGAAGCGTGCCCCGTGGTGGGAGAAGGCTGTACGGCGTATCCGGACTCTAGCCATCCCAAGCCTACCGGACTGTTGCATGAATACGCCCGTAGTATCAATTTTGGCTTGATGACAGGCTCCTATGCGCAAAATACCCGGGGCGGCGTGCTGCGTGCCAATCTGCAAAGCTTTATCAAAGAGTTTGATGAAAGCAGCGGTGTCTTCCGGAAAAACGTCAGCGGTATCGTCAGCAATATCGATGCGTTTCGCATATCGCGGTATCGGTACTCGGATGGCACTTACAATAATGACAACTGCCCGTTCGGCAAACGCCTCAATCAGGTTGGTGGCGGAGACTGTTCTAGCTGGATCAATCCCTTTGGCGAGATCACCGCGGAGGCACTGCGCTACCTCACGGGTGAAGCCGAGCCGACGTCGGCCTTCAAGGTTGGCGAGGGAAGCGTCGAGACTGGATATCTCGATGGTTTGACCTCGCCCGCCTGGAAAAACGAAGTGGGTGACGCCTGGTGCGCGGCCAGTTCCATGATTCTGATCAATTCAAGTGAGGTGTCTCTGGATGGTGACGATCTGGGCAGTTTCCCGTTCTCCCAGGGCGGAAGCCTCGAGAGCTGGTTGGGCCAGGTAGCAAGCGATGAGGGCATTGGTGGTCAGTACTTCGTGGGTGAGACAGGAAGTAACAGGGACAAGCGGTGTACTGCCAAGTCACTTTCCAGTCTTACTGGCGTGAAAGGTATCTGCCCAGCGGCACCGGGACTGGAAGGAACCTACAACGTGGCTGCTTTGACGCGTTATGCCTGGGAGAACCCGATTGTTCGTGCCCGTGATGACAGCGGCGGTGCGCCAATCAGAACTTATGCGGTGCGACTCACTACCAATACTCCCCTCATCGAATTGCCGGGCTTCTCGATCGTGCCGGCTTGTGAAAACATCCCGGATAACGGCAAGTGCGCACTGGTCGACTTTCGGCCCCAGTTCATCGGTGATACCCGCGGCGAGTTCGAGATCACCTGGGAGGTGGCGGAGTTCGGGGGCGATTACGACTCCGACATTGAAATGACCCTTGCCTATCAGGTAGAAAACGACCGCCTGTCGGTGACCACGGACGTAACGTCAGAAAGTACCAGCCGCGAGGCTGGAGTCGGCTATATTCTGAGCGGAAGCTCGGGCCGCTATAAAGATGCGAACAGCAATGAAATCGTAAATCTTGCCAGCGATGGCTTCCAGGTTCACTCAGGTATCGAACGCTACAATGAATCGCCTTATTGCAGCAATAAAGGCAGCTGCGAGCTCGACGATAGCCCCAGCACGCAAACGTATCGTATCTCCGCATCCGGCAGCGCGGGTGTGCTCAAACCGCCGCTATTCTACGCGGCCAAGTATGGAAGCGACTCTCGCGATGATACGCCAGAAAACTATTTTCAGGTTAATCGCATCAGCGAGCTCGCGGAATCTCTGCGTTCCGCACTGGACCAGGTGTTGAAAAGCGCACGTACCACCGGTGCTGGCCTGGGCTTCAGCCAAACCCATGGTGGCCTCACGTTCCAGACGGAATACAACAACAATAATAGCTGGTCGGGTGATCTGATTGCCTTGGCTACCCTGTCCAGCGGTCTTGGCGGCATGCAGTGGAGCGCCAGGCAGCAGATGCCCGCCCATACAGCGCGCACGGTCATCACATCCTCAGGCGGCCAAGGGGTCTCTCTCTCGGCCAGTGTGGTAAACGGCTGGACCGATACCCTGGTCGATTACCTGCGCGGAGATACCGCGAATGAACAACGTAACGGCGGCAGCTATCGCGATCGCCTGTGGCGAGATCAAAGCCCGGCGCGGCTGGGTGACATGATCAGCTCCCAACCGGTGGTGGTCGCCAGGCCCAACAGCTATTACGTGCCCACTGGGCCTGATGACACCTCATATCTCGACTACCGGGTAGCCAAGCAAAACCGCGCGACGATGGTCTATGTGGGGGCCAACGACGGCATGCTGCACGGTTTCGATGCTGCTACCGGGCAGGAGCGCCTCGCCTATGTGCCAGGCCTAGTGCTTGACGGCCTCGCCGAGCTTGCATCGCCGGAGTACCAGCACCGCTACTTCGTCGATGGCAGTCCTACCGCGCTGGATGTGCAGGTGGGGACAAATGATACCTGGCGCACCGTGCTGGTCAGCGGATTGGGCCACGGTGGTCGGGGGCTTTTTGCTCTTGATGTCTCGTCGCCTTCGTCGTTCAGCGAGGCGAATGCCAATCAAGTTGCGCTGTTCGAGTATGGTCCCGTGCATGAGGCGGCCTTGTTCGATGGCCGCAACGACCATCTGGGCTATATCGATGACAACATTAGTCTGGTTCAGCTCGAAGATGGCAGTTACGCGGCGGTGTTTGCCAACGGCTTCGCCAGCCCCTCCGGCAAGGCGGCACTCTACGTCATTACGCTCGACGGGGCGGCCGACGGCATTCTCGCTGCAGATGATGTCTCGCGGCTGGTGCCTGCCGATGCCGCCAATGCCGGCGTCAATGGCATGACGTCGGTCTCCCTGGTGGATGCCGACGGCAACGGTCGTGTCGATACCGCCTACGGGGGCGACCTCAAGGGTAATCTTTGGCGCTTCAACATGGCTGACCCCACCAGTATCACCAGTAAACGCTTGTTCTCAGCGACCGACTCTGCGGGTACGGCTCAGATGATCACGGCGCCCATCGAGGTAGGCGAGCATCCAGAAGGAGGCTTGATGATCTTTGTCGGAACGGGCAAGCGTGATGGCGCATTCGCGCTGGGCGATACCCAGGAAGCCGGAGGCACGGACAGTTTCTATGCGATACGCGACCTGCTCGATGGCAGCCGGATCCTGCCTCTCTCGCGTGACCGGCTCGCTGAACGCGAGCTGCTTTCTGGCAGTGGCACGGATGCCGAGGGCAACGTACGGGCGCTGCGGTTCTTCTCGACGGTCACGGCGAATGCCGCGGCTGATGAGGGCTGGTTCATGGATTTTCCCGATGGGCGCGAACGTGTGACCCAAAGACCCTTGCTGAACGGAAAACGCCTCTATGTGACTAGCTTGATTCCGGGACAAGGAGTCTGCGGTGCCGAGGATCAAGGCTTTCTCTACGAACTGCAGGCGTTCAAGGGGCAAGCCGTTTCGTTGAGGGATGACGGCAGTAACGCGTTCGACGTCGATACTACCCCGCCTGGCGGCGCCGAGCCGGCGCCGGTCGGGATCGGAACGGAAGGCATGCTGTACACCCTCGTAGTGGACAGCCGTCTGGAAGAGAAAGTGGAGAACATCAATACTGTCAGCAGCACCGGCGAGACAATGACTTTGGCGCGGGATCCTGCCATTCCGCTGGGGCTGGGCCGCGTGTCCTGGCGTGAGCTGGAGCGCTGACATGAAACGAACCCGCGGCTTTACCCTGATCGAGCTGATGATCACCGTGGCCATTCTCAGCATACTGGCCTCGGTGGCGCTGCCCTCGTATCAGCGCTACGTCGATCGCTCCTATCGCACTCAGGCTCAGGTACTGCTGCAGCAGATGGCCCAGCAACTCGAACGGCGCTACAGCCAGACCTATCGCTACGGCACCGACGTAAGCGACAAGGCGCCTGGTGATGTGGTTCCGCCGCTCAGTGTTGATGGAATGTCGGGAAAGATGGCAGATCGCTACAGCATCACCGTCACCATCAGCGGCTCAGGCAGGGACTTTTCGCTGAAGGCGACGCCTAAAGGAGCCCAGGCCGACGACGTCTGTGGCACCTTGGCGCTAGTTCGTGATGGCGGTACGACCGCCAGTGGCCCAGGCACGGGCTGCTGGGGCTGAGCGTTAGGTGCCGCTGCAGTCGCCCCCATCATCACGGCGCATTCTTGCTGAGCTGATCACAATTTTCCGAGCAGTCTCATCCGCTCGTTCAGAGTGACAAAGGGTGAAGCTTCCCCAATCGCTGGTGAACCCATCTGCCTTGAAGCTAATACCGTTACTGGTGGGGCCGGTGGCATCGATCGAAACATTACTGGCGGCGGCATTGAAGCGCTGGATCAGTTCATCTCCCGCATTGAACGCGCCATCCTTATCGGCATCCACGAACAGCAGCAGCGAATCCTGCCAGTTGCTGGAGCAGGCACTGGTATCGTGACTGGGACACAAGAAAACGGTCTGGCGGCGCTCCGCTGCTTCCAGGCGCGTGGTGCCCAGCGCCAGCCAAAGCCTGTCGGCCTGACGATCGAGTTCGGCGCGATCTGCAAGGCGACCAAAACCGGGAATGGCCCAGGTAGCCATGATGGCGATGATGGCCACGACGGTCAAAAGCTCAATGAGCGTGAAGCCCGAATGACGAGGCGCTTTCATAAGGGTGTTTATCCGAAGGTGCCTGTTCGCAGTGCCCAGGGAGGAAGTGTGTAACCCAGGAGGAACGACCCCCCGATTATTTTTGGGTCTTCACCAACTGGCATGATAGTGGGCTGCACTACATCGGCGGATCATCCAACCGCTGTAGGTTCGGTAAGCGCTAGCACACCGAGCGTGGAGGGGGCGCCATCGTCACGCCACATGCGCCTTCGGCTTATCCGGCCGAGCCGACATCCCCGCCGTTTTTACATCGAATTGCGATGAACTTTATTCTTTCCTTGCCTCACCGTGATGCATCCAGTGGCCCCTAGCTACCGTCCTTGCGCCACCCTTTGGAGCGTTTGCGCCGTTCCTGAACGGCCTTGATGATCGCGCGAGTGTCTTGCAGCGGATCCTCCAGGGCGTCGGCGGGGCGGAAGGCGACCTTGCCGGGCGGTGCCCCTTCGCGGTCAACATGCTCGCTGATGGCCGAGACATCTTCCGTGCTTATCAGCGAGGGGGTGTCCGACATCGGGTTCGCTCGGGTGACCAGCTGGCCTTCATATTCCCAGCAGCGTTGCGGTACCTGAGACACGCTCCAGCGGCGCCCTTGCCACTTCGCCACTCGGCCATCTTCCGCCAGCGTTAACTGATCGAGCGGCACCACGGCGGCAAGCAGCCGTGTATTGAGTACAATGCCCGTGTTGCCCACTCGCACCCCGCCTTGGTAGTTCCCTGCCTGCAGGGATTTCTTGACATGCCTGGGCGTGTTGGTCGACTCCAGTCCTCCCTGGCCGCACAGATGGAGGACATCATTGTCAATCTGCTTGATGATCCAGGCCTTGATCGGCGCTTTCTTGAAGAGGTGATGGATCATGTTGGGATTGTTCATATGTTGAATGGGCAGAAAGTGCTCGCGTGCAGCAAATCACTAATTGGAATTAGGGTTTGTTGACGTTGTTACTCCAACCGTGATCACTTAACACTACGCAATGGCGATGATGGTGGCAAACGCCCATCAAGCTTCGTGCCGCACGCCTGGCTAGCACGTTGATGGACGATCAGTACGCTCGATGTCAGGCCATGCTGGCGGTAAGGAGGCGAACGGCAAGGCGCAAGGCGGGCAGGAGAGCGACGGGACAGGGAAGCGCCGGATCGTGCCGGGATTATTCCCCGCGCTTGTCGTTGTGCTGTTCGTGGTGTGTCTCTTGCTCTTCTTCCTGGCGCTCGGCCAGGTACTTGTCGCGGTGATCGCCGGAGCAGAACCAGTCGCCGCGCACGCGCAGCGCGTCCTCCTCGGGCAGGTGCACCTGGCACCAGCGGCAGCGCACCATGCGGTTAGCCTGTGCGTCGCCTGCCTGCCGGGGACCTTCGCGGTCGAGTTTCCACTCGCGGTACATGCGGTAGAGCTTGAGGCCGGCGAAGAACAGCACGGCGAAGATGATCAGGCGAATCAGCAACAGGTTCATTCCTTGTAGAGCTCCCAAGTAGGGGTGGCCGGCTTTGCCACTCGGCCGCCCTTGCGGGACAATGGCGAGTATCCATCGATTCTCGAGAGATTTCCAAGCCCATGCAAGACCTGACCCTGGTGATGGCTCAGCTCGACCCGCTGGTCGGCGACATTCCCGGCAACGCTGATCTCGCCATCGAGACCGTGCGTGAAGCACGCATTGAGCATGGTGCCGATATTGTGGTGCTGCCCGAACTCTTCCTCACCGGCTACCCGCCGGAGGATCTGCTGCTGCGCCCCTCCATGGAGACCCGGCTGCGCCATGCCCGGGCCCACATGGCCGAGAAGATGGCCCGCGACGTGATGGTCATCGTCGGCTATCCGGGGCGCCGTGAGGGGCATAACTGGAACCTGGCCGGGGTGCTCTACAATGGCCAATGGCTCAGTGAGTACGCCAAGCAGGCGCTACCCAACTATGAGGTGTTCGATGAGCAGCGCTATTTCTCCCCGGGAACGCAGCCGCTGGTCATCGAGCACAAGGGCGCCAAGCTCGGCATTCTGATCTGTGAGGATATCTGGGCGGAGGCGCCGGTGCGCCAGGCGAGCCTCGCCGGTGCCGATATCCTGGTTACCCTCAATGCCTCGCCGTTCCATCAGGACAAACCCGCCGAGCGCCTGCAACTGTTCGAGCAACGTGCCCGTGAGGTTGGGCTGCCGCTGGTCTACGTCAATATGATCGGCGGCCAGGACGAACTGGTGTTCGACGGTGGCTCGTGCTGCGTCGATGCCAGGGGCGAGCTGATGGTACAGGCACCGCACTGGGCGGTAGGGCTGATGCCGGTGCAGTTTGTGCGCGAGAAGGGCGTTTGGGAGCCCCGCCCTGGCGAGACCCAGGCCGAGGTCGCGCCGGAGGAGGATCTCTACGGCGCCCTGGTCACCGGCCTGCGTGACTATGTCAACAAGTGTCGTTTCGAAGGGGTCGTACTGGGGCTCTCCGGGGGGATCGATTCGGCGCTGTCGCTGGCCATCGCCGTCGATGCCCTGGGGGCGCAGCGCGTGCATGCCATGATGATGCCCTACCACTACACGGCGGATATCTCCATGGAGGATGCCGCCGAGCAAGCCCGGCTGCTGGGGGTTCGCTACGATGTCTTGTCCATCGAGCCGATGGTCGAGGCCTTCAACGAGAGCCTCGCCGAGAGTTTCGCCGGCACCCTGGCCGACACTACCGAGGAGAACCTGCAGTCGCGCTGCCGGGGCGTGGTATTGATGGCGATCTCCAACAAGAAAGGCCTGATGGTGCTGTCCACCGGCAACAAGAGTGAGATGGCGGTGGGCTATGCGACCCTCTACGGCGACATGGTGGGGGGCTACAACGCCCTCAAGGACGTCTACAAGACCTGGGTCTATCGACTGGCGCGCTGGCGCAACAGCCAGTCGCCGGCGATTCCCGAGCGGGTCATCACGCGCCCGCCCTCCGCCGAGCTGGCCCCGAATCAGCAGGATAGCGACTCGCTGCCGCATTACGATGTCCTCGACGCCATCCTGGTGCGCTACATCGAAGGTGACATGAGCGCCGAGGCGATCATTGCTGCCGGCTTCGAGCGCGAGGACGTCTACAAGGTGGTCAAGCTGGTGGACCGCTGCGAGTACAAGCGCCGCCAGGCGCCGGTGGGGGTGCGGGTCACTCGTCGTGGCTTCGGCCGCGACCGCCGCTATCCCATCGTCAACGGCTGGCAGCCGGGCGACTGACAGCGCCGAGCGCCCAATGAATTGCGCTCCCAAAGAATGTGGAGCCACAGGACAGGTTGTCGTGGGAGCTTTGCTTGCAAAGCGATTGGTGCGCCGCTGAGGCTACCGCTTCGCGGCGGATCGCGCTGCAAGCAGCACTCCCACAGGGAGCTGTCGTCGTCCTCAGGCCGAGAGCGCCGGGGCGTCCACGTAGCGCGGTTCGAAGGTGCGGCCGCGCAGCTGATCGTGGTCAGGGGCGTTGTCGATCAGCACCTGCAGGGTTTCGCGGGCGCGGTCGAGCATGTTGAGGCCCAGGTAGCCTTCCACCATCACTGCCAGGGCGTCATGGGTGGCCTCGGACTGCGGGTAGTGCTCGATTACCCAACGGCCGCGCTCCACGGCGGCCAGGTAAGCGCCCTTGCGCAGGTAGAAGTCAGCGACATGCAGCTCATGGCGGGCCAGCACATTACGCAGGTAGACGATGCGCTGTCGCGCATCGGGGGCGTACTGGCTGTTCGGGAAGCGCTGAATCAGTTCGCGGAAGTCGCCGTAGGCATCGCGGGTGGCGCCCAGGTCGCGCTTGGCGATGTCGATCAGCCGCAGCCGCTCGAGGCTGAAGCGCCCGGCCTGCCAGGCGGCCATGCCGCGCATGTAGTAAGCGTAGTCCACCTGGGGGTGGTCGGGATGCAGACGGATGAAGCGACTGGCGGCGGCGCGCGCGCCTTCCCAGTCTTCGGTCGTGTAGTAGGCGTAGATCAGCTCCAGCTGGGCCTGCTGGGCATGCTCGCCGAAGGGGTAGCGGGTATCGATGGCCTCCAGCCGGTTGATGGCAGTGGTGTAGCGACCATCCTCCAGGGCCTCGCGAGCCTCTTCGTAGAGCTGGCGCTCGGCGACGCCCTCGAGTTCGTCTTTCTGGGAGTCGGTGCTGGCGCAGCTGGCCAGCAGGACGCCGGCCAGCAGCAGGGAGGCCAGGCGGGCAGGGGCGGTGATAACGCGCATCGTGATCCTCGTGTCTAACAACCCGGACGACCGTGGTAGAATCGGCCAATATCTGCCCACTATAAAGCACCTTGCGGCGAAACGCAGTCATCGCGCCCGGTGCGCAAAGGCCCAGTCTCGACCCATGCCCCAGACCCTCAAAGCACAGCATCGCGTTCCCGAACGCATGGCGGGCTTGCGCCTTGACCAGGCCGCCGCCGAACTCTTCGCCGACTTTTCCCGGGAGCGGCTCAAGGCCTGGATCAAGAGCGGGGCTCTGACCCTGGATGGCAGCCCGGCCAAGCCCAAGGACAAGGTCTACGGTGGCGAGGCTTTGGCCCTGGCCGCTGAGATCGAGGAGGATACCCGCTTCGAGCCCGAGGATATTCCCCTGACGGTGGTCTACGAGGACGATCAGCTGCTGGTGATCGACAAGCCGCCAGGGCTGGTGGTGCATCCCGCCGCCGGCAATCCCGACGGTACCCTGCTTAATGCCCTGCTGCACCATGACTCGGCGCTGGCATCCCTTCCCCGGGCAGGTATCGTCCACCGCCTGGACAAGGACACCAGCGGGCTGATGGTGGTGGCCAGGACCCTCGCCGCCCAGACCGCGCTGGTTGAGCAACTCCAGGCGCGCAGCGTCTCGCGGGAGTACGATGCCGTGGTGGTCGGGGTAATGACCGCCGGCGGCACCGTGGACGCGCCCATCGGCCGCCACCCGCGCGACCGCAAGCGCCAGGCGGTGAATGACTCGGGCAAGCCGGCGGTCACCCACTACCGGGTGGTGGAGCGCTTCCGCGCCCATACCCATGTGCGCTGCAAGCTCGAGACCGGCCGCACTCACCAGATCCGGGTACACCTGGCCCACCTGCGCTATCCGCTGATCGGCGACCCGGTCTACGGCGGGCGCCTCAAGCTGCCCGCCGGCGCCGGCGAGATGCTCAAGGAGATCCTGCGTGAGTTCCCGCGCCAGGCGCTGCATGCCCGCAAGCTGGCCTTCATGCATCCAGAGAGCGGCAGGCGGATGGCATTTCGTGCGCCGCTGCCGGATAACCTGCTGATGCTGCTCGACTACCTGCGCGAAGACCGCGAGACCATGCGCTAAGGACCCCGTGATGAGCGATACCTTCGACCTGCGCCCGACCGCCATCCGGCCTGACTGGCCGGCACCGGAGAGCGTGGGCGCCTTCGTTACCACTCGCGAGACTGGCCCCAGCCAGGGCCCTTTCGCTGCCTTCAATCCCGCCGAGAAGCTGGGCGACAACCCGGACCACGTGGCGCTGTGCCGCCGCCAGCTGGGGAAGGAAGTGGGCGATGGCCGCCCGCTTTTGTGGCTCGACCAGGTGCATGGCGCTCGAGTGCAGCACGCCTACTCCGACGCCCGACCCCAGGCGGATGCCGCGGTGGCCAGGAATCGCGATTACGCCTGCGTGGTACTCACCGCCGACTGCCTGCCGATATTCCTCTGCGACCGCAGCGGCGAACGGGTGGCGGTGGCCCATGGTGGCTGGCGCGGGCTGGCCGGCGGAGTGATCGAGGCCACGGTGGGGGCGATGGGCCTGCCGCCGGAGGAGCTGATGGCCTGGCTGGGCCCGGCGATCTCCAACGCCCAGTTCGAGGTCGGCCCCGAGGTCCAGCAGGCTTTCGTCGGCGTGCACCCGGAGACCGAGGTGGCCTTCGATCCCAGCCCCTACCGGCTCGGCCACTACATGGCCGATCTCTACAAGCTGGCTCGCCTGCGTCTCGAGCGCCTGGGTGTCGCCCATATCAGCGGCGGCCATTTCTGCACCGCCTGCGAGCCGCGCTTTTATTCCTACCGCCGCGATGATGGCCTCACTGGCCGCATGGCCAGTGTGATCTGGCTGCGCTGAAAACAGCGCCGAGCGGCAAGCATCCAGGAGCCCCAGGCTGGCTCCCTGTCGTTTTGAGCCATCCAGGCTTGGCGCTTGACTTGCGTCAACCTCTGCTCCCTTTCCCTGGCCGCCGACTTGAAAGCCGGCCACGCCGACTCCATTGATAACGTCAAGATACCTAGACAGGGTCAAATGGCGCGTCCGACCGCGCCGTCATCCCGATGGAGGAAGTGTTTATGCGTTTCGACAAGTTCACCGCCAAGCTGCAGAACGCCGTGGCGGACGCCCAGTCGCTGGCTGTGGGGCGCGGCCACAATCAGCTGGAGCCCGGCCATCTGCTGCTGGCGTTGCTGGAGGCCACCGATACTGGCGTCAAGGCGCTGATCCAGAAGGCCGGTGGTGATGCCGCCCGGCTGCGCGACGCCTTGGTGGGCCACCTCGACGACCTGCCCAAGGTCGCTGAGTTCACCGGCGAGGTGCAGCCCTCACGCGACCTGATCAAGCTGTTCAACCTCACCGACCGCGAGGCCCAGAAGCGCGGCGACCAGTACATTGCCAGCGAATTGGTGCTGCTGGCGGCGCTGGAAATGGGCGGCGCGGTGACCAAGCTGCTGACCCAGGCCGGCATCACCCGCAAGGCGCTGGAGACGGCCGTCGACAGCGTGCGCGGCGGCGAGAAAGTCGATGATCCTAATGCCGAAGACCAGCGCGAGGCGCTGGAGAAGTACACCCTGGACCTCAATGAGCGGGCGGCCAGCGGCAAGATCGACCCGGTAATCGGCCGCGATGACGAGATCCGCCGTACTATCCAGGTACTGCAGCGGCGCACCAAGAACAACCCGGTACTGATCGGCGAGCCCGGCGTGGGCAAGACTGCCATCGTCGAGGGCCTGGCCCAGCGCATCGTCGATGGCGAGGTGCCCGAAGGGCTCAAGGACAAGCGCGTGCTGTCGCTGGACATGGGCGCCCTGCTGGCCGGGGCCAAGTTCCGCGGCGAGTTCGAGGAGCGCCTCAAGGCGGTGCTCAAGGAGCTGGCCCAGGAGGAGGGCCGGGTGATCCTGTTCATCGACGAGCTGCACACCATGGTCGGCGCCGGCAAGGCCGAGGGCTCCATGGATGCCGGCAACATGCTCAAACCCGCCCTGGCCCGCGGCGAGCTGCACTGCGTGGGCGCGACCACGCTGGACGAGTACCGCAAGTACATCGAGAAGGACGCCGCCCTGGAGCGTCGCTTCCAAAAGGTGCTGGTGGACGAGCCCTCCGAGGAGGACACGGTGGCGATCCTGCGCGGTCTCAAGGAGCGCTATGAAGTGCATCACGGGGTCGACATCACCGATGGCGCGATCATCGCTGCGGCCAAGCTTTCGGCCCGCTACATCACTGATCGCCAGCTGCCTGACAAGGCCATCGATCTGATCGACGAGGCCTCCTCGCGCATCCGCATGGAGCTTGACTCCAAGCCTGAGGAGATGGACCGCCTCGATCGCCGGCTGATCCAGCTCAAGATGGAGCGCGAGCACCTCAAGAAGGAGACCGACGAGGCCTCGAAGAAGCGTCTCGAGAGCCTCGAGGAGCAGATCAATGAGCTCGAGCGCGAGTACGCCGACCTCGATGAGATCTGGAAGGCCGAGAAGGCCAGCATCCAGGGTGCGGCCCAGTTCAAGGACGCCCTCGACAAGGCACGCATTGACCTTGAGCAGGCGCGGCGCCAGGGCGATCTGGCGCGGATGTCGGAGATCCAGTACGGTGTGATTCCCGAGCTGGAGAAGAAGATCGCCGAAGCCGGCGAGGCCGAGGCCGATACCGATACTTCCAAGCATCGGCTGCTGCGCTCCAACGTCACCGAGGAGGAGATCGCCGAGGTGGTCTCGCGCTGGACCGGCATCCCGGTGGCCAAGATGCTCGAGGGTGAGCGCGACAAGCTGCTGCGCATGGAAGAGGCGCTGCATGAGCGGGTGATCGGCCAGGACGAGGCGGTGGCCGCCGTGGCCAACGCCGTGCGCCGCTCGCGGGCCGGCCTCGCCGACCCCAACCGGCCCAATGGCTCCTTTTTGTTCCTCGGCCCCACCGGGGTGGGTAAGACGGAGCTGTGCAAGTCGCTGGCCAACTTCCTCTTCGATACCGAAGAGGCGATGGTACGCATCGACATGTCGGAGTTCATGGAGAAGCACTCCGTGGCACGCCTGATTGGCGCGCCTCCCGGCTATGTCGGCTATGAGGAGGGTGGCTACCTGACCGAGGCGGTGCGCCGCAAGCCCTACTCGGTGCTGCTGCTCGACGAGGTGGAGAAGGCCCATGCCGACGTCTTCAACATCCTGCTGCAGGTGCTCGAGGATGGCCGCCTCACCGATGGCCAGGGGCGCACCGTGGATTTTCGCAACACGGTGATCGTGATGACGTCCAATATGGGCTCGGACATCATCCAGCGCATGGGCGGCGACGATTCGGACTACGACCAGATGAAGGAGATGGTGATGGCGGTGGTCGGCGACCACTTCCGCCCCGAGCTGATCAATCGCATCGACGAGGTAGTGGTATTCCACGCCCTTGGCCAGGCGCAGATCCAGGCCATCGCCGAGATCCAGCTCGATCGCCTGCGGGCACGACTCGCCGAGCACGATCTGCGCCTCGAGATCAGCCAGGCGGCGCTGGCCCTGCTGGCCGAGGTGGGCTTCGACCCGGTATTCGGTGCTCGGCCGCTCAAGCGGGCCATCCAGAGCCGTATCGAGAACCCGCTGGCCCAGGACCTGCTGGCCGGCAAGTTCTCGCCCGGAGAGGTTATTCATGTCGAAGCAGACGGTGACCAGCTGGTGTTCCAGCAGCGCTGAGCCCGCTGGCCAGCAAGCCGCATCGCATGGCGCCATCAACCAGTAGCCTGCCGCCCCGTGTCATCGGGCGGCAACGGTCTACACTGAGATTTAGGTTGCGTCCTGTAACCCCCTTGCCCGTCCCTTCCCCCGAGTGGACGGGCTTTTTTTTGGGTGTTTTGCCAATCGGCGTGAAAATAGCGGGAACCATGCCCCTCTCCTGACCTCGGGGAGCGAATCGCGTACTCTTTATTGCCTCTTTTGATTGCCAGGAAGCCTGCCGATGCAGACCGGTATCGCCTTTCGTCCCTCGCTACTGCTGCTGGCATGCCTGGCATCGTTCTCTCTTGCCTTGGCCGCGCCGCTTGCCGAGCCCACGGGTAAGGTGTTGCTGACCCTCAGTGGTGACATTGCCCACTCCAACAAGGGAGACGAGGCGCACTTCGATCGGGCCATGCTCGACGCCTTGCCATCGCATGTCATCGAGACCCATACACCCTGGCATCGCGGTAAGGGGCGCTACGAGGGTCCATTGATCCGGGCCCTGCTCGAGAGGGTCGGTGCTGATGATGCCGAACAGGTGCGCATTCGCGCACTCAACCATTACGAAGCGCAGGTGCCGGTGGCAGATTTCCGACGCCATGACGTGATCCTGGCCATGACCCGGGACGGTGAGCCGCTGTCCATCCGCGAGTATGGACCGCTGTTCGTGCTCTACCCCTTCGATGAGCATCCGGAACTGCTGACCGAGGCCATTCGCTTCCGTTCGGTGTGGCACGTCGAGCGGATCATCGTGCCTTGACTCGCTTTGGCCTGCTGCACTACCCCCTGCGACTCAAGCTAGGTGCCATCGCCGCCCTGGTGTTTTTTGCCGCCGCTCTGGTGGTGGTTGGCCTGGTGGCCTGGCGGCAGGACAGCCTGGCCGCGAGCGTGGGTGGCGATGCCACCTGGCATGCCTACAAGCTGGACCGCGACACCGTGCAGCTGCGCAGCTTTCTCGCCCAGCCCGAAGCGGTCCTCTCCGGACTGCGGCTGCGCTTCGAGCTCTTCTACAGCCGCCTGACCCTGATGCGCCAGGGCGATGTCACCGAGCTGGTCGCCCAGATTCCCGCGGCTGTTGACCTTATCGATGAGATCGAGGCACGCATCGAGGCGCTGGACGACGCCATCGCAGGGCTTGCCTCGCTGGAAATGGAGTCCCGGCAGGACCTGGAGCAGCGCCTGGAGGTGCTGGGCAACCGTACCGAGCGCCTGGTAATCGCCATCAATGGCTACCTGGCCGAGAGCGCGACCCACGAGCGGCGCCAGCTTCAGTGGCTCTATGGCCTGCTGCTGGTGCTTATCCTCGCCATGAGCTTCGCCGCCCTGCTGGTGGCGATGATGCTGTTCCGCGAGGCACGCGACAACGCCGCGGCCCGCCGCGACCTGGAGACACTCAGCCACGAGTTGCAGGCCACCGCGCGGCGTGCGGAGTCGGCGAGCCGGGCCAAGTCGGAGTTCCTGGCCACCGTGAGCCACGAGATACGTACCCCGCTCAATGGCGTCATCGGCATGAGTGACCTGCTGCTTGAGGAGCCTCTCGAGGAGCATCCCCGGCAGTATGCGGCCACCATCCACGACAGCGCCAACTTGCTGCTGGGGCTGATCAACGAACTGCTGGACTTCTCCAAGATCGAGGCCGGACGGCTCGACCTGGAATACCAGCCGCTGTCGCTTGCGGCACTGGTGGAGGGCTCGGTGTCGATCTTCGCCGCTCGCGCCGAGTCACGCGGGATCGGGCTTGAGGCGCGGGTATCCGAGGCGCTGCCCGCCTGGGTGATGGGGGATCCGGCGCGGCTGCGCCAGGTACTGCTCAACCTGGTCTCCAACGCCGTGAAGTTCACCGACCAGGGCCGGGTTGTTCTCGAGGCGTCGCTCGAGGATGACGAGACCCTGCGGCTGGAAGTGCGTGACTCCGGCTGCGGCATTCCCGCCGAACAGCGTGAGCGCATCTTCGAACCCTTCCGCCAGGGCGATGCCTCTACCGCACGGCGCTTCGGCGGTACCGGGCTGGGCCTGGCGATCTCACGCCGACTGATCGATGCCATGGGAGGCAGCATCGACATGCAGAGCGAGCCCGGTGTCGGCAGTCGCTTCTGGTGCCTGCTGCCGCTGGTGCCCGCCGCCGAGCCGGCGCAGGCTGTCGCGACGAGCCGGGCCGAGCTCGGCCAGCCACAGGGGGCGCGACTGCTGGTGGTGGAGGACAATCCTGTCAACCAGCGAGTCGCCCAGGCGATGCTCGAGCGGTTGGGGTGTCGTGTGACCCTGGCCGAGTCCGGCGAGGCGGCATTGGCCCTGACAGAGCGCCGGCACTTCGACCTGATCTTCATGGATGTTCAGATGCCCGACATGGACGGCCTGGAGGTGACCCGCCGGCTGCGCCAGCGCCACGGCTGGTCGGCCACGGTGCCCATTGTAGCCATGACCGCTGGCGGACCAGGGAGGGAGCGGGCGCGCTGCCTGGCCGCGGGGATGAATGGCTACCTCACCAAGCCGCTGCTCCAGGAGGCCCTGCTGGAGGTGCTGCGCCGCCATCTGGGCGGCAGTGCCATGGCGCCCACCCTCGCCATGAGCCAGCAGACACTGGCCGATCCGCTGATCCTGAATTCGCTTCGCGACTCCCTGGGCGAACAGGGAATGGCGTCGATGGTGGCGCTCTACCGCGACCAGGCCGAGGCGCACCTCGCCCAGCTCACCACGGCCCTCGAGGCGGGCGATGCCGGGCGGCTGCGACATGCGGCACACCAGCTGAAGGGAGAGTCCGCGAGCCTGGGGGCGGTGAAGGTGGCGGGGCTGGCCGCGCGGCTCGAGCGGCTGGCTTTCGAGGAGCAGCTCGCGGCGGCGGGTCCCGTCCTCGAGGAGTTGCACGCCTGCCTTGCCACCACCCTGGGCTCCCTGACCCGCTGGGTACAAGGCTCCGCGGACTGACTCCCCGGGCATTGTGGCCGCGCCGGGGGCCGGCCTACACTGGATTACTGCCTCGCCCCCGGAGTCGATGATGCCCCCCGATCCCACCGCGTTCACTGGCGCCCCCCCATTGTGCAGCGCGGTCTCGCGACATGCCGACCCTGCGGCTGCCGTGGCCGAGCTGGGCGAGGCGCTGCGTCATCCGGCGCTGGGGTTCGTGCTGTTCTTCTGCAGCGCCGACTATCCCCTCGAGGACCTGTCCCGGGCGATCACGCACACCTTCGGGCGGCTGCCGGTGGTGGGCTGCACCACCGCCGGCGAGATCAGCCCGACCGGCTATGAGCGTGGCTGTATCGTCGCCATCGGCTTCGCGAGGGGGGCCTTCGCCGTCGCCACCGCCCTGGTGGCCGACCTCGACCGCTTCGACCTGCTCGCCGCCCAGCGGCTGGTGGACGGCCTGCTGGAACGCTGCCGTCCTGAAGCCCCGGCGGGCGCCGAGCGCTTCGCCTTGACCCTGCTCGACGGCCTCTCCAGTCGCGAAGAGCAGGTGCTGGCCACTCTGGAGGCGGCGTTGGGGCGCATCCCCGGTTTCGGCGGCTCCGCCGGTGACGACAACCGCCTGGCGCGCACCCATGTCTATGCCGAGGGGCATTTCCACTCCCGGGCGGCGGTGGTGGTGATGGTGGCGACGCGGCTGCCCTTCGAGGTCTTCACCACCCACCACCTGCAGCCGCTGGACCACAAGCTGGTGGTCACCCGGGCGGACAGCGAGACACGTCGAGTGCTCGAGCTCAATGCGCTGCCTGCGGCCGAGGAATATGCGCGTCTGGTAGGGGCGCCAGTGGCGGCGCTGGATGCCGAGGCCTTTGCCCTGAATCCGCTGGCGGTGCGCATCGCCGACGCCCACTACGTGCGTTCGGTACAGCGGGTCAATTCCGACGGCAGCCTGAGCTTCTACTGCGCCGTGGAGACTGGCATCGTGCTGACCGCCATGCGTCCCACGCCGATGCTCGAGCAACTCGAGGTGGTCTTCGATGGCCTGGCGCAGCGTCTCGGCGAACCAGCCCTGGTGATCGGCTGCGACTGTTTCCTGCGCCGGCTCGAGATCGAGGCGCGTGGCGAGCTGGCGGCGGCCTCGCGGCTGCTGGCCCGGGGCCGGGTGATCGGCTTCAACACCTACGGCGAGCAGCACCATGGCATGCACCTCAACCAGACCTTCACCGGAGTGGCCATTGGATCCGCGACGTCCGCCTGAGCCTGGTGCCTCACCCGAGGCGCTGGCCGCCGAGAACGAACGGCTGCGCCGCATCTGCGCCGCCCTGATCGAGCGTGTGGAGGCGGGCGGCGTGCCCCATGGCGGCCCCTACGGCGCCTTCGAGCACTCGGTGCTGCTCGCCGAGCAGGTGCGCGAGCGCACCGAGACCCTGCAGCGCACCCTTGCGGCCCTGGAGCGCTCCCGGGCCGATGCCGAAGCGGCCAACCTTTCCAAGACCCGATTCCTCGCTGCGGTAAGCCACGACCTGCTGCAGCCGCTCAACGCGGCCCGGCTATTCGCCAGTGCACTGGAGGGACACCGCCTCCCCGACGAGTCGCAACGCCTGGTAGGCAGCATCAATCGCTCGCTGAAGGACGTCGAGGCGCTGATCGGCAGTCTGGTGGATATCTCGCGGCTCGATGCCGGGGTGCTCAGGCCCGATGTGACCAGCTTCCCCGCCGAGGAACTGCTCGGTGTGCTGGCCGAGGAGTATCGCCAGGTAGCCGCCAGCCGCGGCCTCGAGCTGCGCCATGTGCCAAGTGGCGCGGTGATCACCTCCGACCTGGCGCTGCTGGCGCG
This sequence comes from Halomonas ventosae, assembly GCF_004361885.1. GTDB lineage: Bacteria > Pseudomonadota > Gammaproteobacteria > Pseudomonadales > Halomonadaceae > Halomonas > Halomonas ventosae_C. The sequence goes on from NZ_SNWH01000005.1 coordinate 67,221, forward strand.
GGTGGTGCGCAACTTCCTGAGCAATGCCATTCGCTACACCCGCCACGGGCGTATCCTGCTTGGCTGTCGGCGGCGTGGCGAGGAACTGGAGATCATGGTCGGGGATACGGGGCCGGGTATCGCTCCGGCCCAGCAGCGAGTGATCTTCGATGAGTTCCATCGACTCGGTGCCGGCGGCGTGGAAGACGACCGCGGCCTCGGGTTGGGCCTGGCGATCGTCGAGCGCATCGCCGGCATGCTGGGCCATCCGCTGGGGCTGATCTCGCGCCCGGGGCAGGGGTCGCTGTTCTCGTTGCGGGTGCCCTACGGTACCTCACCGGCCACTCCCCACACGGCCAGGCACGAGACGCCGGGGCCTCTGGCCGGAGCGCGTGTCTGGGTAATCGACAACGATGCCGATATCCGCGACGGCATGGCCGCTCTGCTGGGTGGCTGGGGATGCCGGGTGGCAAGTGCCGCCACCCCTCAGGGGCTGGCAGGCACGCCGCCGGAAGTGCTGCTGGTGGACTATCACCTCGGCGAGGGGCAGCCGGATGGCCTGACGGTGGCCGGTCGGTTGCGGCGCCGCTACCCGGGCCTTCCGGTGGTGGTGATTACCGCCAACCATGATGCGGCCCTCAAGGCCCGTATCCGCGAGGCGGGCTACGCCTGCCTGCACAAGCCGCTCAAGCCGCTGCGGCTGAGGGTGTTGCTGGCCACGCTGCTGGAGGCTCAGCGTCCCCGCCGTGAGGCCAGGTAGGCGGCCAGGTCGAGTTCCCCGGCGAGCAGCACTGCCTGGATGCGGCTGGTGACGCCGAGGCGGCGCAGGATCGCCGAAACGTGGGTCTTCACCGTGGTCTCGGCGATACCCAGCTTGCGGGCGATGCCCTTGTTGGAGGCGCCGTGGCCGAGCGCTTCCAGCACCTCGAGTTGCTTTTTGGTAAGCCTCGTCAGGCGGTCGTCGAGGGGGGCCGGCGGCGAATCGTGCCTGGTGGGAGGCGGGCGGCGCATCACCTGGGGCGGCAGATAGAGGTGGCCCTCCAGGATGCGATCCAGCGCGGCCAGCAGATCGTCGCGGGGCGTCGACTTGGGGATGTAGCCCACCGCGCCGAGTTCGATCGCCTCGAGCACCGTGCGACGATCCTGTTCGGCGGAGAGGATCGCCACCGGCAGGTCGGGCAGGGCATCACGCAGCCGCGCCAGGCCATCGAGCCCGGCGGCATCGGGGAGTCCCAGGTCGAGCAGCAGCAGGTCGAGGCTCGCCTCGTGGCGTTGCGCCTCATGCATGGCCTGGGCCAGGCTGTCGGCCTCCAGCAGCCGGCAGCCGGGCAGGCCGGCGGCGATTACCGCGGCGATGGCCTCGCGAAACAGCGGATGGTCGTCGGCGACCATCAGGGTGGTCATGGTGCTCTCCTTTCCTCTCCTCTGCGGGCCGGGCCCTCCTACCAAGGAAGGAGGGCGCCTCCTGCCACCGGAGTATGTCGCAGATTGCGCTTACGACCAAGACTGACAGTGCACAGCCTCTATAACGACAATTTCAGGAGCCAAGCCATGATCTACGCCAATCCCGGTGAATCCGGTGCCGTCATCGCCTTCGAGAAACGCTACGGCAACTATATCGGTGGCGAGTTCGTGCCACCGGTCAAGGGGCAGTACTTCGACAACGTCAGCCCGGTCAATGGCGAGGTGTTCTGCGAGATCCCGCGCTCGAGTGCCGAGGACATCGACAAGGCGCTGGATGCCGCCCACGCCGCTGCCCCGGCCTGGGGCAAGACCTCCGCCGCCGAGCGCTCCAATGTGCTGCTCAGGATCGCCGACCGCATGGAGCAGAACCTCGAGATGCTGGCCGTGGCCGAGACCTGGGACAACGGCAAGGCGGTGCGCGAGACCCTCAACGCCGACCTGCCGCTGGCCGTCGATCACTTCCGCTACTTCGCCGGCTGCATCCGTGCCCAGGAGGGCAGCGCCGCGGACATCGATGCCAATACCGTGGCCTACCACTTCCACGAGCCGCTGGGCGTGGTGGGACAGATCATCCCCTGGAACTTCCCGCTGCTGATGGCCGTATGGAAGCTGGCACCGGCGCTGGCCGCGGGCAACTGTGTGGTGCTCAAGCCCGCCGAGCAGACCCCGGCCTCGATCCTCGAACTGATGAAGCTGGTCGGCGACCTGCTGCCGCCGGGGGTGGTCAACATCGTCAACGGCTATGGCGCCGAGGCCGGCCAGGCACTGGCCACCAGCAAGCGTATCGCCAAGATCGCCTTTACCGGCTCCACCCCGGTGGGCGCGCATATCCTCAAGTGTGCCGCCGACAACATCATACCCTCCACGGTAGAGCTGGGCGGCAAGTCGCCGAATATCTACTTTGCCGACATCATGAACGCCGAGCCGGAGTTCATCGACAAGGCCGCCGAGGGCCTGGTACTGGCCTTCTTCAACCAGGGCGAGGTGTGTACCTGTCCATCCCGGGCGTTGATCCAGGAGTCGATGTACGACGCCTTCATGGCCAAGGTCATGGAGAAGGTGGGTCAGATCACCCGCGGTAACCCGCTGGATACCGATGTCCAGGTCGGCGCTCAGGCCTCCCAGGAGCAGTTCGACAAGATCATGTCCTACATGGAGATCGCCCGGGAGGAGGGCGCCGAGTTCCTCACCGGTGGCAACAAGGAGAGCCTGGATCCGAGCATCGACAAGGGCTTCTATATTCAGCCGACCCTGCTCAAGGGCCACAACAAGATGCGCGTCTTCCAGGAGGAGATCTTCGGCCCGGTTGTCGCCGTGACCACCTTCAAGGACGAGGCTGAGGCGCTGGCCATCGCCAACGACACCGAGTTCGGCCTGGGCGCCGGGGTGTGGAGCCGCGATATCAATGTCGCTTTCCGCATGGGACGTGGGATCCAGGCCGGCCGGGTGTGGACCAACTGCTATCACCAGTATCCGGCCCACGCCGCCTTCGGCGGCTACAAGAAGTCCGGTGTCGGTCGCGAGACCCACAAGGTGGCCCTCGAGCACTACCAGCAGACCAAGAACCTGCTGGTCAGCTACGACATCAATCCGATGGGCTTCTTCTGAAGCCTCTGGCCGCTCGGTTGTTTTTCTGAGCGGCCCCCCAACGCCAAGAAGAGCGGTTGCATCGCTTCACTTGCTTCCCCTGGCGAGCATGAAGCAAAGGTGCAGCGTCAGGCTGCCCGCCAATCGAGGAGATATACAATGGATAACACGATGAAAGCTGCCGTGGTGCGAAAGTTCGGTGAGCCGCTGGCCATCGAAGAGGTCGCGACACCCCGGCCGCAGCAGGGTGAAATCCTGGTCAAGGTGGCCGCCTCCGGCGTTTGCCACACGGACCTGCATGCCGCCCACGGTGACTGGCCGGTCAAGCCCAATCCGCCCTTTATTCCAGGACATGAAGGGGTTGGCCATATCGTGGCAGTAGGTGAGGGTGTTACACATGTCAAGGAGGGCGACCGCGTCGGGGTGCCCTGGCTCTATTCGGCCTGTGGCTATTGTGAGCACTGTTTAGGAGGCTGGGAAACCCTGTGTGAATCTCAGCAGAATACCGGTTACTCGGTGAACGGCGGCTTCGCCGATTACACCTTGGCCGATGCCGGCTTCGTTGGCCGCCTGCCCGACAACGTCGACTTCCTCGAGATCGCGCCCGTGCTGTGTGCCGGAGTGACGGTCTACAAGGGGCTCAAGATGACGGATGCCCGCCCGGGGCAGTGGGTGGTGATATCAGGTATCGGCGGCCTCGGCCATATGGCGGTCCAATATGCTCATGCGATGGGCTTCAACGTAGCGGCAGTCGATATCGACGATGGCAAGTTGGCGCTGGCAGAGCGGCTGGGGGCTACAGTGACCGTCAATGCCATGAAAATCGATCCGGTTGACTATCTGAAGCGCGAGATCGGCGGCGCCCATGGCGCACTGGTCACGGCAGTATCGCCCAAGGCCTTCGATCAGGCCCAGCGCATGCTGCGCCGCGGCGGTACCCTGGTACTCAACGGCCTGCCGCCGGGCGACTTCCCCCTGCCGATCTTCGAAACCGTCCTCAACGGCATCACCGTACGCGGCTCCATCGTTGGAACCCGCCAGGATCTGCAGGAAGCGCTGGACTTCGCCGGCGAGGGCAAGGTCAAGTCCACGATCGCAACCGACAAGCTGGAGAACATCAATGAAATCTTCCAGCGCATGATCGATGGCCAGATCGAAGGGCGCGTGGTCCTCGACATGACGGGCTGACAGCGCAAGGGACGGACGTTCCCTGCCCCTGGGCGCGAGGTCAATCGCGCCTTCTCGGGCCCCTGGCCCCAGGCGAGCCACACTGGGCTGCTGTCTCGCACGACAACCTGATGGCCGGCCGTGAGGGTCGGCCATCTGTCAGGGCCGCATTACCATCTTCGCCTCGGTGAGCCGCTTGACCACGCTCTTGAAGCTGTTCTTGAGGATCAGCATTTCGCCATTGGTCAGGATGATCACGGCCACCGGCTCGTGGCGCGGTTCATTCTCCGCTTCGATCTCGGGGCGGATCTGCGCGATCTGATCGAGATGCACTAGCAGAACGTACTGCTCCTCGGTGGTAGGGAAGTCGGTGATGACCTCGATGAAGCGATGACTCATGGCCTTCTTGCTCCGTGAGTAGGGGGATGGTCTTCAGTGTAGTCGGGGGCGCGGCGGTGATCGTTGCTGAAGCCTATCGGGGCCAGGGCGCGAGGCGACGCGCGACTTTATTTGCCTCGTCGCTACACCTCCCGGCCGCTATGCGTCATCATCTCTCGCTCGGTTCAGATGGAGAAGCATGGTGATGATCGATCTCGAGGCTCCCGACCTCCATCAGCAGCGACTGCAGCGCGTGGTATCGCGGGTCAAATCCAGCGGTGCGCGACGAGTTCTCGACCTGGGGTGCGGCTCCGGTGGCCTGCTGCAGTATCTGCTGCGTGACCCGCAGTTCGAGCGGGTGGTGGGCCTGGAGCTCTCCGGCGAGCTGCTGGCCCAGGCCAAGCTGCGCCTGGAGGAGCTGCCGGCTGTTCGCGCGGGGCGTCTCGAACTGGTTTGCGGCTCCTATGCCGATCCCCACCCGGCACTGGTCGGCTTCGAGGCGGCGGCCATGGTGGAGACCATCGAGCATGTCCCGCCTGAGTCGCTCTCCCGGGTTGAACGTGCAGTCTTTTCCGGGTTGCGACCGCACCTGCTGGTGATGACCACCCCTAACCACGAATATAACCCGCTTTTCGACATGCCAGCGGGCGAGTTTCGCGACCCCGACCACAAGTTCGAGTGGGATCGGGCGCGTTTTCGCGCCTGGGCGCTGGGTGTCGCGCGACGTAACGGCTATCGGGTGCGCTTCTCGGGGGTCGGTGAGATGGATGATCAGCTTGGCCAGCCGACCCAGGTGGCGTGCTTCATGCGCTGAGTCGGTAGCGGGTGGCTGCCAAGATCCCTTGTCATTGCGGCGGGTCGCGCTAGCATGGCGGTATTGCGCGTTTACTTTCAGGAGCCGTCATGTGGCAGCAGCAGGAACTGCGTCTCGCGCCGCGTTCGCACGGCTTTCACCTAATCACCGACGAGGTGGTCGACAGCCTGCCCGATTTGCAGGAGGTCTCCATGGGTCTGCTGCACCTGCAGTTGCTGCATACGTCGGCGTCGCTGACCCTCAACGAGAACGCCGACCCGGACGTGCGCCATGACCTGGATGCCTTCCTGCGCAAGCGGATTCCCGGCGATCTGCCTTACTTTCGCCATACCCTCGAGGGGCCGGACGACATGCCGGCCCATGTCTGCGCCAGCCTGCTCGGGACCCAGCTGACCCTGGCGGTGCGCGATGGCCACCCGGTACTCGGCACCTGGCAGGGGATCTGGCTGGGGGAGCATCGCAAACACGCTGGGGCGCGGCGGTTAATGGCCACCCTCAACGGGGCCTGAAGCGCGCCCTTCCGCTCATAAGCGGGGACGGGGGTCAGGGACAAGTATCGCCAATCATTATTTCGGTGGTCATGACCCGGGACTGGGCGGGTTCCATCCCGAGTATCATGCGCGCGGCGATGCGGCCCTTTTCGGTGCTGTCCTGGCGGACGGTGGTCAGCCGGGGGGCACGATACTGCCCCTCGGCGATGCCATCGAAGCCGGTGATACGCAGGTCCCCGGGGATACGCAGGCCGCGCTGTTCGGCGAGCGTCACCACGGTCAGGGCGATGCGGTCGGACATGCACAGCAACAGGTCGGGCCGCTCGTCATCCGGCAGGTCGAGGATCTCCTCGATCACCGGGGTGCAGACCTCGAAGGTGTTCTCCTCGATGTTCCACATCGGCACCTCGGCCGGGTCGATGCCGGCCTCGGCGAAGGCTCGCTGGAAGCCGGCGAGGCGGGCCCGGGTGATGGTGCGCTCGGCCGAGAGCAGCGCCTGGTCGCCGTCGATGCGGCCATTGCAGGGCTGCTCGGTCAGCCGCAGGTTGATCACCGCAGGACGTCGCGTCGGTGTTCTCAGGGCATGGCGGGCGATGGCGTAGCACGCCGGCTCGTTGTCGACATGCACCGTGGCGTGATCCTCGATATCGAAGTCCACCGCCACCAGGGAACGCTCGGGAGGGAGGTCGGAGAACAGCTTCAGGCTCGGCATCAGGCCATAGATGATGAAGCCGTCGGCGATGCTCGAGGCGCCTGGCACGCTGGCGGCATTCTGGCGCCCCGAGAGCAGCAGCAGGGTGTGGCCGCGGGTGTCTAGCACCTCGGCGATACCCGAGAGCAGCTCGCTGGAGACCGCATCGTTGAGGCTGTAGGTCAGGCTCTCGGCGAGGATCACGGCGATGATCCGCGAACGGCCCGTGCGCAGGCTGCGGGCCCGGGCGTCGGGGCCGCTGTAACCCATGTGTCGGGCCTCGGTAAGGATGTGCTCGCGCAGCTTCGATGAGAGCTGGTCGGGCCGGTTGAAGGCGTTGGAGACGGTGGCGGTGGAGACGCCGAGCTCGTCGGCCAGGTCCTTGAGGGTCATGCGACGTGGCAGTACCAAGATCTTTCCTTGCTAAGCAATTCGTCGATCAGGATAACCGCTCATTGACCGATGGGACAGGATCGGTTCGCGGGCCTGCGCCACCCGGTCAGGCGGCGCGCCGTCCCGAGGCAATCTCCAGGGCCCGCTCCTCGGCATCGAACAGGTGCACATGCTCGAGTTCCGGCACCAGGGCGACTCGCTGGCCGAGCTCCCAGCGGCTGGGCGCCTCGCTGCGGTGGATCAGCAGGGTGTCGCCGACCCTGGGCTCGAGGTAGACGTAGACCTCGTTGCCCAGGTACTCGACGTTGACGATCTCGAAGCGGTTGTCGCCGTCGGCCTCGGCCAGGCGCAGGTGCTCGGGCCGCACGCCCAGCGACAGCTCGGCACCGGCGGGCTGGCCGCTGGCGTCCTGGGGAAGCGACAGCTCGCCGAGGCCTGGGGCCCTGACCCGGCAGCCCTCCTCGTTCCCACCGAGCAGTTCCGCCGGCATGAAATTCATGGTCGGCGAGCCAATGAAGCCGGCGACGAACTTGGTCAACGGCTGTTGGTAGAGGGTCTGGGGGCTGCCCACCTGCTCGATGCGGCCATCGCGCAATACCACGATCTTGTCGGCCAGGGTCATGGCCTCGACCTGGTCGTGGGTGACGTAGATCATGGTCGAGCCCAACCTGTGATGCAGGCGGGCGATCTCGTTGCGCATCTGCACGCGCAGCGAGGCGTCGAGGTTGGAGAGCGGCTCGTCGAACAGCAGGATGCGCGGCTCACGGGCCATGGCGCGACCCATGGCCACCCGCTGGCGCTGGCCGCCAGAGAGCTCCTTGGGCTTGCGGTGCAGCAGATCCTCGAGCTGCAGGATCCGGGCCGTGGCCATCACCCGCTCATCGACGGTTTGCTTGGCCATCTTGGCCAGCTTGAGGCCGAAGGCCATGTTCTCGTAGACCGTCATGTGCGGGTAGAGGGCGTAGGACTGGAACACCATGCCCACGCCGCGTTCGCGGGGCGGCAGGTCATTGACCACGTCGTCGGCGATCCTGAGCTCGCCGTCGCTGATCGACTCCAGCCCGGCGATCAGGCGCAGCAGGGTCGACTTGCCGCAGCCCGAGGGGCCGACGAAGACCACGAACTCGCCATTGCCGACCTTGAGGTCGACATCCTTGATGATGTGCTCATGTCCGAACGTCTTGTTGAGCTTTTCCAGGGTCACGCTTGCCATCTTGCGGCTCCTGGCCGGCCTCGGAGCCGGCCTTGTTGTGTGTTGTCAGTGGTCGAAGGCCAGGAAGGCCGCCTGATACGGCGGCAGGGTCAGGATGTCGCCATCGAGTGCCGAGACGAAGCCGTGCCCCTGGAGCGGGATGCCGGAGTGGGGCAGTGTCGTGCTCAGGGTTCTGCCGCCGAGGTTGAAGATGCACAGCAGGCGCTCCTGGGCGCTTTCGCGCAGGAAGCCAAGCAGCTCCTCGCCGACATCGATCAGGGTGAGGTCGCCGTCGACCAGCGCCGGATGCGCGGTGCGGAAGGCCAGCAGCGTGCGGGTGGCGGTCAGCGGCGAGCCGGGGTCGGCCTGCTGGTTCTCGACGGCCAGCGGCAGGTGGCGCTCCTCCACCGGCAGCCAGGGCTCCACGGGCGAGAAGCCGCCCTGCGGGGCCTGGCGCCAGGGCATCGGCGTTCGGCAGCCATCGCGGCCCTTGAAATCCGGCCACAGCACCTTGCCGTAGGGGTCCTGGATGCGCTCGAAGGGCACCTCGGCCTCGGGCAGGCCGAGCTCCTCGCCCTGGTAGAGACAGACGCTGCCGCGCAGCGAGAAGAGCATGGCCAGCATCACCTTGGGGTAGGCCACGGGATCCTCGCCTCGGCCCCAGCGGGTAGCGCTACGCTCCACGTCATGGTTGGAGGTCGCCCAGCAGGGCCAGGCGTCGCCGGCCAGACGCTGGAAGCGCTCGATCACCTCGCGGATGTAGGCCGGCGAGTGGGGCGCGTTGAGCAGGTCGAAGGTGTAGGCCATGTGCAGCTTGTCGCTGCCGGCGGTGTATTCGGCCATACGCTCGAGCGGGTTGTCGTCGCCGATCTCGCCGACCGTGGTGGTGCCGGGGAACTCGTCCATCAGGGCGCGCAGCTCGCGCAGGAAGTCCAGGTTCTCCGGACGGCTGATGTCATAAACGTGGCGCTGCCAGGTATAGGGGTTGGCATCCGGCGCGCCCAGGGTCTTGGGACTGCCCGGCGGCACCGGTGGGTTGTCGGTGAGTGCGGCGTCGTGGAAGTAGAAGTTGACGGTATCCAGGCGGAAACCGTCGACGCCAAGCTCCAGCCAGAAACGCATGTTATCGAGCTGTGCCTGTCGGACTTCCGGGTTATGGAAGTTGAGGTCTGGCTGGCTGGTCAGGAAGTTGTGCAAATAGTACTGGCGGCGGCGCGGATCGAAGGTCCAGGCCGGCCCGCCGAAGATCGACAGCCAATTGTTGGGTGGCGTGCCGTCGGGTTTGGGGTCCGCCCACACATACCAGTCGGCCTTGGCATTGGTGCGATCGGCGCGGCTCTCCTGGAACCAGGGGTGCTGGTCCGAAGAGTGGCTGATCACCTGGTCGATGATCACCTTCAGGCCCAGCGCGTGGGCCTTCGCCAGCAGGGTCCTGAAGTTCTCCAGGGTGCCGAACATCGGGTCGACGTCGCGGTAGTCGCTGACGTCGTAGCCGAAGTCGAGCATCGGCGAGGTGAAGAAGGGCGATAGCCAGATGCCGTCGACATTCAGGCTGGCGACGTAGTCCAGCTTCTCGGTGATGCCCGCCAGGTCGCCGATGCCGTCAGCGTTGCTGTCCATGAAGCTGCGCGGGTAGATCTGGTAGATGACGCCGCCGCGCCACCAGGTCAGGGTGTCTTGCATCTTGGGTTCCATTAGTTGATTTAGCCCTTGACCGCACCGGCGGTCAGGCCGGAGACGATGCGCTTCTGGAAGATCATCACCAGGATCACCAGGGGCACGGTGACGGTCACCGAAGCGGCCATGATCGGCCCCCAGGGCAACTCGTGCTGGCTGCCGCCGGAGATCAGGGCGATCGCCACCGGCACGGTGCGCTGGTCGTCGGTGAGCGTGAAGGTCAGGGCGAAGAGGAATTCATTCCAGGCGGCGATGAAGGCCAGCAGGCCGGTGGTCGCCATGGCCGGCCACATCAGCGGCAGGAACACCTTGGTGATGGTCACCCAGGGGGTGGCGCCGTCCATTATCGCTGCTTCTTCAAGCTCCATGGGCAGCTGCTTCATGAAGGTGGTCAGCACCCAGACGGTGAAGGGCAGAGTGAAGATGGTGTAGCTCAGGATCAGGCCGGCTGGGTTGTTGTAGAGGCCGAGCCCACGGATCACCTCGAAGAGCCCCGAGAGCACTGCCACCTGGGGGAACATCGAGACCCCGAGGATTACCAGCATCACCGTGGTCCGGCCACGGAAGCGCACCCGGCCCAGCGCATAGGAAGCGGTGATGCCGAGCAGCAGGGCGATGAAGACCACGGAGAGCGAGACGATGATCGAGTTGAAGATGGCGCGCACGAAGCTCTTCTGGGTGAAGATCTGCACGTAGTTGCCGAAGTCCACCGATGACAGCCAGAAGTCGACCCGGAACAGCTCGCTGGAGGGTTTCAGCGAGGTGATCACTGCATAGTAGAAGGGGAAGACCGCGTAGACCATCACCACGGCGATCAGGGTATAGAACCCGACCCGCTTGGCGAGCTTGGTCAGCTGATACTGGTTCATTGGTCCACTCCCAGTTGGCGGCGGCCCAGGTAGAGGTAGATCACCACGGCCAGGGCGATGATCAGGAACAGTATCGTCGAGGCGGCGCTGCCGTAGCCGACGTCCTGGAACTCGACCAGCTGCTGGCGGGCGTAGATCGACATGGTCATGGTGCTGGTGGAGTTGGAGGTCAGCACGTAGATCACGTCGAACACCCGCAGGGCATCGAGCAGTCGGAAGATCGCCGCCACCAGCAGGGCCGGGGTGATCAGTGGCAGGGTTACGCGGAAGAACACCTTGACCGGATGGATGCCGTCGACTTCGGCGGCTTCAAAGCAGTCCTTGGGCAGCATCTGCAGGGCGGCCAGCACCAGCAGCGCGACGAAGGGGATGGTCTTCCAGACGTCGACCATGATCACCGCCCACATGGAGTAGCTGGCGCTGGCGGTCCAGGCGATGGGCGAGTCGATGATGCCGACCGCCATCAGCAGGTGGTTGATGATCCCGAACTGGTCGTTGAGCATCCAGGCCCACATCTTGGCCGAAACGATGGTGGGGATGGCCCAGGGAATCAGCACCGCGGCACGTACCAGCATGCGCCCCTTGAACTCGACGTTGAGCAGCAGCGCGACGATGACACCAAACACCACTTCGAGTGACACAGAAACGGCGCTGAAATAGAGCGTGTTCCATACTGAAGTCCACCACACCGGGTCAGTCAGCAGGCCGTACCAGGCGCCGTCGTCATGGACCAAATAGTTCTCGATGCCGATAAAGGTGGCGCTGGCGGTATCCGACAGCGAGGCATCGGTGAAGCTGAAGTAGAAGGTGCGCAGCAGCGGCCAACCGGCGACAAGTGCCAGGGCCACCAGCATGGGCATGAGAAACAGCCAGGCAGCGCGAACCCGCTGGCGGCGTACCTTGGTACTACGATACCCCCCCTTAGGAGGGGGGGCGGCGGAGCTCACAGCCTGTGGAGTGGGCTCGGTGACGGGTGTCGACATGGGTACCTCCGGGATCACCAGTGGCGGCGCTTGATGCGCGAGAGCTCGTTTTTCACCTGGGCGACGGCCTCAGCACCGCTCTGCTCGCCGGAGAGCACCTGGTGCACGGCGTTGAAGAAGCTGTTGCTGACTCGCCCATATTTGTCGCCGGTGGGAGCGGAGGGGCGTGCCACGGCATTGGTGAATGTCTCGTAGAGGGTGCCGAAGAAAGGCACGGCGGCGAGTACCTCCTCGTCCTCATAGAGCGAGACCAGGGTGGGGTTGTAGGCGCCTTCAATGGCGCGACGCTTCTGCTCGGCCTTGCCGGTCAGGAAGGCCACCAGGTCGGCCGCGACCTCGGGGGACTCGGTATACTTCGAGATCGCCAGGTTCCAGCCGCCGAGGGTCGCGGCACTTTCGCCGTCGGGACCATGGGGCAGCTTGACCACGCCGACCTTGTTGCGCACGTTGCTGTCCTCGCTCTGGGCCAGCGACCAGGCATAAGGCCAGTTGCGCATGAACACCGCGTTGCCGCTCTGGAAGATGCCGCGGGCCTCCTCCTCGGTGTAGTTGAGCACACCTTTCGGGGCGATGTTGCCGATCCAGCTGGCAGCGAGATCCAGCGCCTCGGCGGCCCGGGCGTTGTCGATGGTGATCTCGCCCTCGGCATCGACGATGGTGCCGCCGCCGTAGCTGGCTATCCATTCCAGGGCGTTGCAGGTCAGCCCCTCGTAGGCGCGGCCCTGGAAGACGTAGCCCCACATCCGGTCATTGCCGGCCGCGCGCTCGGCGTCCTGGATCTCGCTGGCGATCACGGTCAGCTGCTCCCAGGTCACGGGGGCTTCGAAGCCGTGCTCCTCGAGCAGGTCCTTGCGGTAGTAGAGCACCCCGGCGTCGGTGAACCAGGGCATCGCCACCAGACGGCCGTCGATGGTGTTGTTGGCGACGATGGTATCGAAGTGGCCGGCGGCGGCATCCTCGCCGAGGGTCTCGCCGAGGTCGAGCAGGTGGTTGGCCAGCAGGCCCGGCCACACCACGTCGATCTGCATCACGTCGATGTCGCTGGATCGGGCGGAGAGGATCTGCTGGTAGAGCGAGAGTCGCTCGGTGGAGGAGTTGGGGGTGGAGACGATGTTGACGGTGTGGCCGGTTTTCTCCTCCCACGCCTCGACGCCCTGCTCGCACAGGGCGAGCTCGGCGCCCACTGCGCCGCAGGAGATGGTCAGTTCCACTGCCTGGGCCTGGCTGCCGCTCACGGCAGCGCCGGCCAGGGCGAAGGCTGAGATCAGGGTCTTCTTGAGCATGCTGGCTTCCTCGTCACTTGTTGTTGTCGCTGTCAGAGTATGAGGACCGATCGCGACTTGCCACTTGCAGGTGCCTAGACGTTCGTTCCTTCACGACTTAAACGATTAAGATTGTGTCTGAAACAGTTAGCCTTTGCTTATGCCGGAGTTCAACCACGACTTTGGTCGCAGCCTGCCTGGCGGTCAGGCCACCTCCTGGCCGCGGGCCGCCTCCAGAAGGGCGTACCACTCCAGTCGCGACAGCGAGAGCCGGGCCTCGTCGCACAGGGTTGTGATCCGCGTCGGGTCAAGGGTGCCGATCACCGGCACTGGCGAACCCGGCAGGCGGCGCAGCCAGGCCAGGGCAACGCCGGCGGGACTGACGCCATGGCGTTCGGCGAGACGTCCCAGGGCCTGGCCGGCGGCACCCTGGAACAGGCTGCCGCCATCCAGGGGCGACCAGGCCAGGGGCGAGAGGCCGTCCCGGCGCAGGGCATCGAAGTCGCCGTCGAACAGTGGCGCCGACCGGGTGAGGGAGAGCTGCAGCTGGTGGTGGGTCAGCGGATGGGACAGTGCCGCCTGCAGGCGGCGCCACTGTTCGGGAAGGAAGTTGGAGACGCCAAGAGCGGCGACCTTGCCGGCCCGGACGGCATCGTCCAGCACCCGGGCGGTGGCCTCGGCCTTCATTAGCGGGTCGGGGCGGTGGATCAGGAAGAGGTCCAGCCGATCGACCCCGAGTCTCCCCAAGGCCCGATCGATGGCGCCGGCAAGCCATGCCGGCGAGCTATCGTAGTGCTTCGTTTCGCCGGGTGCCATCAGGATGCCGGCCTTGGTGACCACCCTCACCCGGGCAGCGAGGTTCGGTCGGCGGCGCAGGGCTTCGCCGAACAGGCGCTCGTTGTGGCCGTTGCCGCCATAGATGTCGGCATGGTCGAACCATTCGAGCCCCTGGTTGAGGCGCGCTTCTAGCCAGTCGGCCAGCCGCGCCGGCGCCTGGAGGTCGGGGCGCTCATGCAGGCGCATCATGCCGAGCATCAAGGGGGGAGAAGGGGATGCGGGCGTCATTGCTTGTCCTCGTCATGGTATCGATGGGGCAGCGTATGCCATAGCAAGGGTTAATTTGTAGTTTTATTACCTTAAAGGCACCGAGTTCCTGCCCGATTCTTAGACATTGGTAGTAATTCTACAAAACCCTTTTTGTGGCCGTGGCCTGAATCGATTAAGTTCCGGTAGGTATTTCTTGCCGGGGTGACCCTCCGGCCCCGGGGCCTCCCCACCCTTCGTGATGACCACCCGTCGCGACAACAACAAAGGACGACAACGACAATGCACACTGTCACGCTAAAGAAGCCCATCGCCATCGCCATCGCCATCGCTGCTGCCGGCCTTGCTCTGGCCGGCAATGCCAATGCCCAGTCCAGTGACCTCGAGCAACGTCTTGCCGAGTTGGAAGCGCGTATCGCCGCCGCCGAGCAGCGTGCTGATGCCGCCGAAAAGCGCGCCAAGTTGGCCGAGCAGCAGGCCGCTGCTAAAGCCCCCGGCGCGCCCAGGGTTGAGGAGCGCCTGGCGAAGGTCGAGCGCCAGGTCAGCGGCGAGGAGGGCTTTTCCTTCAACACTTACGCCCGCTCGGGTCTGCTAATTGGCAAGGATGGCAAGAGCGCGGAGGGCGGCCCCTACGTTACTCCGGCGGGTTCCCTGGGCGGGGCCGTGGGCCGCCTGGGCAATGAGCCGGACACCTACGTCGAGATGATTTTCAACTACAAGATGCGCTTCGACAATGGCGCCAAGGCCCGCTACACCACCATGCTGGCCGATGGCACCACCACCAGCAACGACTGGACCGCCGAGGAGTCCAACCTCAACGTGCGCCAGGTGTATGCCGAGTTCAGCGACCTGCCGAGCTTTACCGGTGTCTTCGAGAAGGCCTCCATCTGGGCCGGCAAGCGCTTCGACCGTGACAATTTCGATATCCACTGGCTCGACAGCGATATCGTCTTCCTCTCCGGCACAGGGGCGGGTATCTACGACATGCAGCTGGCCGATAACTGGAAGTCCAGCCTCTCGCTCTATGGCCGCAGCTTCAGCAACTTCCCCGTGACAAGCGAGTCGCCGGGGCTTGACAGCGGCGATACCGATAACCTGATCCTGACCTCCAACAACTACTTCGGTAACTGGCAGTGGATGGTCAACGGCATGTCCGCCGCCGACAACGAAGAGCGCGATATCGGCGAAGGCCAGGAGGCTGCCGAATCTGGTTTCCATACCATGGTGGCCTACCATGGTGACAGCTTCTTCGGCCTTGGCGAGGGCAATTTCAAGGCCGCCGTGCTGCACGGACAGGGTCTGGGGGCCGAGGTCAAGGGCATCGGTGCGCGAGGTGACCTGACCGAGGATGCCACCGCGACCCGAGTTGCCCTCTACGGCACCACCTATGTGGCACCCAAGTGGCGCGTGGCCCCGGCGCTGCTGGCCGAGACCAGCGAGGACCGCTATGTCGACGGCGACCAGTACGATTGGGCGACCCTCAACATTCGCCTGGCCAACGAGCTGACCCAGAACTTCGAGATGCAGTACGAGGCCAGCTACCAGTGGATGGACCTCGACCCCCAGGGCCTCGACGGTCGTACCGCCGTCGACGGGGACTACACCAAGTTCACCATCGCCCCGACCTTCAAGCCCCAGGTGGGGGGCTTCTGGCAGCGGCCGGAGATCCGCCTGTTCGCCAGTTGGAGCGACTGGGACGAAGAGTTGAATGACTACAGTGCCGACGATTCCTTCGGCAGCGACGAGTTCACCGGTAGCCTGTGGACCTTCGGCGTGCAGACCGAAGTCTGGTTCTGATGGCAAGGGCCCGGCACCGGCCGGGCCCTGCCTGCTGTTTCGATGCTTGCCCGCGGCGTGTTGACCACGCCGCCGAGATCCTGCAATTGAACGCGAAGCTTTGCGGCAATTTTGGAGCCACGTAGCGGTGGAAAAACTGTCCGACAACAGCGGCCGGTTAAATTGCTATCGTTCACCCTCCAGCTCGTGCCATACCCGTAGAATGATGATGGCACTCACATGTACGGAATAGCGAACAATGTACTTGCCAAAAACCATGTCGCGGATGGAATCAGGAACCGGCGCCAGTTCAAACGGTGTTCCCATTCTGGGGAAGTCTGGTAGTAATTCGATTTTGCTAACCAGTTCTGTGGCTATCCTGCCTGCCGCAGAAGGATTGTGAACCGCGATAAACTCCCTGAGGCGTTTCAAGTCTTCAATGGCTTCGTCCGTGTAAACCAGTTTCACTTACCTGACCTCGGCGCATCCTGCTCGTTTTCGGTTCCCCAACTATTGAGCCAACCATGGACCTCGCTCGCATCAACTACCTTTCCTTGGGCGGCCGACTCCATTGCCTCTAGCGTTTGCTGCCAGCGCTCCTGCTCACGCTGTTGCTTTTCGATGTATTCCGAAAGCGCTTGGTTAATCACCCAGCCTTTGCTCCGGTGAAGCCTGCTGGCGATTGCTTCCAGGTGTTGTTCAACTTCTGCCTGAAGGCGAACTGTAGTGACACTCATGGCGGTAACCTCAATATCAGTGACTACAATGTATTACACCATAGTCGACGAGGATGCAGCAAAAGAATTTCACAGGTGGCTCGAGCGCAAGCTCAAGGACCTCTCCGGCGGTCAGCGCCAGAGGGTGTCGATCGGCGATAACGTGCTGTTTGGCCCCAACGTACAGCTCTATACGGCCACTCACCCGTTGGACGCCGAGAGCCGTCGCAGCGGGCTGGAGGCAGGGCATCCCATCGACATTGGCGACGACTGTTGGATCGGTGGCGGCGCCATCATCAACCCGGGTGTATCAATCGGCCCGCGCAGCGTCATCGGCCCGGCAGTGTCGTGACGCGTGACATGCCGGCCGAGTGGCCGGGGGCTCACTCCTCCGGCTGGTACTTGTAGCCCACGCCGTAGATCGAGCGGATCACCTCGCGCTCGGGCCAGGTCTCGGCGATCTTGCGGCGCAGCTTCTTGACGTGACTGTCGACGGTACGTTCGGAGACGATGCGGTGGTCGCGGTACATGTGGTCCATCAGCTGCTCGCGGGTAAAGATCCGCCCGGGCGAGTGCATCATCACCTTGAGCAGCTGGAACTCCACCGCGGTGAGCCCTGGGTCGTGGCCATCGGCCAGGCCCCGCCAGCCCTGCTCGTCGAGGACTAAGTCGCTGCCGACGGCGGCGGGCGAGGCGCTGGCCCGGCTACGGCTCAGCACGGCCTTGATCCGGGCCACCACCTCACGCGGGCTGAAGGGCTTGCAGATATAGTCGTCGGCACCCAGCTCCAGGCCCAGCAGGCGGTCGACCTCCTCGACCCGGGCGGTGAGCATGATGATCGCCACCGACGGCCAGCGCTGGCGGATCTCGCGGCATAGCGTTAGGCCATCGGTGCCCGGCAGCATCAGGTCGAGTAGCACCAGCTCGGGGCGCGTGCTGCGGGCCTGCAGCCAGGGCAGCACGCTATCACCGTGCGCCAGGTGGTGGCTGGTGAAGCCGCTGCCCTGTAGATAGTCGGCGACCAGGCGGGCGATCTTGGGTTCGTCCTTGACGATCAGGATTGGCTGCTGGTCGCTGTCCGGGGTGCTCATGCGGCGTCCTCCCTGGGCGGATGGTTCTCGATGGCGGGAAAGGTCAGGGTCCAGCATAACCCGCTGAGCGACGAGGGGGAGGCCTCCATGCGCGCGCCGTGGGCGCGGGCCAGAGCGGTGGCGATCGATAGCCCCAGGCCGCTGCCGCCACTGGCGCGGCTGCGTGAGCCCTCGACCCGGTAGAGCCGCTCGGTGAGCCGCGGCAGCTCGGCCTCGGGCACGCCGGGAGCGCTGTCCTCCCAGGTCACTCGTACCTCCCTGTCGCGGCAAGTCCGGCATACGCGCAGCCGCCCCGGGGGCGCGGTGTAGGCGCAGGTGTTGTCGATCAGGTTGTTCCACAGCTGGCGCAGCCGCCGGGCATCTCCGCGGATCCACGCCGGCCCCTGGATCACACGCTCCTGGTGGATATCACTGTCGCCTTGATGCCAAGCCGCGAGACGGCCGGACGGGGGAGACGTGGCGAGCGCATGGGCGGGCTCCGGGAGCGAGGGGCGGCGGGGGCGTGGTGCATTCTCGCCGCTCGGCGTGCAGCCATCGGGCAGGTTGTGTGCAGGCAATGTGCAGCTTGGGGTCAGCCTCGCTTGCGCCGCTACTGCGGCAAGGCAGGCGTCACAGCGAGAGCAAGAAGAGGATCAGCGGCGGTGACAGCAGCGAGAGCAGAAAACCCGAGACCACGGCCACCGGCACGCAGGCCACCCCGCCATGCTGCTGGATCACCGGCAGGGTGAAGTCCATGGAGGTGGCGCCGCCATAGCCGATCGCTAGTGCCGCATGGCCACGGATCAGCAGCGGAATCAGCACGAAGGCCAGCAGTTCCCGGGCCAGGTCGTTAAAGAAGGCGACGCCGCCCATCAGCGGGCCCAGCTGGTCGCCGACCAGGATGCCGGAGAGCGAGTACCAGCCGAACCCGGCGGCCAGCGCCAGCCCTTCGTTCCACGCCAGGCCCAGCAGCGGTGCTGCCAGCAGACCGCCGACCAGTGAACTGGCGGAGAGCGTCAGGGCGATGGCCAGGCCGAAGCGATTGAGCACGATCTGGTGCAGCAGCATGCCAGAATTGCGCAGCTGGCAGCCGATCAGCGCCAGCAACGCGTAGAGCACCCCTTCGGCGAGCGAGTCGGCAGCGGTGAACAGGCCGCTGCCGGTGAACCACTCCAGCAGCAGGCCAAGCAGCACGCCGGCCACGACCACCGCCACCAGCGCCAGCGAGCCGGCCATGGCGGCCCACTTGCCGGTGGGAGCCCCCGCCACCGCCGTCGAGGGATCGGCGACGAGCTCCAGACGGTGCGATAGCCACCACAGCGCCGCGAGGTTGCAGCTCGAGATCACCGCGAACAGCACCAGGGCCTGACCGCCCAGGCGCGAGAGCTGGCCGGCCAGGTCGTCCAGGCCCGCCAGGCTCATCCCCATCAGCAGCAGGATCACATAGATCGAGGCATTCACGCCGCGGTTGATCAGCGCCATCAGCCGGGCATCCCCCACCGGCACCAGGTAGCCCAGCACCAGCGGCAATAATACGATCACCAGACCGCTCAGCATGGCGATTCCCTTCCCGCCCAGGGGCCGCCAGGGACGGCCGAAAGCCGCCCACTCTAGTCATTTTCCCGTCGAGGTGGAAGCGAGCTCGGCAGCGGCGAGGGACAGCTCACTAAGCCGCAACTGGCTGAGCCGCTTGCCGTCGCGATAGTACTCCATGGCCAGCAACAGGCCCGGCACGTCGGGATGGAAGCTGAACACCAGGCGGCGTTCGGGAGAGTCCGGTTCGGTGACTTCCACTCGGATGGATTCGAAGCGCCCGGCGGGTAGCTCGAGTGTGTGCTGGCCAAGCCGCTGATAGTCGATCCGCTCCTCGCGGCCGCGATGATCGACATAGCGCAGTCGGCAGGGGGTGGTGCAGTCGTCGGCCACGGCGCGACGGGAGAGCTCGAAGAGGGCGGCCTGACGGTCGGGCAGTCGGGTCAGGCTCTCTCGGTTCAGTTCGTAGTCTTTGCCGATGCCCAGCAGGCGATAGCCGCTGGAATAGTGCAGTGAGTGAACCGCCTCGCCGATGGTGAAGCGGCTGCTCTCGTGTCCCCTGGCGAGGGTGATGGCAGTACGCATGACGCTTTGCCACTCAGCGCCCGCATGGCTCAGGCGGTGCTCGATGGTGGCGTTCGGCCAGCCGCTGACCTCGAGGCGGTAGCGGGCATCGAAGGGACGCGGCTCGGCGGCAAAGGCGCTGCCGGCGACCAGCAGCAGAAGCAGCATGAAAACAGTACATTGACGCAGCGGTACGAGCATGCAAGGACTCCATGGCCATCGGTGGGTAGGACTGAGAGCCCCGGCGGGCCTCATGGGTTCCCTTGGACGACGGGATTTGACGCCACTAGACGACTGGTCTATTCTTTACGGTATGAAGACGCACGCCACCCGCGACAAGCTGATCGATATCGGTGCCGAGCTGATCGCCGAGAAAGGGTTCAACGCCACCGGTATCAATGCGGTACTCAGCCGAGCGGCGGTTCCCAAGGGATCCTTCTATCACTACTTCTCGAGCAAGCAGGATTTCGGCCTGGCGGTCATCGACGCCTTCGCCGAGCAATACGATGCCCGGCTGGCGGCGATCTTCGGGGCCAGCGACGCCTCCCCGCTGGAGCGCCTGCGCCGCTACTTCGCCGTCGGCAAGACGGACATGCTCTCCTGCGCCCATGGTTGCCTGATCGGCAACCTGGGCCAGGAACTCTCGGCGCGCAGCGAGGTCTTCCGCGCACGGCTCGATCAGGTGCTGTGCGCCTGGGAGCGTCGGCTGGCGGCCTGCCTTGAAGAGGCACGCCGGGTCGGCGAGGTGTCGGAGGACCTCGATCCCGAGGCACTGGCGAGCTTCATCATGGCCGGCTGGGAAGGCGCCATCCTGCGGGCCAAGACGGTCAGGTCGCTGGCCCCCATGGAGTGTTTCGAGACGATCCTCTTCCGGCAGCTGCTGAGGCGCGAGCCCTCCACGACACATTGATGGGCGTCAGGTCGAGCGCTGCCGCTCCAGGTGTATGTCACGACGCTAGTCGACGGGTCTGGAAAGTGCGTTGCAGCGGTTAAGCGCCGGCCCATACCGGCGATCGCAACCGGCCCGACAGTTGCAAGACCCCCGGTCGAGTGGCCAGGGGGAACATATCCCGATCCACCCAAGGAGAAGAGCCTATGTCCGAGATCAACGGCAAGGTTGTCATCATCACCGGCGCCAGCAGCGGCCTCGGCGAAGCCACCGCGCATCGCCTGGCCAAGGCCGGCGCCAAGCTGGTGCTCGGCGCCCGTCGCGAAGAACGTCTGCAGGCGCTGCGTGACGCCATCGTCGAGCAGGGCGGCGAGGCCATCTACCGCGTCACGGATGTGACCGAGCGCAGTCAGGTGGAGGCCCTGGCCGATGCTGCCAAGGAGGCCTACGGGCGCATCGATGTGCTGGTCAATAATGCCGGTCTGATGCCCCTCTCGCCGCTCGACCAGCTCAAGGTCGACGAGTGGGAGCAGATGGTCGACGTCAACATCAAGGGGGTGCTCTACGGTATCGCTGCGGTGCTGCCGACCATGCGCGAGCAGCATGCCGGCCACATCATCAACCTCTCGTCGGTGGCCGGCCATGTGGTCTTCCCCGCCTCGGCCGTCTACAGTGCCACCAAGTTCGCGGTCAAGGCGCTCTCGGAAGGCATTCGCCAGGAGGGCGGCGAGGAGATCCGCTCCACCAACATCTCCCCGGGGGCGGTGGCCACCGAGTTGACCACCACCATTAGCGACCCTGATACCGCCAAGAACGTGGATGAGCTCTATGAGGCGGCCATCGATGCCGATGCCATCGCCCGGGCGATCGCCTACGCTATCGAGCAACCGGCGGATGTCGACGTCAACGAGTTGATCATTCGTCCGACCAAGCAGCCGCTGTAAGCGTCGCGCCCGGCGAAGGCCCTGCGCTCGTCGGGCAATCAGCGATTATTCGTCAGGGCACGGCGCTCGCGCCGTGCCCTGATTTGCTGCGTGGGTATCCTGAGTTTATCCGGCCGACTCCTCAGGATCGGGATTGCAGGCGCTCGAGTCCTGGACTAAGCGTGACGGGGTAGTCGCTCTCGCCCTGGTCGAGACGCCTGACATCCTCGGGGAAGCGTGACAGGGCGTCGGCGACTCGCTCGCGGGCCCCATTGGCCTGAGCCATCTCGTCATCGTTCAGCCGACCCGCCTGGACCAGCAGGCGCAGCAGCGGTTCACCAGCATCGATCGCCTCGTCGCGCAGGGCGATGATATCGCCGACGTAGCGGCCGTGATCGTCACGGCGGCGATACAGCTGCTTGCGACACGGCAGGTTGATCTTGCCAGGCGAGTGCTTGACTCGTGGTGTTCCGGCATACTCCACCAGCTTGTAGGAGAGGTCGATCACCGGTGCATCCGCCGAAACCCCCATCTGGGTGCCGACGCCGAAGGCATCGATGGGCGCGCCGTCCTCGAGCAGCGCCGCGATCTTGTGCTCGTCGAGGCCGCTGCTGGCGACGATGGTGATCTCCTCGAGCCCCGCCTCGTCGAGCAGCTCGCGCGCGCCCTTCGCCAGCTCGCCCAGGTCGCCGGAGTCGAGGCGGATGGCCTTGACGCCGACCTCGGGCTCCTCGCGCATGATCTCGATTACCTTGCGCACCCCGTCCAGGGTGTCATGGGTGTCCACCAGCAGGGTGGTGCCGGGATAGTGGCGGGCGAAGGCACGGAAGGCCTCCCGTTCGTCGTCGTGGGCCAGGATATAGCTGTGGGCCATGGTGCCGTTTATCGCCAGGTCGTGGCGCAGGCCGCCGAGCACGTTGCTGGTCCCGGCCAGCCCTGCGCTGCGGTAGGCCCGCACGCCGCGCACCGCGGCGTCCACGCCGTGCATGCGGCGCATCCCGAAATCCACCACCGGGCGGCCCTGGGCGGCCATCACGATGCGCACCGCCTTGGAGGCGAGCACCGTTTCCAGCTGCACCAGGTTCATCACCAGGCTCTCGAGCAGCTGCGCCTGGGCGATGGGGGCATCCACTTCCAGCAGCGGCTCATTGGCAAATACCGGCGTGCCCTCGGGAAGGGTCCAGATGTCGCCCTCGAAGCGCCAGTCGCCCAGCCAGTCTAGGAAGCCCGGGTCGAACAGGCCGGTGCTGGCGAGACGCTCGAGGGCCGCGTCGTTGAAGCGCAGCCGGCTGAGCAGTGCCGCGGCATGCTGCTGCCCGCAGGCCAGCATGAAGCGGCGGGCCGGGGGCATCTTGCGGAAGAAGAGGCTGAAGGTGGCCCGCTCCTGCATCGATTCCTTCCAGTAGGCCTGGGTCATGGTCAGCTGGTAGAGGTCGGTGAGCAGGGCCAGCTCGCCATCCTCGACCTGCAGGGGAATCGGCTCGCTCATGGGCGTACCTCGATACCGGCTTGCTCGAAGTCACGGTGGCACGCCTCGATGGCATCGGGGTCGACCGCGGCGGATAGCGCCTCCAGCAGCAGGGTGGTAAAGCCCTCCCGACTGGCGGCCAGTACCGTGGCATGGACACAGACATCCAGCGCCAGGCCGCAGACGATCACCCGCTCGATGCCCTTCTCCTGCAGGTAGCCGCCGAGTCCGGTGCCGTCGAAGGCGGAGTAGGCATCGGCATCGAAGGCGGTGGCCTTGCTGACGCGGATGGCGTCTTCAGGCAGGGCCAGGTCGGGGTGGAAGGCGGCGCCGGGGGTGTCCTGCACGCAGTGCACCGGCCAGGGGCCGCCGCGATGCGAGAAGCTCATGTGGTCGACGGGGTGCCAGTCCCGTGAGGCGACCACCAGGGCACCTGCCGCCCGGGCCGCCTCGATCTCGGCATTGATGCCGGGCACCAGGGCTGCCCCGCCGTCGACGGCCAGCGCGCCGCCCTCGCAGAAGTCATTCTGCATGTCCACGACGAGCAGGGCATCACGGGGCCCATAATCCACATCTATCGTCATCACGCACCTCCTTGGCGGTCGCTGGGTGTCTTCTCCTTCAAGCGTAAGGCTTTCCCGCTACCAGTTGTAGGGGGAGGGCTCAATAACCGGCCGCGGGGTCGACGGTGTCGATCGGCTCGCCGGCCTCAAGAGCGCGAATCGTTTCGACGACCTGATCCAGCGCGGCCTTGAGCGGCGTCGGGCCGGCCATATGCGGGGTGACCCAGACCCGCGGATGCGACCAGAGCGGGCTTTCGTCGGGCAGCGGTTCCGTGGGGAAGGTGTCGAGCAGCGCCCCGCGCAGCCGACCCTCCGTCTCCCCCTCGCCCTGGCTATCTGGACCAAGCGCGTCGAGCAGGGCGGCCTCGTCGATCAGGGTGCCGCGCCCGGGGTTGATCAGGCTGGCGCCCTCGGGCAGCCGGCCGAGGGCCTCGGCGTCGACGATATGCCGCGTGGCGGGGGTGTCTGGCAGCAGCAGCACCAGGGTGCGTACCCGGCTGAGCAGCGCATCGAGACCCGCCTCGCCATGGTGGCAGGTGATGCCGTCCAGGGATTTCGGCGAGCGGCTCCAGCCATGCACCGGGAAGCCGTCGGCGGCCACCATGGCGGCGACCTTCGCCCCGATGGCGCCCAGCCCCAGCACCCCCACCGACCAGTCGGCCTTGTCCACCACCGCGTGCTCGCGCCACTCGTGGCGCGCCTGCTGGCGGCGGTAGCGGTCGAAGTCACGCTGGAAGTGCAGGATGCCGTAGCGCACATAGTCGCCGATCAGCTCGGCCATGCCGGCATCGCGCAGCTTGACGATGGGTACGCCCTCGGGAAGCCCCGGGTTGCCCAGCAGGGCGTCGACCCCGGCGCCGAGGTTGATGATGCCCTTGAGGGAGGTGGGTTCGCGCAGTAGCTCCTCCGGCGGCTTCCATACCGCCAGGTAGTCGGCCTCGCGGCGCTTCTTGGCCGAGGCGCTGCTGGTGAACACCTCGGCATCCGGTAGCCGCTCGGCCAGGGCGTCACGCCACTGCTCGGCGTCATCGATATGGACCAGGACCTTCATGCTTCCTCCATCGGCGATCTCTCCTTCCATCATGGGAGCGTGGCGGGCCGTGAACAAGCGTGACAGAGCATCAGGAAATGCTTGACCGCCCACCATGGGTTGGCAGTAACCTTCACCCGACGCAACCGAGCGGCTGTCCGGAATGCCTGCCGCACCCCTGATGCGGCCCGGCCCCGTGTCAGTGATCCGGCCCCCGGCCCGGCCTTCTCGCGGCAGAGAGGGCCGATTTTCTTGATGATGCGATGGCGAGTGGCTTCATGATCCAGGTTTCCCTGCCCTTCACCCGCGAGGAGTATGCCAGCCGGCTATGGAAGGTGCGTGCCGAGATGGCCAGCCGTGGTATCGACGTGCTGATCGTCAGTGATCCCTCGAATATGGCCTGGTTGACCGGCTATGACGGCTGGTCCTTCTACGTGCACCAGTGCGTGCTCGTGGGCCTGGAAGGCGAACCGGTGTGGTATGGCCGCCGGATGGACGCCAATGGCGCCCTGCGGACCTGCTGGATCGCCCCGGACAACATCACCTACTACCCGGACCACTACGTCCAGAACCCCGACATGCACCCCATGGACTACCTTGCCCAGACCATCCTGCCCGACCGCGGCTGGCACGAGGGGGTGGTGGGCATGGAGATGGACAACTACTACTTCTCGGCCAAGGCCTACCAGTGCCTGCTGCGCGAGCTGCCCCATGCGCGCTTCATGGATGCCAACTCGCTGGTCAACTGGTGCCGTGCGGTCAAGTCGGGCCAGGAGATCGAGTACATGCGCGTGGCGGCGAAGATCGTCGAGGGCATGCACACGCGGATCCTCGAGGTGATCGAGCCCGGCCTGCCCAAGAGCAAGCTGGTCTCCGAGATCTACCGGGTGGGCATCGAGGGGTGGACAGACGACAACGGCAGGGTCTTTGGTGGCGACTATCCGGCCATCGTGCCGATGCTGCCCACCGGCAAGGATGCCGCCGCCCCCCACCTGACCTGGGACGACACGCCGTTCCGCGAGGGCGAGGGCACCTTCTTCGAGATCGCCGGGGTCTACAAGCGCTACCATGCGCCGTTGTCGCGGACGGTCTTCCTCGGCAAGCCGCCTCAGGAGTTCGTGCGTGCCGAATCGGCCCTGCTCGAGGGCATCGAGAATGGCCTGGCCGTGGCCAAGCCCGGCAACCGCACCGCGGACATCGCCATGGCGCTGGGCGCGGCCATGGACAAGTACGGCTTCGACCGCGGCGGCGCGCGCTGCGGCTATCCCATCGGCATCAGCTATCCCCCGGACTGGGGCGAGCGCACCATGAGCCTGCGCCCCTCCGATGAGACCATCCTGCAGCCCGGCATGACCTTCCACTTCATGCCCGGCCTGTGGGAGGACGACTGGGGCCTGGAGATCACCGAGAGCATCCTGATCACTGAGACCGGCTGCGAGACGCTGGCCGACTTCCCGCGCCAGCTCTTCGTGCGCTGAGTGAGCAGAAGCCGAGCATTTTTCAACGATTAATCGGGGGCGCCGGGGACAGGCCGAAGAGAAGGTTCTACGCCATGGATGGCGTCGGTAGCGTACAGGGAAGTATTCACAGCGCCTCCTCGCAGGCCTGTCGCCGGGTCAGCCCCGAGCGACGCTGCGGCAGTGGTGTCGTCTGCCGAATGAGAATAAGGAGTCCTAGACAATGACCAAGCGTCCCAGCCCCATCTCCTCCACCGTCGACTTCGATGCTGACGGCGTCCAGCACGGCTTTCTCAAGCTGCCGATCTCGGTTGACGACTCCGCCTGGGGGGCGGTGATGATACCGGTCACCGTGGTCAAGAACGGCCAGGGCCCCACGGCGCTACTCACCGGTGGCAATCACGGCGACGAATACGAGGGCATCACCTCGCTGCTCAAGCTGTCGAGCCAGCTCAAGCCCGAGGAGGTCAGTGGCCGGGTGATTATCGTGCCGTGTATGAACCAGCCGGCGGTGATGGCCGGCAAGCGTACCTCGGGCCTTGACGGCGGCAACCTCAATCGCAGCTTTCCCGGTGATCCGGACGGCAGCGTGACCGAGAAGATCGCCGACTACTTCACCCGGGTGATGGTGCCGATGTGCGACGTGGTGCTCGACCTGCACTCCGGCGGGCGCACCCTGGACATCATCCCCTTCGGCGCCTCCCACGTGCTGGAGGATGCCGAACAGCAGCGTCAGGCGCTGGCCGGCGCCAAGGCTTTCGGGGCGCCCTATGCGATGATGATGTTCGAGCTCGACGCTGCGGCACTGTTCGATACCGCGGTGGAGAGCCAGGGCAAGGTCTTCGTCGCCACCGAGCTCGGCGGCGGCGGCACCTCCACCCCCGAGAGCATGGCGATTACCGAGCGCGGCGTGCGCAACTTCCTGATCCACTATGGTCTGCTCGAGGGCGAGGTGGAAATGCCAGCCGCGCCCCAGGTCTACCTCGACATGCCCGATGCCAGCTGCTACGTGCAGAGCGAGCATTCCGGCGTTCTGGAACTCTGCGTCGCGTTGGGCGAGACGGTCGAGGAGAACCAAGTGGTGGCCCGGGTCTATGACATGACCCGCAGCGGTACCGCCCCGGTCGCGTACCACGCCCGTCGCAGCGGCGTGTTGGCCGCCCGTCGCCATCCGGCGCTGGTGAGCATGGGCGACACCATCGCGGTGATCGCCGATGTCGTCGACTCGCTGGGATGAGGCGGTCGGCAGCACGATGAAACTCGACCGCTATGATGTGAAGATCCTCGAGATTCTCTCCCGAGATGGACGCATCACCAAGTCTAAGCTGGCCGAGGCGATCAACCTCTCGGTCAGCCCCTGCTGGGAGCGGGTTCGCCGGCTGGAGAAGGCTGGCATCATCGAGGGCTATAGCGCTCGCATCAATGCCGCTGCACTGATCAAGCGCACACCGGTCTGGGTGCAGGTCGAGCTCAAGGCCCACAACGCCGAGAGCTTCGCCCGCTTCGAGGCCTTGGTTCACGCCACCTCCGAGGTCACCGAGTGCGTGGCGGTGGGCGGTGGCGTCGACTATCTGATCAAGTTCGAGACCGACTCCATTGATGCCTACCAGCGGCGGATGGACGCCTGGCTGACCGGCGAGGCCGGCATCGAACGCTACTTCACCTACATCGTCACCAAGACCGTGAAACGTCCCGCCCCGGGCGTCTCGCTCCTCGATGACCTGGCTTGATCCCCCTCGGTTGAGCGAAATTTCAGCGTTGATGTCACCACGCCCCTTGTGGCATAAGCTGGTAATAGAGGGGTGGGCCAAGGTTCACGCGGCCGGGCGATCCCGCCGGCATGCTCCCACTGGTGCCGGTCATGTGTGTTTGATAGTTGACAGCGCCCTGGAAGTTTCCGAGATCGCCTGACGAAGAGAGACCAAGATGTCCTATTTCACGATTGCCGGCGTGCAGATGCATGCCCTGCACCATGGTGACAATACCGAGGCCATGCGCCATCGGATAGATGTGCTGATGAGCCGTTTCCCCCAGGTGCAGATGGTTCTGTTCAGCGAGCTGATGCCCATGGGGGCATCGCCGCTCCTCGCCCAGCCGATGCCCAGCAGCGCCGAGGCGCTGTTCTGCCAGATCGCCGAGCAGCATCGCATCTGGCTGATTCCCGGCTCGATGTTCGAGCAGACCGATGCCGGTGTCTTCAATACCTTGTCGGTGATCAATCCCCACGGCCAGGTGGTGGCCCGCTACCGCAAGATGTTCCCCTTTCGGCCCTACGAGGCAGGCGTGGAAAGCGGCAGCGAGTTCGTCACCTTCGACGTGCCCAACGTGGCCCGCTTCGGTGTGTCGATCTGCTACGACATGTGGTTCCCCGAGACCACCCGCACCCTGGCGGCTATGGGTGCCGAGGTGATCCTGCACCCGACCATGACCGATACCATCGACCGCGACATCGAGTTGTCCATTGCCCGCACCAATGCTGCGGTCAACCAGTGCTACTTCTTCGACATCAATGGCGCCGGTGCCCTCGGCAATGGCCGCTCCATCGTGGTTGGCCCCTCCGGTGACGTCATCCACCAGGCCGGTACCGGCGAGGAGATCATGCCCATTGAGGTGGACATGAGCCGCGTGCGTCGCGAGCGCGAGACCGGACTGAGGGGGCTCGGCCAGCCGCTCAAGAGCTTTCGCGACCGCACCGTCGACTTCTCGCTGTACCGCAGCGAGGATCATTCGAGCCCCTTCCTCGATACGCTGGGCCCGCTGGCCAAGCCGGTCCGCGCCGATATCGAGGAATACTGACGCCTCGCCTGCGGGCGCTGCAGGCAAGCGGGCGCTGCAGGCAAGAAGGGACCCCCATGCTGGAACCACTGATTCGACTGCTGCGCCGCCTGTTCCGTACCACGCCGTCAGCCGCGCTAGAGCCGGCGACCGGCACCTCCCCCGTCACCGATGGAGCGACCACGATGAGCAAAATAACAACCATTGCCGATGTCCGCCGCCACTTCCTCAACAACAAGGAGCCGATCTACTTCATCTCGGCCACCAACTTCAACCTGCTGGGGATCGGCGACTGGGTGGGTAACTTCCGCCATATCAACTACATCGACTGCTTCGAGGGCCAGCAGCGCAACGTCTTCGTGCCCAAGGAGAAATTCCCTCGCGACTTCGAGAGCATCGAGGACATCAACAACTACCTCCTCGAGCACAAGGAAGTGATCGACTTCATCCAGTCGCGTGCCAAGGATGGGAATGCCGGCGTGGCGGCTTTTTTGATGTTCGATGAGCATACCGAGGAGATCTGCAAGCAACTCGGCCTGCGGGTGGCGTTCCCCCCGGCGGAGCTAAGAAGTCGCATGGACAACAAGATCGCCACCGTGCGCATCGGCAACAAGGCTGGTGTGCCCAGCGTGCCCAACGTGCTGGCCAGGGTCGGCAGCTATCAGGAACTCTGCGAGGTGAGCAAGGAGCTGGGCAACGACCTGGTGGTGCAGACCGCCTTCGGCGACTCCGGGCATACCACCTTCTTCATCGCCAGCGAGGACGACTACTACAAGCATGCCGAAGAGATCGAAGCCGAGGCCGAGGTCAAGATCATGAAGCGCATTAACTGCCGGGGCTCGGCCATCGAGGCCTGTGCCACCCGTTGTGGCACCGTGGTCGGGCCCCTGATGACCGAGCTCGTCGGCTTCAAGTCGCTGACGCCTTACAAGGGGGGCTGGTGCGGCAACGAGATGTTCGCCGGAGCCTTCACGCAGGAGATCCGCGACAAGGCGCGCGAATACACCTTCAAGTTCGGCGAGGCGCTGCGCGAGGAGGGCTATCGCGGCTACTTCGAGCTCGATTTTCTGATCGATATGGACAACGGCGAAGTCTATCTCGGCGAGCTCAACCCGCGTGTCACCGGCGCCAGTTCGCTGACTAACGTGGCGGCCTTCGCCCACTCCGACATCCCGCTATTCCTCTTCCATCTGCTGGAGTTCTCTGACATCGATTTCGACCTCGACATCAACGAGATCAACGAGCGCTGGTCGCACCCCGACAGCGTCGACAGCTGGAGCCAGCTGGTTATCAAGCATACCGACGAAAGCATCGACCTGCTGACCCGGGCGCCCCGCACCGGTGTCTGGCAGATGGCCGATGATGGCAGCGTCAGCTACGACCACTACAGCTATCATCCGCATGCCGCCGAAAGCGAAAACGAGGGTTTCTTCCTGCGCATCAGCGGGGCAGGCGACTTTCGCTACGAGGGCGCCGACTTGGGTATCCTGATCACGCGTGGACGGCTGATGGATGATGACTTCCAGCTCACCGAACGCGCCAAATCCTGGATCGAGGGCATCCGCGGCCAGTACGCTGGCCAGTCCTTGCAAGACCCGGTGGTGGAAGAAGTGGCTGTCAGCCATGCCGTCGGCGGCGGTAACTTCAAGATCCTGTGAATACCGGGACCGTTTTACCTTCGGCCCGGGAGGTACCTGTACCCGACATGGACAAGATGCTCGATTTTCGCACCGTGCGCGAAGCTACGGCCGGCGCCAAATGGCAGGGGCTGTTCGAGTACCACTGGCCGGCCTACGTGCAGTGGTATCTCAGCGAGGGTGAACGCGAGCGACCCGGGTACCTGGCCTGCTACAACGCCGTGCGTCAGTACATGCCGGAGCTGCTCGATACGTATCGAACCCTCTGTGATCTGGCCGGCGGCGGTGACCTGTCAGCCCGGTTTCTGAGCCTCTACCAGCCACCACCCTACATCACGGGCTGTTCCCAGGCGGTGCTTGCCCGCCCCACTTCCACGCTACTGGTGCGCAACTACGATTATCCACCGGAGCTTTGCGAAGGGACGATCCTCTACACGCACTGGAATGAGCGTCGGGTGATCGCCATGTCCGACTGCCTGTGGGGGGTGCTCGACGGAATGAACGACCGCGGGCTCGCCGTGTCGCTGGCCTTCGGTGGCCGCAAGGCGGTGGGAGTGGGCTTTGGCGCTCCGATCATCCTGCGCTACCTACTGGAGTTCTGCGATAGCGTGCCCGAGGCGGCAGACGTTCTGTCTCGTGTGCCCACCCACATGGCCTACAACATCACCGTGGCCGATGCCGCCGGTCGCTACGTGACGGCGATGATCGGCCCGGATCACCGTGCCATCATCCGCCGGGTGCCGGTGGCCACCAACCACCAGAAACGCATCGAATGGTATGCCCACGCCCTGGCCTCGGAGACTCTGATCCGCGAGCGTCAGCTGTCGATTCTGGTGGATGACGAGGCTACCACCGAGCAGCGGCTGATCGCCGCCTTCGCCTCGCCGCCGCTGTTTCGCCACGACTATCGGCGGGGCCTGGGAACGGTCTATACCGCGGTCTACCGTCCCCGGTCGGGGGGCGCCCAGTACCACTGGCCGGGCATGAACTTGAATGTGAGCTTTGACGACTTCCTCGAGGAGCGCATCACCGTACGCTACGGCACCGGCGTGCTGCACAGCGGCTAAGGCGGTTTACCGAGTGATCGCCTCGATAACAAAAGCAAGGATGGGTGTTGCCATGCAAGAGACGAGCCATACCGAAACGCCCTATACGGCCTTGGGGTTCTACCACAAGATCACCCAGCTGCGTGCCGACACCTGGAATGCCCTAAAGCATGACCTTGGACAACTGACGCGCCAGCGCGAAGACGCTCGGGTCAAGAACCTGATCAAGGCGATCGACATCAAGCTGACGCGGCTGGAGATCATCGAGGACTACCACGCCTTCCCTTCCAAGGAGGACTTCCGCCACCTCTGGTCACTGTTCAACCGGGCGGAGTACAGCCTGCTGGATAAGGTGGTCAAGCGCCTGGTGCGGGCGCTGATCAGTGAATCCTATCGCCGTCGCCATGTGGATCTCAGCGAAACCGACGCCGACGCCGAGGACCTCGAAACCCTCGACGCCCTGGCACAGCTGCGCCGTGGGCACCCGGCATCGAACAGCTCGGCCCAGCCCTACTTCGAGCTGCTGATCGTCGACAACCTCTCGACCCCGGAGGAGGAGGTGGTCCGCGAGGCTTTCTACAACATGCGTCGCCCCGAGGACCGCTTCGTCTACGACGTGGTCACGGTGCGCAGCTTCGAGGATGCGCTGATCGCGGTGCTGGTCAATCCCAACATCCAGGCCTGCCTGATCCGCTACGAGTTCCCCTACAAGTCGAAGTACAATCTCAGCGCCCTGCGCAGCTACCTCGAGGGGATCTCCGAGCAGTCCCTGGAGCACCAATCCGAGGCCGAGCGCAGCATCCTGCTGAGCACTATGATTCACGAGCTGCGTCCCGAGATCGACCAGTTCCTGGTCACCAGCGGCGAAGTGGAGGCCACGGCGAGTCGTGATATCCGTCACTTCAAGCGTATCTTCTATCGCGAGACGGACTACATCGAGCAGCACCACACCATCCTGCGTGCCATCGACAACCGCTATCGCACGCCCTTCTTCGATGCGCTGCGCGAGTACAGCAAGAAGCCCACCGGCGTCTTCCATGCCATGCCCATCTCGCGGGGCAAGTCGATCACCCGTTCTCACTGGGCCGGGCAGATGATCGACTTCTACGGCATCAACATCTTCCTCGCCGAAACCTCGGCCACCTCCGGCGGCCTCGACTCGCTGCTGCAGCCCTACGGCCCGATCAAGAAGGCCCAGGAGTATGCCGCCCGCGCCTTCGGTGCACGGCAGAGCTTCTTCGTCACCAACGGCACCTCCACCGCCAACAAGATCGTGGTGCAGGCCTTGATCAAGCCGCGCGACATCGTGCTGATCGACCGCGACTGCCACAAGTCGCACCACTATGGCATGGTGCTGGCCGGGGCCCATGTCAGCTACCTCGATTCCTACCCGCTCGACGACTACTCGATGTACGGCGCGGTGCCGCTCAAGGAGATCAAGAAGACGCTGCTCGGCTACAAGCGTACGGGTCAGCTGCACAAGGTCAAGATGCTGCTGCTGACCAACTGTACCTTCGACGGAGTGGTCTACAACGTGCGCCGGGTGATGGAAGAGTGCCTGGCGATCAAGCCCGACCTGGTGTTCCTGTGGGACGAGGCGTGGTTCGCCTTCGCCGGTTTCAACCCTACCTACCGCCCGCGTACCGCCATGCATGCCGCACGCACCCTGCGTGACCGCTATCGCAGCGAGGCCTACCGCGAGGAATACGCGGCCTGGAAGGCGGCGTTCGACGCCCTCGACCCCGATGATGATGCGACCTGGCTCGACCGGCCCCTGCTGCCCGACCCCGAGGCGGTGCGCATCCGCGCCTATGCCACCCACTCCACCCACAAGACCCTGACCTCGCTGCGTCAGGGCTCGATGATCCACGTTTGGGACCAGGACTATCGCCAGAAGGTCGAGGCGCCGTTCCACGAGGCCTATATGACGCATACTTCGACCTCGCCCAATTACCAGATCATCGCCTCGCTGGACGTGGGTCGCATGCAGGCGGAGATGGAAGGGTTCGAGCTAGTGCATGCCCAGGTTGAGGCCGCCATGTCGCTGCGCGAGCAGCTCTACAGCCATCCGCTGCTGCAGAAGTATTTCCGGGTGCTGGTCAACCAGGACATGGTGCCGCTGGAGTATCGGCAGTCGGGGGTCGATACCTTCTATGATCCGGTCACGGGCTGGAACAAGATGGAGGAGGCCTGGGCCAACGACGAGTTCGTCGTCGACCCCAGCCGCATCACCATCGCCATCGGCGCCACGGGCATCGACGGTGATACCTTCAAGAACGAATACCTGATGAACAAGTACGGCATCCAGATCAACAAGACCTCACGCAACACCGTGCTGTTCATGACCAACATCGGCACCACCCGGGGGTCCATCGCCTACCTGCTCGACGTGTTGATCAAGCTGGCCAAGGAGTTCGAGGATCGCTGGGAGGAGAGCAGCCGGCCGGAGCGCAAGATCATCGAGAACCGGGTCCACTCGCTGACCAAGGAGCTGCCGCCGCTGCCGGACTTCAGTCGCTTCCACGACGCCTTCAGGCCCGACGCCGGCGGTAACACCCCCGAGGGGGATATCCGCCAGGCCTATTTCCTCAGCTACGACGACGAGAACACCGAGTACCTGCGTTTCGACAACGGCGAACTCCAGGCCCAGATGCGCAGCGGCCGCGACGTGGTCTCGGCGAGCTTCGTGATTCCCTACCCGCCGGGCTTCCCGGTGCTGGTCCCGGGGCAGGTGGTCAGCGAAGAGATCCTCTACTTCCTGCAGGCCCTGGACGTCACCGAGATTCATGGCTATCGACCGGAACTCGGCCTGCTGGTGTTCACCGAGGAGGCGCTGCGCAACCCCCCGGCGGGCTGAACGTCGCTCGACAACCGCGTGTCCCTTCGTCAGGGACACGCGGCGTTGCACAACCGGACGGGAGGGTGTCCCTCGCTGTTCCTGCGCCGGCCCACAGAAAAAACCGCACCTTTACGGCTCAGGACAAAAAATCCTGGGCCTTCTGCTGCGGGTAAACAAAAAGTCCCGTCCTGCCAGATCCCTTATCCTTGATACCAAGCAGCCGCCTGGAAGATCACCCCCCGGTGGCTCGACTGTTTTTCTTTTTTCTCGGTGCAGGGAGGTATCACATGACACTGTCCAGCAAGCTCAGCGATCCACTTCTGTTGCGTCAATATGCCTACGTCGACGGCAAGTGGACCCATGGCGAGGGCGGGCGCGAGGAGGCCGTGCTCAATCCGGCCACCGGCGAGACGCTGGGGCATATTCCCTGGCTGGAGCCGCACCAGATCACCGCTGCGGTAGATGCCGCCGAGGTCGCCTTCAGGCGCTGGCGCGCCCTGCGCGCCGACGAGCGTTGCGAGCGGCTGCTGGCCTGGTACGACCTGCTGCAGGCTCATCGCGAGGATCTTGCCATCCTGATGACCCTCGAGCAGGGCAAGCCGCTGCCCGACGCCCGCGGCGAGGTGGAGTATGGCGCGAGCTTCGTGCGCTGGTTCGCCGAGGAGGGCAAGCGCACCTTCGGCGAGACCATCCCCAGCCACATCCCCAACGCGGCGCTGGGCACCATCAAGGAGCCGGTGGGCATCGCCGCGCTGATCACCCCATGGAATTTCCCGCTGGCGATGATCACCCGCAAGGCCGCCGCCGCCATGGCCGCCGGCTGCCCGGTGATCGTCAAGCCGGCCGGCGAGACACCGTTCTCAGCGCTGGCGCTGGCGGAGCTCGCCGAGCGCGCCGGCATCCCGGCCGGGGTGTTCAACGTAGTGCTGGGCGAGCCTGCCGAGGTGTCGAAGATCCTGTGCGCCGAGGATCGGGTCAAGGCACTCTCCTTCACCGGCTCGACTCGGGTTGGCCGACTATTGCTGGAGCAGTGTGCCAATACCGTCAAGCGCGTTTCGCTGGAGCTGGGCGGCAACGCGCCTTTTATCGTCGGCCCAGACATGAACCCCAAGGAGGCGGCCTTCGCCGCGGTGGCGGCCAAGTTCCAGACCGCCGGTCAGGACTGCCTCGCCGCGGACCGTATCCTGGTCCACGAGTCGATCCATGACGCCTTCGTCGAGCACTTCGCCGAGCGCATGGCCGCGCTGACCGTGGGCAACGGCCTGGAGGGCGAGATCGACCTGGGTCCGCTGATCCATCGCCAGGCGGTGGAGAAGGCCGCGGCCATCGTCGACGACGCCATCTCCAAGGGGGCTACCCTGGTGGCCGGCGATCAGAGCCAGGCGCCGGGCGAGAACTTCTTCATGCCGGTACTGCTGACGGGCGTGACCCACGACATGAAGATCTGGCACGAGGAGAGCTTTGCCCCGGTGGCCGGCATCACCGCCTACGCCGACGATGACCAGGTCATCGAGATGGCCAACGACACCGAGTACGGCCTGGCGGCTTATCTCTATACCCATGACATTCGCCGCATCTGGAAGGTTCTGCGTGCGCTGGAGTTCGGCATGGTCGCGGTGAACTCGGTGAAGATGACCGGGCCGCCCGTGCCCTTTGGTGGTGTCAAGCACTCCGGCCTCGGCCGCGAGGGTGGGGTGACCGGCATCGACGAGTACCTGGAGACCAAGTACTACTGCCTGGGCGCCCTCGGCTCGGTCTCCGGCAGCTGAACGATAGCCTGGGCCTTGTGGGAGCGACCTTCAGATGGCATGGAGGAGAGAATGCACGAGCACGATGTCTCTCTGGAGGCGATCTACCAGGCGCGCCGGCGCATCGCCGGCAAAGTGGTGCGCACGCCGCTGGTGTGCTCGGCGGCGCTCTCGGCTCGCTTCGATGCCGATATCCGGCTCAAGGTGGAGACCTGCCAGCCCACCGGCGCCTTCAAGCTGCGCGGCGCCACCAACATGCTCGCCGCGCTGATCGATCAGCGCGGCCGCAAGGCATTGGCAGCCGGGGTGGTGACGGCCTCCACTGGCAATCACGGCCGCGCGGTGGCGCATGCCGCCGCGCGTCTGGACGTGCCGGCGGTGATCTGCGTATCGCGGCTGGTACCGGCTAATAAGGTCGCCGCCATCGAGGCGCTAGGCGCCGAGGTCAGGCGTGTCGGCGCCAGCCAGGACGAGGCCTTCACCGAAGTCGAACGACTGGTGAACCAGCATGGCATGACACTGATCCCGCCTTTCGACGAGCCGTGGATCGTGGCTGGGCAGGGGACCATCGGCCTCGAGCTCATGGAGGACTGCCCGGACCTGGACCAGGTCATCATCGGCCTCTCCGGAGGCGGCCTGCTGGGCGGTATCGGGGCGGCCACGAAGGCGATTCGCCCCAGCTGCCGGATCACCGGGGTGAGCCTGTCGCGTGGTGCGGCCATGTGGGAGAGCCTCAAGGCCGGTCATCCCGTGACAGTCGAGGAGGTCGAGAGCCTGGCAGACTCGCTGGGCGGTGGCATCGGCCGTAACAACCGTTGTACCTTTTCTCTAGTACGCAAGGTGATGGATGACCATTTCCAAGTATCCGAGCGTGCCATCGCCGCGGCCATGGTCGATATCCTTGCGGAGGAGAAGCGCCTGGTGGAGGGCGCCGCCGCCGTGGGCCTGGCGGCCATCGAGGAGCATGGTCTGGACGTGCGTGGTCAGCGGGTGGCGCTGATCCTCTCCGGCAACGCGGTCTCGCTTTCGACGCTTGATCGGGCTCGCGCCCTGGCGGGACGATAGAGGGCAAAGATGTAGAGAGCAAATCGAAAGTCCCAAAGCACCAATAAAAAGTAGAAAGGGGCGGAATGCTCTGTGTCACTTGCTCCTTGCCACTTGCCTTTGGAGGTTCCCCATGCAGGTTTACCATCGCGATGCCATCGAACGGACTGTCGGTATCGACCAGGCGGCACTCCGCGCAGTGGAGGCGGGCTTCGCCGCCCTGGGACGCGGCGAGGTGGTGCAGCCGCCGATCCTGTCCATGGCCATTGAGGAGGCCAACGGCGAGGTGGACGTCAAGACCGCCCATATCCGGGGGGCCGAGCGCTTCGCCATCAAGGTCAGCTCAGGCTTCTTCGATAATCCGCAGCTTGGCCTGCCGAGTCTCAACGGTCTGATGCTGGCTTTCTCCGCCAGGACAGGCCTGGTCGAGGCGGTACTCTTCGATGAGGGGTATCTGACCATGGTGCGCACGGCGCTGGCCGGCGCTATCGCCGCCAAGCACCTGTCCCGGGAGACCAGTCATCGGGTCACGGTACTGGGCGCCGGTGAGCAGGCCGAACGTCAGGTACAGGCGCTGCGCCTGGTCCGCGATCTCGATACCCTGGATGTCTGGGCACGACGTCGCGAGGCCGCCCAGGCCTACGCCGAACGGATGCGTGCCACGGGGCTGGCGGTGAACGTCCATGACGACATGGCCGAGGCTTGTGCCTCCGCGGATATCATCATTACCGCTACTCCGTCGCGCACGCCGCTGCTGGAGGCCCGAGACCTGCCCGTTGGCGTGCATGTCACCGCCATGGGCTCGGACAGTCCGGAGAAGCGCGAACTGGATGCCTCGGTGCTGACCCGCGCCGATGCCTTCGTCTGTGATAGCCGGAGCCAGAGCGAGAACAACGGTGAGCTCAAGGCCTTCGCGGGCGGGGAAGTGCCCTTCAAGGTCCACGAGCTGGGCCGTGTGATCGCCGAGGGGCAGCGCCTGCGCCTGACGGACGATACCCTGACGGTGTGCGATCTCACCGGCCTCGGCGTTCAGGATACCGCCATCGCCAGCTTTGCCTTGTCGCGGCTGCTGTCCGGCTGAGCCTTTCTACTGCCGCTCGACTTGTCGCGGCGCGGCGGCTGGCGCAGGCTAGGAACTTTCACCAATAAGAGGAACAAGGGAATGACAAAGGTACTGGCCTTCGATGTCTACGGAACCCTGATCGACACTCATGGCGTGGTCGCCGAGCTCGAGCTGCGCCTCGCCGGGCAGGACCGTTCGGACCTGGCCCCGGCGTTCTCGCGGCGCTGGCGGGACAAGCAGCTGGAGTACAGCTTCCGCCGCGGCCTGATGGGGGCCTACGTGGATTTTTCCCACTGCACGCGCGAGGCGCTGGAGTTCACCGACCGTGCCCTGCACACACGCTTCTCGGAGACCGACAAGGAACACCTGATGGGTGTCTACACCCGGCTGCCGGCCTTTGGCGATGTATCGACCGCCCTGGATCGCCTCGCCGAGGCAGGGATCCGCTGCGTGGCCTTCTCCAACGGCAGCCGGGAGGCGGTTGAGGGGCTGTTGAAGCAGGCCGGGATCCTCGAGCGCTTCGAGACGGTGGTCAGCGTTGACGAGATCAAGCGCTTCAAGCCCGACCCCGCGGTCTATGCCCATCTTCGCTATCGGCTGGAAAGCGAGCCCGGCGATACCTGGCTGATCTCCAGCAATCCTTTCGACGTTATCGGCGCCCGCCATGCCGGCCTGCATGCCGCCTGGGTGCGTCGTACCCCGGATACCCCCTTCGACCCCTGGGGAGTCGAGCCGGACATCACGGTTCCCGACCTCGATACCCTCGCCGAACGGCTGAGCTAGCAACGACAAGCGACGCCCCGCGGTTGACCGCGGGGCGTCGTGGTAAGGGCTTTAGGCCGCAAGACTACTCGGCTAGCTTGCCGACGCTGACGATGCCTCGCTCGGCCAGCTGCACCAGGTGATCGTCATCACGGGTCCAGGCGGCCATGGAGCCGTCGTACATGGTAGCGTTCTTCAGTCCGCCGATCTCGCTGAGCTGGAACCAACCGCTGGCGGCCCAGTGGCCAGTATTGCAGAAGACCACGGCGGGTGCCTCGCGGTCGAGATCGAGTTCGTCGATGCGGGCCATCAGCGAGTCTGGCTGCAGGTAGTAGGCCCCGTCGCGCTCCGCGAAGCTGCCATCATGGGGCAGGTTCACCGAGCCGGGAATGGTGCCGGGCACGCGGGCGGCAGGTGATTTTATCTCGCCTCTGTAGAAGGCCGGCGGGCGGGCATCCACCAGCGGTTCGCCGGCGTCGAGGGCCGCTTCGACCTCCGCGGTGGTCGCCAGCAGCTGCTCCTGCAGGGAGCCTGAGAAGTCCGTGGCCTCGGGCGCGTCGGGGGTGCCGGAGGCGACCTCGAAGCCCTGCTGCTCCCAGCCGGCGAAACCGCCGTTGAGAATGGTGACCTCGTCATGGCCCAGGGCCTTGAAGGTCCAGTAAACCCGGGTGGCGCTGCCGAAGTCGGTGGGGCCCGTGCCGGCCGGAACCACCACCACGGTGTCGTCATTGTCGATGCCCAGGCCGCCGATCAGGGCTTCGAGGTCGTCGACGCCGGGCATCAGGCCGGCCACTCCGTGGCGAGCCTCGCGCCAGCCGGCATCGGTGTAGTTGCTGTAGCGGCTGCCGGGGATATGAGCCGCCTCGAAGCTCGCTCGGTCGCCGCCGTCATCGATGGCGGAGCGTACGTCAAGTATGACCAGGTTGTCGCTGTCCAACTGCTGGTCGAGCCACGCAGCCTCGACCAGCGGAGCGGGATGCTGGGCATGGACCGGGCCGGCCAGGGCCAGGGTGCCAGCGGCGAGTAACAGACTACGTTTCATGGGGTGTCCTCCATCATCAGGGATGACACGATGCTAGGCGTGCCCTCCCCACAGGGCAATCTGACGACAAGAACCCTTTTTGACCCAATTATTCCCTTGCCGCATAAAAACGGCGCCGTTATATCCGGTGCCGCTATGAGAGGGAGTACGCTCAGCCTTTCCAGGCATAGTCGGCGAAGGCCTCGTCGAGTTCCGGGTGGTTGACGTGGTTGGAGTAGTTGGAGAGCGTCTTGACCGCCAGGGCCAGCACGATCTGCAGCACCTGCTGCTCCTCGAAGCCGGCATCCAGGAACGCCTTGACGTCCGCCTTGCTGGGCATGCCCCGGGTCTCGAACATCACCTTGGTAAACTCGGCGAGGGCCGCGAGGCGTTCGTCGGGAATCGGCTGGCCGTTGCGAATTGCTTCCAGCACGTCGGCAGGAACCTGGGACATCTTGTCGGCCAGCATGCTGTGAGCAGACATGCAGTAGCCGCAGCCGTTGAGTCGGCTGATGGTCAGGAAGACCACCTCCTGCTCGGGCGGCGCGAAGCCTGAATCGTTGCGGAACAGTTCATAGCCGTGCAGGTAGGTGCTCAGCACGCCCGGTGCCTTGGCCATGCTCTCATACATGTTGGGCACGAAACCCAGTGCCTGGTTGGCCTGCTCGAGCAGCGGCTTCGCCTTGGCATCGGCGTTGTCGAGGGTCTGGGGGGGAAGTTGCATCTGATAATCGGCGGACATGGTGTGTGCCTCCTTCATGGTCGTGGGGTCTTTCATGGTCGTGGGGGTCTGCTGTTGTGCCATTTATGGAACGATCATTCCATAAATGGCAAGAAAAACAATTCATCAGCGTCGCAGGCCGTCCAGGAGCAGTTCTACCGCCTGACTGGCCTGGTCGGTAGTCGCCCCGCTCTTCAACAGGGTTCTGAGCCCGGCCATGCCCATCGTCAGGTAGCTGGCCAGGGCCGCTGCATTCCGTTTCGGGGCGATGTCACCCTCCGCCTGGCCCCGCATGACCGCCTGCTGGAACAGTGCCGTGATGGCGACGATGCTCTGGCGGGCATGCTGCGAGGGCAGGCCATCCTGCTGGCCGAGCTCGCTGGCGGAGTTGAAGATCAGACAGCCCAGCGCCGCGCGCTCGCTGCCGGCTTCCTGGGCTGTCTCGCAAAACAGCATCTCGAGGAAACCCATGGCCGAGGGGGCGGCCTCCAGTCGACGCTCCAGACGTGCCAACAAGGACTCGCGATAGCGCCTCAGGGCCTCGAGGAACAGTTGCTCCTTGTTGCCGAAGGCCTGATAGAGGCTGCTGCGCGAGAGGCGCATGGCCTCGAGCAGGTCGCGAGTCGAGGCGCTCTCGTAGCCTCGTGCCCAGAAGACCTGCATGGCGGCGTTGGCCGCCTCGTCCGGGCTGAATGCGATGGGGCGTCCGCGTGTCATGTAGGCCAATTTAGTACCGATCGTTCCATAATGCAAGGGACGACAGATCGCGCTTTACTTGCTATCGCTGTAAGGAGCGAGTCGCAGCGTCGACAGAGCAACCCGATACCATGACCATCGGCACCACGATCACCATGGCCGACAGGAGATCCCGAGCATGACGGAGCAGCATTCGCCGACAAGGCGCTTCTGGCTCGGCGGCAAGCGCGCCGCCGAGCAGGACCGGTTCTTCCGTGAGGCCCTGGAACCCCTGGGCTGGCAGCTCGGCGACGAGCACGATTGGGACGCCGGCTGGATCACCGGCATGCCGGATGCCGCGCAGTTCCGGCGTGTCTCGCCGACGCGCAAGATGAACCACTTCCCGGGCAATGCGGCGCTCACCGTCAAGAGCCGGCTCCATGACAGCCTCGCCACCCTTCGCGAGCGCATTCGGGAGAGCCATGGGGCCGACCATGACCTTGTCCGGCGGCTGGCGTTCTTTCCCCGAGCCTACGTGATGCCCGGTGACTACCATGCGCTGCAGGAGGCCGCCCAGGCCGACCCCGGGCAGCGCTGGATCCTCAAGCCCACCAATGCCTCCAAGGGCAAGGGTGTGCAGGTGCTGCAGGATGTCGCCGAGGCGCCTCTCGCGCGGGACTGGCTGGTACAGGAGTATCTGGCCAATCCCCATACCATTCGCGGCCACAAGTATGTCCTGCGCCTCTATGTGCTGATCACCTCGCTTGCGCCGCTGCGCGTCTATCTCTATCGCCAGGGCTTCGCCAAGCTGGCCTCGGAGCCCTGGGATCCCGAGGATGCCGACAACCCCTACAGCCAACTCACCAACCCGGACATCAATGCCCTGAATAGCCACGCCGAGGCGCCGGTGGAGTTCATCGACCTGGAGCGATACCGGGCCTGGTTGAGAGATCAGGGGCACGACGACGAGGCTCTCTTTGCGCGCATCGAGGACCTGGTGGCCCTGACTACGATCTCCGCCGTGGACGCCATGCGCGCTCGCACCGCCGAGGCCGGCGCCGACCCCCGCGGCTGCTACGAGCTGCTGGGACTCGACTGCCTGGTGGACGACACCCTCAAGCCGTGGATTCTGGAGTGCAACCTTAGCCCCTCGCTGGGCATCTGTGCCGCTCCGGAGACGGGGGGGCGCGTCGAGGAGGCCGTCAAGGGCGGGCTGGTGCATGACATGGTGGCGCTGGTCGATCTCCCCGGACGGGCCCTGTCCGAGGCTGGCACTGCCGCCAAGGAGCCGGACG
Organism: Halomonas ventosae; assembly: GCF_004361885.1. GTDB lineage: Bacteria > Pseudomonadota > Gammaproteobacteria > Pseudomonadales > Halomonadaceae > Halomonas > Halomonas ventosae_C. The sequence goes on from NZ_SNWH01000005.1 coordinate 109,827, forward strand.
TCACGGCGCAACTGGCCGCCGAAGCAGCGGCCGAGCAGGCACGTGCCGGCGGCTTCCAGCGGCTGCTGCCGGCCGTCGAGCCCGAACGCTACCTGCCCTACTTCGCCTTGCCCACTCCGGCCGACCTGCAGCTGGCCGAGACCCTGGCAGGGCGACCCCTGCCGCCCCTGCGGTTGCAGCGGCGCCACGTGGCGGAATTGGTCGACGAGGAGCGTCTTGCCCTCTATGACACGCGCGGCGGTCGCTACTACCGGCCCAACGACACGGCGGCGCTGATCTGGTTGCTGGCGACCGAGGGAGTGGACCCCGATGCCATCGCCGATGAGCTGGCGTTTGCCAGCGCCGAGGCGGGAGTGCCGGCACAGCTCTCGGCGCTGCGTAGTGATGTGTGGAACACCCTGCACGACTGGTGCTGTGCCGGCCTGCTCTGCCAGCAAGGCGCTGCACCGGCAGCGTCGTCGGAAGAGGGTGAGATCCATGACGAGGCAACGTCAGTGTCGTCGTCGAGGTGGGCCATGAGGCTCCAACTGGACGGCCGTGACTGGGCCCTGGACGTGGCCAGCAGCCCTGCCATGGCGCGCTTGGCGACATGGTTCGGCGAGTGGCTCTCGCCGCTTGACGCCGAGGCGGCGCGCCGGCTGCCGCGGCTGGCGGTACTGCAGGAGTCCGGCGGCTATGCCCTGGCCACCGATAACCGGCTGCTGGCGTCGCGGCTGACGCTGGCGCAGCTGGGTCCGGTATTGACATCGCACCTGATTCGCCAGGCCGCGATGCCCGGCCGCCCGGTCGTCGACGCTGGCCTGCTGATCACGCCGCAGGGCAGCGGAGTGCTCTGTCTGCTCCCCGATGGGGAGGAGAGCCGCGCCCTGCTGCAGCGGCTGCGGGAGGCCACGGGAGGCGTGCTGACCCGCGGCGTACGGCTGAACCTCTCGGATCCGAGCATCGCCGAGCCCCTGGACTTTCCCCTGCCGGGCGTCGCCGGAGCCTCGAGCGGGTTGCCCGCTGCCGTGGCTCTCCGCGGTATGCTGCTGCCGGCCAAGACGTCTGCTGACCAGGCTCTTGTCCCGGTTGCCATGCTGGAGGCGCTTGGCGACCTGCTGCCGAATTGCCTGACCGTTGATGGCCAGGCGCTGGATGCCCAGAGCGTGATGGTTCTCGGCGACTGGCTCTCCACCCTGGCCTTGAGTGCGGTGAAGGTGGGCCCGGGGGCGCCGGATGCCGCGTCACTGACCGATTGGCTGGTCACCCGGGTAGACTCCGCCCCCTCGGTCACTCGTCCCACCATGGCGAGAGGATGACAGGAGCACGAGCATATGGTGATGCCTTCCGGCATCACCGATGAAGATGTCGGCCACCTTGCCGGCGTCACGGCAACACGACATGTTCGGCATGTCGCTCAATCTGTATCAAGGAGATCATGATCATGACACTGCAAGACGAGAAGCGCCGTAGCCTGATGAGTCGCCTCAGCCGTCAGCTGGGCTATGCGGCACCAGTCCTCGCCCTGGTCGCCAGCGGAGCGGCCTTCCAGGCCGTGGCCGGCGAGACGTCCCCCGAACTTGGCTATACCAATGGCCAGGAGGCTCCCCTGATGCTTGCCGAGGCCCACGCCGAGGGTGGCGCCGAGGCCGAAGGGGAATCGGAAGCCGAAGGCGAGGGTGAAGCAGAAGGCGAGGGCGAAGGCGAAGGATGAGCCCTCCCCCTGAGGGAGACCAGGCCGCCACCACGGTGGCGGCCTGGCTTTTCCCTTCTGCTGCCTCACGGCGATCCCCTAACGTAACCCGAAGCGGAACTCACAGGATATCCGTCATGACATCACCTCACCCCCGGCCGTCTCCCGACACCGCGCGTCTCGTCGAGGAAAACCTGATGACCCTTTCCCAGCTGAAGGACATGGTCGCCTCCCTTTCACCCGACATCTATCAGCAGGCATTCGGCGAATACGGGCGCCACACCCTGGGCAAGCATGTGCGTCACATCATCGATCATTACGATGCCCTCCTCGTGGGGCTCGAGCGAGGAGGGGAGGTCATCGACTACGAACAGCGCCGACGCGACGAGGCCCTCGAGCAATGGCCGCAGCAAGCCGCAAGCCATCTGGCCGGCATCGAGTCAAGGCTGTCGGTGCTGGGCGGTGAGCCGTCTTCGGCCGCGCTGACCCTGGCCTATCCCCTGGATGAGGAGGGGCTCTCCCTGGCGTCAAGCCTGGACCGTGAGCTTGCCTTCCTGACCAGTCACAGCATTCATCACATGGCTATCATTGCCCTGCTGGCCGAACAGTCGGGTATCCATCTGCCCGAGACATTCGGGGTGCATCCCTCCACGCTTCGCCACTGGCAGCGGGCGCCAGAGGAGCAGGCGTCATTCTCGCGGAGGAGTGCCTGATGACGCGCATGATACTGGCGACCTGGCTGCTGGTGCTGATGGTGGCGGCCCCCGTGAGCGCGGAACCCCATTGGCCTGACCAGGGCTGGCAGGTCACGCCCACCTCGCTTGCCTACGACGACCTGCTGGAGGCCTTGAGGGAAGCGGTCGAGGCCGAGGGCATGTTCGTGGTCACCGAGGCAGGGCCCACCGAGGCCGCCGCGAATCGGGGGATCACCCTCCCCGGCAACCGGGTCGTCGGCGTGTTTCGCAATGACTATGCGGTACGGATCCTGCGGCTGAGCGTCCCGGCGATGATCGAGGCCCCCATGCGCTTCTATGTCACCGAAAATGACGACGGCAGTGCCACGCTCTCCTGGAAGACGCCGACTCATCTGCTCGAGCCCTATGTGGACGCGGCCGGCAAGGAACTGGAAACGGTGGGCCGCGAACTCGATGCCCTGTTCGCCGCCATTGCACAGCGTGCCACCGAGGAATCGAAGTAGTGTTGATGGAGGCGTCTCGCCAAGGTCGATCTGGCGTTCCGTGTATGAGGAGGGAGATACCATGCGCAAGACACTGACCGGGATGGCCATGGCCCTGTTCGTGGCCATGCCGCTGACGGTTCTGGCGGAAACGCACGGCATCCGGCATCTCGCATCGAGCGATGATATCGGTCGCGTCGAGCAGCGGCTGCGGGCGGCGATAGAGGGCAGGGGACTGACCCTGATGACCGTTGTCGATCACACCGCCAATGCGCAGAGCGTGGGGCTTTCGTTACCGGCGACCCGTACCTTCATCTTCGGCAATCCGCAGGTGGGCACGCCGATGATGCAGTGCCAGGGAAGCGTGGCGCTGGACCTGCCCCAGAAGATGGTGGTGCGAGAGACCGACGAGGCGGTCCTCCTGGAGTGGAACGACCCTCGCTACCTGGCCGAGCGTCACGGTCTCGAGGGCTGTGAGCTGCCCCTGGAGAAGGTCGCCGGTGTTCTGGAGGGCGTGGCGAGTGCTGCCGCAGGCCAGTGAGAGCGCTTCTGTGGGGGATTGACGGGCCTTCAGTGCCCGTCATCGCCTTGCTCGGCGTCATCATGTTCGGGGTGGTATCGCCGGCCGGCTTCATGAAGCAGCGTGAACTGTCTGTCGCACTCTCGGCAGGCGCTGCACATGGAAAGGTGTAACCTCAGGGAGAGACGTTCCTGGAAGGTGAGAGGGCGGTCCTGCCTGAGGGACATCAGGCGGGTCGCCTCCTTGCACATCATCATGCCGTGTCCTCCTTAAGCCAGCCCTTCTCGATGCAGGCCCTGAGTCGCAGCCGAGCGCGATGCAGTATCACCCAGCAGTTGTTCTCCTTGATGTCCAGCTCGTGGCAGATATCGGCGGTGGAGAGCCCCATCAGCTCGCGCAAGGAAAATACCCGGGCGGCATTTTCCGGCAGGGCGATCATGCAGGCATCGAAGACCTTCCAGAAGTGTTCGTTCTCGAAGGTCGCCTCGGGCTCCCCCCAGCGAGATGGGCGTGCGTCCTCCTGCCAGCGGCCATCGCGCTGGAACTGTCGGTCGATGGCGTCGTCATCGCCTTCATCCTCGAGAGGCTGCCATCGTCCATGGCGTTTCTGGACGCGCATGGCGTCGAGGATCTTGTACTTGAGGATGCCAAAGACCCAGGTCTCGTAACCGGATCGCCCGGCGAAGTTTTCGCTCTTTTCGATGGCGGACATCATGGCCTCCTGTACGGCATCCTCGGCCTGGCTTCGATCACGCAAGTGCATGAGGGCGAAGGAGACCAGGCGTGGCCTGACAGCCGTAAGTCGTTGTAGTCTATCTTCTTTTTCGTTCATTTAGGAGAGCCTCGTTCCCTGTGCTGATGCTTGGACCCGATTCAGGCAAAGTCTAGCAGTTGGCATCAGCCAGGATATAGGGTCTCTCGAGTGAGTCGTTCATGCCAAAATTTCCTTACGGGGTTCGCAAGGTTTTCGGCAGGAATTATGGTATCGATGACATCAGAATCTCTCCTGATTTGCCTGGGGCCTTGTGCGTTACTCGATGCAGGAAGGAGGGTGTTTTGGAAAGGAAATGCCCATGGATTCCCTGATTGCTTGGTGAGCTTTAGCCGATATTGACAGGAGACTTATCGCAACCTGCATGAAAGAGTAGGGGCGATATCCAGACGCACTGCCACCTCGAAAGATGGGTCGGGCGGGCCATGTCATCGATACCAGCCTTCCGGCTAGCTGAGCAGGTCGGAATGATTCGCCAGTCGGTCAAGATCCTCGGGGCGGTCCACATCCCACAGACGAGCGGGGCAGGCCAGCTGCCAGCCCAGCTCATCGGCGCGCTCGCGCGTCTGTGCCATGACGCGGTTCGTGCCCCAGTCGATGGCAGTGAAGAGACGGCGGTCGGCTCGCCGGACCCCGACCAGTGCATAGCCGCCATCCTCCGCTGGCAGGAAGACGGCATCGGCGTCCGTCAGGGCAGCCTGGCAACGCCGGAGCAGGGGCGGGGTAAGCGCGGGGCAGTCGCTGCCAATCAGCACTCCCGGTGCGTCCATGGCCTGCAGGGCTTGGAACATGCGCTCTCCCAGGTCGCCTTCTGACTGGGCGTGAAGCCTGATGTCATGCCGGTTGGCCAGTTCCCGGAACAGTGAGTGGGAATGATCCAGTGCCGTCCACAGGGTGAGGCACTGTGGCGAGGTCGCCGCAAGGGCGGTAGCCACCGCATGGCGCAGCAGTCGCTCGTGCAGCCGGCAGGCGCCCTCGGCGCCCAGCGCCGGTATCAGGCGCGTCTTCACCCGCCCGGCAATCGGTGCCTTGGCCAGTATCGCCAGGGGAAAGCGGTGGTGAGCATCAGCGGACATGGCGATACACTCGGGCCAGCTCATCGGCCGACGCGCCTCGCCAGTAGCGCCAGCGCAGCCGCCACATCAGCAGCAGGGTCCGCCAGGCACCCTCTCGCTCCCAGCGCCGCCCCGAGGTCGTCACCCTCTCTCTCAGGCAGGCCGGTGGCGAGAGTCGCTTGAGGCGTCGGGACATCTCGATGTCCTCCATCAGTGGCTGGTCGGGAAAGCCGCCCGCGGCGTCGAAGGCCTCCCGGGTCATGAACAGCCCCTGGTCGCCGGTGGCGATGCCCGTCAGGCGTGAGCGCAGATTCATGGCAGTGGCGATCACCGGCAGCAGTGGATGCCTCCCTTCCAGTCGCACATCGAAGCGCCCCCAGCATTGTTTGCTCGAAAGGGCCGAAGCAATCAATCGATCGGCGCCGCGCGGGAGGCGCGTATCGGCATGCAGGAACAGCAGGTGATGTCCGCGGGCCTCGCGAGCCCCGGCATTCATCTGTCGGGCTCGGCTGGGCGCGCTGACGATCAGCGTTGATGCCAGGGGGCGTGCCCGGGCCAGCGTATCGTCATGGCTACCGCCGTCCACGACTACGGTCTCCACCGCGTTGAGTCGCCACTGGCGAAGGGGGATCAGCAGCTTCTCGATGGTGGCCGCTTCATTCAGGGTCGGGATGACGATGCTGAGTCTCGCTGTGTCCGGCATGCCGGCGCTTCTCCTGATATCCTGATGTCCTGATGCGCGTCTCGCCGTTGAGATCTTCTGGGTCCGATATGACGCCTGATCCTTGCTATGCGGCGGCGACCTTGCCGGCCTGGGAGCGTGTCTGGAAGAGACGTGGCCCAGCGGCTCAGTGGGACAGTTCGATCACTCGCCCACCGGCATCCTCGGCATCTTCAGCGTCGTGGGTGACCAGCAGGCTGGGCAGGCCGGCCTCGCGCAGGCGATCGAACACCCGCCGGCGCATCTCGTGACGCAGATGGGTGTCGAGCTTCGAGAAGGGCTCGTCGAGCAGGACTGCACAAGGGGCCGACAGCAGCAGGCGCATCAGCGCCACTCGGGCCTTCTGGCCGCCGGAGAGGGTGGCCGGGTCCCGATCGCCGAAGCCGGCAAGGCCGATGTTTGCCAAGGCCTGCTCGACCCGCGCGGTCTTGTCGGCGCTGCCCCCGGGCATGCCGAAGCGTAGGTTGCCGCCCACCGACAGGTGGGGAAAGAGCAGCGGGTCCTGGAACAGTAGGCCGATGCCGCGCTGCTCGGCCGGCAGGCCGCTGATGTCGCGGCCGTCGAGCAGCACCTGGCCGCGGGCCTGGAACGCGGGGGCCAGGAAGCCGGCGAGGTAGGCGAGCAGGGTCGACTTTCCCGAGCCGGATGGCCCCATGACAGTGAGGACCTCGCCGGGAGCGATCTCGGCATCGAGCTTTACCAGTATCTGGTCGCCCAGCTGGAGGCAGATGTCACGAAGTTCGAGGCGATGGGTGGCGTTCATGGGGCTCCCTGCATGGCGCGGCGATTCGACCATAGCAATCTAGGCAGGCCGATGGCGATGATGAAACCCGCCAGCGGCAGGCTGGCCTGGATCAGTGCCCAGACGCCGATCACCCGGCGGTTGCCACCGGCAGCCAGCGAGACCGCCTCGGTGGTGACGGTGGTGATGCGTCCTGCCCCCAGCAGCTGGGTGGGCAGGTACTGGCCGATACTCACCGCCAGCCCCACGGCCAGGGCGGTGAGGATCGGCGCCAGCAGCATCGGCAGGCGTATCCGCCAGAAGGCCCCGTTGCGCGAGGCCCCGAGCGTCAGGGCCAGCCGCGTCCAGCGTGGATCGAAGCGCCGGTAGGCCTCGGAGAGTGAAAGGAACACGTAGGGCAGCACGAACAGCAGGTGGCCGAAGGCGACCAGTGCATGGGTCGGTCGCATGCCGAGCTGCTCCATCATTACCACCAGGCCGAACAGGAAGGCGACCTGCGGCACGATCAGCGGCAGGTAGAGCAGCCACAGAGCCCGCGAGGGGTGTCGGCTGCTGCGCTGCTCGTGTTCGAGTGCCGCCAGGGCCAGCGTCACGGCGAGCAGTGTCGAAGCCAGGGCGATCAGCGCCGTCGAGGCGAGTGGCCCGGCAAGCGAGGGCAGGGCCCGGGCCCAGTGGGTGGCGGTGAAGCTCTGCGGCAGGGCGTTGGGAAAGCGCCAGAAGCCGGCCACCGAGTGGATCGCCAGGCCGGCGATGCCGACGAAGGCGACCACCGTGGCCAGCAGGATCCACAGCTTGCCGGCGAGATGCAGGCCCGTCTCGCCTCGACGCCGTCCGCCGTGGGCGATCCAGAGACCCATCAGCCGCCTGGCGGCCTGCTCCAGCCCCCACCAGATCGCCAGCGCCATGGCGGTGACACCGAGCTGCAGGATCGCGCCGGCCGAGGCCAGGAAGCGCTTGTCGAGATCCGGATCGCTGAACCAGGTGAGTATCGACACGGCAAGCGTTGGCGGCAGGGTGGGGCCGAGGATCATCGCTACATCCACCACCGACGAGGCGAAGGCGATCACCGCGTAGACCGGCAGCCGGATCAGCGGATAGAGCGATGGCGCGACCACTTTCCACCAGGCCAGGGTCGGGCGGTAGCCCAGTGAGCGGGCCATGGCGATTCGCCGTTCGGGATCGAGCTGGGGCAGGGCCGCCAGGCTCATCAGCAGCAGGAAGGGAATCTCCTTGATCACCAGCCCCGCGATGAGCGACAGCCCCCAGGGATCGTGGACGATCAGCAGGTCCGGCGGGCGCTGCCAGCCGGTCAGCCCCGGCGAGGCGAGACGTGCGATCAGCCCTGAAGGGGCGATCAAAAAGGCCAGGCCGAAGGCCGCGGCGGCATGGGGAAGAGAGAGTAGTGGCGAGATCAGTCGGCGAATCCATCGGTCGAGCCGGCTGCCGGTCGCGGCGGCCAGATAGAGCAAGACCACTGCCAGCGAGATGGCGGTGGCGAGCAGTCCGCTGGCGAGGCTGATGGTGACCGAGCGCCATATGCCGGGCTCGGCAAACAGGGCCCGCCAGGGGGCGAGCGTCAGGCTCTCCCCGCCCAGCGCCGGCAGGTAGCCGAAGGCCGGCAGCAGCACCATGGCTAGGCCGGCCAGGATCGGCGCGACCAGCAGCAGCACGATCAATATCGGCGCCAGGCGCAGCATCATCGCGCGCGCCTTGTCGCGGCAGAAATCACGGCGTGGGGTCTCGCTATTAGTTGCCGATGTAGCGGGCCTGCCAGGCGTCCTGCAGGGCTGTCATCCAGCTGGGATGCGGCTCGGGCAGCGTGCGCTGCAAGGCGCCGGGCGGCAGCATCGCCGGGTTGTGCTCATCCAGGGAGAACAGGGCCCGGCTGTCGTCATCGAGACGCGCCACGTCGAGCACGGTGCGATCCCCCCAGACGTCGAGATCCTGCTTGTGGGCCTGAGCCTTGGGCGAGAGCAGGAAGTCGGCGACCACCAGAGCGCCGGCCTGGTGGGGCGAGTTGAAGGGAATGGCCACGAAGTGCACGTTGCCCAGGGTGCCGCCCTGGGGCACATAGCTGCGAGTGCTTTTCGGCAGTTCGAAGTCGGCGACCGCCGCCGCCGGCTCGGAGGGGGTGAAGGTGAAGGCCAGCGACAATTCACCGTCCCCCATCAGGCGGCGCATCTCGGGGCCGGTAGCAGGAAACTGCCGCCCGCTGCGCCATAGGTGAGGGTGGAGCGCATCCAGGTAGTCCCACAGCGGCGCGGTGACGGCCGCGAAGTCGCTCTCCTCGACCGGCGCATAGAGGGCCTCGTCCTGTTCGCTCAGCTCGATCAGAACCTGCTTGAGGAAGGTGCTGCCGGTGAAATCGGGGATTCGTGGATAGGTGAAGCGTCCGGGGTTGGCCGCGGCCCATTCCAGCAGGGCAGGCATGTCCTGCGGGGGCGCTGCCACCGGCTGGTTATCTCCGCGGAGCTCGTCGCTATCTCCGCGAAATTCGTCACTATCATAGTAGAAGGTGATCTGCGCCCGTCCCCAGGGGGATTCGTAGCCCTCGGTGGGCAGGGTGAAGTCGGTGACGACCTCGGGGTTGTGCTCGGGGTGGGTGAGCGCGAAGTTCGGCAGCGACTCGGCGAAGGGGCCGAACAGCAGGTCGTTGGCCTTCATGGTGGCGAAGTTCTCGCCGTTGATCCAGATCAGGTCGACGCTTCCCTGGTCATGGTTGCCGGCCTGTTTTTCGGCCAGAACCCGGGAGACCGCCTCGGCGGTGTCGCCGATCTTGACATGGGTGAGGTCGATAGCGAACTGCTCCTCGACTCGTCCGGCCACCCAATCGATATAGTCGTTGGTGCGCTGCTCACCCGCCCAGGCATACCAGTAGACCGTCTGGCCTCGGGCCTCGTCGAGCACCGCCTCCCAGTCGGTTGGATCGGGGGCCGCGGCGGCAGGGCCGCCGAGCAGGAGGGCGATGGGCGTGGCGGCAGCCAACAGACGAATCGGCATCTAGGGTTCCTCTCTGATGATGGGCAATGTTGGATGATGGGCAATGGGGGGTGGAATACGCGCGATGATGCGTTATCGGCGTTTGCCATCAGCCGTCGAGTAACTGCTCGAGGGTGCGAAATTCTCGCTGTACATGCTCGATCACGTCCACCGAAAGATAGTGGTCGACTCGGTCGCGAACGTGGGCGATCAGCGCATCGTCGCTCAGCTCGGCGGACCAGTCCTCGCCACGGGCCTGGGCGTCCCGGGAGCGAAGGTGACTGGCTCGCCACTTGGCGCACCAGGTCAGCGACCAGAGCCACATGGCCCGCCGGCAAGCCAGCAGCGTATCGGTGTCGCCAGTGAAGCCCATGGCGGCCATCCAGTGACGGTAGAAGGCAGCCACCTGGCCGGGCAGCAGTTCGGTGCGGCTCTGCAGGTCCCAGGTGGTGGAGGTGTAGAGGCTGGCGTGGGCAAGGTCAAAGCCCGCCAGGCCATAGCGGCACTTCTCCAGGTCCACCAGCACCGCGCGTCCGGACTCGGTGACCAGGAAGTTGCCGGGGTGGGCATCGAAGCTGATCAGTCGCGGCTCGGCGCCAGGCCCGGCAGGCAGCCGTTCCGGCAGGGCGGACAGCTCGGCGTCGATCAGCGCTCGGGCGTCTGCCGCCAGCCCGGCCCGGTCGAGGAAGCACGCCTGCTCCCTGACCTCCTCGAGCATCGCCGCCCAGGGGTCAGCGGGGGACAGCAATGGCGGGCGGGCCTCGGCATCGGGCACCTCTAGCACATGGAAGCTGGCCAGCGCCTCGGCGATGCCCGGAAGGTCATCCGGGAGTCGCGCCGGGCGACCACGGATGGCACTGACCAGCAGCCCGCCGCGCGGCAGCGCCTGGCTGGGCGGGAGGATGCCATGCAGGGCGGGGGCATGGCCGCCTTGGCTGGCGCGCTCGAAGCAGGCCGTCTGGTAGTCGAGGTTGGCGGCGGGGTCGAGTCGCATCTGGCTCTGTTTGGGCAAGCGTGCCACCCAGTCGATCTGTTGTCGCTTGAGCCACACATGGTGATGGGCCAGGCCGGTATCGGCCATCGCATACATGGCCTGGATGACCGCGTCATGACCGGCGTGGGCGAGCGCCATGGCCAGCGGATGGCCGAGATCCGGGTGGGCCTCTTGCGGTTCCGGCGAAGCGGGGCGAACGGCGATATCCGACATGTCGTTCCTCGCGAGATGGTATTGCAATCGTTAACGTAGGGTCGTGCGGTGCAAGGCATTCCTTACATATCGGCGCCTGCCCGATGACCTGCTGCATGGCGGGCGACTGTAAGCCTGGAACAACATCATCGACAAAAGGGAGCCGTTGGTGCGACACGCTGGAGCGAGGGCTCCAGATATCTCCTGGATGGACACAAGCGAAGGTGAACAATATGTCACAGCATGACGAACAACGCCGCAAGCTCCTGGGCCGCCTGAATCGGCGACTGGCCTACACGGCCCCGCTGCTTGCCCTGGTGGCGGGGGGCGGTGTCCTTCAGGCCTCGGCAGGCGATGATGCGGCCATGGCCGACGTTACCTCGCCCTCCGATGCGTCCTTGATGCTGGCCAGCAACCACACAGAAGGGGCCGCCGAGGCCCAGGGCGAGGCAGAGGGAGAAGCCCAGGGTGAAGCGGAAGGCGAGGCCGAAGGAGGTGATAGCGCTGCGGTGGCAAGGCCCGAGGGGTATTCACCGGCCTACAGCGAGACCGGCGACAACCCTCAGCAGATGCTGGCGCGAGGCGAGGCGCTCTATTACGACACATCCTTGAGCAGCAACGGCCTGGCCTGCGCGAATTGCCATGGCAGTAACGGTCAGGACATGGGATACAACTCGACATTCGAACAGCCCTTCCCCCATCGGGTAGCGATGGGCGCCCACCAGTTCGGCATGTCGGCAGTGCATGCCGACGAGATGGTGCAGATCTGCATGGTAGTGCCGATGGCGGCCGAGCCGCTCGAGTGGGGCGGCGAGGCGCTGACGTCTCTGGCGGCCTACGTGGTGGAGGTTCAGAAGCGTGTCGCCGGAGAGCCGCATGATCTCTGAGCCCGGCCGGCGACGCTGAACGCGCTCATCGCTTCGCGCTGCTTTCGGTGATCATCTCCGGGCCCGCCAGCTGGCGGGCCCGGCTGTCTGCAACGATGGCATCTGCTTGCCTTCGACCCGAGGCAGGGCATTGCCGCCCTTGGGTCCACTGCCTACGCTGATATCGGTGACGCCTGAACCACTGTTTTTCGATGAGGTTGTCACGAACAGGCACTGCAGGGCGGGCATGCGATGACGAATCCAGAGGGCAGGGGCAGGGGCAGGGCCGGGCGTATCCTGATGCTGGCAAGCCTGCTGTGCCTGGCGCTGGGAGCCCTGCTGGCCTGGCAGGCTCAGGCACAGCAGAACGAGCGCAATGCGCTGTTAATGACCATCGACGGTGCCATCGGCCCGGCCATCAACGACTACTTTCAGCGTGGCCTGGAACATGCCCAGACGCGCGAAGCCGAGCTGGTCGTGGTGAAGATGGACACGCCCGGCGGACTCGATGCCTCCATGCGGGCCATGATCAGTACCATGCTCGGCTCCCGCGTGCCGGTGGCCATCTACGTCTCGCCGGCGGGCGCCCGGGCGGCCAGCGCCGGCACCTACCTGCTCTACGCCAGCCATGTGGCGGCCATGGCGCCGGCCACCCACCTGGGCTCGGCCACACCGGTCCAGCTCGGTGGTGGGGGAGGGCTTCCGGGCCTGGGAGAGCCCGAGCCCCCCGCGAATGATGGCGCGCCGGCGGGAGATGACACCCAGGGTGACGGCGAAGGCGCCTCACCGCCGGATGGCGAGAACGCCGCCGCTGGCGCCGATGAGTCGACGAAGCGCCGCGGCAACACGGCCATGGAGCGCAAGGTGCTGGAGGATGCTGTCGCCTATATCCGCTCGCTGGCCAAGCGCCACGGCCGCAACGCCGACTGGGCCGAACAGGCCGTGCGCGAGGCGGTCAATCTTACCGCCCGGGAGGCCCTGGAGCGCAATGTCGTCGATGTGGTGGCCCGTGACCTGGACGACCTGCTGACCCAGATCGACGGTCGCCAGGTGGTGATGGAGGACGGCGAGCGCACCCTGGCCACCGCCGGCCTCACCATCGAGCGCTTCGATCCGGGCTGGCGCACCAAGCTGCTGGCGGTGATCACCGATCCCAACGTCGCCTATTTCCTGATGATCATCGGCTTCTACGGGCTGATCTTCGAGCTGGCCAACCCGGGCAGCCTGGTGCCGGGGACCATCGGCATCATCTCGCTGCTGCTGGCACTGTTCGCCTTCCAGGTGCTGCCGGTCAACTACGCCGGCCTGGCGCTGATCCTGGTGGGGCTGGGGCTGATCGTGGGCGAAGCGTTGGTGCCCAGTTTCGGTATTCTCGGGATAGGCGGCATCGTCGCCTTCGTGATCGGTTCGGTGATGCTGATGGACGCGGACACCCTGAACATCTCGCTGCCGATGATCGGTGGCATCGCCCTGGTGGCCGCAGGCCTGATGCTGTGGGTGGTGACCCGCTTCATCGGACTTCGCCGTCGTACCCCTCGCACCGGCCAGGAGGAACTCGTCGGCAGCCAGGCCCGAGCCCTCGAGGATTTCTCGGGGTACGGTCATGTGCGGCTGAGGGGCGAGCGCTGGAATGCCCGCAGCAGCCAGCCGCTGACGCGCGGGCAGGCAGTGCGCGTGACGGCGGTCGACGGCCTGACCCTGGAGGTGGAGCCGCTCGACACCGCGTCCTGAGCTGATATCTGCACCCTCGGCGCCGGCCCCCTGCCGTCGTCGGCCACATCGAAGGAGAGCACGCCATGTTGATGTCCTATCTCGTTCCGGTCGTCCTGCTGGTCTTGCTGCTGGCGGCGTCGATCCGCATCCTGCCCGAGTACAAGCGCGGGGTGGTGTTCTTCCTCGGGCGCTTCCAGTCGGTGAAGGGCCCCGGCCTGTTGATCATCATTCCCGGCATTCAGAAGATGCAGGTGGTCGACCTGAGGGTGATCACCATGGATGTGCCGGAACAGGACGTCATCTCCCAGGATAACGTCACCGTCAAGGTCAATGCGGTGCTCTACTTCCGGGTCGTGGACCCGGAGAAGGCGATCATCCAGGTCGAGCACTTCGTCAATGCCACCAGTCAGCTGGCCCAGACCACGCTGCGCTCGGTGCTCGGCAAGCACGACCTCGACGAGATGCTTTCCGAGCGTGACAAGCTCAACGACGACATCCAGGAGATCATCGACAGCTCCGCCGAGGGCTGGGGCATCAAGGTGGCCAACGTGGAGATCAAGCACGTCGACCTCGACGAGAGCATGATCCGCGCCATTGCCCGCCAGGCCGAGGCCGAGCGCGAGCGGCGCGCCAAGGTGATCCATGCCGAGGGGGAGTTGCAAGCCTCCAAGAAACTGGTTGAAGCAGCCCACGTCCTGTCGGCCAACCCGGCGGCGCTTCAGCTGCGTTACCTGCAGACCATGGCCGATATGGGCAGCAAGAGTTCCACCGTGGTCTTCCCGATGCCGATGGACCTTCTCAAGGCCTTTCAGGCCATGGGTGAGTCGGCAACGCATAGCGACGATCGCTGAGTTCCCGCCGGCGACACGACATGCGGGTCGCCGGTGTTCCTGTTAGAATCCCGCGCCTTTGTCCCCGGCGACTCGGGCGCGCCGTCATCGATCGGCATCATCCTGGTGTCCTGGCGCCTTGCGGCATCACAAACCCTTTCGACAGGACCGCAGCATGTACGAAAAAATGAAACTGAGCTGGTTCTCCAATCTCAAGGGCGACACCCTGGCTGGCCTCGTCGTCGCCCTGGCGCTGATTCCCGAGGCCATCGCCTTCTCCATCATCGCCGGGGTCGACCCCAAGGTCGGCCTCTACGCCTCCTTCGCCATCTGCGTGATCATCGCCTTCGCCGGCGGGCGCTCGGGGATGATCTCGGCGGCCACCGGCGCCATGGCGCTGCTGATGGTCACCCTGGTCAAAGAGCACGGCCTGGAGTACCTGCTGGCTGCCACCCTGCTCACCGGGGTCCTGCAACTCATCGCCGGCTATCTCAGGCTCGCCGAGCTGATGCGCTTCGTGTCGCGTTCGGTGGTCACCGGCTTCGTCAATGCCCTGGCGATCCTGATCTTCATGGCCCAGCTGCCCGAGCTCACCGACGTGAGCTGGCACGTCTACGTCATGACGCTGGCCGGCCTGGCGATCATCTACGGCTTCCCCTACCTGCCGGTAGTGGGCAAGCTGCTGCCCTCGCCGCTGGTCTGCATCCTGGTGCTCACGGCGGTCTACATGCTCACCGGCATGGAGATCAGAAGCGTCGGCGACATGGGCGAGCTGCCCGATAGCTTGCCGGTCTTGCTGTGGCCCGAGGTGCCGCTCAACCTCGAGACCCTGAGGATCATCTTCCCCACCGCACTGATGCTGACCGTGGTGGGCCTGCTGGAGTCGATGATGACCGCGACCATCCTCGACGACCTGACCGATACCAAGAGCGACAAGAACCGCGAGTGCAAGGGGCAGGGCATTGCCAACATCGGCGCCGGCCTGCTCGGCGGCATGGCGGGTTGCGCGATGATTGGCCAGTCGGTGATCAACATCAAGTCCGGCGGTCGTCGTCGCATGTCGACCTTGATCGCCGGCGTGGCGCTGCTGATGATGGTGGTGTTCCTCGCCGACTGGGTCTCCCAGATTCCCATGGCCGCATTGGTGGCGGTGATGATCATGGTCGCCATCGGGACCTTTAGCTGGTCGTCGATCCGTGACCTGAAGAAACATCCGGTGAGCACCAACATGGTGATGGTGGCTACCGTAGTGGTCACCGTGGGCACTCACAACCTGGCCATCGGTGTCTTCGTCGGCGTGCTGCTGGCCGCCATGAACTTCGCCAACAAGGTGGGCAACATCCTATATATCGGCAGCGAGGAGACCGAGCAGGGCAGCCATCGCATCTACCAGGTGGTGGGTCAGGTGTTCTTCGCTTCCTCCGAGCGCTTCGGCGACGCCTTCGACTTCAAGGAGACGGTGGAGAAGGTGACCATCGATCTTTCGCGTGCCCACTTCTGGGATATCACCGCCGTCCAGGCGCTGGACCGGGTGGTGATCAAGTTTCGCCGGGAGGGGACCGAGGTGGAGATGATCGGCCTCAACGAGGCCAGCGCCACCATCGTCGACCGCTACGCGGTACATGACGACCCCGAGGCCGTCGAGAAGCTGATGGGCGGGCATTGACCCGCGCAACGGACCATGTAGCACATGAAGCAATGACCCTTAACGCCAGCGTCAGGACACGATAATGACAGAACAGGTGATGGCCGCCATCGACGGCTCGACGTTTTCGGAAGGCGTGTGCGACTATGCCGCCTGGGCCAGTCTGGCGCTTCAGGCGCCGCTGACCTTCCTGCATGTGAACGACAACCACCCCCAGACAGCCGAGGCGGACCTCTCCGGCAATATCGGGCTCGGCGCTCGGGAGCATCTGCTCGAGGAGCTTTCTCATCTCGACGAGCAGCGGGCCAAGGTGGCCCAGGAGCAGGGCCGGCTGATGCTCAAGGCGGCCCGCGAGCGGGCCATCGAGGACGGCGTGACCGAGCCTGGCACTCGCCAGCGTAACGGCACCCTGGTGGAGACCCTGGAAGAGCTGGTCGATGAGATCCGCTTGCTGGTGATCGGCAAGCGTGGCGAGGGCGCGCATCAAGCCAGTGACCACCTGGGCTCCAACCTCGAGCGAGTGGTACGCACCCTGCATCGGCCGATCCTGATGGTGTCGGACACCTACAAGACGCCCGAGAAGGTGATGCTGGCCTTCGACGGCAGCAAGACCACCCGCAAGGGCGTGGAAATCCTGGCCAAGAGCCCGCTGTTCGACGGCATTCCCGTGCATGTGGTGATCGTCGGCGCCGAGACCGGCGACAACCGCTCCCAGCTCGACTGGGCGCTGAAGATGCTGCGTGATGCGGGCCATGTGGCCGAGGGGGCGATCCGCGCCGGCGAGGTGGAGACCACCCTGTGCGGCTACCAGGCGGAGCAGGGCATCGACCTGCTGGTGATGGGCGCCTATGGCCACTCGCGCATCCGCCATCTGCTGGTGGGCAGCACCACCACCACCATGCTGCGCAAGGCTAACGGCCCGGTGCTGCTGCTGCGCTGATCGCCATCGCCTGCACCGCGCGATGCCGGCCCTCGGGCCGCCGTCGTCGCGTCAGGTCCCACCGGCCTCGGGGCTCGCCAGCACGCCCTGGGCCAGCGCCCAGCCGATGACCAGCAGCGCCAGCATGCCGATCAGGATATGGGAGAAGGCAGCGCCCAGGTCCAGCGCGATGCCCAGCAGCGCTGGGGCGATACCCGTGGCGAAGACCATGGTGGCGCTCAGGGTGGCGCGTACCGTGCCCAGGTGCTCGGCGCCCCACAGGCGCACCAGCAGGCTGGTGGCGATGGACTCCTGAGCGCCCATGGCGAGCCCCCCGCCCACCATCAGCGCCCAGACGCCGGTGTGGCCGCCGATCAGGATGGCCACCACGAGGGCTAGCGCGTAGGGCATCAGATAGAGCCTGGCCAGGCGTACCGGGCCGAGCCGGTCGACCCAGCGCCCGCCCAGCAGGGCGCCGGGCAGTTTGGCCAGTCCCATGCCGGTCAGGGCCAGGGAGTAGACGGTGAGCGAACTGCCCAGGTCGTCGGTCATGCGCGCCTGGTAGATGAAAAGTCCGGTCATCGTCACCGGCAGGATCATCAGCAACCCCAGCAGCTGCCAGAAGCGCGCCTCGCGGAAGGGGCGCGGTCCCTCACGGCGCTGGCCTCGTGCCGGGCGCCTGCCCGGCGCCCTCGGCCAGGGGCCGCGAAGCAGCACAGGCCCCCAGAACAGCGCCAGGAAGGCCACCAGCAGCCACCACAGCTCCCGCCAGCCCAACCACATCAGCAGGGCCGCCATCAGCGGCGGTAGCGCCGTCTCGCCAAGCATGATGCCCATGCCAACCAGCCCCAGGGCGCGACCACGCAGGCTGACGAACTCCCGGCCGGCGAGGGTGTTGCCCAGGTGGGTCATCATGCCCTGGCCACAGAAGCGCACCAGTCCCAGGCCAAGGAGTCCCAGCCACCACCAAGGGGCGGCGGTCAACAGCAGGATGCCGGTGAGCAGTGCAACGAGGACCACCAGCGCGAAGCGCCGCGGCGCCACCCAGTCGATGAGCGGGCCAAAGCGCAGCATGGCGAAACCGGCCGCCAGGGTGACCACGGCATAGGCAGTACCGAACTGCCCGGCGGTCAGCTCCAGGCGCTCGGAGATCGGCGCCTGAAACAGGCCGATGAAGAAGCTCTGGCCGAGGCTCGAGGTGAACATCGCCAGGAAGGCGATGCCCAGCAGCCCGCGATGATCCCGCAGCAGGGCGCGGTAACTCATGGTGACACTCCGGTGAGTGTGGGAGGGCATGGCGGCAGTGCGACGGCAGCAGCGCGATGGCAAGATGTCGCCATGGCGGTCCTGTCGGTGGCAAGTAGGATATCAGCTTGCGTGCATGCGATGGCCTGCCGGGCTGATTCAAAGATTCCGGAAATGGAGGCGAAGATGAACCATCCTGAGCTGGATATGGACGCCGTGGTGAGGCGGTTGCACGCGCTGCGCGCCGAACTGCTCGAGCACAGCGACGCCAGCCGCGATTCCCGCGACACCGTGATGCTGGACCAGACCTCGGTGGGGCGCCTGTCGCGCATGGATGCCATGCAGGGGCAGGCCATGGCCAAGGCCGAGGAGCAGCGTCGCCAGCTGGCCCTGCGGCGCATCACGGGAGCCCTCGCGCGCATCGAGAAGGGCGAGTATGGCGAGTGCATCGAGTGCGGTGAATGGATCGGCGCCAGGCGCCTGGAAGGCGATCCGCTGGTGCTGAAGTGCATCGATTGCGCCGAGTGACGCCCGGCGCCGGGAGCTAACGCTGGCAGGGGTCGTCGATGATGGCGGTCTCCCGCGGCCGAAGGCGTCGCGACAGGGCGTCCACGGCGATATTGAGGGCCGCGGTGACCAGCAGCAGGAAGAAGGCCACATCGAACAGCAGGTACTCGAAGTTCGCGTCGATGTAGTAGCCCAGGGTGGCCACCCCCAGCATGCCCAGGATCGCCGTCTCGCGCAGGATCACCTCGGCCCGGTAGTAGAGCAGGGCCAGCATGCCAGGATAGAGCCGCGGCAGCAGCTCGTAGGCCAGCCGGCCCGTGGCGTTCACTCCCGGCATGCCGGGAGTGATGGCGTCCGCGTGGCGTGCCACCAGGAAGGCGATCAGTGCGCCGTTGTGCAGCGCCAGCGCCAGCCAGGCGGGCAGCAGCGACGGCCCCAGCAGCAGCAGGAAAAAGAAGGCCAGCATCAGTTCCGGCGTCGAGCGTAGGAAGACCAGCAGGCCCCGCCCGGCCAGCCGGGTCAGCGGGTTGCCGAAGTGGCGGCAGGCCAGGGGCCACAGCGCCAGGGCGACCAGCAGCGCCCCCACACTGCCCAGCAGGCCAAGCAGCAAGGTGTTGCCGATGGCCGGGCCCAGGTCGGGGATGCGCGCCAGCCACTCGATGAGGCCGCGCCAGTCGCCCTCGAGCAGCGCCGGCGGCCAGATGTCCTGGCTGACGAAGCGCCACAGGAGGCCGCCCTCCAGCGCCGGCCAGGGGCCCAGCAGCAAGGCGCCGCCCAGCGCCAGCAGCGGTATCAGCCGCCGGTGACTCCACCAGGGCAGGCTGGCGATCAGCAGATAGAACATCCACAGCAGCGCCCCCGCCTCGTGGTAGCGCCCCTCGCGGAAGGCGGTCTCGAGCTGAAAGCCCAGGGTCGGCAGGCCGACGAAGCCCAGCAGCACGCTGGCGCGCAGCGCGCACTCGAAGCGATAGCGGGTGTAGGCGGCGAGTCGGGTCCAGGCCAGCGGCAGTTCGGCATAGACGAAGCGCGAGAGTCGCCCGATCCCCGGCGGCAGGGCGTCGCGCGGCGCGCCGGGTATTTGCTCGAGGATCTCGGCATAGACCTTGGCGAAGATGCCGGCATAGGGAATCACCAGGGCCATCAGGGCCGTAGCGGCGGAGAGGCCGAACACCTGCAGGAAGAGCAGCGCCCAGAACAGCTCGTGGATGGCGCGCACGAAGGCGCAGCCAGCGCGGATCAGCCGCGAGCGGGCGAACAGCAGGGCCAGCGGGAAGCCCAGCAGCATTCCGCCCAAGGTTCCCCACAGCGCCACGGCCACGGTCAGGCCCAGCGCCTCCAGCGGTGACTCCAGCGCCCCCCAGGCGGGCCAGGCCAGCCCGCGGGCCATGCGAGCGAGCTCCGCCCAGGGGTCGCGGGTCAGCACCGCCAGGTCGGCGAAGGGCACCAGCAGCACCGCCAGCGCCACCAGGGCCAGGCTGTGACGCGCCAGGCGCACGCCGGGGCTCCGGCCTTCCAGCCAGCCCGGCCGGGGCGCCTGGGTGCGAGAGTGGGCCTGGGTCATGGCCGGCCCCGGCGGGCGGCATTTCCCCTCTGGCCATCGGCGTCGGGATAGAGGCCGTCCAGGTCTGCCAGGCTCAGGTCGCGAGCCGGCGCATCGATCACCAGCCGGCCGTCACGCAGGCCCCATACCCGGTCGAAGTGGCTGAGGGCCAGCTCCCGCTGGTGGAGGGCGACCACCGAGGTGGCGTGGCGGTGGTCGATCAGTGCCAGCAGGCGCAATGCCTGGTGGGGGTCGACGCTGGCCACCGGCTCGTCACCCAGGAACAGCGCCCGCTGCTGGTAGAGGGCTCGGGCGATGGCGACCCGCTGGCGCTGGCCCCCGGAGAGCTGCGCGACGGGACGGCGCATCAGCCCGTCCAGGCCCAGCTCGTCGCAGAGTTCGGTGACCTCCTGCCAGGGGCCGGCCAGCGGCCGCACCAGGTTCCACAGGTTGGCCAGCGCCGAGTGCTCGGCCAGCCGCCCCATGTAGACGTTGTGATAGACCGCCAGCTGGGGCACCAGGCCATGCTGCTGGGGACACCAGGCGGCGCGGTTACCCAGGCGCCGGCGCAGGGCCCCGAGCAGGGTGGACTTGCCGGCCCCGCTGGGGCCGAGCAGGGCGACGCGCTCGCCGCGCCGCAGGTGGAGATGCAGTCCCGGCAGCACCACTTGATCGCCATGGCCCAGGTCGACGCCGGTCAGCGAGACCAGCGTGTCGCGGGACTCGCCCATCAGCGCAGCAGGCCGAGCTCTTCCGCAACGTCTTCGATGGGGGCGTAGAGGTCGTTGTGGGCGGGAATAAAGTTCTTGCGTGGGAAGCTCGCCAGCAGCTCGGGGTCGTCCATCTCGAGCAGGGCCGTGCGAACCTTCTCGCTGAAGCCCTCACCGAAGCGGGCATCGACGTCGCCGCGCAGGGTCCAGTTGTAGTCCGGATAGGGCGGGCTGGCCCAGATCACCTCGACCTTGTCGGTATCCACCCGGCCGTCCGCCACCGCGGCCTCCCAGACGCTGAAGTTCACCGCACCCAGGTCCCAGGTGCCGGCTTCCACCAGGGCGATGGTGCGCGAGTGATCGCCGGAGAAGCCGACCCGCGAAAAAAGCTCATTAGGCGCCTCGCCGAAGCGCTGGCGCAGGAAGTGCTCGGGCATCAGGCGTCCCGAGGTGGAGGTGCGCGAGCCGAAGGTCAGGCTCATGCCCTCGATGGCCTCTGGCAGTTCCTCGGCCCGCTCCAGGCCGGTGGAGCGGTGGGCGATGAAGTAGCTCTGGAACTCGGCGTCTTCGCTGCCCTGGGCCACGGCCTCCGAGCCCGGCACCAGGCGACGCGCCTGAACCCCCGAGAGACCGCCGAACCAGGCCAGCTGCACCTGGTCGTTGCGAAAGGCCGTCACCGTGGCGCCATAGGACTTCACCGGCACGTACTCCACGTCCACCTCGAGGCGCTCTTCGAGGTAGTTGGCGACCTTGGAGAAGCGCTCGACCAGTCGCGACTGGTTCTCGTCGGGGATGGCGGTGAAGCGGAAGGTATCGGCGGCGACACCCTGGGTGAACAGGGTGACGACAACGGTGGAAGCGGCAAGCCAGCGCATCTCGGTCTCCGGAAGTGGGCGATAGGCTTGTCATTGTTGTGGCTCGTCGTCGGCCTGGCAAGTCCAGCGAGGCTTCAGCGCGGGTCTTCGCGACCGCTTACCGGGTAGCGTGTCGCTTGCAAGCTGTCCTTGATCTTCTTGAGATGGGGCAGGAAATCCTCGCCGCGGCGCAGGGTCACACCAGTGGCCAGCACATCGATCAGCGCCAGCTGGATCATCCGCGAGGTCATCGGCATGTAATAGTCGGTGTCCTCGGCGGTGGCGACTTCCAGGGTCTCGGTACATTCATCGGCCAGCGGTGAATCCGGGGCGGTAATGCCGAGCACCACGGCGCCGTTGTCCCGTGCCAGTCGGGCGATGTCCACCAGCTCCCGGGTGCGCCCGGTCCAGGAGAGCACCACCACCACATCGCCGGTATGGCAGGCCGCCGCCACCATGCGCTGCATCAGCACGTCCACATAGGCGGTGACTGGCAGATTGAAGCGGAAGAACTTGTGCTGGGCATCCTGGGCCACCGCCCCGGAGGCCCCTAGGCCGAAGAAGTGCAGCTGCCGGGCCTGGATCAGGTAGTCGACCATGCGCTCGATGCGCTCCGGGGGCACCTCGCGGCGCGCCAGGTCCAGGGCGGCGATGGTAGCCCCGAAGATCTTGTTGGTGTACTCGGCGGCGTCGTCGTCGGGCTCCACCGCCTGGCTGACGTAAGGGGTGCCGCCGGCCAGGCTCTGGGCCAGCTTGATCTTGAAGTCGGGGTAGCCCTTGGCCTCGAAGCTGCGGCAGAAGCGGTTGACGGTGGGCTCGCTGACTGAGGCCCGTTGTGCCAGGGTGGCGATGCTCATGCTGGTCGCCGAGGCCGGGTCGGCCAGGATCACCTCGGCTACCTTGCGTTCGGAGCGATTGAGCTCATCGAGTTGTCGACGGATGCGGTCGAGCAGATCGTGTCGGACCATGGGCGGTGAAGTCTCCGTGACGACGGGGCGCCATTGGCGGCGCGGGGCGTGAAACATACATAATGTAGTGATTTAACTACATTGTACTGGGGTTTGCCCAACCCAGCGGTCAGTTGCGGCAGTGTCTGGCAAGGAAAGTGGTAATATTACAGGTTTAGTTTGCAAGACTTGGCCTGCATAGGCTATTTTTAGGTAAGTTAACCAGATGGGGCGGACATGACACAACGCAATCGAGTCGGCGAGGCCAGGTCCACCGATGCCGGCAGCACGGAAATCGACCTGGCGCTGTTCGGTGCCCTGGGTGACCTGGCCCAGCGCAAGCTGTATCCGGCGCTCTACCACCTCGACCGTGAGGGCCTGCTGGACGCCGATACCCGCCTGCTGGGCCTGGCGCGCCAGGCACTCGACCGCGAGGCCTTCCAGGCCAGGGTCCAGTCGGCGCTCGAGACCCACGTCAAAGGCGCGGAGCTCGACCGCGCCGTGCTCAAGCGCTTCCTGACCCGCCTTGACTTCCTGCAGCTCGACTTCACCACCGCCGAGGGTTATGGCGCGATCCGCGAGTGGCGCCAGCAAGGTCTGCTACGTCCCATGGTGGTCTATCTTTCGGTAAGCGCCAAGATCTACGGCGACATCTGCCGCCACCTCCAGGCCAGCGGCAGCCTCGACGAACAGACCCGGGTGGTGGTCGAGAAGCCGATCGGCTTCGATCTGCGCTCCTCAGCCGAGGTCAACGACGCCATCGGCGCGGTGTTCCCCGAGTCGCGGGTCTATCGCATCGATCACTATTTGGGCAAGGAGACGGTACAGAACCTCATTGCGCTGCGCTTCGCCAACCCGCTGTTCGGCACCCAGTGGAACCAGAACCACATCTCCCACGTGGAAATCACCGTGGCCGAGAAGGTCGGCATCGAGGGGCGCTGGGGTTACTTCGACGAGGCCGGCCAGCTGCGCGACATGGTGCAGAACCACCTCTTGCAGCTGGTTTGTCTGATCGCCATGGACCCGCCGGCCAACCTAGATGCCGACGCCATCCGCGACGAGAAGGTCAAGGTGCTCAAGGCACTCAAGCCCTTCACCGACGACATGCTAGGGCGTGACGTGGTGCGCGGCCAGTACATAGCCGGTACCAGCGATGGCCAGGCCGTACCGGGCTACCTGGAGGAGGAGGGCGCCAATACCGCCAGCCACACAGAGACCTTCGTGGCCATGAAAACCGGCGTCGCCAACTGGCGCTGGGCGGGCGTGCCCTTCTACCTGCGCACCGGCAAGCGCATGCCGGAGAAGCTCTCGCAGATCATCATCCATTTCCGCCAGCAGCCACACTACATCTTCGACCCCGACCAGCGCGGGCTTGCCGCCAACAAGCTGGTGATTCGTCTGCAGCCGGAAGAGGGCATCGCCCTGGAAGTGCTGACCAAGGACAGCGGCCTGGACAAGGGCATGCGCCTGCGCCGCGGCCCCCTGCACCTGGACTTCAACAGCGCCTTCCCCAAGACCCGCATCCCGGACGCCTACGAGCGGCTGCTGCTCGAGGTGATGAAGGGCCAGCAGTATCTCTTTGTGCGCCGCGACGAGGTCGAGCATGCCTGGCGCTGGTGTGACGACCTGATTGCCGCCTGGGCCGACCGCGACGAGCCGCCGCGGCGCTATCCGGCCGGCTCCTGGGGGCCGGTGGCCTCCATCGCCATGATCACCCAGGATGGGCGCAGCTGGTATGAGGATTATTAGAAAACATCAACATATCAAAGCCGCTTGAGCGTAGGCCCGGTAAGCGCCAGCGCACCGGGCACAATACGCCCGATGCGCCTTAGGCTTATCGGGCCTGCCTAGAGGAAGAGACGAGATGAGTGATTCCCCCCGCGACCAGTTGGCCCGTCAGCTGGCCGAGGCCGTGGCCGAGGCGCTGCGGGTCGATCTGACCCACCAGGACCAGGCCCTGCTGGTGGTTTCCGGCGGTTCCACGCCGGTGACCTTCTTCGCGGCACTGGCGGCCTGCGAGCTGCCCTGGGAGCGCATCCAGATCACCCTGGCCGACGAGCGCTGGGTGGCCGAGGACGCCGAGGACAGCAATGCCCGCCTGGTGCGCACCCACCTGCTGCAGGGGCCGGCCGCCGCCGCCACCTTCGTGCCGCTGACCACCGCCGACGCCACCCCCGAGCAGGGTGCTGCGGCGGTGGCCGAGCGGATCGCCGGGCTGGCCTGGCCGGCCAGCGTGGTGATCCTGGGCATGGGCGGCGACGGCCACACCGCCTCGCTGTTCCCCGACAGCCGGGAACTGCCCCTGGCGCTGGCCACCGAAGCCCCGGCGGTGGCGGTACGCACGCCGAGCCAGCCCCAGCCGCGCATCACCCTGAGCGCCGCTCGCCTGCACCAGGCCCGTCGTCATGTGCTGCACATCACCGGCGGCGACAAGCGCGCCGTGCTGGCCAGGGCGCTGACCGGCGACGACGTCCGCGAACTGCCGATACGCGCCTTTCTCGCCTGCCCGCTGGCCATCTACTGGGCCCCCTGAATTCTGGAGACCATCTCCCCATGACCGTTCAAATGAGCATCGACAAGCAGCTGCCCTCGACCCGTACCACCGAACTGGACAGCATCTGCCTCAAGGCCGAGGTGATCCCGGTCATCGCCATCCAGCGCATCGAGGACGCCGTGCCTTTAGCGCGCGCCCTGTTCGAGGGCGGTTTGAGCGTGCTGGAGATCACCCTGCGCACCGACTGCGCGCTGGAGGCGATCAAGCGCATCAACGAGGCGCTGCCCCAGGCCAGCATCGGCGTGGGCACCGTGCTCACGCCGGCCCAGTATCGCCAGGCCGAGGAGGTGGGAGCCGACTTCGTGGTGACCCCCGGCACCACCGAAGCGCTCTATCGCTACGGCGTCACCAGCCCCTTGCCGATGCTGCCCGGCGTGGCGACCGTCTCCGAGCTGATGACCGGCTGGCAGTACGGCTATCGCCGTTTCAAGTTCTTCCCGGCCGAAGCCAGCGGTGGCGTCAAGGCCCTTAAGTCCTTCGCCGGCCCGATTCCCGAGGCGCGCTTCTGTCCCACCGGCGGCATCGGCATCAATAATGCCGAGGACTACCTGGCGCTTAACAACGTGATGTGCGTGGGCGGCTCCTGGCTGACCCCCAAGTCGCTTGTCGAGGCCGAGGACTGGGAGGCCATCCGCCGGCTCGCTCGTGAGGTGGCTGACCGCTTCCATCACTGACCTCGGGCCTCTTCCGAGAGCCAGTCCTCGATGCGAAGGCCTGGCACGCGCTCGAACTCTCGGATGTTGTTGGTGACTACCACCAACCCCATCGAACGGGCGTGGCCAGCAATCATCTGGTCATAGGGGCCTATCGGCGTCCCCGTCCTGGCAAGCTCGGCTCTGAGCTGACCCGTATGGGCTGCCGCATCGATGTCGTACTGCAGCACCTGGAGACGTGCGGCGAATCCCTCGATGCTGTGCAGGTTGCGCTCGGGATTAGCCGACTTCTCCGCGCCGTAAATGAGCTCCATCAGGGTAACCGTGCTGATGCATAGTTGCTCCTGGAGGCGCTTGAAGGTTTCACGCACCTGGGTCGGCTTCATCCTGATGGTGTAGATGCATATGTTGGTATCGAGCATGTACTTGAGCATCAGAAGGATTCGCGCTCTTGCTCCGAGGGCTGGTCGCGCACGTTCATGAAATCCTCCGTGACGCCCTCTTCATCGAACCAGCTGTCCCACGATTCGCCCGCAGGGGTAATCACCCGCGCCCGGCCAATCGCCACCACATCCACACGCTTCACGTCATCAGGCAAGGCAACCGCCTTGGGCAGGCGTACCGCCTGGCTGCGGTTTGACTGGAATACGGATCCTTGTGGCATGGTTCTCACCTCGGCATATATTCTAGGGATATCCCAATACTAGCAGTGGTTAGGGATATGTCAAAGGCATATACAGTGCCTGAGTTTCCCTGCAGTACCGCCTGGCCAGATGAGAGACGATCCACTGGCGGCCTGCTAGGCTTTTTCGAGGGGCAGCCGCGACTCGGCGGCCGGCGGTGATCACCGGTAAGGAGACGTCATGCACAGCGAGCGTATCGAATTCAGCGGGCACGAGGGATCGGCCCTGGCGGCCAGGCTGGACTTGCCCGAGGGCCCGGTGCGCGCCACGGCGCTCTTCGCCCACTGCTTCACCTGCTCCAAGGACATTCCTGCCGCCCGGCGCATTGCCGGACGCCTGGCCGCCCGGGGCATCGCCGTACTGCGCTTCGATTTCACCGGCCTCGGTCACTCGGGGGGCGAGTTCGCCAATACCGGCTTCTCGTCCAACGTGGCGGATCTCGTCAAGGCCGCGGAGTACCTGGAGGGTCGAGACATGGCCCCTCAGCTGTTGATCGGCCATTCGCTGGGAGGGGCGGCCGCCATCAAGGTGGCGGCCGAGATCCCCGGCCTGAAGGCGCTGGTCACCATCGCCGCACCGGCCGACCCGGAGCACGTGCTGAAGAACTTCGGCGACACGCTGGAGGAGATCCGCGACAAGGGGACGGCGGAAGTCTCCCTGGCCGGTCGGCGCTTCGAGATTCGCCGGGAGTTCATCGAGGATATCGAGGCCAGCTCCCTCGACGCAGCCCTGCCCCGCCTGGGAGCGGCGCTGCTGGTATTGCATTCCCCCATCGATAGCCTGGTCGACATCGACAATGCCGCGACAATCTTCCAGGCGGCGAAGCACCCCAAGTCCTTCGTTACCCTGGACGATGCCGACCACCTGATCAGCCGCGAGGCGGATGCCGAATACGCTGCCGATGTCATCGTCTCCTGGTCGTCACGCTACCTGGAGCTGGCTGCCGAACCCACGCCCGAGGCGGTTCCGGAAGGGTTGGTGCGCGTCGCCGAGGCCGACCCTGAGGGCCTACGTCAGGATGTGGTAGTGGGCGGCAAGCACTCGCTGGTGGTAGACGAGCCCGAGAATATGGGCGGCAGCGACCTGGGGCCGACCCCTTACCAGTTGCTCTCTGCGGGACTGGGGGCCTGTACCGCCATGACGATCCGGCTGTATGCGCGGCACAAGAAGATCCCCCTGGAGCATGTCGACGTGGAGGTGAGCCACAACAAGGCCCATGGCGAGGAGTGCGAACACTGCGAGGAGACCCCTGACGAGGTGGATGTCTTCCGTCGCCAGATTCGCCTGGAAGGCGAGCTGACCGAAGAGCAGCGCGAGCGCCTGTTGGCGATCGCCGACAAGTGTCCCGTGCATCGGACCCTGCACGAGAAGGCGGTCATCGAGACCGCGCTCGCCTGAGCCTGGCCGATCGACGGACGGGTGGCGACTCAGCCCTGCAGTCGCTTTAGGTCCTCGCGGGTAGGCAGTGAGGCGTAGGCCCCGGGGCGGGTCACCGCGTGGGCGCCGCAGCGGCAGGCGATCTCCACCGCGCGGTGCAGGAAGGCCGTGTCCCGGTACCAGTCACCGTCGAGCCCCTTGCCTGCGGTGAATTCGGCGAGCTCGGCAAGCAGGCCGCCGACGAAGGCGTCCCCGCCTGCCGTGGTATCCACCGCCTCGACCCGGGGTGGGGTGATACGCTCGTCCAGGCCGACCCCCTTGAGCCTCACTTCGCCCGGGCCGTCGGTGATCACCGCGACCTTGACGCCGGCGGCGAAGCGTTCGGCCAGCCAGCCCTCCCGGGGGTGATCGGCGCGCAGGTCGTCGAGCTCCTGCGTGGAGAGCTTGAGCAGGTCGGCGGCGTCGAGCAGCCGGGTGACCAGGCTGACATCGGCGACCCCGCCGTCCCAGAGAGCATGGCGCAGGTTGGCATCCACGCTCACCAGGCAGCCGGCGCGGCGGGCCATCTCGGCCATGGCCAGGGTGGTCTCGGCGATCTCCGGCTCGGTCAGGCTGTTGGAGCAGAAATGCACGATCGCCGGCTCGGCGAACACCCCGGCGGGCAGATGCTCCAGGCGGTAGAGCAGATCCGCCGCGGGCGGGCGATAGAAGTCGAAGGTGCGCTCGCCCAGCGCATCGCGGGAGACGAAGGCCAGCGCCGTGCGGGCCTCGCGAGTGCGTACCACGCCGGAGATATCCACACCGTGGAAGGCGAGCTCCCTGGCGAGGAAGTCGCCGAAGTGGTCCTTGCCGAGCATGCCGAGAAAGCGGCTGGGTACGCCCAGCCGAGCGCAGGCCACGGAAACATTGGCTGGCGCGCCGCCGGCATAGGGAGTGAAGGTCTCGGTAACGGCGGGGTCGAACTCGCCGAGACGGCTGGAAAGCAGGTCGACGAGGGCTTCGCCGAAGGCGATCACGGGGGTCATTGGGGCTTCTCCAGGCTGAGAGTGGTGCCCAGCAGGTGCTGGGCGCCGGGTACCAGCCACACCGGGTCGAGTCGCGTATTGGCCGACTCCACGCACAGGAAGTGGCGGGCAGCTTGGCTCGGGGTGTCCCCGGGCGGCGCGTCGCCGGGATGCCAGACCACGGCGGAATCGCTGCCCTGACGGGCGATCCTCAGGCGGCGGCTGCCGTCGTCGAGGCGCAGCTCGGCATTGCTGCGGTAGATGCGGTCGAGCGCTCCGCGCACGCCCAGCTCGCCTTGCTGGTCGCGCTCGGCGACGTCGGCCAGCTTGTCCAGGTAGCTGGCCCCGGCCAGGCCCTCGACGCGGCAGGCGAAGGCATCGGCGACCGCCAGGTAGCTGTGCAGGGCCCCGGTGAGCTTCACCGGTGTCTCGCCGACATGCTCGCTGATCAGCTCCACGTGCAGGCGTCGGGCGTTGGCCTGGATCACCGCGCGGGGCGTGAGCTGGCCGTGCAGACGCTCCTCGGGCGAAAGGTGCAGCTCGACGCCCTGCTCGTGCTCGTCCACGGCGTCCAGCCGCCATGGCGCCTTGCGTGCCGGGCCATGCATCGGGCCGGTACGATCCGGTGACTCGTCGGCGGTGTGCTCGTCGGCGAACCACGGCCAACACAGCGGGATGCCGCCGCGGATCGCGCCGGGCAGGGGCTGGGGCGTGGGGGTGACCCACAGCCAGCCACCGGGCACCAGGGCCTCCTTAGCGACGTTGTCCGTCGTCGCCGGCGCGCCCGCGGCTCGCGCGGCCTCGGGCGCGGGTACAAGAGAGCCTTCAGCGCGCGCGGCCTCGGGCGCGGGTAGAAAGTGAAGCACCTGCGCGCCCTGAAGGGATACCGCCAGTTCTCCCCAGGCCTCGTTGGCCAGCCATACCTCGCGGCCGGCCCACTCGGCACGGCGCTGGCCGCGGGTCTCGTCGATGAGCGTTCGCAGACTCTGTGGAATCATCATTCGGCCTCTTGCGTCGAGTCATTCGACCTCTTCCGTCGATTCATTCGACCTCTGGATTGTGCAGGGCCTCGGCGGCGCCCAGCAGTCCGGTCCAGGGCGTGGTAACCACCTGTACCGGGATGGCCCGGGTGTAGGCGCTCATGCGCCCCTTGGCGGTGAACGCCTCGAGGAAGCGGCTCTCAGGCAGCCACTCGAGCAGCCGCGGTAGGATGCCGCCGCACAGGGTGACCCCGCCGCGGGCCCCCAGGGTCAGGGCGGCGTCGCCGCTGACATCGCCGAGGATCTTCAAAAACCGCAGCAGGGTATCACGGGCCACGCCGTCGCCGCCCGCCGCCGCCTGGGTGACCTCGGCCGCGCTGGCATAGCGCGGCGGGGCGCCTTTCAGCGAGCAGTGGGCCAGGTAGAGGTCGAGCAGCCCTTGGCCGCAGAGGATGCGCTCCACTGAGACGCGGCCGTAGCGGTTGCGGAAGTGGCGCAGCAGGTTCTGCTCGCGCTCATCGGTGGGCGCGAAGGTCACGTGGCCGCCCTCGGTAGGTAGCGGGATCCAGGCGTGTCGCCCGGGAAACAGCCCGGCCACGCCCAGGCCAGTGCCGGGGCCGATCACCAGACGGGCGGCGTGGGGAACCGCCTCGCCGCGCTGCACCTCCACTCGGTCGGTACTGGCCACATGGGGCACGCCCAGCGCCTGGGCAGTGAAGTCGTTGATGGCCTTGAAGAGGCTGAGCCCCAGCGTTTGCTGGACCGCCTTCCGGGAGAAGGTCCAGGGGTTGTTGGTCATCTTTACCCGGTCGTCGCGTATCGGGCAGGCGAAGGCCAGGCAGGCCTCGCGGAGGGCGCCCTCGCCGCTCAGCCCGACCCGGCTGAGGTAGTCGCGCACCGCCTCGACCAGGCCCGGGTAGTCGGCACACGGCAGGCTCAGGATGTCACGAGGCGCGAAGGTGTCCGGCGTTACCAGGGCGAAGCGCGCATTGGTCCCGCCGATATCACCGATGAGTGCGGGTCTGGTCATCGTCAATTCATTCCTTCTGGCCGACAGGGGAGGTGTAGATGGCAATCACTCGAAGCTTTTCCGGTGACAGGTCTACGAGGGGGCGCTGTGAACCCCTCCCTGGGCGCTACCGACGCCATCCCTGGCGTAGAACCCCCTCTTCGACCTGTCCCCGGCACTTCGCGCTGTGCAACTGCGGTGCTCCTGTTCTCGAAGTGGCTCAGGCGTCGTCTTCGTGAATCTGGCCCTCCTGGCGCGCCAGGTCGTCGGCCTCGAAGCCGCCGAACACCCCAGCGCCCTGCTCGCCGCGCATGGCCAGGTGGCGAAAGCCACCGAACAGCTCGCGTCCCAGGCCCACGTGGTAGTGGTCCAGATCGCCAATCCGCAGCTCGCGCTCGGCCCACTCATGGGCGTCGATCTTGACCTCCAGGCTGCCGTGGTCGGCGTCCAGGCGCACGATGTCGCCGTCGCGCAGCTTGGCGAGCGCTCCGCCGTCCAGCGCCTCGGGGCTGATGTGGATGGCTGCCGGCACCTTGCCGGAGGCGCCGGACATGCGCCCGTCGGTGACCAGTGCCACCTGGTAGCCGCGGTCCTGCAGCACGCCGAGGTAGGGGGTCAGCTTGTGCAGTTCCGGCATGCCGTTGGCCTTGGGGCCCTGGAAGCGCACCACGGCGATCACGTCTCGGTCCAGCTCGCCGGCCTCGAAGGCGCCCTTGAGCTCGTTCTGGTCCTCGAAGATGCGCACCGGCGCCTCCACCAGGCGGTGCTCGGGCTTGACCGCCGAGACCTTGATCACCCCGCGGCCCAGGTTGCCGTCAAGCACGGTGAGCCCGCCGGTGGGCGCGAAGGGCTCGGCCACGCCGCGCAGCACCTCGGTGTCAAGGCTCTGTTCCGGTCCCTCGCGCCATACCAGCTTGCTCTCCTCCAAGAAGGGCTCTCGGGTGTAGGCGGTGAGATCGGTGCCGAACACCGTGGGGATATCGCCGTGGATCAGGCCGGCCCCCAGCAGTTCACGAAACAGGTAGCTCATGCCGCCGGCAGCCTGGAAGTGGTTGATGTCGGCCTGGCCGTTGGGATAGACCTGCATCAGGCTCGGCGTCACCGCGGAGAGGTCGGTGAAATCTTCCCAGGTGAGGGTCAGCCCGGCAGCGGCGGCCATGGCCACCAGGTGCAGGGTGTGGTTGGTCGAGCCGCCGGAGGCGAGCAGACCGACGACGGCATTGACGATGGCACGCTCGTCGATCTGCTGGTAGAAGGGGCGGTAGTCGCCGCCGGGCTCGGTATTGCGGATCGTCTGCTCGGTGGCGTAGCGGGTCAGCGCCTCGCGCATCTCGGTGCCGGGGTTGACGAAGGAGGTGCCCGGCAGGTGCAGGCCCATCATCTCCATCATCAGCTGGTTGGAGTTGGCGGTGCCGTAGAAAGTGCAGGTGCCGGGGCTATGGTAGGACTGCGATTCCGCTTCCAGCAGGTCTGCGCGGCTCGCCTTGCCCTCGGCGAACAGCTGGCGGATGCGCGCCTTCTCCTTATTGGGCAGGCCACTGGGCATGGGGCCTGCCGGCACGAACATCGCCGGCAGGTGGCCGAAGCGCGCCGCGGCGATGAACAGCCCCGGGACGATCTTGTCGCACACGCCGAGGTAGAGGGCGGCGTCGAACATGTTGTGGGAGAGCCCCACGGCGGTGGCCATGGCGATCACATCGCGGGAGAACAGCGACAGCTCCATGCCCGGCTGGCCCTGGGTCACGCCGTCGCACATCGCCGGCACGCCACCGGCGAACTGGGCGGTGGAGCCCATGGCGCGGGCGGCGGCCTTGATGGTCTCGGGAAAGCTCTCCAACGGCTGGTGGGCCGAGAGCATGTCGTTATAGGCGGAGATGATGCCGAGGTTGGCCGAATTCATCAGCTTCAGCGAATTCTTGTCCGTCTCGCCACAGGCCGCGAAGCCGTGGGCCAGATTGCCGCAGCTGAGCTCGCCGCGATGCACGCCCCGGCGGTGCTGGTCGGCCATGCGGCGCTCGTAGAGGGCGCGACGCTCGGCGGAGCGTTGCCGAATGCGGCGGCTGACGTTGGCAACGGTGGGGTTGAGGGCGGGGGTCGTGCTGGCCATGGGTCACCTCGGAATCGAGTGTCGGTTGTATTGTAAACTTACCAATAAAGCGTCCAGGCATTACGCCATGTTACCCGCGATACGGCAATATTTGTAGTTTTATTACCGATAAGCCGGCTTTCAAGCCTTGCCCCGGCCGTAAGCCTGGTAAGCGCTAGCGCACCAGGCGGATCATGTTAGAGCCCCAGCAGGCGCAGCCACCAGCGACGCCACGGTGGATCAATCAGCCCCACGGCGTTGTGGCGGGCCTGCAGGAAGACGCTACGCGGGTGGCTGAAACGCAGGAAACCGGTCTCGCCATGGTAGGCCCCCATGCCGCTCTCGCCGATGCCGCCAAAAGGCAGGGCGGGCACGACGCCATGCCACAGGGTGTCGTTGAAGACCACGCCGCCCGAGCGGGTCTGCTCCAGCAGTTGCCGGCGACGGGCCGGGTCGTCGGTGAAGGCGTAGAGCGCCAGAGGGCTAGGCCCCGCGGCGACCCGGGCCAGGGCAGCGTCGAAGTCGCGCACGCCGATCACCGGCAGCCAGGGGCCGAAGACCTCCTCCTGCATGATCGCCAGGTTGGCGGTGGGGTCGATCACCAGCGTGGGCGGCAGCTTGGCGCCATGGCTGAACGCCTGTCGTTCGCCGAGCTCGATCACCCGGCAGCCGTGGTCGCGCGCCTCTGCCAACATGCCCTCGAGCCGCTGGCGCGCGCCTTCACCGGGCACCGCCGAGTAGTCATCGCTGGCGGTACCCGCCGGATAGAAGCCCTTGACCACCGCGCGGATCGCCTCGATGAAGGCCGGCAGGCGTGCTGCATCGACCAGCACAGGGTCCGGCGCGATGCAGGTCCGGCCGGCATTGAGCCACTTGCCAAAGGCGATGCGCCGGGCGGCATGCGCCAGGTCGGCGTCCTCGGCGACGATGGCCGGGGCCTTGCCGCCGAGTTCCAGGGTAACCGGGGTCAGGTGCTCCGCCGCGGCGCGGGCCACCTCACGGCCGACCCGCGGGCTGCCGGTGAATAGCAGGTGATCGAAGGGCAGGGCGGCGAAGGCCTGGGCGGTGGCGGTGTCGCCGGTAACCACGCTCAACTCGTCGGTCGCGAAATAGCGCTCCGCCAGCTGTGCCAGCAAGGCACTGGTAGTGGGGGTCTGCTCGCTGGGCTTGAGCATTACCCGGTTGCCCGCGGCCAGCGCATCCACCGCCGGCAGCAGTGCCAGGCCCCAGGGGTAGTTGGCCGGGGCGATGATGCCCACCACCCCCAGCGGCTGGCGGTGGATGCGCGCCCGACCGGGCAGTAGCCGCCAGGGCACCGCGGCACGACGCGACGCCATCCAGCGCTTGAGGTGGCGGCGAGCGTGGCGGATGGCCATCAGCAAGGGGGCGATCTCCGCCAGGCGCGTCTCGGCCTCGGCACGGTGGCCGATATCTTGGTGGATCGCCTGGATGATCTTGTCGCGATGTTGGCGGGTCATGCGCGCCAGGCGGGCGAGGCGGTCGCGGCGGGTCGCCGCCGAGGGGAAGGGCTCGGCGGCGAAGGCGTGGCGCTGCTGGTCCAGATGCGCCTGCAGGGCGCGGGCATCGGTCATGCACATCTCCGTGTGTCGATGAGGATGGAAGCGGGCTCGGGCACTGGGCACAATGTAGGCCTTCTGCCAATGGCTTGTCAGCTGTCGGCGCCCCTTGCCTTGGATAACGCATTTTTTCGGGAGCAGCCATGACCCCGCTCGTTCTGCATGAACTGCCCGCTATTGGGGCGGTGCCGGCCGTGCGCTGGAACGCATTGGTCGGCGACGACCATC
Organism: Halomonas ventosae; assembly: GCF_004361885.1. Lineage (GTDB taxonomy): Bacteria > Pseudomonadota > Gammaproteobacteria > Pseudomonadales > Halomonadaceae > Halomonas > Halomonas ventosae_C. The sequence goes on from NZ_SNWH01000005.1 coordinate 144,578, forward strand.
CCTTCCTGCGCCACGAGTTCCTGCATGCTCTGGAGGCCAGTGGCGCGGTGAGCCCCGCCACCGGCTGGGTGCCGCGCCATTTGACCCTGTGGCAGGGCGAGGCGCTGGTCGGCATCATGCCGTACTACCACAAGCACCACTCCTACGGGGAGTATGTGTTCGACTGGGGATGGGCCGAGGCCTGGGAACGCGCCGGCGGCGACTACTACCCCAAGGGGCTCTCGGCGATTCCCTTTACCCCCGCTCCGGGGCCGCGCCTGGCCCTGGCGGCGCACCTCGATCCCCTGATGGCCCGTCGGGTGATGGCGCGGGCCTGGGAGGATAGCGCGCTGTCGAGCTGGCACCTGCTGTTTGCCGAACCGGCCGAGGTCGAGGCCTGGCAGACGGCCTGTCCGTCCCTGCTGGCACGCCAGGGAGTGCAGTTCCAGTGGCAGGATCGCGGCTATGGCGACTTCGAGGGCTTCCTGGCTGCCTTGACGGCCAAGCGGCGCAAGGCGATCCGCCGCGAGCGGCGCCTGGTGGCCGAACAGGGGCTGACCCTGCATCGCCTCGAGGGAGAGGCCATCGACGCGGCGGCGATGGCCCACTTCTTTCGCTGCTACGAGATCACCTACCTGGAGCGCGGCCGTCACGGCTACCTCAATCTCGACTTCTTCGAGCGGCTGCGTCGCACCCTGCCCGAATCGCTGTTGCTGATCCAGGCTCGCTTGAACGGGGCCCCGGTGGCCGCCGCGCTCTGCCTGCAGGGCGCGCGCACCCTCTACGGGCGTTACTGGGGCAGCGAGGTACTGGCCGACTGCCTGCACTTCGAGGCCTGCTACTACCAGGGCATCGAGCATTGTCTCGAACGCGGCCTGACCACCTTCGACCCCGGGACCCAGGGCGAGCACAAGCTCTCCCGGGGCTTCGCCCCGCGGCGGCTCACCTCGCTGCACCATATCGCCGACCCGCGCCTGCGCGACGCCGTGGCACGCTTCTGCGCCGAGGAGCGTACTCACGTCGAGGCCTACTGCCGGGCAGCCGAGGCGGCACTGCCCTTCCGGGAGGGCTCCTAAACCCTGCCGATAGGCGGCGAAACTGGCATAATGCCCGCCATCGGTAACCTTGTGACGGACTCCCTGCATGCTCAAGTGGCTGGCCATCGTGCTCATCATCCTGCTCGCGCTGCTGCAGTACCGGCTGTGGCTGGGCGAGGGCGGCATGCGTGAGCTCACCGAGGTGCGCCAACGCGTGGATGCCCTTGAGGAAGAGAACCAGCCGCTGCGCGACCGCAATGCCCGCCTGGCTGCCGAGGTGGTGGACCTCAAGACCGGCCTCGATGCCATCGAGGAGCGGGCTCGCAGCGACATCGGCATGGTGCGCACGGACGAGCAGTTCTTCTGGGTGCCCGGTGTGGCGGTGGACAACACCGACCTCGAAATCAATGCCGGCCTGGTGGGCATGCCGGCTCCCAGGCCGGAGGCCGGCCAGTGAGCGCTAGCCTGTGGCTGGTGGTGCCCGCCGCGGGGCAGGGGCGGCGCGTGGGCGCCGAGCGCCCCAAGCAGTACCTGCCGCTGGCCGGCCGGCCGGTGCTGGCGCGCACTCTGGAACGGCTCCACGAGGCCTTCCCCGAGGCGCGGCTCTGTCTCTGCCTGGACGCCGACGACGCCTGGTTCGACCCCGCCTGGGTGCCCTTCGCCGATTGGCGGCGTTCGCCCGGTGGGGCCGAGCGAGCCGAGTCGGTGGTCAACGCCCTGGACGCCATCGCCGCGGATGCCACGGACGACGACCTGGTGCTGGTTCACGATGTGGCCCGGCCCTGTGTCACCGTGGCTGACCTGACGCGGCTGCTGGCCGCCATCGTCGACGATCCGGTGGGTGGGCTGCTGGCCGCGCCGGTCGCCGACACCATGAAGCGCGACGACGGCGCCGGGCGGGTGCGCGCCACCGAGTCCCGCGAGGGCCTGTGGCATGCCTTCACCCCCCAGGGCTTCCGCCTTGGCCTGTTGCGCCGTGCCCTGGGCGAGGCGCAGGCGCGCGGTGTCGCGGTGACCGACGAGGCCTCGGCGATGGAGGCGGCGGGGTTGTCGCCACGCCTGGTCAGCGGGCGTCGCGACAACCTCAAGATCACCCATCCCGAGGATCTGGCCCTGGCCGAGCGGGTGCTGTCAGCTCAGCAGCGAACCGTCCACACTGACCACGCCGAGGCGTCCCCGGGGGCGCCGCGAGTTTGAAGGGAGCATGAAACGCGCATGATGCGAATCGGCCACGGCTTCGATGTCCACCGCTTCGGCGAGGGCGACCACCTGGTGGTCGGCGGCGTCGCCATTCCCTTCGCGCAGGGCTTCGTCGCCCACTCCGACGGCGACGTGCTGCTGCACGCGGTCTGCGACGCCCTGCTGGGGGCCTGTGCGCTGGGCGATATCGGCCACCACTTCCCCGACACCGACCCGGCCTGGGCCGGCGCCGACAGCCGTTTGCTGCTGCGCCAGGTCGCCCGGCTGGTGGACGGGGCCGGCTACCGGGTCGGCAATCTGGACGCCACGCTGATCGCCCAGGCGCCGAAGATGGCGCCGCATATCGACGCCATGGCCGGGCATATCGCCGCGGACCTGGGCATCACCCAGGGCGCGGTCAACGTCAAGGCCACCACCAGCGAACGGCTCGGCTTCACCGGCCGCGGCGAGGGCATCGCCGCCGAGGCGGTGGCATTGCTGGTACGATGCAACGAAGGGGATGGCCGGTGACTGAGCCTGCACACTCGGCCGTCGAGGATTCCATTGACTGGCCGCCGGCCTGGCCGCGGGTGCTCCAGGGCGAGCTCGGCGCGCCACCGAGTGGCGACTACCGCACCGTCCCCGAGGACTTCCGGGTCGAGGAGCTTCTCGACTTCGCCCCGCAAGGCGAGGGCGAGCACCTGTGGCTGTTCATCGAGAAGCGCGACCAGACCACCGCCATGGTGGCCCGCGAGCTCGCCCGGCTCTGCGCGGTTGCGCCGCGGCAGGTCGGTTATGCGGGCATGAAGGACCGCGTCGCCGTGACCCGCCAATGGCTCTCCGTGCAGCTGCCTGGCCGCGAGGCCCCCGAGGCCCTGGTGACGCGACTCGCCGAGCGCGGCATCCGGGTGCTCGACCAGGCTCGCCATCCGCGCAAGCTCAAGCGCGGCGTGCATCGGGCCAACCGTTTTCGCCTGCGGATCAGCGGGGCGGCGGTGGCCGACCCGGCGCTCGAGGCGCGCTGGCAGCGCCTGTGCCAGGCGGGGGTCGCCAACTACGTCGGCCCTCAGCGCTTCGGCGCGGACGGGCGCAACCTGCAGCGTGCCCGGGCCGTGCTGGCCCGCGGCTGGCGCAAGCGTGACGACCGCGCGGGCATGCTGCTCTCGGCGGCCCGCAGCTGGCTGTTCAACGAGCTGCTGGCCGCGCGCATCCGTGACGGCAGCTGGGCCACGCCGCTGCCCGGCGAGGTGGTGATGCTCGACGGCAGCGCCAGCCAGTTCGGCGTCGCGCCGGACGCCGCCGTCGAGCTCGCCGAGCTGCGCGAGAGGGCGACACGCCTCGATCTGCATCCCGCCGGCATACTCTGGGGCGTTGGCGAGTCGCGCGCCGCCGGCGCGGCCAGGGCCCACGAGACCGCCCTGGCCGTGCGCTACCCGGGGCTTTGCGGCGGGCTCGAGCGCGCCGGTGTGCGCCTGGCCCGCCGGGCGCTGCGGCTACGCCTGGGCGAGCCACGGCTGACGCACGGCGATGGCGAACTCTGGCTGGCCTTCAGCCTGCCGCGGGGGGTCTTCGCCACCGCCGTGCTGCGCGAACTGATCTCTCATCCCTCGCTGGGGACCCCGCCCCCTGACAGGAGTTCATGATGCGTCGATTGCTGCTTTCCAATGACGACGGCGTGCATGCCCCCGGGCTGCGCGCCCTCCACGATGCCCTGCTGCCCCATGCGCGACTGCGTGTGGTCGCGCCGGACCGCGACAAGAGCGGGGCCAGCAACTCCCTTACGTTGAGCCGGCCGCTGGCGCTCACCGCGCTCGACAACGGCTTCTATAGCGTCGACGGTACGCCTGCCGACTGTGTCTACCTGGGGGTCAACGGCGTCTGGGACGAGAAGCCCGACCTGGTGATCTCGGGCATCAACCATGGTGGCAACCTCGGCGACGACGTGCTCTACTCCGGCACGGTGGCCGCGGCCATGGAGGGGCGCAACCTGGGCATGGCAGCCATCGCCATGTCATTGGTGGGCGCGCGTTATTTCGAGACCGCCGGCCGCGTGGCGGCGAGCCTGGTGGGGGCGGCCGAGCAGCTCTCGCTGCCGCCGCGCAGCCTGCTCAACGTCAACGTGCCGGACCTGCCGTGGAGCGAGATACAGGGCTTTCGGGTCACCCGGATGGGCTATCGCGGCCCGGCGGCCCGCCCCCTGGAGGTTCGTGATCCCCGGGGCCGGTTGCGTTACTGGATCGCCGCCGTGGGCGAGAACGCCGACGATGGCCCGGACACCGACTTTGCCGCCATCGAGGCGGGCTACGTTTCCATCACGCCGCTGCAGACCGACCTGACCCGGCATGCCGCGTGCGACGACGTGCAGGACTGGCTGGATGCACTCACCTGAACTGCTGCGCGGTGTCGGCATGACATCGCAGCGTACCCGCGACCGCATGGTCGGCCGCCTGGCTGACCAGGGCATACGCGACCCCCGAGTGCTCGAGGTGATGGCTCGCGAGCCGCGCCACCTCTTCCTCGACGAGGCCCTGGCGCATCGTGCCTATGAGGATACCTCGCTGCCCATCGGCCATGGCCAGACACTCTCCCAGCCGTGGATGGTGGCGCGCATGACCGAGCTGGTGATCCAGGAGGCGCCGTCCCGGGTGCTGGAGGTAGGCACCGGCTCCGGCTACCAGACCCTGGTGCTGTCGCGCCTGGTGGCGGAACTCTGGTCGGTGGAGCGGATCAATGCCCTGCATCGCCGGGCCGGCGACCGCCTGCGCCTGCTCGAGGTTCACAATACCCGCCTGCGCCTCGCCGACGGCGGGCATGGCTGGCCGGAGCAGGCGCCTTTTGATGTCATCCTGCTCACCGCCTGCGCCAGCGAGCTGCCTGCGCCGCTGCTCGCCCAGCTTGGCGAGAGGGGCGTGTTGATCGCGCCGCTGGCCGAGGCGGATGGCGAGCAGTGGCTGACCCGCGTGCGCCGCAGCGGCGAGGGCTTGGAGCCACAGCGGCTGGAGAGGGTGCGCTTCGTGCCGTTGCTGGAAGGTGTCATTCGTTGAGCGGTATCCCTGCCTGGCTACCAGGCGCTATTTCGTTGCAAGGAGTCCGCTGTTGAAACGTCATCTGGGTATCTTCCTCAGGGGCGCCGGTATGGGCGCCGCCGATGCCGTGCCCGGCGTGTCCGGCGGCACCATCGCCTTCGTCACCGGCATCTACGAGGAGTTGATCCACAGCATCAAGCAGTTCGGACCCAGCGCCTACCTGGCCTGGCGCCGTGGCGGCCTGCCGCTGCTGATGGCCCATCTCAACCTGGCCTTCGTGCTGCCGCTGCTGGCCGGCATCGCCGTTAGCCTGTTCAGCGTGGCTCACCTCGTAGTCTGGCTGATGGCGGATTTCCCGTTGCTGCTCGACGGCTTCTTCTTCGGTCTGGTAGCCGCCTCGGCGGTGGTGGTCAGCCGCCACCCGGCCACTTGGCGATGGTGGCACCTGCTGCCGCTGGTTGCCGGGCTGCTGCTCGCCCATGGCCTGCCGTCGCTAATGCCGCTGGTCGCCCAGCTCGGCAACCCTGCGCTAGTACTGGTGGTGGGCGGGGCCATCGCCATCAGTGCGCTGCTGCTGCCCGGCGTGTCGGGCAGCTTCCTGCTGCTTAGCATGGGGCTGTATGGCACGGTGATGCAGGGCGTGCGCAGCCTCGACCTGGGCCTGATCGGGCTGTTCGGGGTGGGCTGCCTGATTGGCCTGTTCGGCTTCTCGCGGCTGCTCTCCTGGCTGCTGCGCCACCACCATACCGCCACCCTGCAACTGCTGGTCGGCTTTATCATCGGCTCGCTGCCGGTACTCTGGCCGTGGCGCGAGCTGGTACGCTATCAGCTGGGACCCGATGGCCAGAAGATTCCCCTCGACTATCGATACCTGACCCCGGGCGATTTTGCCGACCTCACCGGCGACCCTGCCCGGCTGCCGGCGGTGGTGGCCCTGATGCTGGCCGGTGCCGCCCTGGTGCTGCTGATCAGCCGGGCCAATCGGCCCGCGACATCCGCTTGCCGACAAGGTGCTGACAAGGAGAAAGGCTCCGATGTATAAGCTATTTTTGATCTCCGGCCTGGCCCTGGCGCTGGCCGGCTGTGCCGCCCAGCAAGGGCAGCGCGAGCCGGTCCAGGTTCGCGACCTGTCGGCCAGCCGGGCGGACGCAACACCCGCCGAATACACCGTGAAAGCCGGGGATACGCTGTACGGCATCGCCTGGCGCCATGGTATGGACTACCGCGATCTGGCGCGCCTCAACCGCATCGGCCCGCCCTACCTCATCGAGCCCGGTCAACGGCTGATACTGGGTGGTGAGGGACGCGCCGCCGGCGAGCAGGGCGCCGATGACGCCTCCACCGGCCGCAAGGTGGCGACGATGGGGCGCGATGACGCCCCCGCCAGCGACGAGAAACTCGACTGGCTGCTTCCCGACGAGAGCGCCATCGAGCGCAACCGTCGCCTTTCCGCCGAGCGTCAGGCGGCGCAAGACGCCGTCCAGTCGTCCAGCCCGGGCGCGCAGGAGGGGGCCGAAGGCGCCTCGCCGAAGGGGCCGGGGCCGGTCTACAACTACAACAGCCCCGGAGCGGACGGCACCCTGAGCGAGCGCGACCTGGCCGAGCGGCGGGAGCGGGCGTCGCGCGAAGCGCAGCGGCAGGCCGCCGCCGAGTCGCCCGATACCCCCAAAGCGGCAAGCAAGAACGCGACGCACCAGGTCGCTAGCACCCCGTCGCCGAGCACCGTTGCGGCCGATGCCGGAACCTCGGTTGCCGGCGAGGCGAGCGCCGAGCAGCGCGCCGGGCGGCGTTACACACCGGTGGAGGAGGTGGCCTGGCAGTGGCCTGCGTCCGGTGAGGTAGTGGGGCGTTTTGGCGAAGGGGGAAGCATCACCGCCGGCATTGATATCGCCGGGAAAAAGGGGCAACCTGTCAAGGCAGCCGGGCCGGGAATCGTGGTCTATGCAGGCAGCGGCGTCAGGGGCTACGGCAAGCTGATCCTGCTCAAGCACAACGACCAGTTCCTGAGTGCTTATGCCCACAACGACAGCCTGAAGGTCAAGGAGAACGACGTCGTCGAAGCCGGTGAGGTCATCGCCACCATGGGTGACAGCGATGCCGAGGACGTCAGGCTGCATTTCGAGGTGCGCAAGGATGGACAGCCTCAGGATCCTCTCAAGTTCCTGCCTTCCCGCTGACCCCCCCCAGGGGTGGACAGTATCACCGGCAGGAAACACGGGCTGTAACCTAATAATAATGTTGTGCGTCGAACGTCCGACCCATGGACTCACGACGCTGGGTCGCCACCATGGGGTAGCAATCGAGGGGAGGCAATCGATGAGCATGCTTGAACAGGACCTTCAGGATGTGAATCTGGCGTCCGTCGACGAGGCGGACGAGGACGCGGTCGAGACGCCGGATGAGCGAGAGGACATTGATGACGAAGAGGCCGTGATCAACGATGAGGAAGCCTTCGAGAAGGCTCTGAATCGCGAGGATCGCCATCGTCGCCAGAGCCTCGATGCCACGCAGATCTACCTCAACGAGATCGGCTTCTCGCCATTGCTGACGCCGCAAGAAGAGGTCTACTACGGTCGCCTGGCGCGCCAGGGCGACCCGGTTGGCCGCTCGCGGATGATCGAATCCAACCTGCGTCTGGTAGTAAAGATCGCCCGGCGCTATCTCAACCGTGGCCTGACCCTGCTCGACCTGATCGAGGAGGGCAACCTGGGTCTGATCCGCGCGGTCGAGAAGTTCGACCCCGAGCGCGGCTTTCGCTTCTCCACCTACGCCACCTGGTGGATTCGCCAGACCATCGAGCGGGCGTTGATGAACCAGACCCGCACCATCCGTCTGCCGATCCATGTGGTCAAGGAACTCAACATCTACTTGCGGGCGGCCCGTGAGTTGACCCAGAAGCTCGACCACGAGGCCACGGCCGAGGAGGTCGCCGACTACCTCGACAAGCCAGTGGAGACCGTCAAGAAGATGATGGGCCTCAACGAGCGGGTCTCATCGGTCGACTACCCGATGGGCAGCGAGAACGACAAGCCGCTGATTGAGACCCTGGCCGACGACAATGACCAGGGCCCGGAGTCGACCCTGGTGGATGGCGATGTGCGCCAGCATGTCGACGAATGGCTGGCCGAACTCACCGAAAAGCAGATGGAGGTAGTGGTGCGCCGCTTCGGGCTGCGCGGCCATGAGGCCGCGACCCTTGAGCACGTTGGCGAGGAGATCGGCCTGACGCGCGAGCGGGTTCGTCAGATCCAGGTAGAAGCCCTGAAGAAGCTGCGCCGCATGCTCGATAAGCAGGGCCTCTCGCTGGATGCCATCTTCGAATGAGGAACCCGCCGGCATGGCGCGACCGCTGATTGCCGACATCGACCTTGACGCCCTGCGTCACAACTATCGCCTGGCCCGTGACCAGGCCCCCCATAGCCGCGCCGTCGCCGTGATCAAGGCCGATGCCTATGGGCATGGCGCCGTGGCCTGTGCCCAGGCGCTCGAAGCCCTGGCGCCGGCCTTTGCCGTGGCCTGCCTCGAGGAAGCCCAGGCCCTGCGCGAGGCCAGCATCACGACGCCCATCGTGCTGCTCGAGGGCATCTTCGCGACCGCCGAGCTCGAGCATGTCGAGACGCTAGACCTGTGGCTGGTAATCCATAGCGACTGGCAGCTCGAGGCACTGCTGGCCTATTGCCCCGCGCACCCCATTCCGGTATGGCTCAAGGTCGACTCGGGCATGCACCGCCTGGGCTTCCCGCCGGCGCAGGTCGAGGCGATGTGGGCGCGTCTCGCCGCGGCGCCCGAGCGCGCCTGCGACCTGCACCTGATGAGCCACTTCGCCAGCGCCGACGCCCTGCAATCCGCCGACTTCCGGCGCCAGCTCGAGCTGCTCGACGACCTGGCGATACGGCTCGCGGCGCCCACCTGCTTCGCCAACTCGCCCGCCACCCTGGCCTGGCCCGAGGCGCATGGCGCCTGGAACCGTCCGGGGGTGATGCTTTACGGCAGCGACCCGCTGGAGGCCTCCAACGAGGCCAGCCGTCGCCTGACGCCGGTGATGACCCTGCGCTCGGCGATCATCGCCGTGCGCGAGCTCGCCGCGGGGGAGGCGGTGGGCTACGGCGGGCGCTGGAGGGCACCGCGTCCCTCGCGGATCGGCGTGGTCGCCTGCGGCTACGGCGACGGCTACGACCGGCATGCCGTCGACGGCACGCCGGTACTGGTCGACGGACAACGCACGGCCATCGCCGGCAAGGTCTCCATGGACATGCTGACGGTGGATCTCACCGACCTTCCCGAGGCCGACATCGGCAGCGAGGTGGTGCTCTGGGGGCGAGCCACCAACGGCCAGATTCTGTCGGTGGACGAGGTGGCCCACCATTGCGATACCCTCAGCTATACCCTGCTCAGCGGCGTACTGCCAAGGGTGCCCAGGCGCTATCATGGCGCGCACTGATCGCCACGCCACGGGAAGCCGCATGTCCAGGGACCACGCTCCCAAGAGCGCCTTCGCCCATCCCCGCTACTGGCCGGTATGGCTGGCCATCGGCCTGATGTACGTGGCGGCCTGGCTGCCATGGCGCCTCAAACTGTGGGTTGGCAGGCGGATCGGCCTGGCGGCATGGCGCTTCGCCGGGCGCCGGCGGCACATCACCGAGACCAACCTGCGGCTGTGCTTTCCCGAGCTGGACGAGGTCGAGCTTCGACGGCTGGTCAAGGAGACCTTTATCGCCAACGGCATCGGCCTTATGGAGACCGCCACCGGCTGGTGCCGCGACCCCGAGCACCTGCGCCATCGCGTCACCTTCAAGGGTCAGGAGCACATGGCGCGGGTGCAGGCCGAGGGCAAGGGGGCACTGATCATCGGCGTACACTTCTCCACCCTCGACCTGGGCGGGGCGCTGCATTCGCTGTTCTTCCCCGCGGACGTGGTCTATCGCCCCCACGACAATCCGCTCTTCGAGCGTTTCATGACCCGCGCGCGCAACCGCATCTTCGGTACCTCCATCGACCGCCACGACCTGCGCAGTGTGGTGCGTCGCATCAAGACCGGCCACCACGTCTGGTACTCGCCGGACCAGGATTTCGGCCGGGAAGCCAGCGTCTTTGCCCCCTTCTTTGGCATCGAAGCGGCGAGCATCAAGCTGACCGCCAAGATCGCACGCATGACCGGGGCTCCGGTCATGCCGCTGATGTTCCACCGCAACCCCGACAACGCTACCTACACCCTGGAGTACCTGCCGCCGCTGGAGGACTTCCCCAGCGGCGATGAAGTCGCCGACGCCGCCAAGGTCAACGCCTTCATCGAAGGCGCCATCCGCAAGCATCCTGAGCAGTACCTGTGGCTGCACCGCCGCTTTAAGACACGCCCCGCCGGCGAACCCGGTTTCTACTGACGCTTCGCGTCAAGCTTAGGGCTTACAGCTGGCGCGCAGCGCCTCAGGCGTCGATGCGCTTGTACTTCATGCGGTGCGGGGTGTCGTCGCCAACGCGCTTCTTGTGGTCGGCCTCGTACTCGGTGTAGTTGCCCTCGAAGAACTCGACGTGGGAGTCGCCCTCGAACGCCAGGATGTGAGTGGCGATGCGGTCGAGGAACCAGCGGTCGTGGGAGATCACCAGGGCACAGCCGGGGAAGGCCAGCAGGGCCTCTTCCAGCGCCCGCAGGGTCTCGATGTCCAGGTCGTTGGAGGGCTCGTCGAGCAGCAGCACGTTGGCGCCCTGCTTGAGGGTCTGGGCCAGCTGTAGGCGGCCACGCTCGCCGCCGGAGAGCTCGGAAAGGCGCTTCTGCTGATCGTTGCCCTTGAAGTTGAAGCGGCCCACGTAGGCGCGTGACGAGACCTCGTAGCCGTTGATGTTGAGGATGTCCTGGCCGTCGGAAACCGCCTGCCACACGGTCTGCTTGTCGTCGAGGTGATCGCGCAGCTGCTCCACATAGGCGATATCAACGGTCTCGCCCACCACCACCTCGCCGGCGTCGGGCTGCTCCTTGCCGGTGATCAGCTTGAACAGCGTCGACTTGCCCGCGCCGTTGCCACCGATGATGCCGACGATGGCGCCCTTGGGCACGCTGAAGGTCAGGTTCTCGTAGAGCAGCTTGTCATCGAAGGCCTTGGCCACGTCATGGAACTCGATAACCTTGTCGCCCAGCCGCGGCCCGGGCGGGATGAAGATCTCGTTAGTCTCGTTGCGCTTCTGGAAGTCACCCGACTGCAGCTCCTCGAAGCGGTTGAGGCGCGCCTTGCTCTTGGCCTGGCGACCCTTGGCATTGCTGCGCACCCACTCCAGCTCGTGCTTGATCGCCTTGTTCTTCGAGGCTTCCTGCTTGGCCTCCTGCTCGAGGCGCTTCTCCTTGGCCTCCAGCCAGCCCGAGTAGTTGCCCTCGAAGGGAATCCCCTGGCCGCGGTCGAGCTCGAGGATCCAGCCGGCCACGTTGTCGAGGAAGTAGCGGTCGTGGGTAACCGCCACCACGGTGCCGGAATAGTCGTGCAGGAAGCGCTCCAGCCAGGCCACCGATTCGGCGTCCAGGTGGTTGGTGGGCTCGTCGAGCAGCAGCATGTCAGGGCTGGAGAGCAGCAGGCGGCACAGCGCCACGCGGCGCCGCTCGCCGCCGGAGAGGGTACCGACGCGGGCCTCCCAGGGCGGCAGGCGCAGGGCCTCGGCGGCTACTTCCAGCTTGCGGTCCAGGTTGTGGGCGTCGGAGGCCTCGATGATGTTCTCGAGCCGGGCCTGTTCGCTGGCCAGGGCGTCGAAGTCGGCATCCGGCTCGGCATAGGCGGCATAGACGGCGTCGAGCTTCTCCTGGGCCTGCATGATCTCGCCCAGCGCCTCCTCGACGGTTTCGCGGACGTTCTTGTCGTCGTCCAGCGCCGGCTCCTGGGGCAGGTAGCCGATGTTGATGCCCGGCATGGGGCGCGCTTCGCCCTCGAACTCGGTATCCACGCCGGCCATGATGCGCAGCAGGGTCGACTTCCCCGAGCCATTGAGACCCAGCACGCCGATCTTGGCGCCCGGGAAAAAGGAGAGCGAGATGTCCTTGAGGATCTGCTTCTTGGGGGGCACGACCTTGCCCACCCGGTTCATGGTGTAGACGTATTGCGCCATGGAAATCCATTTGGTTGAGGAATTGGCTGGACGACGATGATAGAACCCGAGACGGCTGAAGGCCAGTTCATGGCCTTCCTCCGCCCCGGGTATCGCCTTGCGTCAGCAGGCACTCGGCCTATTCTTCTTCGTCGAGGCTCCAGTCGTCCTCGATGGCGCGCCGCAGGCGGCGCTCCTCGATCAACGCCTCCACGCGTCGGCGGGCCCGCAAGGTGTCGGCGCGACTGCTGGGGCGGATGCGGCCCTCGTCATCGTTGACCGCCTCGAGGTAGTCCTGATCGTCGTCGCTAGTGTCAAGAAGGGGTTCATGGCTCATGCGATATCCTCCCATGGCCCGGGGCCGAACGGGCAGTGTCCGGCGGATCATTCGATCGCTTCCCGTCCCGGGTGTGGAACCTGAAGCGCCCGCAGGCAATGGCTCTTGCCTGCGGGCTGTATAGCTTCAAGAAAGGCCGAGGACAAGCCCTGCAGGGACTTTTTTTCGCTGTGTCGGGGCAGGTCAGTTCAGGCCGTGTTCGGCCTTGAGTCGCTCGAGTTCCTGCTGGGTCTCGACGCGCTCGGTGACATCCTTCTGCACCCCGATGTAGTAAGTGAGATGGTCGTCCTCGTCGTACATCGGGGTGATGGAGAGCTCGTTGTAGAACAGGGTGCCATCCTTGCGATAGTTGCGCAGCACCTCGCGGCAGGGACGACCCGCCTTCAGCGCCTGGCGGAGGACGTCGAGCCCCGGTTGCTCGCGATCCTCGTTCTGCAGGAAGCGGCAATCCTGGTAGAGGATCTCGTCGGCGCTGTAGCCGGTAAGGCGCTCAAACCCCTCATTGACGTAGATCAGGATGTTCTCGTCGCCCTCCTGCTCGGCGACCACGATGCCATCCTCAGAGGCATTGATGATGCGCTCCAGCAAGTCTGGGCTGATCAGCGGAGATCGTTTCATGCAGGCGTTCCTGTCGCGATGCCCTTGGCGCGTCGCACGGCGGCAAGGAGCGGGATAGGGCTCTTATCATGGCCAGGCGGCGTCGGGATTTCAACGCGTCGGCACATCCGGTAGTCCTCGTCACCGCTGAGCCTTCGACGCGGCGGGGCCGACAAATCTCTGTGTGGGTCATGATGACTTCCTGGCTGCTATCATCGGAAGGCTCATTGTTGTCGCGACCCGCGAGGTTCTATGTCACGCATCCGAATCCACTACTGCACCCAGTGCCAGTGGCTGCTGCGCAGTGCCTGGTACGCCCAGGAGCTGCTCGCCACCTTTGGTGAAGACCTCGAGGAGGTGTCGCTAGCGCCCTCCCATGGCGGCCATTTCGAGATCCTCTGCGATGGAGAATCGCTCTGGGAGCGCAAGCGCGATGGCGGCTTCCCCGCCATCAAGGCCCTCAAGCAGGCGGTGCGCGACCGTCTCGACCCCGGCCGCGACCTGGGGCATGTCGACCGATAAGGAGTCAATCATGCGGCTGACTGGTGAGCAGGTGTCCGTCATCCATGACACCGTGGCCGAATTGCTGGGTGAGAAGGCGCATGTCTACCTGTTCGGCTCAAGGGTCGATGACGGGCGTCGCGGAGGCGATATCGACCTCTACATCGAGGCCCCCGAGCTTGATGAACCCCGCACCCGGATTCAGGCGCGTCTGCAGCGAAGGCTCTGGGCGCGGCTGGGCCCCGGCGAATCGATCTATTGATTCGCTCTGCCGATCAAACGCTGCGGCCGATTCATCGTGATGCCCTGGAACAAGGAATCCGGCTATGACCACGACACCCAGGGCGATACTCGAAGAACAGCTCAAGATGGCCGAACGAATTTGATGACTGGTTGGAAGTGCGGCTGTTACGCAATGCTTTTGCGCATGAATACCTGACCGATAGCCAGGCGATCGCCGAGAACATCAACCAGGCGGCGCGCCTTCACGCTCTGTTGCCCCAAACCTTGCAGCGCTGTCATGGTCTTGGTGATAAGGTGCAGGGAGATGGCTTCGACCCTGTCCAACGGTATCTCCAACTTGTCGAGCAGGAGGTTTTCACAGCTTTCTAGCGAGGCGTCTGCTGTGGCTTCGAAGATGATATCCATCCGAAGGCCTCCTCACATCGATTCACCTCGCCTCGCGGCGTGACGGGCCCTGACTTTCGCCAGGAACTCCTCGGTGCTCATGGTCTTGCCCTCTTCCCGGCTCTTTTCGCCCAGGCTCAGCAGCTTGAGCAGGGCGATGGCCTGCTCGCGACGCTCATGGGCGGCGTAGGACTCGATCACATAGGTCGGCTTGCCCTTCTGGGTGATCACCAGGGGCTCCTGGACATCCAGGGTGGCGGCATTCTGTTTCAGGTAGCTGATGGTCTCCGTGCGCATGGTAGGCTCCAGAACAAGGTGTGAAGGGCACTAGGCTTGATAAGCTGCAGGCGCCTCGGCCAGGGAGGCACACTGGCCTAGCGCTGCTTCGCTTGCCCGGTGCGCGGGCGCTTGCCGCGCCGACGCACAACGGCAAGGAGTCAGTGGTCCAAATTTAGTCTATGTCTGGTCCGGTGGCGAAACGCTATCTATCTTCACGCCGTTCGCTTCGAGCAGCGCCACGAGCTTGGGCCAGACGTTGTCCAGGATGCGTGGCTGGGCGGCGGCCGTGGGGTGGATGCCGTCGCTCTGCATCAGTTCACTCTTCAGGGCCACGCCCTCGAGCAGGAAAGGCACCAGTGGCAGGTCGAACTCATCGGCGAGGCGGTAGTAGACCCCGGTGAAGGCGTCGCGGTAGGCCTGGCCGTAGTTGGGCGGAATGTCGATGCCCAGCAGCAGCACCTCGGCACCGGCGGCCCGGCTGTCCTCGATCATGCGCCGCATGTTGGCCTCGAACTGGCCGGGTGGCAGGCCGCGCAGGCCATCATTGCCGCCCAGTTCCAGTACAACGATATCGGGTTCGTGCTGTCGCAGAAGGTCGGGCAGTCGCGCGGCGGCGCCGCTGGAGGTCTCGCCGCTGATGCTGGCGTTGACCACGCGCGCCTTCCCGTCCAGACGCGCCTGCAGCAAACTAACCCAGCCGGCCTGCCGCTCGATGCCGTAGGCGGCGCTCAGGCTGTCGCCCATCACCAGCAGCAGCGGTCGGGGGGCCGCCTGCGCCGCTTCGCCGGCCAGCAGCAGTGTCATGCCAAGTGCTGGCAGCCCCAGCGCCGACAACCAGCGTATCGGCCACCAGCAACCTGCGAGCCAGCGCTTTGCTCGCTGGCCCCACGTACCTACAGGGAAGCCCATCGTCATGTCCGTCTCCTCTCGAACGCATGTCTCACCGATTCTACACGCCGATCACCTCGCCAAGGAGGTCGAGAGCGGCGAGCGGCGGCTGAGCATCCTGAGTGACCTGTCGCTTGCGGTGTTTCCCGGGGAGAGCGTGGCGATCCTCGGCCAGAGCGGTGCCGGCAAGTCGACCCTGCTGGGTCTGCTGGCGGGCCTGGACACGCCCAGCGGGGGCGAGCTCACGCTGTTCGGCCAGTCGTTGCGCGCCCTCGACGAGGATGGCCGGGCCTCCCTGCGGGCGGGGCGGGTGGGGTTCGTGTTCCAGAACTTCCAGCTGCTGCCCACCCTGACGGCCCTGGAAAACGTGTTGCTGCCGCTGGAGCTGTCGCCGAGCCCCGGGGCCGAGGCCCGGGCCCGCGACTGGCTGACCCGTGTCGGTCTAGGTGAGCGCCTGGACCACCTGCCCAAGCAGCTCTCGGGGGGCGAGCAGCAGCGCGTGGCCCTGGCCCGGGCCTTCGTCACCGGCGCCGAGCTGGTGTTCGCCGACGAGCCCACCGGCAACCTGGACCCAACCACCGGGGAGCGCATCATCGAGGCGCTGTTCTCGCTCAACCGCGAGGCCGGCACCACCCTGGTGCTGGTGACCCATGACCACGCCCTGGCGCGGCGCTGTGATCGCTGCCTGCGCCTGGAGGATGGCCGGCTGGTCGAGATGGCGCGCGACGAGGTGATGGCATGAGCCGAACCAGCTGGCCGGCCCTGCTGCGCCTTTCCGCCAGAAGCCTGATCCGTGACCTGCGCGCCGCCGACGTGCGCGCCCTGGCATTGGCGCTGGCGCTGGCGGTGGCCGCCTCCACCATGATCGGCTTCTTCCTCGATCGCCTCGACCGCGGCCTGACCCGCCAAGCGGGCCAGCTCGCGGGCGGCGACGTGGTGCTGGAGCAGGGTCGACCCTTCGATACAGAGGTCCGCGAGGCCCTCGAAGACGCCGGCCTGACGCTCTCCGAGCAGATCGACATGGTCTCCATGGTCAGTCGTGGTGAGCGCTTCCAGCCGGCCAGCCTCAAGGTCGTCGACTCGGTCTATCCCCACTACGGCACCGTCCGGGTGGACCGCGGCAACGGCATCGAGTCACTGGCTCATGGCCCGCCGCCGGGCGAGGTCTGGGTAGCCCCGCGCCTGGCCCTGCTGATGGAGCTCGAGGTGGGGGATCGGGTGCGCCTGGGCGAGACCCAGCTCGAGGTGGGCGGGGTGGTCGAGCGCGAACCCGATCAATCGGCCGGCTTCGGCAACTTCAACCCGCGGCTGATGATGCACCGCGACGACCTGGACGCCACCGGCCTGGTTCAGGAGGGCTCGCGGATCGAGTATGAGCTGCTCGCCGCCGGCAGCGCCGAGGCCGTGGCGCGGGTCGAGCCGCTGCTGCAGCGGCTGCGTCGCGAGGGCGTCGAGGTGCGCGACGTGCGCCAGGACCGCCCCCAGCTGGGCAGTGCCCTGGCGCGGGCCGAGCAGTACCTCAGCCTGGCAGGGCTCGCCGCCGTGCTGCTGGCCGGCGTGGCCGTGGCCATGGCCACCCGTCGCTATGTCGAGCGCCACCTGGATACCGCGGCGCTGCTGCGCTGCTTCGGCGCCACCCAGCGTGACCTGCTCAGGCTGTTCGTGCTGCAGCTGCTGTGGCTGGCGCTGGCCGCCTCGGCACTGGGGGCCCTGCTGGGGCTGGCCGGGCAGGCACTGCTGGTCGCGCTGCTCGCGACCTTCCTGCCGTTCAGCCTGCCGGCGCCCGGCCTGCTGCCGCTGTGGCTCGGGGTGTTCACCGCCCTGGCGGTGCTGGTGGGGTTTGCCGGGCCGACCCTGCTGCGCCTCAAGCGCGTCAGCGCCCTCAAGGTGCTGCGCCGCGAGCTGGACCCGCTGCCGCCCTCGGCCTGGCTGGTGGTGGGCGTGGCGGCGCTGGTCTTCGGCGGCCTGCTGTGGCTCTACTCCGGCGACCTGTGGCTCGCCGCCGGCCTGCTGCTGGGCGGGCTGGTGATGCTGGTGGTGCTCTGGGGGCTCGGCGGCGTGCTGCTGAGGCTGGTGCTGCGCGGCACCGCCCGGCTGCCGCGCGGCCGCGGCCCGGCCGATGGCATGCTCACGGCCTTGCGGCTGGGGGGCCAGCAGCTGGCGCGGCGCCGCCAGGCGAGCCTCGGCCAGCTGCTGGCCTTCTCGGTGACCTTCTTCACCGTGGCGATGATCGCCCTGGTGCGTGGCGACCTGCTCACTACCTGGCAGGCCCAGCTGCCGGCGGACACCCCCAATCACTTCGCTATCAATATTCAGCCCCAGGAGCGGGACGCCTTCGCCTCGGCGCTGGCCGGTGCCGCCGATGCCCGCACGGCCCTCTATCCGATGGTGCGCGGACGCCTCACCGCCATCAACGGCCAGCCGGCCCGCGAGGCGGTGCCCGCCGAGGCGCGCGGCAACAATGCCCTGCGTCGCGAGCTCAACCTGACCTGGCGCGCGACCCTGCCCGAAGGCAACCGGGTGGTGGCGGGGGAGTGGTTCGCCGCAGGCCAGGAGGAGGGTAAAGAGGGCAACTGGCTTGACGAAGTCGCCGCCGAGCCGCAAGCCTCAGCCAGCGGGGCGGCGGTGCCAATCTCCGTGGAGAATGGCCTGGCCGAGCGCCTGGGCCTCACCCTGGGCGATCGTCTGACCTTCACCATCGGCAGCGACACGGTCACCGGCGAAGTGACCAGCCTGCGCAGCCTCGACTGGGAGAGCTTTCGTCCCAACTTCTACGTGATCTTCCCCCCGGACACCCTGGAGCGTTTCGGCCACAGCTACATCACCGCCTTCCATCTCGGCGACGACGACCGTGACCTGCTGCGCCGCCTGGTGCGTGAGTTCCCGGGTGTCACCCTGCTCGACGTGGAGGCCATTCTCGCCCAGGTACGCGAAGTGCTGGCCCAGGTCACCCGCGCGGTGGAGCTGGTGCTGGGCTTCGTCCTGCTGGCCGGCATCAGCGTGCTCTATGCGGCGCTCACCGCCAGCCTGCCGGTGCGCGCTCACGAGACCGGGCTGCTGCGGGTGTTCGGTGCCAGCAACCGGCTGCTGTCGCGGATGCAGGCGGCGGAGTTCGCCGTGCTGGGGCTGGCCAGCGGGCTGATGGGCGCGCTGCTGGCGGAACTGGCGGCCGCCGGCATCTACCTGACCTGGTTCGATCTGGCGCCGCGTTTCCACTGGGGGCTGTGGCTGGCCCTGCCGCTGGCTGGCGCCTTGCTGATCGGGCTGATCGGCCACCTGCTCTCGCGAGGTCTGCGTCGCCAGGCGCCGGCGGCCAGCCTCGGCCTGCTGGGCGAGGCCTGAGGTTCCATCATGAAAACCCATACCCTGCGTGCCCGCCTGCTGGAAGCCCAACTCGACCTCGCCCATCGCCAGGAGCGGTCGGTGATCCTGCTGCTTACGGGCCACGCCGTCACCTACAAGGGACAACTGGTCAACGAGCTCAATCACTGGCTGGAGAACCGTCATACTGAGGTGCATGCCCTGGGCCCCAGTAGCGAGGAGCGCGAGCGCCCCTACTGGTGGCGCTTCTGGCGACGCGTCCCCGACCGTGGCCGCATCGGCATCTTCATCCATGGCTGGTACGGCGACGCGCTGTTCGCTCGCGCCGAACGGCGTCTCTCGCCGGGCGCCTTTCGCGACAGGCTGGCGGAGATCCGCGCCTTCGAGGCCGAACTGGCCGCCGAGGGCGTGATGCTGCTCAAGCTATGGATGGATATCGGTCGTCGTGAGCAGCGTCGTCACCTGCAGGCGCTTCAGGCGGACCCGATCCGTGCCTGGCAGCTGAGCCCTACCGACTGGCAACGCCATCTGCAGCATGCTGCCATCACAGTGCTAGGCCGCGAGATGCGCCATGCCACCGCGGCCGACCATGCGCCCTGGCATCGGCTCGCCTTCCGCGACCCCGCCATCCAGCTCCAGCGGGTAGGGGGCCTGCTGCACCAGACCCTGGTCGCGCCATGTGCTCGGCCCACCGAGGTGCCTGAGAGCGCACCCGACGGGGTTTCGGAGCGCGTACCCGGCGAAGCGCCGGCACCGCCCTCAATACGGCTCAGCGATCCGCGAATCAAGACATCGCTGAAGAAGTCGCGCTATGCCGCGCGCCTTGCCAAAGAACAGGGCCGCCTGGCCATCAACGCCCGCGAGGCGGCCCGCCGCCGCATTCCGATGGTGCTGGCCTTCGAGGGCCTAGACGCAGCAGGCAAGGGGGGCAGCATCCACCGGCTTACCGCGGCGCTGGATGCCCGTCAGTACCGGGTTCATCGCATCGCCGCGCCCAGCGACGAGGAGCTGGCACTGCCCTGGGCCTGGCGCTTCTGGCGTCGCCTGCCGGCGGATGGGCGCATCGCCATCTTCGATCGCAGCTGGTATGGCCGTGTACTGGTGGAGCGGGTCGAAAAGCTAGCCTCGGAGCCTGCCTGGCGGCGCGCCTATGCAGAGATCCGCGAGTTTGAGCGCCAGCTACTGGCCCATGGCACGGTGCTTGGCAAGCTGTTCCTGGCCATCAGCCAGGAGGAGCAGCTGCGCCGCTTCAAGGCGCGTGCCGCCACGCCCCACAAGCGCCACAAGCTTACCGAGGAAGACTGGCGCAATCGCGAGCGCTGGGATGACTACCGGCAAGCCATCGACGAGATGTTCGCCCGCACCCAGTCGCCAGGCGCCGAATGGACACTGATCGCCTGCGACGACAAGCGCCGCGCGCGCCTCGCCGTTCTCGAGGAGGTCAATCGCCGGCTGGAGATGCGTCTAGACTCGGCGCATTGAGGTCGGCACGTTGCGCCGGGTATCGGTAGGCCCGATAAGCCGCAGGCGCATCGGGCGCAGAGGTCAGCGCCGCCTCGTGTATCCGCCCGGTGCGCTTCGCTTACCGGCCCTACGGTTGGCATGGTTCGTCCGGTAGCGGGTAGGCTTGAAAAGGGCTCTCTTCGAGATGACCGCCTTTCATGTGAAAGCCGCCGGGGGCTGGGGTATCATGTGGCTCTAGATTCTCCCGTCTTGCGAGGTTTCCGCCGATGTTCCGCCGTGACATGACGATTGCCGGTTTCGATGATGCCCTGTTCGATGCGATGCAGAAGGAAGTCGCACGCCAGGAAGCGCACATCGAGCTGATCGCCTCCGAGAACTACGCCAGCCCCCGGGTGCTCGAGGCCCAGGGCAGCCAGCTGACCAACAAGTACGCGGAAGGCTACCCCGGCAAGCGCTACTACGGCGGCTGCGAGTACGTCGACATCGTCGAGCAGCTGGCCATCGACTACGCCAAGCAGCTGTTTGGCGCCACCTACGCCAATGTCCAGCCCCACTCCGGCTCTCAGGCCAACGGTGCGGTCTTCCAAGCGCTGGTCACACCGGGCGACACCGTGCTGGGCATGAGCCTCGACGCCGGCGGCCACCTGACCCACGGCGCCAAGCCCAACTTCTCCGGCAAGCACTACCACGCCGTGCAGTACGGCATCGATGACAGTGGTCGTATCGATTATGACCAGGTCGCCGAGCTGGCCCGCGAGCATAAGCCGAAGATGATCATTGCCGGCTTCTCCGCCTACTCCCAGGTGATCGACTGGGCCAGGTTCCGCGAGATCGCCGACGAGGTGGGCGCCTACCTGCTGGTCGACATGGCCCACGTGGCGGGCCTGGTGGCGGCCGGCGTTTATCCGAGCCCGCTGCCCCACGCCCATGTGGTCACCAGCACCACCCACAAGACCCTGCGCGGCCCGCGTGGCGGGCTGATCCTCTCGAGCGAAGGCGACGAGGCGATCGAGAAGAAGCTGCAGTCCGCGGTCTTCCCCGGTAGCCAGGGCGGCCCGTTGGAGCACGTCATCGCCGCCAAGGCGATCTGCTTCAAGGAGGCCATGGCGCCCGAGTTCAAGAGCTACCAGCAGCAGGTGGTCGCCAACGCCCAGGCCATGGCCGGGGTGTTCATCGAACGCGGCTTCGAGGTGGTCTCCGGCGGCACCCAGGACCACCTCTTCCTGCTCTCGCTGGTCAAGCAGGGCCTGACCGGCAAGGACGCCGACGCCGCCCTGGGGCGCGCGCATATCACCGTCAACAAGAACGCCGTGCCCGGCGACCCGCAGAGCCCCTTTGTCACCTCGGGATTGCGTATCGGCACGCCTGCCGTGACCACCCGCGGCTTCGGCCAGGCCGAGTGTACCGAGCTGGCCGGTTGGATCTGCGACATCCTTGAGGCGATGGCGAAGGGCGAGGACACCGCCCCCATCGAGGTCGAGGTCAAGGGCAAGGTCGAGACCGTCTGCGACCGCCTGCCGGTGTATCGCTGAGGGTGATGGCGTGAAGCGGTAGTGACGCTGGCAGGCCATGTCCTAGAAAGAGGCATGGCCTGCTTGCATGTCGTGGCCCTTGCGAAAAGGAGATGGTGATGGAAGACGATATTCGCTGGCAGCAGCGGTTCGCCAACTACAGCAATGCCTTTTCCCAGCTGGAGCAGGCGGTCGAGGCGTATGGCGACACGACGTTGGACATCATCAAGGAAGGGGTCATCCAGCGCTTCGAGTTCACCCACGAGCTTGCCTGGAAGGTGATGAAGGATTACCTCGAACACGAAGGCATCCAGAACGTCACGGGATCGCGCAGTGCGGCCCGCCATGCCTTCAATCTCGGGCTGCTGGAGGATGGCCAAGTCTGGATGGACATGATCGAAACCCGTAATCATACGGTGCATGCCTACCGTCGCAGCATTCTGGAAACCGAGTTCACCAAGATCGTCGGACGTTATTGCCCGGCATTGAAGCAGTTTCGGCAAACGATGGAGCAGTATTGCTGATGTTCGGGCTACCCGAAAGCACCAGCGAGGCTATCCGCCAGGCCCTGGCGACGTGCCCGGGTGTTGAGAAGGTCGAGATCTACGGCTCGAGGGCCAAGGGAACCTTTCGGCCCGGTTCCGATATCGATCTGGTGCTTTACGGCAGCGTCTCCGATGATGATTTGCTCCGACTCCTGAATCGTCTGGATGAGCTCAACACGCCCTACCTTTTTGACGTCATTCGATATCAGGATATCGATAATGAGGGGTTGCGTGCGCACATCGATCGGGTCGGTCAGCGCTTCGACGACGCATAAGCTGACTCGCCAGCGTTCGCAGGTTGCTCGTCGAGACGTTTCGTTGCTGACGGATTCCGGCTAACGCCGCTATGATATCCCGGCTCTATCCCGGCGCCCCGCCCTACCCCCGGTAGGGGCGCTTCTGTTATTCTGCCGCATCTGCTTTACCCCGGTTTTGCTACCTCACTCTATCAACGGTGATTCACCCCATGGCAAAGCAACAGGATGCCACGGATCTGCAGCGTGCCCTCAAGGCGTGTCGCAGCTCCTTTGTATCGGTCGGTTTCTTCAGCATGTTCGTCAATCTGCTGATGCTGGTGCCGCCGATGTACATGCTTCAGGTCTACGATCGGGTGCTCAGCACTCAGAGCACCGAGACGCTGCTGATGCTCACCCTGGTCGTGGTCTTCCTGTTCATGGTCATGGGCGGGCTGGAGCTGGTGCGCTCGCGCATGCTGGTACGGGTGGGCAACCGCCTGGATACCAACATCAATGCGCGCCTCTACAGTGCCATGTTCCGGCGCAGCGTGTCCGCCCCGGGGCAGCAGAGCGCCCAGCCGCTCAACGACCTGACCAGCCTGCGCCAGTTCCTGACCGGCAACGGCCTGTTCGCCTTCTTCGATGCGCCCTGGGTGCCGATCTACCTGGGCGTGCTGTTCCTGTTCCATCCCCTGTTGGGCATCTTCGCCACCTGTGCCGGTGTTCTGCTGCTGGCGCTGGCCATCGCCAACGAGAAGGCCACCAAGGGGCTGCTCGCCGAAGCCAACAGCGATCATATCAAGTCCCAGGAGCTGGCCAACTCCAACCTGCGCAATGCCGAGGTGCTGCATGCCATGGGCATGCTGCCCGGCATCATGGGGCGCTGGTCCGAGAAGCATCACGAGTTCCTCTCCAAGCAGTCGCGCGCCAGCGACCGGGCCGGCACGCTGACCAATGCCTCCAAGGTGCTGCGCCTGCTGTTCCAGTCGATGATCCTGGGCCTGGGCGCCTACCTGGTGCTGCAGGCCGAGATGACCGCCGGCATGATGATCGCCGGCTCGATCCTCATGGGCCGCGCACTGGCGCCCATCGACCAGATGATCGGCAGCTGGAAAGGCTTCGTGGCGGCTCGCGGGGCCTATGGCCGTCTCGACGAGCTGTTGACGCAGATTCCCGAGGACAATCGCCGCATGTCGCTGCCCACGCCCCGCGGCGATGTCGCCATCGAGACGGTGGCAGCCGCACCGCCCGGGTCGCGCATGGCCACCATCCGCGGCATCAACTTCGAGACGCCGGCCGGCGAGCATGTCGGCATCATCGGCCCGAGCGCGGCGGGCAAGTCGACCCTGGCGCGTGTGCTGCTGGGCATCTGGCCGGCCCAGGTCGGCAACGTGCGGCTGGATGGGGCCGAGATCACCCACTACAATCGCGATGAGCTCGGCCCGCATATCGGCTACCTGCCCCAGGATATCGAGCTGTTCGACGGCACCATCAGCGAGAATATCGCCCGCTTCGGCGAGGTCGACCCCGACAAGGTCGTCAAGGCGGCGCGCAAGGCCGGCGTCCACGAGATGATTCTCGAACTTCCTAACGGCTACGACACCTACATCTCCTCGAACAGCGGCGCGCTCTCCGGCGGCCAGCGCCAGCGCGTGGGGCTGGCGCGCGCGCTCTACGGCGACCCCGTGCTGGTGGTGCTCGACGAACCCAACTCCAACCTCGACGATGCCGGCGAGCGACAGCTCAGCCGCGCCATCCAGCAGCTCAAGCAGGAAGGCGTGACACTCTTCGTGATCAGCCACCGCACCAGCGTGCTCAAGAACATGGACAAGCTACTGGTGCTCAAGGAGGGCCAGGTCAGCATGTATGGCCCGCGCGACGAAGTACTCGCCCAGTTCGCCCGCAAGCCCGCGCAGGTCAGCCAGACCGCCAATGCTCGCTTGTCCGCCATTCAGGGCGGAAAGTCCGGCCAATCTGACACTTCGGAGGAGCCCAGCTAATGGCAGATGATCGCAACATGCCCACGCAGGGTGAAATCGACGTCACGCCCAGAAAGCCCGCCACCCTCGAGGGCGAGTACTCGGAGCAACTGCCGACCAGCGACAAGGGCTACAAGCGCCTGGGGCTGATCATCCTGCTGATCGCCTTTGGCGGCTTCGGCATCTGGGCGATGACAGCCTCCCTGGCCATCGCCGTGGTGGCGCCCGGCAGCGTCTCCATGGAGTCCTTCAAGCGTACCGTGCAGCATCTGGAAGGCGGCATCGTGGAAGAGCTGCTCGTCGAGGATGGCGACAAGGTGCAGGCAGGCGACCCCTTGATCGTCCTCAGCGACACCCAGGCCCTGGCGCAGCTGGATATCGCCAAGTCGCAGTACCTGATCAACCGTGCCATGGAGATTCGCCTGCTCGCCGAGCAGAAGGGCGCCGATAAACTGGTGTTCCCCGAGGACTTGCTCAACAGCGATCTCCAGCGGGTTCAACAGGTGCTGGCCGTGCAGCGCAGCCTGTTCGTGTCGCGTCGTGAATCCCTGCAGGGGGCGCTGGAATCATTGGATGAGCAGATCAACCAGATGCGCGAGCAGATCGACGGCCTCGAGTCCCAGATCGCCATCAACCGCCGTCGTGTCAGTTCGCTCAAGGCCGAGGCACAAGACTTCCGCTCGCTGTTCCGCGAAGGGCTGGGCGACAACCAGCGCCTGCGTGAACTCGAGCGCCAGGTGCTGGAATACGAAGGGCGCATCGCCGAGCATCGCTCCCAGATCGCCCGCCTCAAGTCGCAGATCAGCGAGAACAAGCTCCAGAAGGAAGTGCGCCGCCAGGAGTTCCAATCCGAGGTGGGCGAACAGCTGCGCGATGCCCAGTCACAGATTGCCGAGGCCGAGGAGCGCATCACCTCGCTCAGCGACCAGGTCAATCGCACCACCATCAAGGCGCCAGTCGCCGGTACCGTGGTCGGCCTGAAGGTGCATACCAAGGGAGCCGTGATCCGCGGAGGCGACCCCATCATGGATATCGTGCCGTCGGGAGATGGTTTCGTCGTCGAGGCGCGCATCCCCAATCGCGATATCGACAACATCTATATCGGCCAGCCGGCAACGATTCGCTTCTCGGCCTTCAACCAGCGCCTGACCAACGAGATCGCCGGCGAGGTGATCCACGTCAGCGCCGACAGCTTCGAGGACGAAGCCACCGGGCAGATGTACTACAAGGCGCGCGTTCGGGTAACCGAAGAAGGCGAAAAGGACATGACCGAGCAGATGCAGCTGCTCTCCGGCATGCCCGCGGAAGTGCTCATCAAAACCGGCGAGCGCACCTTCGCCAGCTACATTGCCAAGCCGATCACCGACATGCTGGCGCGCGCCATGCGGGAGGCGTAATGCCACGGCGTGCGATTTTCACCCCCCTGGCGCTGACCCTTGCGGTCACGGTTGCCATGGCCTCATCAGCCATTGGGCAGGAGTCGCAGGATGTTCCTGCCGATGCCCAATCGCTTCAGGCGCTGGAGGAGCTCAAGGAGCCGGCCGCCCCGGACGCAGCGGTGCAGCTGCCCTCGCTGCCCGGCCTGTTCGAAAGGGCGCTCAATAACGATGCCGACCTGGCCCGTCAGCGCCTTGAGCTGCAGGCCGTCGAGCAGGAAAAACCGCTGGCGCGTTCTCAGCTGCTGCCCCAGGTCACCGCCTCCGGCAACTATCTGTACCAGGACTCCACCAATATCCAGACCAGCCCAGACGAGTTCGGGCTCGAGCAGCAGGCCACGCGTCCGGGAGAGATCGACGAGACCTACTGGCAAGTTCGGCTTCAGCAGCCGCTGTTCAGCCTCGAACGCTGGCGCGGGCTGAGGCAGGCCGACGCCCAGGTGAGCGCCGCCGAGCTCGATCTGGCCATTGTTGAGCGCGACCTCGCCCTGAAAATCAGCGAAGCCTACGTCAACGCCTTCCTGGCGTCCCGCAAGCAGGGCCTGCTGAAGGCCCAGCAAGCCTCGCTGGAGCTCCAGGTGCGCCAGGCCCAGCGGGCCTACGAGCTTGGCATCGGCAATCGCATTGACCTGCTCGAGGCCCAGTCACGTCTTGACCAGGCGATTGCCGATGCCGTTCAAGCGGCCAATGAGCTTGACGATGCCCTCAGCGAGCTGGAGCGCCTGGCCGGCATCCGCCCCGAGTTCCAGGGGCATGCCATCGCCAACCTCGGCACCCTCGAGGTCTCCGCGCCCGAGGGCGACCCCCAGGCCTGGATCGAACGGACTGCCGCCAACCTCGACGTGCTGCGCGCCGTAGCCGAACGCCGTATCAATCAGAGCGAGACCGGCATTCGCCGTAGTGGCTACTTCCCCGAACTCAATCTCAACCTCAGCTACAGCGACCGCAACAGCGACGACAAGCTTCGCTCAAGCGAGGATTACCGCGCTAGCGTCGAGGTCAGCGTGCCGCTGTTCCGCGGCGGGCGTACCATGGCCAGCGTTCGCCAGGCCGAGCTGCGTACCGCAGCCAGCCAGAAGGCGATCGATAACCAGCGCAACCTGGCGGTACAGGAGGTCAGGCGCCGCCTGCGTTCGCTGGATGGCAACGTGCGGCGCCTGGAAGCACTGCGCCAAGCCATCAAGTCCAGCGAGCTCTTCCTCGCGGCGGCGGAGCGTGGCGAACAACTGGGGCTGAGAGACCTCGTGGACGTGCTGGACGCGCGTGCCAGCCTCTACGACCAGCGCATTCAGTTCGTCGACACCCTGGGCAGCTTCACCATGGACCGGCTAACGCTTGAATCGGCGATCGGCGATCTGGAAACCACCGATCTGGCGAATAGCATGTCGCTGCTGGCGAGCATTTCGCCTGGCGAGCAGAGTCGCTGACCGCCGGTGCCCCTGATTCTCTCTCTCCAGAGGCAGCGGCTTGCGGCTGTTAGCCCACCTGCAGCGCGTGCTCAAGGGGACTGATGCCGGAAAGCGCCAGCTCCGGATTCGCGTCTAGGTAGTCGGATGTGTCGAAGTCGGCACTGGGATCTCGCCCCTCCTGCCAGCCGTAATTGACGAAATGCTCCACCGGGTTGATGCCGACAGCGGCAACGTCCGGGTTCTGTTGTAGATAGAAGTTGGTATCGAACAGAGCGTTAGGATTACGCCCCTCCTGCCAGCCGTAATTGACGAAATGCTCCACCGGGTTGATGCCGACAGTGGCAACGTCCGGGTTCTGTTGTAGATAGAAGCCGCTATCGAACCAGGGATTGGGATCTCGCCCCTCCTGCCAGCCGTAATTGACGAAATGCTCCACCGGGTTGATGCCGGCAGCGGCAACGTCCAGGTTCTGTTGTAGATAGAAGCCGCTATCGAACCAGGGATTGGGATCTCGCCCCTCCTGCCAGCCGTAATTGACGAAATGCTCCACCGGGTTGATGCCGGCAGCGGCAACGTCCGGGTTCTGTTGCAGATAGAAGCTGGCATCGAAGCCGGGAATGGAGGGAAGAGAGGGTGGAGAGGACGGAGCATTTTCGCTGCCTGAAGGCAGGTTGGCCTCTAAACCCTGATACTCGCTATTGAGCAGTGCCTGGTAAGCCCCGGAATCCTGCCATAGTTGCTGCCCGTTGGAGCTCAGCTGGGGCAGAGCCTGGGTCTGGATGGCATCGGCAATGGCACTTTTGTCTGTGCTGCCCGCATCGGCAAGCTGCTGAAAGACGGCATTCCAGTCCAGAGTTGCCAGGGCAATATCGATTTCCCTCGCGGCATTAAAATTAGAAGACGATATTCCAGTGTAGGCTTCCAGCTCGGCATAACCTATATTGCCTGCGCCTTCGCTGTAGACCAGGCGTTCGACTTCGCCCGCACCGAGCCGCGATCCACTCTCGTCCACGAAGGTCTCGATGCGGCCCTGGCCAGTGAAATCGATGACGAGAACGGACTGACCCGACCACATGTTGGCCAGTACCAGGTCGCGGCCATCCAGCAGGGCGCCCATGTATTCATCTTGGCTACCGGCAAGATGCAGGGTATCGTTTCCCGCAGCGTCGATAATTTCGGTTATGTCGGCACGCGCATGGTAGCTGTCATTCCCGCTACCGCCGGCCAGGGCGCCTTGTCGCCATTCGTCATCGTCCCACTGGCTGATCAGGGTGTCGTCGCCTTCCAGGCCGTAAAGGGAGTAAACACCTGAATCCGCGACAAGGCGATCCTGCTCGCTGGTGCCGAAGGTAATGCGTGTACCAAAGGTTTGAATTTCACTCATGGGGCTTTCCTCGTCCATGGATTGATGAGTCGTGATCAAGCCTGAAAGGCAAATTCAGAATAGCGTGCGTTGTCTGTTTGAGGAAAAGTTTTATGATGATCGCCGCAAAACTTCAGCCCGGAAGCGTGAAATCCTGACGCACTCCGGCAACTCGGCTCCAGCGTCCCGCTTGAGAAATACGCCTGACGCCATGCTATCCTTGCCTCTTTGCGTGGCGGCTGCCTGGCCGCAGCGCCAGGGTGACGCCTGTTCAAGAGACAACCAGCAACGAGACAAGCCATGAAGTTCTTGATTACCGGCGGGGCGGGATTCATCGGTTCCGCCGTGGTGCGCTACCTGATTGCCGAGACGCCCCATGAGGTGGTCAACGTCGACGCTCTGACCTATGCGGGTAACCTGGAATCCCTGGCGCCGGTGGCGAATGACCCGCGGCATCTGTTCATCCACGGCGATATTCGCGATGCCGCCCACATGGCCGAGGTGTTCAGGGCCCAGCAGCCGGATGCGGTGATGCACCTGGCGGCGGAGTCGCATGTGGATCGCTCCATCGACGGCCCGGCGGAATTCATCCAGACCAACATCCTGGGAACCTACGTGCTGCTCGAGGCGGCGCGCCATTACTGGAATCAGCTGCAGCAACAGGCCCCGAAGCGGGCCGCGGCCTTCCGCTTTCACCATGTCTCCACCGATGAGGTCTACGGCGACCTCGAAGACCCGCAAGCGCTCTTCACCGAGCAGACCCCCTACGCGCCGAGCTCGCCCTATTCGGCAAGCAAGGCAAGCTCGGATCATCTGGTGCGCGCCTGGCACCGCACCTATGGCCTGCCGGTGCTGGTCACCAACTGCTCGAACAACTACGGCCCCTGCCACTTTCCCGAGAAGCTGATTCCGCTGATGATCCTCAATGCCCTGGCGGGAAAGCCGCTGCCGGTCTACGGCAATGGCCAGCAGGTGCGCGACTGGCTCTATGTGGAGGATCACGTCCGGGCGCTGCTCAAGGTGCTCACCGAAGGCCGGGTAGGGGAGACCTACAACATCGGCGGGCACAACGAGAAGACCAACCTCGAGGTGGTCGAGACCCTCTGCACCCTGCTCGACGAGCGGGTGGGCACGGCACACCTTGCCCCGGGCAGCATCCATCACGACCTGATCACCTTCGTTGCCGACCGCCCAGGGCATGACCAGCGCTATGCCATCGACGCCGGCAAGATGGCGCGCGAGCTTGGCTGGCGCCCGCAGGAGACCTTCGAGAGCGGCCTGGACAAGACTCTGCAGTGGTACCTGGACAACCGTGAATGGTGGCAGCGGGTGCAGGATGGCCGCTACCAGGGCCAGCGCCTGGGCACGGGAGCGCCGAAATGAAGCTTCTGATCACCGGCGGCACCGGCCAGGTAGGCTTCGAGCTGCGCCGCCAGCTGGTTACCCTGGGCGAGATACTCGCCCCCACGCGCCCCGAGCTCGACCTGGCCGATGCCCAGGCCGTGGAGCGCTGGCTTGCCCGCCACCAGCCCGATCTGGTAGTGAACGCAGCCGCCTACACCGCCGTGGATGGCGCCGAGACCGACACCGCCCTTGCCACGCGGCTGAATGCCCAGCTGCCGGCACAGCTGGCGGATTACTGCCGCGCGCGCGACGCCTGGCTGGTTCACTACTCGTCGGATTACGTCTATTCGGGCAGCGGAAGCGCGCCCTGGAGGGAAACGGCTAAGCCCTCGCCAGTGAATGCCTATGGCCGCACCAAGCTGGCAGGTGACCGAGCCATTGAGCAAAGCGGCTGCCGGCATCTGATCTTTCGCACCAGCTGGGTCTACAGCGCCCGGGGCCGCAACTTCATGAAGACGATGCTGCGCCTCGGCGCCGAGCGCAGTGTGCTCAAGGTGGTGGCAGACCAGCGGGGCGCCCCCACGCCCGCGCGCTTGATTGCGCTGGTGACCCAACAGATGCTGGCCCGGCGCCACTCGCTGGGCTCGGGCCTCTATCACCTGGCGCCCAGAGGCGAAACCAGCTGGCACGGCTTTGCCCAGGAGATATTCGCCCTGGCCGAGCAAGCCGGCCTGCCCCTTGCCATCACGCCGGCGGCCGTGGCGCCCATTGCCACGGCCGATTACCCCACCCCGGCACCAAGACCGTTGAATTCGCGGCTGGAACTGGACAAGCTAGAGCAGGCCCTGGCAACACGCCTGCCAAGCTGGCAGCGCCAGGCAGCACTGACACTCGAGGAGATCGCCCCCCGCTCAGCGTAAGGGCGAGGGTACGCAAGGAGCCCCCATGCAACGCAAAGGCATCATTCTGGCCGGCGGCAGCGGCACTCGCCTGCACCCCATCACCCGCGGGGTATCCAAGCAGCTGCTGCCGATCTACGACAAGCCGATGATCTACTACCCGATCTCGGTGCTGATGCTGGCGGGTATCCGCGAGATACTGATCATCTCCACCCCGGAAGACCTGCCCCAGTACGAGCAGCTGCTGGGCAGCGGCGAGGATTTCGGCGTGCGCTTCGAGTATGCCGTTCAGCCCCGGCCGGAAGGCCTGGCCCAGGCCTTTATCATCGGCGAGTCGTTCATCGGCGCATCGCCGGTATGCCTGGTGCTGGGCGACAACATCTTCCATGGCCAGCACTTCTCCGAGCAGCTCAGGCGCGCGGCAGACCAGCCAGCAGGCGCCACGGTATTCGGCTACCTGGTGAAAGATCCCGAACGCTTCGGCGTGGTGGCATTCGATGCCGAGGGCCGGGCGGTCTCCATCGAGGAGAAGCCCGCCCGGCCCAAATCGCCCTATGCCGTAACCGGGCTCTACTTCTACGACAACGACGTGGTGGACATCGCCCGGCAGGTAACCCCCAGCGAGCGCGGCGAGCTCGAGATCACCAGCATCAACAACGCCTACCTCGAGCGTGGCGACCTGCGCGTCGAGCGCCTGGGGCGCGGCTTTGCCTGGCTGGATACCGGCACCCACGACAGCCTGCTCGAGGCCAGCCAGTACGTCCAGACCATCGAGCACCGCCAGGGCCTGAAGGTAGCCTGCCTCGAGGAGATCGCCTGGCAGCAAGGCTGGCTGAGCGATGCCGCCCTGCGTCATTCGGCAATGGCCCTGGCCAAGACCGGTTACGGCCAGTACCTGCTGGCCCGCCTGGATGCCGAGGAGGGCCGCCCATGAACGTGGAAGAGACCTCCCTGCCCGGCGTGCTGATCCTGACCCCCAAGGTGTTCGGCGATGCCCGGGGCTTTTTCATGGAGAGCTTCAACCAGCAGGCCTTCGAGACGGCCACGGGCTGTCGGCGACACTTCGTGCAGGACAACCACTCGCGTTCGCGCCAGGGGGTGCTGCGCGGGATTCACTACCAGCTGGAAAGGCCCCAGGGCAAGCTGGTGCGGGTGGCAAGCGGCAGCGTCTGGGACCTGGCGGTGGACCTGCGCCGCCATTCGCCGCACTTCGGCCAGTGGACGGGCGTCGAGCTCACCGCCGACAACCACCGCCAGCTGTGGGTGCCGGAAGGCTTCGGCCACGCCTTCGTGGTGCTCTCAACCACCGCGGACTTCCTCTACAAGACCACCGACTACTACCATCCCCAGTCCGAGCGCTGCATCCGCTACGACGACCCGGCGCTCGGCATCCACTGGCCCGAGCCGCCCGTGCCGCTGGCGCTCTCGGACAAGGACAGCGCCGGCGCCTTGCTCGCCGAGGCCGAGCTGTTCGATTGACGAGCTGTTCGATTGACGAGCTGTTCGATTGACGAGCTGTTCGAGTGAACTGATGCGGGAGCTGGTCGGATGCGCGGCGTTCACCCTACATGAGCACACTGAAGTCAACCCAGGGCAGCGACTGGCTGCGCCGCGCCATGCGCTGCTTCGATGCCGTGATCGCCATGGTGATCGCCGTGATCACCCTGTGGCTGCTTCCCCATGTTCAGATGGCCGGGCGTGCCGATTACGCCCTACTGATCCTGGCCGGCAGCCTCATGCTGCCCGCCCTGGGCGAGCTGATGGGGCTCTACCTGCCCTGGCGCGGGCGCAGCCTCTACTCCATGCTGGGCACCTACATGCTCAGCTGGGCCGCCACCCTGGTTCTGCTCAGCCTGCTGCTGGTGGCCACCCAGAGCACCGAGAACTTCTCCCGCCTGTGGATGGGCCTTTCGTCCCTGGCGGTGCTTGTGTCGGGCTCCGTGCTGCGTGCCGGCCTCTACGGCTACCTGCGCCATCTGCGCGCCCAGGGGCGCAACCTCAAGCGGGCGCTGCTGGTGGGGCGCCGGGAAAACGTCGAGCGCCTGGAAAGGCACCTTATCGAGATGCCCTACATCGGCTATGCCAGGGCCCATGCCTATCTGGACGACGACAGCCCAGGCTTCATGGCCGGCATCGAAGCCCTTGCCAACCAGAGCGCCTTTACGCGTGACTTCGACGAAATCTGGCTCGGCTACCCGCTATCCGATGGCGAGAAGGTGCGCTGCCTGGCCACGGCCCTGATCGGCATTCCCGTGAACGTGCGCTACTTCCCCGACCTGTCGGATATCCGCCTGCTCAATCACCGCCCCGCCCAGGTGGCCGGGCTCTACTCGCTCGAACTCAACTACAGCCCGCTGGACAGCAGCCCCCTGCGGCTGCTCAAGTCGCTGGAAGACCGCCTGCTCGGCCTGGGGCTCTTTCTCGTCTTTCTGCCGGTGATGCTTGGCGTCGCCGCCGCGATCAAGTGCCGGATGGGCGGGCCGGTGCTGTTCAAGCAACAGCGCCACGGCCTCGACGGCAAGCGCTTTCGCATCTACAAGTTTCGCACCATGAGCCTTCACCACGCCCAGCACACCCAGCAGGCCAGCTACGGCGACCCGCGCATCACCCCGCTGGGCGCCTTTTTGCGCCGCACCAGCCTCGACGAGCTGCCCCAGCTCTACAACGTGCTCCAGGGGCGCATGTCGCTGGTTGGCCCGCGCCCCCACGCCATGGACCACAACGAATACTACAAGGACGTGATCGAAGACTACATGCAGCGCCACCGCGTCAAGCCCGGCATGACCGGCTGGGCCCAGGTCAATGGCTGGCGCGGGCACACCGAAAGCCTCGACGACATGAAAAAGCGCGTCGAATACGACCTCTACTACATCGACAACTGGTCGCTCGGCTTCGATCTCAAGATCCTTGTCATGACCCTCACCCGCGGCTTCATCAACCGCAAGCCCTGAAGCGGCTGCCGCCGCCAAGCCCTATCGCCAATAGTGGCGATGCAGGCAAAGCCAGCGCTTGAGCGACAGGGGCAGCCGGCCCTCCAGCTTCCCCAGCCGGTAGCCCGCGTATTTCAGCAGGGTGCGCAGCGCCGCCTCCGGCAGCCGCCAGGGAGCATGGCGCAGCAGGTAGCCCGCTTCCGAGCGCACGAAGCGCCCCCCTTCGCCCTCCGCCCGCCCCAGCCACGCCAGCAGCCAGGCCTCCCGGCTATGCAGCACGCCGATATCGAAGTAGCGCCGGAACTCCTCGGTCAGCGAATAGTTGTGCGAGTGGTAAACCCGCGCCTCGGCGCAGTACGCCAGCCGCCAGCCCGCGGCCAGCAGGCGCGCCCCGGCCAGCATGTCCTCGGCGAGAATCACATCATCGGCAAAGCCGCCGACCGCCAGCAGTGCCTCGCGGCGATAGGCCGCAAAGGAGTTGGAGAGAAACGCCGTCTTGATGCCCAGGCGCGGGATGTCGTCTTTATCCACCGAGCGAGAGCGGGCAGGGTAGTTGAACAGCCGCGCATGGGCGGCGAGAGGTGTGGCATCGGCGTGGGGCAGCTGCCGGCCATAGGCCGCGCCGATCGTCGGGTCCGCGAAGGCTGCCGCCAGGCGCTTCAAGGCCCCTTGATCGGCCACCACGGCGTCCTGGGTCAAAAACACCACCACCTCGCAGTCATCGAGCCGCTCGAGCGCTAGGTTGCGCGTTGCGCCGTGGTTGAACGCCTGCCGCTCGATGACCACCACCTCACAGCCGGCGTGCCTGGCCCGTTGCGCGGTCGCGTCGTCCGAGGACGAATCGATGACCAGTACCCGCGCCCCGCAAGCGGCCGGCAGGGTGCTTGCCAGCCAGTCACGCCACGCCGAGCCGGCATTCAGGGTGGGTACGCAGATGGCCATCTTCATGAGATTTCTCCTGGACTTCCTTGACCCGCCCGCGGTGTTATCCTCTAGGTTCATGCTACACGAGACCCGCTCTTTCCATGGCGCAACTCAGCCCTTCGTTGGCCTCTGCTCCCCCTGCCCACTGGCATGTTGCCATTCTGCTCTGTACCTATCAGGGCGAAGCCTACCTGGCTGAGCAGCTCGACTCCATCGCCGCACAGACCCACCCGCACTGGACCCTGTGGGTATCCGACGATGGCTCCAGCGATGGCACCACGAGGATACTCGAACACTACCAGCGCCGCTGGGGCCGGCAGCGCCTACGCCTGCGGCTCGGGCCGCAGCGAGGCTTTGCGGCCAATTTCAACAGCCTGCTGGCGGATGCCGACATCCAGGCCGATGCTTTTGCCCTGGCCGACCAGGACGATATCTGGCACGCCGACAAGCTGGCGCGGGCGGTGGCCTGGCTGGCTACCGCGGCGGCTGAGGCCCCCTCGCTTTATGCAGCGAGGACGCGCCTGGTCGATGCCAAGGGTTTCCCCATCGGGCTTTCACCGCCCTGCCGCGCGCCCGGGTTTGCCAATGCGCTGGTGCAGAACATCGCCAGCGGCAACACCATGGTGCTCAATGCAGCTGCGCGCCGGCGGCTCGTCGAGGCCGGCCTGCCCGAGGTCGGCCTGCACGACTGGTGGTGCTACCTGTGGATCAGCGGCATCGGCGGCCTCGTGTACTTCGACCCCGACCCCTGCCTCGACTACCGACAGCATGGCGGCAACCAGATTGGCATGCGCGCCGGCTGGAGCAGCATCTGGCCGCGTGTGAAGCGGCTGTGGCAAGGGCAGCACCGCCAGCACCTCGATTCCCAGCTGAACGCGCTGCAAGCTCGCCAGGCCTGGCTGACGCCATCCCACCGCCAACAGCTGCAGTGCTTCCAGGCGGCGCGTCGGCAGCGCGCCCTGGCCAGGCTGTACGGATTCTGGCGGGCGGGCGTCTATCGGCAATCGCGGCTGGGCCAGTGGGCCCTGTACGTGGCCGCAATTCTCAATAAGTCGTGACTGCTGTAGACTATGGCCCGCTGCGCGAGGAGCTACTGCTGACGCGCCTGCCTGCGCCAGCCCCGGCACACCGGCGAGCCGCCACTTCCGGGCGCTGTGGCCAGGGCCGCAGTGGGCGCCCCAACCTCAAGGAACCCATGAATCCGCACACTCCACACAGCATTGCGCCGCCCGCCATGCTGGATCACCTCTGGTGCCATCGCGACCTTGTGGTGCGCATGGTCAAGCGTGACGTGGCCGGCCGCTACAAGGGCTCGATGCTTGGCCTGGCCTGGTCCTTCTTCAACCCGCTGATCATGCTGGCCGTCTACACCTTCGTATTCACCGTGGTGTTCAACGCCCGCTGGGGGCTGGAAGCCGAAGGCGGGCGGGCCGGTTTTGCCCTGCAGCTGTTTGCCGGCATGGTCGTGCATGGCATTTTTGCCGAGGTGCTCACCCGCAGCCCCTCGCTGATCCTGGGCAACGTCAACTACGTCAAGAAGGTGGTCTTTCCCCTGGCCATCCTGCCGCTGGTAACGCTCGGTTCGGCACTGTTCCATGCCGCCGTCAGCCTGGCGGTGCTGCTGCTGGCCCAACTGCTGCTCTCGGCGACCCTGCCGCTCACGTTCTGGCTGGCGCCGGTGGTGCTGCTGCCGCTGGTCGTGCTGGCGGCAGGTATCAGCTGGCTGCTCGCCTCCCTGGGGGTCTACCTGCGCGATATCGGCCAGACAATGGGGCTTCTTGCTACCGTCCTGCTGTTCCTCTCCCCCATCTTCTATCCGCTCGAGGCGCTGCCAGAACGCTTCCACCCCTTCATTCTGCTCAATCCGCTGACCTTCATCATCGAGCAGCTGCGCCTGGTGGTTATCGCCGGGCAGTTGCCCGACTGGCTGGGTCTACTGCACTACCTGGCGCTGGCAGTGCTGGTGGCGTGGCTGGGTTATGGCTGGTTCCAAAAGACGCGCAAGGGGTTCGCCGATGTGCTCTGATGCCGTATCCATGGCAGCTCGGGCCGATTCCGCCCAGCCCGAGCCGTCGGCCGCCGTTGCGCCGGAAACCGTGATCCGGCTGGTCGATGTCGCCAAATACTACCAGGTCTACGCCCAGCCCCGTGACCGTCTCAAGCAGTTCGTCATGCCTCGTGTGCATCGCCTGCTGGGCAAGGCGGCGCGCCACTATGGCCGGGAGTTCCGTGCGCTCGACGGGATCAGCTTTGAGGTGGCCAGAGGCGAGACGGTTGGCATCATCGGCCGTAACGGCTCGGGCAAATCGACCCTGCTGCAGATGATCTGCGGAACGCTCACGCCCACCCATGGCGAGATTTACACCCAGGGGCGTGTTGCCGCGCTGCTGGAGCTCGGCGCCGGGTTCGACCCCGAGTTCACC
Source organism: Halomonas ventosae (assembly GCF_004361885.1). Lineage (GTDB taxonomy): Bacteria > Pseudomonadota > Gammaproteobacteria > Pseudomonadales > Halomonadaceae > Halomonas > Halomonas ventosae_C. The sequence continues at coordinate 181,877 of NZ_SNWH01000005.1, forward strand.
GGGCGCGAAAACGTCTATATGAACGCCTCGGTACTGGGCTTGAGCAAGGCGGAAATCGATGCTCGCCTGGCCGATATTCTGGCCTTCGCCGATATCGGCGAGTTCATCGACCAGCCCGTGAAGACCTACTCCAGCGGCATGTATGTTCGGCTCGCTTTCGCCGTGATCGCCCACGTCGATGCCGACATCCTGGTGATCGACGAGGCCCTGGCCGTGGGGGATGCGTTCTTCGTGCAGAAGTGCATGCGCTTTTTGCGCCGCTTCATGCAGCACGGCACCGTGCTGTTCGTCAGCCACGACACCTCCGCCGTGCTCAACCTCTGCCAGCGGGCCATCTGGCTGGAAGGCGGGCAGGTCGTCGCAGAGGGCTCGCCCAAGAAAGTCGCCAGCGCCTACCTCAAGGCCTTCTTTGAAGGGCAACAGGGCGCCAGCGCCGACGTCGCCAGCGGCGACGCCGGCGACGCCGAGCAGAGCAGCCACTGCCCCGCACAAGCTCCGGTGATCCACCGCCTGACGCGTGACATGCGCCAGGACCTGCTCAACGCCAGCGCCTACCGCAACGACCTGGAAATCTTCCAGTTCGACCCCGCCGCGGAAGGCTTCGGCAAGGGCGGCGCGCTGATCGAGGAGGTCAGCCTGCGCGACGCCGACGACCGAACGCTCACCTGGGTGGTCGGTGGCGAGGAGGTGACCCTCAGCATTCGTGCCCGGGTACACAGCGAGCAGCCGCTGATGCAGCCGATCCTGGGCTTTTACGTCAAGGATCGCCTGGGGCAGACGCTATTTGGCGACAACACCTTCCTGAGCTACCAGGACAGCCCCGTCACCACGCTACCCGGCGGAGTGCTGGAGGCGCGTTTCAGCTTTCGCATGCCCATCCTGCCCCAGGGTGACTACTCCATCAGCGCCGCCATCGCCGATGGCACCCAGCACGACCACATTCAGCACCACTGGCTGCACGATGCGCTGTTCTTCAAATCCCACGCCAGCAGCCAGAGCCACGGCCTCGTCGGTATTCCCATGCATCAGATCAGCCTTCAGGTAAAGCCTTCATCATGAACGAGCCAACTCGAACCGAGCTCCCGAAAACGGGGGAGCGCTTCCTGCCCCAGTTCGAGGGCGATATCGTTGCCGAGCACTACCATCGCTACCTGTTCGCCCGGCGCTACGTGGCCGACAGGCGAGTCCTCGATATTGCCTGCGGCGAAGGCTACGGCAGCCACCTGCTGGCCGGCGTGGCGCAACACGTCATTGGCGTGGATATCGCCGCCGATGCCGTCGCCCACGCCACCCAGCACTACGCCCGCGACAACCTCGAGTATCGCCAGGGCGACTGCGCCGCCATTCCGCTGCCCGACGCCAGCGTCGACGTGGTCGTGAGTTTCGAGACCATCGAGCACCACGACCGGCACGCCGCCATGCTCAGCGAGATCAAGCGCGTGCTGCGCCCGCATGGCCTTTTGATCATTTCCAGCCCCGACAAGCGCGAATACAGCGACGTGCCCGGCTACGCCAACCCCTACCACGTCAAGGAGCTCTATCGTGACGAGTTCGAGGCGCTGTTGGCACGCCACTTTGCGCGCCATGCGGTGGTCGGCCAGCGGGTGGTATACGCCTCGGCCATCATCGACAGCGCTGCGCCCGAGCTGACCACCTACGACGCCAACGACCCGGAAGGCCGCTCCGGGCTGCCGCACCCCCTCTACCTGCTGGCCCTGGCCAGCGACGGCGAGCTGCCGGCAGGCTCCAGCAGCCTCTACCTGCATGGCGTCGAAAAGAGCGATGCGGCGCTTGAGCGCGAGGCCACCATCCAGGCCCGGGAGATGGAGCTTGAGCAGCGTGGCGCCGCCGTGGCCGAGCGCGATGCATCGATCGCCATGCTCGAACAGCAGCTCAAGGCGCGCGTGCACGCGCATGCCATCCTGGCCAGCCATGCCCATGCGCCCACCTGGCTGTTCAAGCAGTTGCTCAGGCGTCTCAAGCGCCGCCTGGCCGAGTGGCGCGCTGGCCCCAGCGCCCGCTACCGGATCGCCGCCAGCGGCTTGTTCGACCCGGCCTGGTACCTCAGCCACAATCCCGACGTGCAGAGCCGCCGGCTCGACCCCCTCGATCATTTTCTGCACCGCGGTGGCTTCGAGGGCCGCGACCCTTCGCCGCATTTCAATACCCTCGACTGGCTGTGCCAGCATCCCTGGCTGATCGAACAGCACCAGCATCCCCTGCTCCACTATCTCGACCACCAGCCTGCGAAAGCCGCCGAGGGGGCGTCGGACCAGAGCCGGGCGCCGGCGGCAGAAGGGGCGCTGTTCGAGCAGCTCTTCCAGGATGCGACCCAGGTAGCTCCGACCTATGTACCGCTGGACGACGCAAGCCTGCCCGAGCCACCGCAGATACGTGCCATCGCCTTCTACCTGCCCCAGTTCCATCCCATCCCCGAAAACGACCGCTGGTGGGGCAAGGGCTTCACCGAGTGGACCAATGTCAGCAAGGCCGTGCCGCAGTTCATCGGCCACTACCAGCCCCGCCAGCCGGGCGAGCTGGGCTTCTACGACCTGCGCCTGCCCCAGGTGCAGGAGCGCCAGGTCGAGCTGGCACGCCAGCATGGGCTTGCCGCCTTCTGCTTCCACTACTACTGGTTCAGTGGCCGCAAGCGCCTGCTGGAGGCGCCCATTGACCAGTATGTGGCCAACCCCAACATCGATTTCCCCTTCTGCCTCTGCTGGGCCAACGAGAACTGGACGCGGCGCTGGGATGGTCAGGAAAACGACGTGCTCATCGAGCAGAAACATCAGCCCCAGGACGACCTCGAGTTCATCGAGGACGTTGCACCGCTGCTAGCCGACCCGCGCTACCTGCGCGTGGATGGCAAGCCGCTGCTGATCGTCTACCGGGTGGATATCCTGCCGGATGCACGCAAGACCGCCGAGACCTGGCGCCGCTACTGCCGCGAGCAGGGCATCGGCGAGCTGCACCTGGTAGCGGCGCAAAGCTTCGGCATCGGCGACCCGCGCCCCTACGGATTCGATGCCGCCGTCGAGTTTCCGCCACACGACACCCACGCGCGGCGCATCGAAGAGCGCCTGGAGTTCATCAACCCCGATCATCAGGGGCAGGTGTACGACTATTGCAGCCTGGTCGAGACCCAACTGGCCAAGCCCCCGGTCGACTACCTGCGCTACCGCACCGTTTTTCCCTCCTGGGATAACGAGGCGCGCAAGCCCGGACGCGGCTTTATCTTCGCCGCTGCCACGCCGGGGCGCTACCAGCAGTGGCTGGCCGGTGCCTGCCGCGAAGCCAACGCCTTGCCGGAAGCGCAGCGGCTGGTCTTCATCAACGCCTGGAACGAATGGGCGGAAGGCGCCTATCTGGAGCCGGACCGCCGCTACGGCTACGCCTACCTGGCCGCCACGCGTAACGTCATGCAGCGCTATTGCGCGAGCGCCCTGCCGGCCCTGCCGGCACCGGGCTTTCCTGTTCCCCCCGAGCTGCACAACCTTAAGGCCCGGCACGCCACGGCCGTGGTGCTGCATCTCTACTACACCGAGCTGTGGGATGAGGTCACCGGCTACCTGGCCAACCTGGAGGATGCGTTCGACCTTTACGTCACCCTGCCGCCGGATGTCGAGACGCCCATCCGCGATACCATCCTCGCCTGGAAGCCGGATGCGCACCTGATACCCCTGCCCAACCATGGCCGTGACATCCTGCCTTTCCTGCGGGTCATGAACGCCATCGCACCGTTGGGCTATCAGCAGGTTTGCAAGGTACACGCCAAGCGCTCCGTCCACCGTGGCGATGGCGACCGCTGGCGGCAGGCATTCTTCGGCCAGCTGCTCGGGTCGCGCCGGCAGGTGGCGGCCATTCTCGATGCCTTCGCTCGGCACCCCGAGCTGGGCATGGTCGGGCCGCATGGGCACTGGCTGGAATACCGCCTCTACTGGGGCGACCACCGGGGTGGCCCCGAAGGCATCCGCCGGCTGCTGGATACGTTGGGCGTGTCGCTGGCCCTGGAGGAGGTCCGCTTCTTCGCAGGCAGCATGTTCTGGTGCCGCCCCCAGGCCGTTGCCCCCCTGCTGGAGCAGCTCGCCCTCGACGACTTCGAAGAGGAGGCCGGCCAGACCGACGGCACCCTGGCCCATGCACTGGAGCGCGTTTTCGCCGCGGTCTGCCAAGGTGCCGGCATGCGCGTTACCGACACCCAGGCGCCCGCTGCGGCCGAGGAGCCGCTGCCCGTTCACCCCTACCCCTTTGCCCATTCCAGGGTGCCGCTGGGGCATGCGCCAGCAGAAGAGGGCGCCCTCGATGCCCCCCGGCATCGCTTCAAGGGCTGGCTCATGCAGCGGGCGCAGCAGGCAAGGCGCCGGGCCGGTGCCCTCAAGCGCCGCCTGTCATGAGGCGACCCGTATGCAGCGAACACTGTTCACGACCTGCCGCCAAAATACGTGCGGCATCGCTGAACAACACGAAAACTGATGTAGCGGGGGGTGAAAAGGGCTGCTACCATCGGCTCGAGTGAATCGCGCGATTCACGGTAGGCGCCGAAGGCGGCCTTGATTTTTCCTTGCACGTGACGCTATCGTCGGAAGGGAGGCAAGGGTCGGTACAAGTGGGTTGCCTGCTTGCTTTGGCTTGATCTCTCAGCAAGGGATCCCCCCAGGGGTTGAGGATCGACCTGGCAATTCAAAGGGATGCCTGCCAGGCATCTTCACATATGCATATGTAAGGAGTGTACCTACATGGCTATTAGCTTTAACGAAAATTTCTACCTGCAAGAAAAGCTCGCCCAACTGCAAAGCGCCGGTGAATCACTTTCCACCGTTGAGCAGGTAGCAGACGCGTTCACGGCCGCTGGCCTGACAGCCCAGGCGCACTATCAGGCGTACGGCGCTGCCGAAGGCCTGAACCCCAATGCCGACTTCGACACCACCCTCTACCTGGATCAGAAGCTGGCTCAGCTTCAGGCCGCCGGCGAAACCCAGTTCCAGAGCCCCGGTGATGTCCTGGTGGCCCTGCAGGCTGCTGGCCTCTCGCCGCTGGAGCACTACAACCAGTACGGCGCCTTCGAAGCCCTGAGCCCCAACGCCAGCTTCAATGTTTCCGCCTACCTGCAAGACAAGCTGGCCCAGCTGCAGGCCGCCGGCGAGACTCAGTACCAGACCACCGAGGACGTCCTGAATGCCTTCCAGGCCGCCGGCCTCACCCCGCTGGAGCATTTCAACCAGTACGGCCAGGCAGAAGGCCTGACCGCCAAGCCGGTCGTCGGCGGCACGCCGGGTGATACCTTCAGTCTCACTGCAGGTGATGACCAGTTCTTCGGTACTGAGAACAACGATACCTTCACTGCTGACGCTGGCACCCTGGGCGCTAACGACCAGCTGCTGGATCAGAACACTGAAGATAACGACACGCTGAATGCGGTTATCACCAATGCCAACAAGACGGCTGGTGCGGCTACTCTGCTGAACATCGAGAACGTTAACCTCGACCTCGACGTGTTCACTGGTGCGGCTTTCAACGCTGACAACACCACTGGCGCGACCATCACTGCTTCTAGCTCCAAGCTGGGCTTCAACGGTGAATTCCAAGTAACCAACACTGGCGATAACAACGTTACCGCTGGTGAAAATGTTACCGACCTGACAGTTTCTGACCTAGAAGCCGGTATGGTTGATGCGGGCGCTGCTGAAACTGTTGATGTAAACGTTTCCGCTGGCAACACTGCGAACGTCACTGCTAATGGCGATGTTGCACTGGATGTTTCTGGCGCTACTGACCTAAATCTGACAGCGACTGCTGATACAGCTATCGACCTTACAGAAGCTGGTGTCGATACCATCGTTGGTACTGGCGAAGGTGCCATCACTCTGAACACCACTGTTACAGCTGCTAGTGGCGATGAAATTACTGGTATCGATACTGTTGTAATCGGTTCTGGTTCTGGCGACGTTGACGCTTCAGATTTCGATGTTGCTACCATCGAAGTAGCTACTAACATGTCTGGTGACCTAACAGTTGCTGATGCCGCCAATGTTGAAGTAACCGAAGAACAGGTAGCAGGTCTGACTGTTTCTGGCTCTGCAGCGACTAACACTGCGACGGTATCTTCTGCCCTGTCGTCTGTTGGTTCCTTGAGCTTTGCTAACTTAGCAGCCGCTACGCTGAACCTGTCCGCGACTGATGCAGAAGTAGCTTCGGTCGATGGTGCGACCGGCTCTGGCGCTGTTGCTCTTGATATCAATGTCACCGACGGTGCTGAGATTGCCAACCTTGATGGCTCTAACCTGACACTGGTAGGTGCAGGTGATGTGGTTGTTACCTCTGGCGACGGCGCTACAGCGCTTGACGCTTCTGCTCTTGAAGGTGCGCTAGAACTGACTTCTTCTTCCAGTTCTGGTAGCCAGGAAATTGCGGGCGGCCAAGGTGATAACGTTATTGAATTCACGGCAGCTTCTGGCGACAAGACTTATGTCGGTCAGTCTGGCAACGATGAAGTGACTTTCACTTCTGGCTCTGTTGGTATTGTAGAAGTGTCTTTCGCGGGCGGTGATAACACCATCGATCTTGGTGCTGTTTCTGGCAGTTCAGCAGAAGCATCAGTCATCGGTGCCGATGGTGTCGATACCCTGAAGCTGAATGGTGTGACAGGCAAACTAGCTGCCAACCTGGGTGCGGGCGACGACGTTGTCGAAATGACTTCCGGCTCTAACTCTGGCGGTGATCTGACCCTGGCCTTCGGCGAAGGTAATGACACCCTGAAAGTCGCAGCCTCTGGTGATCTGTCTGATGCGTCAGTAGAGATCACTGGTCTGGAAGCTATCGAAATCGGCGGTTCTGGTGCTGCAACTTTCGCAGCAGAGCAGCTTGACGGCAAAGAGTTGACTGTTTCCAGTGAAGATGGCTCTGGCTCCCTAATTGTTGATCTGGCAGTTTCCGGTGGCGATAGTGTTGATCTCTCTGGCGTTAGCCTTAGCAACATTGTAGGTAGCAGCGTAGAGGCGACTATTAATGGTGGCTCTGGTGCTGACACTATCGTGGGCACCCAAGGCGACGACATCATCATTGGCGGCTCGGGCAATGACACGCTGACTGGTGGGGCTGGTGACGACACCTTCCGGTTTGCCTCTACTTTTGCTTCCGGCTCTGGTAGTGACACTGACGGTGAAGATACAATTCAAGACTTCACTGGCGGCGATGTGATTGAGTTTACCGGCTCTGCTCCGGCTTCTTTGAATATTGCCAACGTTAGTACTGCTTCTGGATCAGAAGATAACGGCATTGCAGTTTTCTATGACTCTGCGAACGATGTCACCACTCTGACCGTGGATCTAGATACATCCGGTAGTAGCACTACTAACGACCTCAAGATCACGTTGGTTGGTCAGTACTCTGCTGATGACTTTGCTTATGCCTCAGGCGATCTCAGTCTTGCTTAATCCCTCTCTCTGAGAAGGATGCCTATCCTCGATAGGTAACAGCATAACCCCCGACCCTGGTCGGGGGTTTTTTCTACCTGCATCATAATTATTGTATAAGTGACTTATGGCTAACACCCCAACTGCTACCTCTCAGCGTAAGCCCCGCTTGCTCTGGGCTAACCCCTTTTGCTTGTTAGATACCGCTAGCGGTGCTTCTATTTCTGCTCGTCAAATGTTGATCCAACTGGCCCAGCAAGGCTATGAAATCATGGTAGTGGGGGCTACCATCTTTGATGCCGAAAAAGGCACTTTTAAACTACGCGATCATTGGAAAACGATTGAGGAAAAACACAATAAGGTCGTGAAGGTTAACGATGGCGTGCTCACCCATCATCTTATCGCGACTAAAAGCATTATCCGTAACCAAATGACCGCCCAGGAAGAGGGCACTTGGTATGGGCTTTATACCAAGGCGCTTAAGGAGTTTAAGCCGGATCTTGTTTGGTTTTATGGAGGGCAGACGCTCGATATGCTCATTCCTGATGAAGCACGGTCAAGGGGAATTCCTAGCGCTGCTTATTTGGTGAATGGCAACTACCAAGGAACCCGCTGGTGTCGTGATGTGGATCTGATTATTACCGATAGTCAGGCGACGGCTGATTTCTATAAAGAGCGCCAAGGGTTTTCACCCGTGCCGGTCGGAACGTTTATAGACCCCCAGACGGTGCTTGCGGAGCATCACGAGCGTAAGCACTTGCTATTTATTAATCCTTCTCTTCAAAAAGGGGCTGGAATAGTGGTGCAGATGGCTGTGCTATTGGAAAAGCAGCGACCCGATATCAAGTTCGAGGTGGTGGAGTCGCGCGGGAATTGGCACGCGCTGGTCAAAAAGATCACGGCGATGCTGGGTGAAGAGCGTGACTCGCTGAGCAATGTCACCGTGACGCCCAATACCGACGACATGCGGCCAATCTATGGGCGTGCGCGGCTTCTGCTAGCCCCCAGCTTATGGTGGGAAAGCGGCGCCAGAGTACTGGTCGAGTCAATGATCAACGGGGTGCCAGCCGTGGTCACGGATCGTGGCGGAAGTCCTGAGATGATCCAAAACGGCGGATTAAAGATCAAGCTGCCCGAGCAATGTCACGAAAAGCCTTTCACTAGCCTCCCTAAACCTGAGCTTTTACAGCCGCTACTTGATCGCATCATTCAGCTTTACGACGATGAGGTGCTGTATCAGCAATATGTGGCTCGCGCGCGTGAGGTGGGCCGGACGCGTCATGCACTGGCGACCAGTACTGGCCGGTTGATGGAGGCCTTTGCGCCGCTGGTTCGTCGCCAGGCTGGGGATCGAAAGCCCGGCTCGCCGGCTCAAGTCGACAAGACGCACCAGCATGGCCTATCTGTCGAAGGCCGGACCGACGAAAGTCGCGTCTACCGTGAGGTTTGCCAGCGTTTTCGCATGTTTACCCCGAATTCTGCCGGTTGGACGGGGGGCTTGCGGGCGTTGGCCGATCTGACGCAACAGTCGGCAACAGCCACTATCGAAGCACTCAGCCTGCTGGCTGCCAAGTCGGGGCTGGATACGCAGGTTGCCGTCCAGGATCTGGCCCAGCTCCCGCAGACACTAGCCTCCGAGTCCCTTACCCAACGCTTGGCCGAGCTGTTCAAGGAACACGGCTCCGACAAGGCGACAGCGCATAACTATCACCTGCTGTATGGGCATATCCTGGCATCTGCGGGCGATGCCCCGACGATTTTCGAAATCGGCCTGGGGTTGAACAATGTCGATACTCCCTCGAACATGGGAGCCAAGGGCCGTCCGGGTGCCAGTCTTCGAGCGTTTCGAGATTGCTTTACGCAAGGGCAGATTTTTGGCGCGGATGTCGACAAGCGGATTCTGTTCGAAGAAGAACGCATCAAGACACACTTCATCGACCAGACGAACCCTGCCACGTTTACGGCACTGGGAGACTGGTTGCCCACTGACCTGGATCTCCTGATCGATGATGGGCTGCATGCGCCCGGGGCGAATCTGAACACCCTGTTGTTTGGTCTCGACCGTATCAAGCCGGGCGGCTGGATCGTCATCGAGGACATTCTTCCGCCCATGCTGCCGATCTGGAAGCTGGTGGCACAGTTGCTTCCGCATGGCTTCGAACCGGGGGTCATCAAGGCCAAGTCCTCGCTGCTGTTCGTCGTCAAGCGAACGCCGTCTTGAGCGCTTCGCGCTAGCGAACATCGGAGGGTTCATGGCTACGGTATTGGTCACAGGCGGTGCCGGGTATATTGGCACTCATCTCCTGGTCGTCTTGCAGCAGGCTGGGCACCATGTGCTGGTTCTGGATAATTTCAGCAATGCTGCCGAAGTGGCTCTCGATCGTGTCACGGCGATTACCGGTCAGCCCGTCACCGCCTGGCGGGCCGATGTGCGTGATCGCCGGATGCTACGTGATCTGTTTGGAAAGCATACAGTCGATCATGTGATTCATCTGGCCGGGCTCAAGGCGGTGGGGGAGAGTGTTACCACCCCATTGACTTACATCGACAACAATGTGGGTGGGAGCGTGGCGCTGCTGGAGGAAATGGCCCGCGCCGGGGTTCGCTCGCTGGTGTTCAGCTCTACCGCGACCGTCTATGGCGAGGCCGTGGCCAGCCCTGTTGGCGAGTGCGCGCCGACGGGGGGCGTGACCAGCCCTTATGCACGTTCCAAGTTGATGGTCGAGGACGTACTGGCCGACGTGGCGGCAGCGGATCCGCGTTGGCAGATTGCCGTGCTGCGCTACTTCAACCCGGTCGGGGCTCATCCTTCGGGTTGCATTGGGGAAGATCCCCTGGGCACCCCCAACAACCTCATGCCGATCCTGTCGCAGGTCGCCGTCGGGCGGCGTTCATCTCTGGCAATCTACGGGAACGATTACCCGACTCGCGATGGCACCGGTGTGCGTGACTACCTGCATGTCATGGACCTGGCGGAAGGGCACCTGCGTGCCATGGAGCACATGACGGGCCGTCCGGGATGGCGTGTCTGGAATCTGGGGACTGGACGGGGCGCCAGCGTGCTGGAGGTGTTGCGTGAGTATGAAGCTGTCCTCGGGCGCTCGATTCCGCACCGTTTCGTCGCCCGTCGCCCCGGGGATATTGCCGAATACTACGCTGACCCGGGCAAGGCCCAGCGTGAATTGGGATGGCAAGCTACGCGGACGCTGACCGATATGGTTCGAGATGCCTGGCAGTGGCAGGCCCGTAACCCACACGGCTATTCGACTCGGCAGAAACGCCTCGAAGCATCCTTCTGATAGGCCATCAGCCGTTGAGCATTGGGACCAAGACGTGACTCGGACGCCACTCACATTTGAACTGCTCCAGGACAGCGACGCCCTGGCCGCGCTGGCACCCGAGTGGCGGGCGCTCTCGGCTCGCCTGGCCACGTCGCTCGACTGGTTCGCTACCGCCGATTACACCCGGGCGTATCTGTCCTTCTTCCAGCCTGCGCAGTGGTTCGTGGTCGCCATCCGCGACCGCGACAGTGGCGAGCTGTGTGGCGTGTTCCCGTTGCAGGTTTTTACCCTGACGAAGGGAGAGCAGCGCTACCGGGCCTGCAAGCCGGTCGGTGTGCCGTTTCTGCCCTATGTGGAGTTTCCGGTCCAGGGTGAACGACGACGCGAGGTGTTGGGAGTCCTGTTCAACGCGGTATTGCGCAATCGCCTCGGCGTCGACCTGGTGTTTCTCGGCCCGCTGCACGAGCAGTCGCCGTTGTATCTCGCCTTGCTGGAAGACTTGGGGCGCACCGCCTCGCTGCTGGCTTGGCGCTATCATGGCAATGCGCACACCGTCGACACCCGACTGCAGTCCTTCGATGACTATGCCCGCACGCGCTCGTCGAAGGCGCTGGCCGATGCGCGCTACAACGAACGGCGCCTGAGTCGGCAGGGCGACTTGCGCGTGACGTTCAGCAATGCCGGCGATCCGGCAAACGCCTTACGGATCGACACGTTGTGTCGCATGAGCCGGGAGCGTTTCGGCGACAAGCTGGTTCACGCCAGCATCCCGCAGTGGCCGGAATATATTCGCCATCTGGTCTCGAGTCTTGCGTCCGGCGGCCAGGCCGAGCTGGCCAGTGTACTGTTCGATGACCATCCTATCGCTTTGGGACTGAGCTTCTGTCACAAGGGGCGTCGGAATTTCTTCCTCACCGGCTTCGATCCCGACTATGCCCGTTACTCCCCGGCCAAGATCCTGCTGGCCCACCTGGTCGAGCGCACCTATGCCGAGCGCGGCGTGCTGTGCCTGGGGGCCGGCAGCCACCCCTACAAGCGACTGTGGGCCACCTCGGTGGGGGAGCTGAAGTGCGCCGTGGTGAAGCTGAACCCGGATATCGGTGAGGCGCTGGACGCGGTCCTGCAGCCCAAGAACCTGTATCGGCTGATCGGCTTTTAGCGGCGCCGGGTCTCTGGCGAGGAACGGGGAAGGCCATACAAGCTGCGCCGGACTTCTCGCCGCTTGAGCCGCGATTGCCGTGACGATTGGCCCCCATGCCGCCCCGTGCGGCGCTTTATGCTGCTCCTGCCCTGACAGCATAAACGCGGCCCACGGGCCGCTGCAGGCTGCTATCATGGCCCAATGACCGACTTCCCCGATGCCCAGGGCCCTGATATGGCCCCGATCCCTCCCGAGACCCGCGAGGCGCTGCTGGCCACGCTGGCGGGTTACGAGCACTTGCTGTTCGAGTCGATGGGCCAAGCGGACTACGACGCGCTGCGGGCCGTGTACGCCGACTGGGTCGAACGGCTAGGTGATTCGCCGGAAGCCATCGCGATCTGTGATGCCCTGGACGACTTCATCGATGCCAACGTCGAAGAGGGCGATGCCGAGCGGGCCTACTTCGATCTGGTGGCCTCGGTGCAGCAGGGTGGGAAGTAGGGCATCCTGTCAGCCATGAAGATTTCCAACGCCCCCGTCAGTTACCAGACGCACGTCCGCCCCGCGCAGGTGCGGGACATGATCCGCCATTGCACGGCCTTGCAGGCGGCCTACGATCGTCTGGCCAGCGCAACGATCCAGCATCCGCAATACTTCCTGGACGTCAGTGCGCAGCCTGACTGGCGGGTCGTGGCCATGCAGTGGCCCTCGCAGCCGGAAGTCACGGCTTTCCGGGAGGCTGCGCTCAACAATCACTTCGTCTGTGCCAACTGGAAGCCGTTCGATCAGCTCCAGGGGGAGGCGTACCGGTCACGGGAGGCGTTGCTGCAGGGCCGTCCCTTGGTGCCGATGGAGGCCGATTTTCCCTGGCTGCGCCGCTTTATCCACTCCGTGGTGACGTGGGAGAGGGACAAGGCTGACCCCTGTCCCCCGACACTGCGGGTGGCGGCAGCAAACCAAGGCTGGACACTGGTTGCCAGCGCCTTGCAGCAGGAGCTGAAGGCGTTTGTTAGCGGTGACGATCCCGGGACGGAACTGGGTCGCTGAAGCCGCTTGCGGTATTCCGGGTTGGGGGAGAGCAGTATCCACATCAAGAATGCGAGGAGCGGCTCCGCTTACTCGGGCTTGATCAAATAATAGCCACTAGCATTGACTACCCCCCTCGCGTGTGGCTCTTGGTAATACTCTTGCTCATCAAAGAACGGTAAGGCTTCGACACGGTACTCTACGCCGTTGCGTAAGGCGGGCACGCGGGGGCCGCCGAAAATATTTTCACGCATCGTGTATTGCTTGTGTCTATCCATTTTGACATGCCCCATTTTTTGGAGCAGCTTCACGGCTTCACGTAGGCGTTGATCATTTTCTCTGCCACGCAAACGGTAGGGACCCCGTTGCTTTAAGTTCGTCATGGTAAATGTCCACTGCCTGCCACGAGCGAGATGCGAAGGGAGTTCGGGAGAGGATGCATAGGGTGGTTGGTCGTCATTATCAGCCCATTCGAGCAGCGTCTTTGCCAGCTCGTTGGCATCGGAGACGACTTGCGGCTCTCCGGCGAGATAACGTTGGAAATGTTGCGAACATTTCAGAACAAGCTCGTAGCAGAACTTCAAGGTGTCATGAGAAATTTCGTCATCACCCTCCTCGAAGTGGTGCAGGATAGCCGCCATGCGGGTGATGTTTTCCATCAGTTTGGATGCGTGGTCTTTATAATAGTGGTAGGGCTGGTTTGCCTGCATGGCATCTTCAATGCCTTGATGGTATTTTTTCCACTGGCTGCTGGCCGTCTCCGAGAATTTCAAGACCTTTTTATTTTTGGCCCTGTCGTCCAGATGCGGGGTGTCTGTCGTGGAATCGGTTAGAAGCGCTTCGACCCGGCGATTGAATGCATCAAGATGAGGAAGGGGGCCGAGTGGGCGTGTTTGGCGAGTCCCTGCCTTCTCTTCTGGCTTGACGACCAGAAAACGAGCGAGAAATCCCATTCCTCGAGCTTCCTCGCCGCGCTTGGAGAGGAAGCGGTGAATCACGCTCGGTTGTGTCATTAATGCCATGGTGAGACGTGCACCGGAAAGGATAAAGCCTGGGCGTGTCATGCGATCCACGATCACGTCCCCGCCATCCCATAGCGTGTTCAGCTTATCGAGTTCTTGGAGTGCGCGTCCGCTAAAAACGCTGTTGGCTTCGCTAGTCAACAGGCAGCCATGGGGAGAATAATCATTCAATAACTGCACAAGTGCTTGAGGCGTCGTGTCATCGTAGAGTAATCGTGGGCGCTGAGGGAAAGCGGGCTGTTTCTTTCTCAGCTTCTGTAACGTCTCCTTGGCTTTCTGGCTTGTAGCGTCATCACCGTTCTTGATGGCTTTTCGGTAGGTCCCTTCCCAGGCGCGTACCTCTTGCTTCCAGAGGGCCTGCTCATCCATGTAATGGTCGAGGCGCTCATCCGCGACCTCGGCCGCCTTCCGGTTGAGGGTGGTGATAGCCGCGAAAAAACGATTTTGCACCGTTGTTTTGCGCTCTCCGGACTCTGCCAGCGTCAGGAGCATCAGCGGGGTCTGAACGCAATGCCCTGTCGGGTACTGCACATCGATCCAGCCTTGGCAGGCGACAGACATGGCACCCAAGGCCGACATCATGGCCATTTCCCTGGGCACTTGAAGGGCCGACTCTGCTTCTAGCACCGCTGACCAGAATAGGCTGTGTTCACGATACTCGGGCCAGTGATCGGGCCGGGTGTTGGCGAAGGGAACCTGAACAGCCTCGTCTGCCCTGCTGTCACTACTCTCCATTATCTTTTTCCTATTCAGTTTTTATCCTGCTATACCTGCTAGAATATAGCGGTTATAGCAGGGTTTATAGCCTTTTGTATTTCTATTTTTTGGGATGCAAGGTCAATACTGGGCAAGGCGTGAACCGGCCCAGGCAAGCAGCGACACCCTAATCGCCACTGTTGGCCGGACATGCATTCTCGGCGGGCTACCCTGGGCGACCAGGACCCAGCTCCTTGAGACCCCGTTCCAGCAGGGTCCGCGCGGGGCCCGACGGACGGCGTCGACCCTGCTCCCATTCCTGCCAGGTGCGCACGTTGACCCCCAGCCGATAGGCGAAGGCGGCCTGGGTATCGCCCCGTGACCGTCGCAGGCGGATGGCGGCCTGGAGCAGGGCGTGAATGTCCTGGGAGCCGTGCGTCTCGCCCGGCGTTGCCGAGGCCGGGATGGGGGCATGTGTCGTGGGGTCTGTGGCCAGCCTGCTGGAGAAGAGCGGCGCTTCCGGAGGGGGTGGGTTACGCGGAGGCTGGCGGTAAGCGGCTACGGTTTGGGGGTTGTTCGCTTCGTAATTGCGTAGCCAGCGATCGGCAGGACTGTCCATGGGGGGTCTCCTGGTAATGGAAAAAGGCAGGGTACGGCAGTGCCCTGTCATGGGTTAACAGCGGCTCGTGCCGAACACATGCACGCCTTGCTGGAAGGGCTTGGTGTGCGCCTTGCAGAGGTAGCTGAGATTGAAGACCGCTTCCTCCTGGCCCATGAAGTCGTCGCGATGCAGGCAAGCCGTGTAGGGATAGCCCGTGATGGGATTCTTGCCGACCTGAACCAGACCTTCGACGTCGCAGGACAGATAACCCAGCGCCCTGGCCCAGGCGCGTGCGATTTGGTGATACAGGCCTCGCCCTTCGTATCCGCCGCCTTCCGAGGGCTTCAATCTGCCCAGTTGATAGTAGGCGTCGTAGTTCACGTACATCATGAGGTGGTAATGCGGCTTGTCGCTATTGTGCTGCTCCCGGCACCACACATAGCGCAATACCGTGGTGTATTTCGTACCGGCCTTGACCAGCTCTGCATTCAAATGGCGGAAGAAGGCGCTGAGGACGGCATTGTCATTGGTGAGCGCGAAGGCGGGCATCCAGTCTGGAAAGCGCAGGTCAATACGAAAGGCCAGCACCCGGTTGTAATGCGCAAGCGCGCGGGTTTGTGTCAACAGGCTTCGTTCCAGATAATTCTCGACCAAGGGCGCCTCGGCATGCTGGTTGACTTCGAAGCCCCGATAGTAAGTGTCGTAATAACAGTTCAGTTTGGTGTGCAGGGGATGGCGCTTTGGCTGTGATTGAAACATGGATGATTTCCTTGTGACGCGCAGGAGGAAGCGTCAAGCCTTTGGCATTGACGCGATTATGGATCAGGGAGAATTTGCTTAACGCCCTCAGAAGAGAGGGCGATATCTTGAGAATGCATCATGGGGTATGGCCCATGACAGCCTGTAATGGCTGGATCAATCCGCTTTCAGGGATTGAGTGGTTAAGGGGACTGATTAAGTTATCAGGTTATCTGTTCAGGGATTAGAGGTAAGTAGATTTAGATATATTACTGCCCCGTCATGGCAGCTTATTCGTGTGCCCCGGAAGGACTGGGGATAATGACGCCAACGCCCCGGACGTACCGGGGATCGTTGTCGGTTCCGTGTTCTAAAAACTTTCCATTGAACGCGCGTTACAAGCATGACGCTCATGGGATGCCAACGGTCTGTCAAATAATACGTCATCGCCGGAGTCGCTTTCCGCACGGGCATAACCCCGGGATTTTCCGTCAGCCACGTAACGGCACTGACGGCATCCGACAACGATTCAAAAAATCTTCAGCCACGTACTACCTCCTTGAAGCCGGGAAGCGATGGCTTCGATGACACGTCATTCCCACCTCAGGAGGTTTTCATGACGCTCACATGTCCGAGCTGTGGCTCGCCGCGGGTGCGTGTGCGACACCGCGGTCGCAAGGTTGGCGGAGGGATCGGGGGTACGGCAGGGGCGGCCAGCGGGGCTGCCGGGGCGCTCAGCGGCGCCGAGACGGGAGCCCTGGTGGGTGCCTGGGCCGGGCCGGTCGGCCTGACCGTGGGTAGCCTGGCCGGGGCGATCTTTGGTGGCCTGGTGGGCGGCACGGCGGGCGGTCTCGCCGGTGCCCGTCTAGGCCAGCAACTCGATGCCCGCCTGCTCGATAGCCACCAGTGCCTGGCCTGCGCGCACACCTTCCGTCCTCACGTCGATTAACACCCCTCAGTGATGAGCCACCGGCTTTCTGCTGTCGTTCATTGCATCCGACTAACGGCCCAGCCCGCTGCCTTCGGGGAGCGGGCCGTTATGCCGTGTTTGTGTCTCAGGAGAGAGATCATGACCCAGCCCACGTCACGTCCCACTACGCTGTCCCCGGTTGTCGCGGATGAAGCGGCCCGTTCCGCCCGGCTGCCGGAGAGTACCGATTCGGGAGCTCGAGCCGGTACCGCCGCATCCACCTCCGAGGCCACCGAGTCGCCCAGGGCCTCGTTATCCGCCCGGGCCCAGCCGGGCAGTGTCACCGCTTCGGTCCTCGCGGCCCTCGAGCAGAGCGGGGTGCCGTCGCCAACCTCGACGCCGATGGGGCGAGCCCCGCGACCGCGTCGCCCTGACGGCCCCCAGCGCCGCTATCGTGATCAGGCCCGGCGCCTGGTCGATACCCGCGCCCTGGATCGCAAGGCCTGGCTGTCGATTCGCCAGAGCGGGATCGGCAGTAGTGATGCCGCCGCAGCCGTGGGCCTCAACCCCTACAAGTCCCCGCTCGAACTGTGGCTGGAGAAGACCGGTCGCCAGCCGGAAACCACCGACCCGGCCCCCGAGGCGCAACTGACCAGCCCGCTGCATTGGGGCCAGGTGCTCGAACCGCTGGTCGCTGAGCACTACGCCCGGCACACCGGCCATCGGGTGCAGCGGGTCAACGCCATTCTTCAGCACGTCGAGCACCCCTGGATGCTCGCCAACCTGGATCGCGAGATCGTCGGCAACGACGCCGTGCAGATCCTCGAGTGCAAGACGGCCGGACTTCACGGCGCCCGGCTGTGGAAGAGTGGGGTGCCCGAGTACGTGCAGCTGCAGGTGATGCACCAGTTGGCGGTCACCGGTCAGCAGGCCGCCGATGTCGCGGTCCTGCTCGGGGGCCACGAGCTGCAGATCCACCGCATCAAGCGTGACGAGGCGATGATCGCGCAGCTGATCGCCCTGGAGCGCCAGTTCTGGGACTGCGTCGAGCGCGATACGCCACCCCCGGCGGATGGCAGCGAGTCGGCGGATCAGGCCCTGCGAAGCCTGTTCCCCCAGGATGACGGCGAGACCGTCGACTTCAGCCATGACGTGGGGCTCAGCCAGGCGTTTGTCGACCTGCAACGGGTGCGCCAGACCCTGGAGGACGCGAAGAAGGAGGAGCTGCGTCTCAAGCACCGCCTGCAGCAGGCCATGGGCACCGCGACGCTGGCGACGTTTCCCTCGGGCAGCCTGAGCTGGAAGCAGACCGCCCCGGTGAAGCGACTCGACACCAGGGCCCTGCAGAAAGACCACCCCGGCCTGTGTGCCGACTACCTGAAGACCCATCCCGGCTCACGGCGTTTCGTGGTACGTCGCTGAGCGGTTCTCCCATCCCACTCGAAACCTGACAATCCCTCATCCACCGAACGCCTCAGCGCGGCTCTCCGGCCGTTCTGGGGCGTTTTGCGTTGGGGGTGACCACTTGAAGAGACAGGAGGTTCCCATGCTCAAGGGACTCGCCATTACCCCGCCGATTCTCGGGCGGATCACCATCGGCAAGGTGGTGGAGAATCATGGCAAGCGTCTGCCGCAGAAGGACGATCAGTTCACCATTACCTCGCAACTGCAGACCCGCGAGGGCTGGCTGCGCCACCCCCTGGACGAGGCACTGCGCAGCGAGCAGGAGGGCAAGCTGCGGCGCATTCCCATCCGGTTGCTGTTCAACGACCCCGACCTCAACCTGCGCGCCGAGTACGCGCTGTTCGATCGTCAGACGGCACGCCCGCTGTGCGTGGGCGACGGCGAGCAGTGCAAGCGCCGCACCCGCGAAGGCATGGAGACGCTGCCGTGTCCGGCCCCTGACGCCTGCCCGCTGGCCCAGGGCGGGGCCTGCAAGCCCTACGGACGGCTCAACGTGCTGATCGGCGACGACGACCCGCTGGGCAGCTTCATCTTCCGCACCACCGGGTTCAACTCGATTCGCACGCTCGCCGCGCGACTCGCCTACTTCAAGGCGATCTCCGGCAACCGGCTGGCCTGTTTACCGTTAGAACTCCGGCTGCGTGGCAAGTCCACCCGCCAGAGTCGGGGCACGGCGATCTTCTACGTCGACATCACCCTGCGCGAGGGCTGGACGCTGGAAGAAACGCTTTCAGAGGCGCAACGCCTGGATGGCGAGCGTCAGCAGAGCGGCTTCGACCAGAAAGCCCTGGATCGGGCCGCCAAGGCCGGCTTCGCCAATGGCGCGTTCGAGGATAGCGCCGAGGAATCCGCCGAGGTCGTGGAAGAATTCTACCCCGACGCCCCTGAACACCCACCGGGCGGACAGGACGCCAACGCCCCGTTGACCCTGGCCGACAAGCTGCAGGCCAAAAGCCAGCAGCAGGGCAAGAGCCAGCAGCAGGGCAAGGTCGAATCGGCAGATCAGGAAGACTCTCACCTAAAAGCGGCATCACCCGCACCGGCGACGGGCAATAGCCAGCAATCCCAACCCCGCCAGGCCAAACGGGTCTGACTTCTGACGATAGCCGTTTCACCGTGCAACGCGGGATCTTGCTCTCAACCATTCCCGACTTACCCACGCTTTCGATTCACCCCCGTTTCGAATCACCCCACGCCACCGCACCGACGACGCCCGCTGCCCTTGAAGGCGCGGGCCGTTATGCCGTGGCTGACCGATAAGGAGACTCACCATGCGCATTCTCACTCACGACCAACTGCACCGTGTCGCCCAGGCCATCTTTGCTCAGCAACCCGATCAAGCCGTGTCCGAGCGCTACGGCTTCGTGCCCACCATCAACGTGGTCGATGCCCTGCAGGCCGAGGGCTGGTACCCGGTACGCGCCCAGCAGACCAACGTGCGCCAGATGGAGCGCCAGAGCGTGGCCCGGCACCTGATCCGCTTTCGTCAGGACCCCGACCGGCAAATCTCGGTAGGGGATAGCGTCACTGAATTGGTCCTCACCAACAGCCATGACCGTAGCGCGGCCTTTCAGCTGGATTTGGGGCTGTTTCGGTTGATCTGCCTCAACGGCATGGTGACGCCAGTGGGGGACGTGGGCGGTATCCGGGTGCGTCACGGCAAGCAGATCGTCGATGAAATATTGGAAGGCTCGATTCAGTTAAGCCATCAGGTGCCTCGGATTGCCGAAGGCGTCGAGGCCTTTCGATCCACCCTGGTCAGCCAGGACGAGGCCCAGCTGTTCGCCGAGACCGCGCTGTCGCTGCGCTATGGCGATGATTGGCAGCAAACCAGCCCCGTACAGCCGGGAGCCCTGCTCGAAGCGAGAAGAACCGAGGACGCCAACGGCTCGCTGTGGAGCGTGTTCAACCGCACTCAGGAAAACCTCTTCAAGGGTGGGCTGCGTGGACGCTCCGCCACTGGCCGTCGTACCCGCACGCGCCCCATCCACAGCGTCACCGAGGACGTGCGCTTGAACCGCGCGCTGTGGACGCTCGCCGAGCGCTTC
This sequence comes from Halomonas ventosae, assembly GCF_004361885.1. GTDB lineage: Bacteria > Pseudomonadota > Gammaproteobacteria > Pseudomonadales > Halomonadaceae > Halomonas > Halomonas ventosae_C. The sequence goes on from NZ_SNWH01000005.1 coordinate 202,216, forward strand.
GCCGACCTCAAGGGCGCGACTATCGCCGCCTGACCGACGATAAGGAGATCCACCATGACCCCAGCAACAATGCCGCTGCCGGAAGCGGCGCCTCCCCAGCTGATGGCCGGGGAAGAGCCCGGTACCTATCGCGTCAATGGCGACGTCACCGAGGCCCAGCTGCTGCACCTGGCCAAGCTGATCGCCCGCAAGCGACTCAGCAAGGGCAACAAGCTCGGACGCCCCGATGAAGTCCACCGCTGCCTGCAGACGCTGCTGCTCGACTACTCCTTTGAAGTCTTCGGTACCCTGCTGCTGGACACGCAACACCGACTGATCGCCTTCGATGAGCTGTTCCGGGGCACTATTGACGCAGCCAGCGTCTATCCACGGGAAGTGGTCAAGCACGCCCTGGATCACCACGCCGCCGCTGTGATCCTGGTCCACAACCATCCTTCGGGCGACCCCGAGCCCAGCGACGCCGACCGGCGCATCACCCAGCGGCTCCAGGACGCCCTGGGCCTGATGGAGATCCGCACCCTGGATGATGTCGTTGTCGGCCACGACGGCTACGTGTCGTTCGCCGAACGGGAGTGGCTGTAAGCTCACCCACTACCCCGCACCACCGCTGCGCTCACCACCGCCCCGCCTCACGGCTGCCCTGACTGGCGCCGTGGGGCGGGGCTCTCTCGTAGGGCGCGCTTTTTTCTTTACAGGGCAGGGGGATAGAGTGAGGGAGATAG
>NZ_SNWH01000006.1 GCF_004361885.1 Halomonas ventosae
ATTGTTTGTTTCGCAATTAACAACATGCCGACCCATGCAGGTCTTTTCAATCATATCATCCTGATTTTCTTATCTATTTCGTGGGGATCCCTCAGCCTTTGCTCCCTGTTGCTGCCCGCCTGTGTCGGGGCTGAATGTTGACTTACATCCACCAGGCCAGCGCCAGACCCGCCACCATCGAGGCAACCATCGGCAAGGCGACGTGCGTGCCGAGCGAGCGACTACCCAGGGCGATGGCCAGCCCCGACTTGAAGACGTTGTTGACCGCGGCGGCGATGACGATGCCCAGCACCGCGGTGGAGGGGGAGATGCGCTCCAGCGACATGCGGGACAGTGACAGCGTGATGGCGTCGACGTCGGCCACCCCCGAGGAGGCCGCCAGCAGGTAGATGCCGGCCTCGCCCAGGGCGCCGCGCAGCCATTCGCCGAGCAGCATGATCACCGCCAGCAGGCCACCGAACAGCAGCGCCGTGCGCAGTTCCAGAGGGTTCTGGATCGGGGTCGGGCTGTCGACTCTCAGGGCCTGGCGGTGATGGCGCCAGAGGTACAGCGCCGGCAGATAGAGCAGCATTCCCATCACCGTGACCGGCAGCAGCAGCGCCGGCAGCAGGCTCGGGTTGATCACCGCGGCATAAAGCAGGATGCGCGGGAACATGGTGCCGCAGGCGAGCAGGATGCCAGCGGCCAGCATCGCTTCGACCTCTCGGCTGTGACGCGACATTCGCGCGAAATGCAGGGTCAGCGCCGTAGAAGAGGAGAGCCCGGCGAATAGCCCGGTGAAGAGGATGCCCTTCTCGGCGCCGCCCAGGCGCACGGCGAAGTAGCCGACGAAACTGATCGAGGCGATCAGCACCACCATCCACCAGATCTCGTAGGGGTTGAGCACCTCGCCGGGGCCCATGCCGCGGTCGGGGAGCAGTGGCAGCATCACCACGGTGATCAGCAGCAGCTTGAGGCCGGCATCGAGCTCGTGGGCCTGCAGCTTGTTCAGCAGGCCGTGGATCTCGCGTTTGTTGTCGAGGATCACTGCAGTGACCACTGCCCCGGCGGCGGCCAGGGTCAGGTCGATCGCCACCGCCACCGCGCCGAAGCAGAAGGTCAGCAGCAGGCCCACCAGGCCGGTGATGCTGTAGTCATGCTGATCGGCAAACTTGGCCCGCCAGGCGACGAGGCTGATGCCGGCCACCGTCACGAACACCAGCGGGAAGGCCCAGTCGCTGACGGCCTCCGAGAGCAGCGCGGCGATGCCGCCGAGCAGCCCGACCAGCGAATGGGTGCGGACCCCGGCGATGCGCTCGCCGGCCTGCTGCTCACGGGCGACCCAGCCGCGCTCGATGCCGATCAGCGCCCCCAGCAGCAAGGCCACGCCCAGGCGGATGGCGGATTCATTGGCAGTGAGGAACTGACTGGCGACGTCGTCCATGGGCAGGCCTTCCTGGCATCATGCGGTGGTTGGTAAATGCTCTCATGGTGGCCCGCGCCGACGTTTGCTTCAATGGACACGTATGGGGAAGCGTGTCGCCAATACGGCGGGCGCATTCCTGTCGGCGAGCCGATATACTGGTCCTCTTGATTTAACGCAAGGATTATCTGTGACATGAAGGATGCGTCGCCCCCGCCGACGAGGGGTCATCCGAGAACCGATATCGGCGCATGTGGCGTCGTGCCATCGCCCTCTACCTGCTCGCCCTGCTGGCGATAGTGCTGCTGTTCGCCGGCATCCTGCTGGATCAGTACTGTTATGAGCTTGAGATGGGTCGGGAGCGCGCCAGCGCGCGGGCCGACCTGGTGACCGAATGGGTAACCGGTACCTTCGAGGTCAGCGAGCACACGCTCTCCAGCCTGGTGCAGGTGTTTCAGTCGCCTCTCGGCCAGGCATTGCTGGCACGCCGCGAAAATGATGCGGCCCTCGAGGCGCTTCTTTATCAACATAGTCATCGCCAGTATAGCCATCGCTATGCCTTGATTGATGACATCAGTATCGTCAGTGCCGGCGGGAGGCTGCGAGCCTCTGACAACCCGGCATTTCCACAGGGTTTCGATATCACCGACCTGCCCCATTTCCAGGCCTTCGAGCAGGATGCCGAGCGCCAGGAGTGGGTGTCCCCGCTCTACTGGTCGGCCGTTAGCCAGGCGTTCCATTTGGTGCATGCTCGGCGTCTGGTCGGGCCGGAGGGCGAGTTCCGGGGCCTGGCCGTGCTCAGGCTCAATCCCGACGTTTTCGGCGAGGTCCTCGAGCGACTGGACATGACCCGTGGCGAGAGCATCGCCCTTCTCGATACCCAGATGCGGCTGATTACCCGGCGGCCGGCCTTCGACGAGAGGGGCGCCATGGGCGTGCTGGGCACCCCGGTCAGCGAGCCGCTGACCCGCGCCTTCCTCGACAGCGGCGAGGCGTCGACGACCCTGCGCACCGCCTCGCCGCTGGACGGCAGCGAGCGCCTCTACGCCATGCAGCGGGTCGAAGGACTGCCGCTGCTGGTGGTGGTCGGCGAAAAGCTCGAGGTGCTGCTCGCCGGCTGGTGGCAGCGGTTCTGGCTGCTCGGTGGCGTCTTCCTGGTGATAGCGGTGCTGGGCGGATGGCTGCTGCGTCATTACCTTGGTCGCTTGCGGCTGGAGGACGAGTTGCGGATCGCTGCCACCGTCTTTGAGACCCATGTTGGCATGCTGATCACCGATGCCCAGGCCAGGATCCTCAAGGTCAACGGAACCTTCACTCGCATCACCGGCTATACCGAGGCCGAGGTGCTGGGACGCAATCCCCGCCTGCTCAGTTCTGGACACCACGACGAGACCTTCTATCGCCACCTCTGGGAGAGCGTGCGGGAAAAGGGCAGCTGGCAGGGTGAGATATGGAACCGCCGCAAGAACGGCGAAGTATTTCCCGAGTGGCAGACCATCAGCGCGGTGCATAACGAGGCGGGCGAGCTGACCCACTATGTGGCCACCTTCAGTGATATCACTCAGCGCAAGGCTGCCGAAGCGGAGATCCACCAGCTCGCCTTCTACGATCCCCTGACCGGGTTGCCCAATCGCCGGCTGATGCTGGACCGTCTGGAGGGCGCGCTCAAGGACAGCGATCGCAGCGTCCAGTTCGGCGCGCTGCTAGCTCTCGACCTGGACAACTTCAAACAGGTCAACGATACCCTGGGGCACCATGCAGGCGACAAGCTGCTGCTGGAGATCGCGAGTCGGCTGGATGGGGTACTGCGCGCCACCGATACCCTGGCACGGCTGGGCGGTGATGAATTCGCCGTGCTGCTGCACGAGCTGGGGCGTGATGCACCGCAGGTGGCAGTCGTTGCCGAGCATATCGCCCGCAAGCTGCTCGGGGTGCTCCAGGCGCCGATCGACGGCCTGGCGGGGAGCTCGGTGACGATGACCGGCAGCATCGGCATCACGCTCTACCGCGATCACGCCACGCCCTTCGATGAGATTCTCCAGCAGGCCGATATGGCCCTCTTCCAGGCCAAGCGGGCAGGGGGTGACACCCTGCGCTTCTTCGACCCGGCCATGCAGACCCAGCTACATTGGCGAGCCCAGCTCGAGGCGGACCTGCGCCAGGCATTGCCTCGCGATGAGCTCCTGCTCCACTACCAGCCCCAGGTGGGCGATGACGGCAGGATGACCGGCGTCGAGGCGCTACTGCGCTGGCAGCACCCGGCGCGGGGCCTGGTTTCCCCTGGCGAGTTCATCCCGTTGGCCGAGGAGAACCGGCTGATCGTGCCCATCGGTGCCTGGGTGCTGGAAACAGCCTGTCGACAGCTGGTGGCCTGGGCCAACGACCCGATCACCGCCGAGCTGACGATCTCGGTCAACGTGAGCCCCGAGCAGTTCCGCGAAGCCGGGTTTGCCGATCGGCTGCTGACCATCCTGACGCGCACCGGGGCGCTGGCTGAGCGCCTCAAGCTCGAGGTAACCGAGAGCCTGTTCGTCCACGACCGCGACGAGGCTCGCGAGACCATGCTATTGCTCAAGGCGCACGGTGTGAGCTTCGCGCTGGATGATTTCGGCACCGGCTACTCCTCGCTCTCCTACCTCAAGCGTTTGCCGCTGGACCAGCTCAAGATCGACCAGTCCTTCGTGCATGATCTGCTGGAGGACAAGGCGAGTGCGGCTATCGTTGCCACGACCATTACGCTCGCCAAGAGCCTGCACCTGCAGGTGATCGCCGAGGGGGTGGAGACCGAGGCCCAGCGGGCTTGGCTGATGGCGCACGGCTGCCACGCCTTTCAGGGATATCTCTTCAGCCGCCCGGTGCCGCTGGAGGCGCTGGCGTTCGATGCCTGAAACGAGGGTTCAGGCGTCGTGGTGAGGGGGCTTTGCGAGGGTTCTTGGTGATTGTCGCTTACGCTAGCACGGCTGTGGCGTGCCGGCAGGACTTGCCAGGCAGGGGGAAGTGTCGAATACTGTTTATATATACAGTATTGAAGGGAGAGGCCCATGCTGTCACCGCTGTCCACCACCGCCCGGGTGATCGGCCGTGCCGTGCCATTCCCCGGCGAGATGACCCAGCCGTTGATGGGCTGCCGGGTGCGGGCGGGTTTCCCGAGCCCGGCCGATGACCACCTGGACGTGGAGATCGACCTGCACGCCCATGTAGTGCGTCGCCCGGCCGCTACCTACTTCGTGCGCGCCGAGGGCGATTCCATGCTCGGCGACGGCATCCACGACGGCGACCTGCTGGTGGTGGACCGCAGCCTGGAGCCGCTACCTGGGCGGGTGGTGGTGATCGCCGTGGATGGCGAGCCCACCGTGAAGCGCCTGGCGCGCCGCGGCGGGCAGACCTTCCTGATGGCCAGCAACCCGCGCTTCGCGCCGATCCCCCTGGCGGGCCGCGAATGCGAGGTGTGGGGCGTGGTCACCCATGTGCTTCATGCCCTGCCGGGGGGCGAACCGTGATCGCCCTGGTCGACTGCAACAACTTCTATGTCAGCTGCGAGCGGGTCTTCGATCCGCGCCTGGAGGGACGGCCGGTGGGTGTGCTCTCCAACAACGATGGCTGCGTGGTGGCGCGCTCCAACGAGCTCAAGGCGCTGGGGGTGGCGATGGGCGCACCGATGCACCTGCTGCCGCCGGCCATCCGCCGGCAGGCGGTGCTGCTCTCCAGCAACTATGCGCTCTATGGCGACATGAGCCGCCGGGTCAACTTAATCCTCGAGGCGTTCTCGCCGGACGTGGAGGTCTACTCCATCGACGAGAGCTTCGTGGGCTTCTCGGGCTTCGCGGTCGATGGCCGGGAGGCGCATGCCCAGCGGCTGCGCGAGACGGTGCGCCGCGACACCGGCATCCCGGTCTGCGTGGGGCTGGCGCCGACCCGGGTGCTGGCCAAGGTGGCCAACCACCTGGCCAAGAAGCAGGCGGCCTACCAGGGCGTCTGCCTGCTCGAGGCCGATGCGCCCGCCACCCGCGCGCGGCTCGAACGGCTGCCGGTGAGCGAGTTGTGGGGCGTGGCGCGTCGCAGCGCCGAGCGGCTGGCGCTGATGGAGATTCACACCGCCTGGCAGCTGCGCCAGGCCGATCCCAAGCAGGTCCGTCGCCATTTCTCGGTGGTGCTGGAGCGCATCGTCTGGGAGTTGCGCGGCCGTCCGGCGATCCGGCTCGATGACCTCCATGAGCCGCGCCAGCGCATCATGGTCTCGCGCTCCTTCGGGCGCCTGACCGGCGCCTTCCCGGACTTGCAGGAGGCCGTGCGCCAGCACGCCGCCCGGGCCGCCGAGAAGCTGCGCGACCAGGGCAGTCAGGCCCGGGCACTGATGGTCTTCGTGCGCAGCAACCCGCACCTGGCCGGCGAGCGCCAGTACCGTAACAGCGTGGTGGTGCCGTTGCCGGCCCCCAGCGACGACAGCCGCGAGCTGCTTGCGGCCGCCGCCCGGGGGCTCGCGGCGATCTTCCTTGCGGGCGTGCGCTACCAGAAGTGTGGGGTGATGCTGCTCGACCTGGTGGAGGCCGATCGCCGCCAGCTCTCGTTGCTGGCGCCATGCAGCGAGGCGGCGCGCGGGCGCAGCCAGCGGCTGATGGCGACGGTCGACCGGCTCAACCGCGAGATGGGCCGCGATACCGTGCGCTTCGGCCTGCCACGCCAGGGCAGTGCCTGGGCACTGCGCTGCGAGCGACGCACGTCGCGCTACACCACCCGCTGGGACGAGTTGATGCGGGTCAAGATACGCTGAGAACGTACCCGAAGCCTGGAGGATGCGTAATTCCCGCGGCGGGGTGATTGGCTACACGGGCTCGCACCGGCGCTGGGCGAGAAACGCAGCGTCGGATGAGGATGATGCGCACTCGCCTGAGATGCTGGTGCTCCCGTAAGATGGACGCTCCCTTCTGGGGTTTCCTTCGCGAATGCCCGGATGGATAGCTCGCAAATCACAGGGAAGCTACGTGGAAATTCTGTTTACTGGCATTCTGCTGACGGCCGGCCTGCTGGTTGGCACGCTGGGCAGCCGTTACCTGAGGGTCCCCCGGGTGGTCGGTTACATCCTGCTGGGCATGCTGTTCGCCCCGAACCTGCTCGGCGGCTGGCTGGGCATCACCGACACCGAGTGGACCCAGCCGCTGGTTTCAGCGGCGCTCGGTGTCATCGCCTACGTGATCGGCGGGGCGATCAGCTTCGCTCAGCTACGTCGCCTGGGCTGTAGTATCGTCGGGGCTACGCTGGGAGAGGTGTCCGGTGCTTTTCTGGCTGTTCTGGCAGCTGTCCTGCTGCTCGGCATCACGGTGGCGGACATTCCGCTGTGGTCGTTCGCGCTGGTGCTGGCGGCCGTGGCGCCGGCGACGGCACCGGCAGCCATCGTCGCCGTCGTTCATCAGTATCGCGCCAGTGGCCTTCTGACCACCACCCTGTTGGGTATGGTCGCGATTGACGACGCGCTAGGCATTTTCATTTTCGCCCTGGTGATGGCCGTGGTCGGTAGTGGAACGCTGGAAAGCGCCTTGGGAACGGTGATCTGGGAGATCGGTGTGGCGCTGCTGGTGGGAGGCGCCGGCGGTTATCTGGTCGAACGCCTGTCCCGGCTGAGCCACGAGCAGAGCCTGTTGCTCCCGTTGCTGCTCGGCGCGATTCTGCTCATGGTCGGGATGGCTGAACGGGCAGGGTTCTCGGCTCTGTTGGCGGCGATGGTCATGGGTTTCACCGTGCGCTGGTTCTGCGGGCCGCAGGCCGAACGGCTGTTTCAGCCGGTGGAGGATCTCGAAGAGACGGTTTTCGTGCTGTTCTTCACCTTTGCCGGGCTGCATTTCAATCCTGAGGCGATTGCCGCGTACTGGCCGTTGATGCTGGTCTACTTTTTCGCCCGTGCCGTCGGCCTTTTCATCGGTGGCGGTAGCGGGGCGAGGTTGGCGGGCGCGCCTCGCTCGGTCTGGTCGAACGTGGGGTTCGGTCTGTTTCCCCAGGGGGGTGTGGCTATCGGCCTGGCGCTACTCTTGCTGCACCAGCCCGGATTCGAACAGGCCGGGGAGGTGATCGTCACGCTGATTGCAACGACGACACTGTTCACCGAGGCCGTCGGCGCGATCTCCGTACGTTACGGCTTGCGTCGGGCGGGTGAACTGGGCGTCGAGCAGGCAGGAGGAGAGGCCGAATGAGAATTTCCGATTGGCTGGAACGCTATCCGGTGCGCGGGGTGACCATCGCGCGCGATGCCTCGCTGGAAGAGGCCGCACGGGCCATGCTGGCTTCCCCGGAATGCCGGGACGTCTACGTGACTGACGACGAGCAGCGCGTGATCGGGCACCTCGGGTTCCGACGGCTGGCCGGGGTGCTTCTTGCATCCCACCGGCCCACTCAGAGCCGACGCCAGATGCTTGACCGGGTGGCCCGAGGACCGGTGCATGAGTTCATGGACCGGCGCTTCGTCGCTGCCCACCGCGAGGACAGTATTCACCAGGTGCTTCACCGGCACATGGAGCGTCGGGTCGAGGATATCCCCGTGGTCGACGACGACCAGCGGTTGCTGGGCGTGATCCGCCTGCGGGATCTGGTCGAGGTCTCACTGGCGGAGTGACGGGCTGCGCAGGCGCCACGCCCACGGCGAGCGTCACCTGCTGGTTGATGGTGGCTTCACCGCTGGCAAGTTGTGACTCGCTAGCCGGAGCCGGCACCAGGGGTCGAGCGGGACGACCGGCACGGCGGCTCAGGTCACCCGGTCCCTGGGCACCTGCCGCAGGTGGCTGGCGGTCTGTCCCCCGGGCAGGGCGGCGATGGCATCGGCCGCCGCCAGCAGCCGTGGCAGGTTGATGCCGCTGTAGACCTGCCCCCCGTTGAAGGCATAGACGAGGTCCTCCGTGGCGGTGTTGCCGGTGGCGCCAGGGGCGAAGGGGCAGCCGCCCAGCCCGGCGCAGGCGGCGTCCACCGTGGTGGCGCCGTGGTGGATGGCGAATAGCGCATTGGCCACCCCCATGCCGTAGGTGTCGTGGCCATGGAAGGCCCAGCTCAGCCGCGGCCCCTGGTGGCGCGCGACCAGCTGGCGGAAATGCTCGGCCACCTGATAGGGCGTGGCGCGCCCGGTGGTATCGCACAGCGCGACCTCCAGGTGGAGCTCGCCGCACAGGTCACGGGCCCGGGAGAGCACATCATCGACCTGATGCCAGGCGATGGTGCCCTCGTAGGGGCAGTCGAAGCTGGTGCCCAGGTCGAGGCGCAGGCAGGCATTGTCCTCCTGCTCGATCAGCGCGACGAGGCGAGCGAGTTCCTCGAGCGACTGGGCCACGCTGCGCCGCACATTGCCCTGGTTGTGAGATTCGGAGACCGAGACCACGAAGACCAGTTCGCGGATGCCGCTGGCCAGTGCCAGCTCGGCGCCCCTGAGATTGGGCACCAGCGCCGAGAAGCGCATCGCGCTGCGGTCGGCGAAGGCGGCGACCAGTTCCCCGGTATCGGCCATCTGCGGGATGGCCCGGGGGCTGACGAAGGAGCCAATCTCCATGCGCGTGACGCCGGCATCGATCAGCAGTTGAATGCAGCGGATCTTGTCCTCGGTGGGTAGCGGCTCGCGGATCGACTGGAAGCCGTCGCGAGGGGCGACCTCGACGATGTCCACCTGCGCGGGGGGAGAGAGCAGGTTCATCAAACCTCCTTGTGGCTCAGCCAGTTGATGACGCCCCCGGCGGAGAGGATCTCGCGCTGGCGGGGGCTGAGTTCATGGGTCAGGGTCAGCGCCTCGCCACCGTCGAGGGTGGCCACGACCTCGCAGCCCGCCGCGAGCTGGTCTCGCCACTCATCAATACGCAACCTCTGCCCCTGGTGCAGGCGTGCCCGATCGCTGGGGTCGACGAAGGTCAGCGGTAGCACGCCGAAGCAGGGCAGGTTCTGCCAGTGGATGCGGGCGATGCTCTCGGCGATCACCAGCTGCAAGCCCAACAGGCGCGGCACCAGGGCGGCATTCTCGCGACTCGAGCCCTGGCCGTAGTTGGCGCCGCCGACGATGGCGTGGCCGGCGTCGCCCTGCGCACGGGCCCGGCTGACATAGTCGGGATCAATGGCCTCGAAGACATGCTCCGCCGAAGCATGGACATTGCTCCACAACGGCAGTACATGGGCCCCGGCGGGCATGATGTCGTCGGTGGAGATGTTGTCGCCCACGGTGAGCAGCACCGGGATCTCCAGGGTCTCCGGCAGCGGCGCGATCAGCGGCAGCGGCGGGGTGTTGTCGGTGGCCAGCAGTTCGACCCGGCGCGCCTTGTCGGCGGGGAGCGGTGGCTCGAACCAGTCGTCATTGACGCGCATCTCGGCGGGCTCGCGGGGCCGTGGGCAGGGCATATCGAGATCTCGCGGGTCGCTGATCACCCCGTACAGCGCCGAGGCGGCGGCCGTCTCGGGGCTGCACAGGAAGACGCTGTCCTCGCGAGTCCCGGAGCGCCCGGGGAAGTTGCGCGGCACGGTGCGCAGGCTGTTGCGTCCGGCGGCCGGTGCCTGGCCCATGCCGATACAACCGTTACAGCCGGGCTGATGGAGGCGCGCCCCGGCGGCGATCAGCGTTCCCAGGTGTCCCTCGTCGATCAGCGCGGTGAGGATCCGGCGGGTCGAGGGGTTGATATCCAGCGACACGTTGCCGGCCACGTTGCGGCCCTTGACGATCTCGGCCACCACGGCGATATCGCGGTAGCCGGGGTTGCCCGAGGAGCCGATGTAGGCCTGGTAGAGCGGTTCGCCGACCACCTCGGTCACCGGCACCACCTTGTCGGGGCTCGAGGGCAGGGCGATCAGTGGCTCGAGCCGCGACAGGTCGACCACCTCCTCGCGATCAAAGCGACAGCCCGGCTCGGCGGCCAGCGCCACCCAATCGGCCTCGCGGCCGCGCGAGCGCAGGAAGTCGCGGGTCACCTCGTCGCTGGGGAAGACGCTGGAGGTCGCCCCCATCTCGGTGCCCATGTTGGCCAGCACATGGCGGTCCATGGCATCGAGCGAGGCCAGTCCAGGGCCGTGGTACTCGAGGATGCAGTTCTTGGCGCCGGCCACGCCGTGGCGGCGCAGCAACTCGAGGATCACGTCCTTGGCGCTCACCCAGTCGGGCAGCTCGCCTTCCAGGCGCACGCCGATGATCTCGGGCATCGGCAGGTAGAGCGGCTCGCCGGCCATGGCCATGGCGACCTCGATGCCGCCGGCACCGACGGCCAGCATGCCCAGCGCGCCTGCCGCGGGGGTATGGCTATCGCAGCCCACCAGGCTCTGGCCCGGCACGCCGAAGCGCTCCATATGCACCGGATGGCTGATGCCGTTGCCCGGGCCGCTGTACCAGACGCCAAGGCGCTCGCAGGCGCTCTTCAGGAAGAGGTGGGCGTCGGCGTTGATGTTGTCCTGCTGGAGCAGGGTGTGGTCGATGTACTGCACGCTTGTCGCGGTCTGTACCCGCTCCAGGCCCATGGCGTCGAGCTCGAGCATCACCAGGGTGCCGAGGATGTCCTGCAGCAGTGCCTGGTCCATGCGCAGGGCGATCTCCTGGCCGGGGACCATCTCGCCGCCTATCAGGTGTTCACGAATCAGCTTTTGGCTCAGGGTGTCAGCCATGGATGGCGTCCTCCTCGTGGTGGTCTCGCACCAGCCTTGGCACACTGGCCAGGGCATCGATCAGGAACTGCAGCCCCAGGGCGGCGAAGCCGATCGGCAGCAGCGCATAGGGGTAGGCCATGGGGGTGCCCAGCGAACTGGAGACCCGTTCGCCGTACTCCAGCGCCTGCAGGGCCATGATGGCCCCGCGCCACACCAGGATGGTGCAGAAGACAACACCCAGCAGGCCGGTGGCCAGGTCGATCGCTGCCCTAACGCGTGGTGACAACTTATCCTTGAAGAAGGTGATGCGGATGTGGGCATCGTGGCGCTGGGCCTCCGCGGCGCCGATCACTGCCAGGTAGACCAGCAGGAAGGAGTTGATCTCCAGGCTCCAGCTGGTCGGGGCCGCGAAGGCGTAGCGCATGATGGCGTCGTAGCAGATCGACACCATCATGAACATCAACACCGCCATCGACGTCCAGCGCAGGACGGCCAGCAGGCCGTCCCAGCCACGTAGGGCCGTCATGGTCATGGCGCTCTCCTTCAGGCCTCGCCCAGGGCCAGCGCGATGGCGCGACGGCCGACCTCTTCACCGACCTCGCCCTTCCAGTGATCCCAGACGTCCTGGACACCGGCATTGAAGGTCGCGATCTCCTCCTCGGTGGGCTCGATGATCTCCACCCCGGCCGCCTTGACCTGGGGCCAGTACTCGTTGGGGTAGATGTCATTGTTGCAGTGCTCGACGAAGTTGGCGTCGTACCACTCGGCGGCCTGCTGCAGCACGGCTCGGACGTCGTCGTCGAGGTTGTCCCAGGTGTCGCGCAGCATAAAGGGCGCCACCGAGAAGGCGGTTACCGGCAGCTTGTAGCAATACGTCAGCTGCTCCTGGAGGCTGCGGCCGATGATCGTGGAGATATTGAAGACGCCCGCGTCCACGGTGCCGCGCTGCAGCGCCATGTAGGTCTCCGAGGAGGGAATGCGGGTCGCGCCCACGTTGTAGGATTCGAAGGCCTGGGTGGCTTCGAAGCCGACGATGCGCACCTTCTTGCCGCGGACTTCCTCGAGGCGGCGGATCGGGCTCGCCGCGGTGCTCCACAGGTACTCCGGCTCGAGGATGCCGCCGCCGGATGTCAACAAGTAGAGGTTCTCCTTGGCCAGTACCTCGTTGATCAGCTCCATCAACGGGCTACCCAGGCGCAGGCGCTCTGGGTGGCGGTAGAGCTCGCCGGCTACCCCGGGCAGGCCGGTCACCCCAAGGATCGGGATCGAGCGGGTCACATAGGAGAAGGTATGGAACATGAAGTCGATGCTGCGTGAGCGCAGCGCCGGCAGCTGTTCATCCACCTTCAGCAGCTGGCCGGAGTCGTAGAAATCCAACGAGAGGGCATCACCCCCGTTCTCCTTGAGCATCTCCACGAAGCGGTTGGAACCGTAGGTCAGCGCCTTGTAGGAGTTAGGCAGATAGGTGACGCCGGTGAGCGTGGTGGCGGCGTGACTATATGGCGCCAGCAGGCTCTGGCTGCCGAACAGGGTGGCACCGGCGGTGGCGAAGGTGCCGTACTTGAGGACTTGGCGACGGGACAGCGTCATGGTGTATCTCCTGCTTGTTGTTGTGCGGATCATGCAAAGACGACCCCGGGAACATTTCACTTCACTTGCTTCGACACGTCGGGACTACATCAGTCCCGGCAACCACAGACTGATGCCGGGAAAAAGCACGAATAGCATCAGCACGAGGAACTGCACGGCGACGAAGGGCAGGGCGCTGCTGATGATCTCCTCCACCGAGAGTTCAGGACAGACCCCGCGCAGGGCATACAGATTGAGCCCTACCGGTGGGGTGATCACGGCGATCTCCAGGTTGAGCACCATGACGATGCCGAACCACAGCGGGTCATAGCCCAGGGCAGTGACCAGCGGCAGCAGTACCGGGGTGGTCACCACGATCAGCGACACGGCATCGACGATCATGCCGAGCAGGATCAGCATCAGCATTACCGCCACCAGGATCGCCCAGCCGGGCAGACCGGTAGCGGTGAGCGCCTCGGTGAGCAACTGCGGGACGCGCACCATGTTCAGATAGTCGCCGAAGATCTTGGCGCAGCCGATGATCAACAGGATGGCGCCGCTGATGCGGGCGGTGGTGGCCAGTATCTCCAGGAACTTCTTCCACGAGAGGCTGCGAAATATCACGGTGGCGATCAGGAAAGCGCCAGCGGCGCCGATGCCCGCCGCCTCGCTGGGGGTCGCCAGGCCCGAGTAGATGGAGCCGAGCACCGCCACCACCAGCAGGGCGGCGTGCCAGATGTTGGCCAGGCTCGACCAGCGCTGCCCCCAGGTGAAGCGCTCCTCGCTGGCCGGGGCCTCCGCCGGGTTCAGGCTCACCCGGATGTAGATGAACAGCGACAGCGCCAGTGCCAGCACGATGCCACCGATGAACAGATCCGCCACTGAGACGCTGGAGACCGCGCCGTAGATGATGAAGGGCACGCTGGGCGGGATCAGCATCGCCAGCGCGCCGGCACTGACCACCGAGCCTGCTGCCAGCGAGCGGCTGTAGCCGCGCTCCAGCATCTGAGGCACGGCGATGGAGCCCACGGCGGCGACGCCGGCGAGGCTCACCCCGGAGACGGCGCCGAACATCGCCGAGGCCCCCACCGAGGAGATTGCCAGGCTGCCGCGCAGCCAGTTGAACCAGCGCACCGCGGCGGTGAACAGGCTCGAGCCCACCGGGGTGGCGCCCAGGAAGTTGCCCATCAGGATGAACAGCGGCAGGGCGATCAGCTCGAAGGCATTGAGTTGGCCGAACAGTGACGAAGGCGCGAAGAAGAACGCCAGCGAGCCACGGGCCATGTAGAGCCCGAGCAGGCCGGAGAGGCCCAGGGCCAGGAAGATCGGGAAGCCGATGGCGATCAGTGCGACCAGCGCGATCAGGACGATGACAGGATCCATGCGGCCTCCTTCAGATCACGCCATCAGCGCGCAGCGCGTCGAGGGCCTCCGGCGCCAGACCCAGCCAGTCGGTCAGGACCTGCTCGGTGTGCTCACCGAGTGCCGGCCCCACGTCGTGGACGCGTCCCGGCGTGTCGGAGAGCCGCGGAAAGACGTTCTGCATGGGCAGCGGACGACCGTGATGGTCGGGCACCTCGATGATCGACTCGCGAGCCTGGAAGTGTGGGTCGTCGAGCATGTCCGGGACGCGGTAGACGAGCCCCGCCGGTACGCCGGCCTCGGCCAGGATGTCGACCACCTGCTGGGCGTCGTGCTCGCGCGTCCAGGCGGCCACCAGGTCATCGATGGCGGCTTGATGCTCGCCGCGGGCGCGGTGAGTGGCGAAGTTGGGGTGATCGGCGAGGCCTGGCTGGCCCATCGCCTCGCAGAGGCGGCGGAACACCGTGTCCTGGTTGGCGCCGATGATCACGTCGCGGCCGTCGCGGGCCGGGTAGGCATTCGAAGGGGCGATCCCCGGCAGGAAGCTGCCGCTGCGCTCACGTATTTTGCCGGCACGGGCATACTCGGGGATCAGGTTCTCCATCATCGCCAGCACCGACTCGAAGATGGAGCTGTCGACCACCTGGCCCCGGCCGGTGCGGTGGCGCTGCTGCAGCGCCATCATGGTTCCCAGAGCAGCATGCAGGCCGGCCAGGGTGTCGCCCAGCGAGATGCCCACGCGAACCGGCGGGCGGTCGGGGTAGCCGCTGAGGTAGCGAAGCCCACCCATGGCCTCGCACACCGAGGCAAAGCCGGCGCGCGAGGCGTAGGGGCCATCCTGGCCGAAGCCGGTGACGCGCACCATCACCAGGCCGGGGTTGTGCCGCGAGAGCTCATCGTAGCCGAGCCCCCAGCGCTCCATGGTGCCGGGGCGGAAGTTCTCGATAACCACGTCGGCCTGGCTGGCCAGCTCGCGCAGCAGCGCCTGCCCACGCGGTTGGCGCAGATCCAGCGTCAACGACTGCTTGTTGCGGCCGATGATGTTCCACCATAGCGGTTCGCCGGTGTCGGGGTCGGGCTCGCCCCATTGACGCATGGCATCACCTTTGCCGGGCGGCTCGACCTTGATCACCTGCGCACCGAAGTCGGCCAGCACCTGGCCGCAGTAGGGCCCGGCAATCAGCTGGCCGAGCTCGAGAACCTTGATGTCATCGAGGGGCGTCGGGGGGTGGGTGCCTGGCTGTTGCATTGTTGTTGTGGTGCCTCTCTGGTGGTCAGTCTTTGTCAGTCAAGGCCCCGGCCTGGGCAGGGGCGGCAGGGTGGACATGCAGGGCCTGGGCCGCCAACAGATGGGCGCGCATTACGTTTTCGGCCCATGCGGGACTTCCCGCGGTGATCGCTTCGATGATCTCGCGGTGATGGCGCATGCTGCGTCGCAAGTTGGCCAGGTCGTAGTTGCCGAAGTTGCGACGGATCACCGAGGTGCGCACCACGCTCTCCAGCACGCTGGCCAGTCGCTGGTTGTCGCTGGCCAGGATCAGCTCGCGATGAAAGTCATGGTTGAGGAAGGCGATTTCGTTGCGTCCATCGGGTTCCGTTTCGATGTGCTCGGTGAGTACCTCCATGCGCGAGGCGAGCTTGTAAAGGCGAGCCAGGACACTCGCCTCGATGCGTTCGCAGGCCAGGCGCACCGCCATCGGCTCCAGTACCAGGCGCAGCTCGAAGACCTCGCGGGCGTCCTTGTCAGTCCAGGCGGCCACGCGGGCCCCGTGGTGGGGGATCGCCTCGAGCCAGCCTTCCGACACCAGCTCGCGCAGGGCCTCGCGGACCGGCGTGCGGCTCACCGCAAGCTCGCGGGCAATGCTGGCCTCGCGGATGTATTCATGGGCCCGGTAGTGGCCATCGAGAACCCGCTGCTTGATCACGTCGTGAACCTCGGCGGTGGCGGTGCGGGCGACGGGCGGCATGGGAAGGCTGGCGATTCGGCTCATCATAACCCCACATGTTGTATGCAATTCTGACTATAGGTATCAATCAGTGGGGTAAGTTACTAGACATTAGTCTAAGATTGCATGCAACTTGAGTCGGATAGGACTTGCTGACCGGTGGTGCGGTATCCTCTCGCGTCTGTTCTACCGCGTTTTGCAGAGGTACATACCTACGACGCCTATACTGGAACGCTGCTGGATGCCCTGATCGATTTTCTGCGCAAGGCCGGTTGCACCGTCATCATCCTGACCGCAACCCTGGCGCGGGAGCGGCGGCAGGAAATACTGGGGATCGAGGCCGGCGAAGAGCACTACCCGCTGATCACCGCCTGCCCGGCAGACAGCGATGCTGTCGAGATTACGCTGCCGGCGCCTGCCACGAAATCGGTAGCCGTGACCCTGGTGGATAGGGATAAAGCGGCAGTCGAGGAGGCCCTGGCCAGGGCGGAAGCGGGGCAGCAGATCCTGTGGATCGAGAATACCGTGGCTGAGGCCCAGGAGCGCTTCCGGGTCCTGGCGACGAGATCGGTGGAGCTGGGTCTCGAGGCAGGGCTGCTGCACTCCCGCTTTACCCCTCAGGATCGCTCGGCCCGCGAAGAGATCTGGGTGACCCTCTACGGCAACAACGCGTGGGAGGGGCGCACCAGCACTGGACGGCTCCTGGTGGGAACCCAGGTGCTGTAGCAGTCGGTCTTCCCCACGCCCGTGGGGGTGTTTCTCCGCAATCCGGTCGTGGCGGGCACTCGCAGGAGCGTCGGGAGGAGCGGCTGGTGTCGCCCTATGCCCAGGACAAGCGGATTTCCTATGGCTGCATCAATGTGCCGAAAACATTCTATACAACCCTGGTAAGCTCAGCCTTCAAACACTCGAATGGCATCGTCTATGTGCTGCCCGAAACCTGCTCGAATCATTGTAGTGGCATAGTGAATCTGGTCACCTGATATCGGGCAGGTAGCAGGGCGACGTGCCCCACCTGCCGGCCTTTTGCTGAAACCTCGCCGGCAACTTCCTGACGACTGGAACCTATTTGGAACCTAGAAGGCGGGTAACGAAAAAAGGCCACCGGCATGAATCGCCAAGTAGCCGTTCTTTCTGTGTTTTTGGTGCCGCAAAGCGGAGTCGAACCGCTGACCTACGCATTACGAATGCGTTGCTCTACCAGCTGAGCTATTGCGGCGCTGGGGGCATGGTAGCGTCGCGTTCGGCCCAATGCCAGAGTTCAGCGGCGCAGCCGTGTCAACCCTTCCTGGGCGCTGGAGGCGACCAGCCGGCCCTGGCGGTCGTAGATGCTGCCGCGGGCGAAGCCGCGTGCCCCGCCGGCCCAGGGGCTGTCCATGTCGTAGAGCAGCCAGTCGTCGACCCTGAGGTCAGCGTGGAACCAGAGCGCATGGTCAAGGCTGGCAAGCTGCAGCCGCGGATCGCGAAAGTCAATGCCGTGGGGCATCAGGGCAGTGATCAGCAGGTTGAAGTCGGAGCTGTAGGCGAGCAGGTTGCGATGCAGTGCCTGGTCATCGGGTAACTCGCCGACCAGCCGGAACCAGAACCGCTTGCGAGCCGGTCGGCCGAGCTCGACCGTCTCATCGACCTGCAGGAACTCGATGGGGTGGCCGGGGAAGCGCACTAGGCGAGCGTCGCCCTCCGCCAGCGTCTCGGGTGGGGCGACCTCGGGCATGGCGGGCTGGTGGGCGATGCTCTGCTCCGTACCGTGGAAGGAGGCGCTGCAGAAGAAGATCGGCCGCCCCTTCTGGATGGCGGTGACCCGGCGGGTGGTGAAGCTGCCTCCATCGCGTACGGCGTCGACCTGGTAGACCACCGGGCGATGCGGGTCCCCGGGGCGCAGGAAGTAGCCGTGCAGGGAGTGGCTCTTGCGCGCCGGGTCGACGGTCTGGCTGGCTGCCGAGAGCGACTGGCCCAGTACCTGGCCACCGAAGAGTTGCGGCAGGCCAAGATCCTGGCTATGGCCGCGGAACAGGTGCTCTTCCAGGGGCTCCAGGCAGATCAGCTCCACCAGCGCGTTCAGGGCGTCGGGCTTCATTGTTTTCCTCCATGATGATGGTGTGCAGCGAGGCCAGCGATATCATACGATCGTCTGACTGAATGCTATTCAGTCTACGGGAGTTCACGACAGTGCGCAGCGATGAGTTCTACATGCACCGGGCGCTGGATCAGGCCAGACTCGGGCTTTCCGCCGGCGAGGTGCCGGTAGGCGCGGTGGTGGTCGATGCCACGGGCGAGCTCGTCGGTGCCGGTTTCAATGCCCCGCTCGGCGAGCACGATCCCAGTGCCCATGCCGAGATCCGCGCGCTGCGCGATGCCGGCCGGCGGCTCGGCAACTACCGGCTGGACGGCTGTACCCTCTACGTGACCCTGGAACCCTGCCTGATGTGTGCCGGGGCGATCATCCATGCCCGTTTGGCGAGGTTGGTGTATGGCGCCGCCGAGCCGCGCAGTGGCATGGCCGAGTCGAAGGCCAACCTCTTCGCCCAGCCCTGGTTCCATCACCGGGTCTCGGTGGAGGGCGGGGTGCTGGCCGCCCGCGCCGCCCGTCTGCTGCGCGAGTTTTTCGCTGCGCGCCGTGATGACCTCGACCACGGCGCGGGTGGCCGAGATTAGAGGATGGGCGGGATCTGCTCGAAGAGCGCGCTTTCGTCTTCGTCGGGCTGGCGGGCATTGAGTTCGTGAAACTGCTCCTGGCTGCGGTCCAGGTAGGCCAGGATCTCGTAGTAGCGACGGATGTTGCGCACATAGATCACCGGCTCGCCGCCGCGGGCATAGCCATGGCGGGTCTGGCTGTGCCATTCGCGCTCCTGAAGCAGCGGCAGGGCCTTGCGCACGTCGCGCCATAGGTCCGGGTCGTCGCCGCGCTGCTCGGCAATCTTGCGGGCGTCATACAGGTGGCCAAGGCCGACGTTGTAGGCGGCCATGGCCATGAACAGGCGGTCGTCGCCGGTGATCGACTCCGGCAGGCGCTCTTCGATGCTGCGCAGGTAGCGGGCCCCGCCATGGATGCTCTGGGCGGGGTCGAGGCGGTTGTCGACGCCGACGTCGCTGGCGGTGGCGTTGGTCAGCATCATCAGCCCGCGTACGCCGGTAGGGGAGGTGGCACGGGGCTCCCAGTGGGACTCCTGGTAGCCAATGGCGGCCAGCAGTTTCCAGTCGAAGCCGGTATTGCGGGCCGCCTCGCGAAACAGTTCGGTGTAGCGCAGCAGGCGCTTGCGAGCGTGGGCGATGAAGGTGCGGGCGCCGACGTATTCCAGATAGTCGTCGTGGCCGAAGTAGCGGGCCACCAGGGCGTCGAGTTCGCCATCGCGGCGCAGCTTGTCGAGAAAACGGTTGGCGGCATCAATCAGCCCCAGGCCTCGCCCAGCGGGGAAGGCCCAGGCCAGGGAGAGCGGTGTACCGAGTGGGAAGCCATCTTCGACCTCGGGGAAGAATAGCCGGTTGAGACGGAACTGGTGCTCGAAGATCACCGCCGCATCCAGAGTGCCGCGGGTCACCTGGCCAAGCAGCTCGGCGACTTCCAGCTGGCTGGATTCCTTCCAGGTGAGCCCGGGATGTTCTTCCTGCAGCTTGCGCAGCACCTGGTCGGTGCCCGAGCCGCGCAGGGTGCCGATCTCCAGCCCCTCCAGCTCAGCGATCGTCTCCGGCGGCGGCAGGCCACGGCGATAGACCAGCAGCGGCTGCAGCAGCATGATCGGTCGGCTGAAGATCAGGCCGTCCAGCGTCGGGTCCAGGGGCAGGGCAGCGGCACCTAGGTCGCCTTCCTTGCGCACGGCGTCCAGCACGCCCTGGATGCGATGATCGGCATCCAGGGTCAGGCTGACCCCCAAGTGGTCGGCGAAGCGTCGTATCAGCTCGTACTCGAAGCCGGTAGGTCCCTGGCGCCCTTCATAGTAGGTGGTGGGGGTGTTGCGGGTATGCACGCTGAGGAAATCGCGCGCTTGTATCTCTTTGAGGTGCGGGCCCTCGGGGATACCGGAACGCCCGGTCAACAGCGCCAGCAGGAGAGCACTGCACAGCAGGGCGGCCAGGCGCCACTGGCGCCGGGTAGGGTCAGTCGGGAGTGCGAGCATGGAAGCGATAGGCGGCAATCGGACCGCTCACCTTAACCAGCCCGTGGGCGGCTGTCACCTGCACCGATTTCGCCTGTCCTGCGCTTTCCCGTATCATGTGGCTCGTTGCCGCCGGCCGCGGCCCCGAATTCTCCCTGTCTTTAGAGGCTTCAGGATATGCTCGAACTGCGAGGCGCGCCCGCCCTATCCGCTTTCCGCCACGCCAAGCTACTGGACGCCCTGCGCGCATCCGTTCCCGAGGTCGAGTCCCTGCATGCCGACCATGTCCACTTCGTCGACCATGACGGCGACCTGGACAACGACGAGCGGCGCCTGCTGGAGCAGCTGCTCGACTACGGCGCCGAGCGACAGGCCGAAGACGCCGCGCCAGCGCACGGGACACGCGCCGAAGGGCAACTCTTTCTGGTGGTGCCACGCATCGGCACCCAGTCGCCCTGGTCTTCCAAGGCCACTGATATCGCTCGCAACTGCGGGCTGACCAGGGTACGGCGCATCGAGCGCGGCGTCGCCTACCGGGTGAGGCTCAGGGGCGCCCTCTCCGAGACCGCCTTCGAGCAGCTCCGGGCCGCCCTGCACGATCGCATGACCGAGAGCGTGCTGGCCGACGCCTCCGACGCTGCCAAGCTCTTCGCCCACCACGCGCCGGCGCCGCTGGGCAGTGTCGATGTGCTCGAGGGGGGCCGCGAGGCGCTGGTCACCGCCAACCTCGAGCTGGGGCTGGCGCTGGCCGAGGATGAGATCGACTACCTGGTCGAGGCCTTCCGCAATCTGGGCCGCAATCCCACGGATGTCGAGCTGATGATGTTCGCCCAGGCCAACTCCGAGCACTGCCGCCACAAGATCTTCAATGCCGATTGGCTGATCGATGGCGAACCGCAAAGCCATTCGCTGTTCGGGATGATCAAGCACACTCATGACCAGTCGCCTGACGACATTCTCTCGGCCTATTGCGACAATGCCGCGGTGATTCGCGGCAGCCAGGCCCCGCGCTTCTTCCCCGCCACGCTTACCGGCAAGGAGGGCGAGCGCGCTGTCTATGACAGCGTGGAAGAGCCGATCCAGCTCCTGATGAAGGTGGAAACCCACAATCACCCGACCGCCATCGCGCCGCACCCCGGAGCGGCGACCGGCGCTGGCGGCGAGATTCGCGACGAGGGCGCCACCGGCATCGGCGGCAAGCCCAAGGCAGGACTGACCGGCTTCACCGTCTCCAACCTACGTATTCCCGACTTCGTGCAGCCCTGGGAGGCCTTCGATTACGGCAAGCCCGAGCGCATTCAGTCGGCGCTTGCGATCATGCTCGAGGGGCCCATCGGCGGGGCCGCCTTCAACAACGAGTTCGGTCGCCCGAACCTTGCCGGGGTCTTTCGCACCTACGAGCAAGACGTCCTGGGGCGTGATGGCATCGAGCGCCGGGGTTATCACAAGCCGATCATGCTCGCCGGTGGTTACGGCAATATTCGTGACGCTCATGTCCAGAAGGGCGAGATCCCGGTGGGCGGCAAGCTGATCGTGATGGGGGGGCCGGCGATGCTGATCGGCCTGGGCGGCGGCGCGGCCTCCTCCATGGCCTCCGGGGCCTCCAGCGCCGACCTGGACTTCGCCTCGGTGCAGCGCGGCAACCCGGAGATGGAGCGCCGCGCCCAGGAGGTGATCGACCGCTGCTGGGCGCTGGGTCGCGAGAACCCGATACGCTTCATTCACGACGTCGGCGCCGGGGGCCTCTCCAACGCCCTGCCGGAGCTGGTCAAGGATGGCCAGCGCGGTGGCCGGTTCGAGCTGCGTGCGGTGCCCAACGCCGAGCCGGGCATGAGCCCGCTGGAGATCTGGTGCAACGAGGCCCAGGAGCGCTACGTGCTGGCGGTGGCGCCGGAGGACCTCGCCACCTTTGAGGCGCTGTGTGAGCGCGAGCGCTGCCCCTATGCGGTGGTGGGCGAGGCCATTGATGCCCACCACCTGTCGGTGACCGATGGCCATTTTGAGAGCCAGCCGGTCGACCTGCCGATGAGTGTGCTGTTCGGTAAGCCGCCGAAGATGCAGCGCGAGTTCACGCGCCAGGCCAAGACGCTCTCCGGGGTGATGCTCGACAACCTCGACCTGCGCGAGGCCATGGACCGCGTGCTGCGCCTGCCCGCCGTGGCCTCCAAGAGCTTTCTGATCACCATCGGCGACCGCTCCATTACCGGCCAGGTGGCCCGCGACCAGATGGTCGGCCCCTGGCAGGTGCCGGTGGCCGACGTCGCCGTGACCACGGCGAGCTTCGACACCCATGCCGGCGAGGCCATGGCCATGGGCGAGCGTCCGCCGGTGGCGCTGATCGACCCGACCGCCAGCGCCCGCCTGGCGGTGGCCGAGGCCATCACCAACTTGGCCGCCGCGCCCATCGACAAGCTCGGCGACATCAAGCTCTCCGCCAACTGGATGAGCGCCGCTGACCACCCGGGCGAGAACCAGGCGCTATATGACGCCGTGCATGCCGTGGGCATGGAGCTCTGCCCGGCACTGGGCATCGCCATCCCGGTGGGCAAGGACTCGATGTCCATGCGCACTGCCTGGCAGGCGGCGAGTGGCGCGGATGACGAGCCGCTCGAGGAGAAGAGCGTCACCTCGCCGCTATCGCTCTGCGTGACCGGCTTTGCCCCGGTCAGCGACGCCATGCGCACCCTGACCCCGCAGATCAATCTGGAGCAGGATGAGTCCGACTTGTTGCTAATCGACCTGGGCGGCGGCCGCAATCGCCTGGGGGGCTCGGCGCTGGCCCAGGTCTACGGCCAGGTGGGCGACGAGTGTGCTGATCTGGACGATCCCGAGGACCTCAAGGCGTTTTTCGCGGTAATCCAAGGGCTCAACGCCGAGGGCATGCTGCTGGCCTACCATGACCGCAGCGACGGCGGCCTGCTGGTGACGCTGCTGGAGATGGCCTTCGCCGCCCATGCGGGCCTCGAGATCAAGCTCGACTGGCTGATCGACGAGCCCGTCGATGCCTTCAATGCACTGTTCGCCGAGGAGCTCGGGGCGGTGATACAGGTGAACCGCCAGCACACCGAAGCGGTGCTGGCCCAGTTCGCCGCCGCCGGCATCGAGACCTGCGGCGTCATCGCCCGGCCGCGCTACGACGACCAGGTGCGTGTGACCCTCTTCGAGGAGCCGCTGCTGGAGACCACTCGGCTACTCGCCCAGCGTACCTGGGCCGAGACCAGCTACCGCCTGCAGGCCCTGCGTGACAATCCCGAGTGTGCCAAGAGCGAGTTCGACGGCCTGCTCGATGGTCGCGACCCTGGGCTCTCCGCCCAGCCCAGCTTCGATATCGACGAGGATATCGCGGCGCCCTATCTTGAGGCATCTCAGGTCCAGGCACCCCAGGTCAACACGGCACGCCCGGCGGTGGCGGTGCTGCGCGAGCAGGGGGTCAACGGCCAGCTGGAGATGGCCTGGGCCTTCGACCGGGCCGGCTTCGAGGCGGTGGACGTGCATATGAGCGATATCCTCGAGGGGCGGGTGTCGCTGGAGGCGTTCAAGGGCCTGGTGGCCTGCGGCGGCTTCTCCTACGGTGACGTGCTGGGCGCCGGCGGCGGCTGGGCCAAGTCGGTGCTGTTCAATTCCCGTGCCCGGGAGCAGTTCGCGGCCTTCTTCGCGCGCGACGAGAGCTTCTCGCTGGGGGTATGCAACGGCTGCCAGATGCTCGCTCAGCTCAAGGAGCTGATCCCCGGGGCCGAGGCCTGGCCGCGCTTCGTGCGCAACGAGTCCGAGCAGTTCGAGGCTCGCGTCTCCATGGTCCAGGTGGAGGAGAGCCCGTCGGTCCTGTTGGCCGGCATGGAAGGCTCACGTCTGCCCATCGCCGTGGCCCATGGCGAGGGGCGCGCCGAGTTCCGCGACAGTGCCCATCTGCGCGGCATTCAGGGCAGCGGCCAGATCGCCCTGCGCTTTTTGGACAACCATGGCCAGGTAACCACTCGCTACCCGGCCAACCCCAATGGCTCGCCGTCGGGCATCACTGGCCTGACTACCCCCGATGGCCGGGTCACCATCATGATGCCGCACCCCGAGCGGGTGGTGCGCGCGGTGACCCATTCCTGGCGGCCCGCCGAGTGGACCCGCGACGGCGCCTGGATGCGCCTGTTCCGCAACGCGCGTGTCTGGCTGGGCTGACCCCAGGGGGCTTGCCTCGTCCTTCTATCTTGTCACCGCCGACACGCTGACGCCCGGGCACCAGTCCCGGGCGTCAGCGTGCTGGGTGGGACAGGCAGGGGTCAGGAGCGGCTGTCGTCGGTGGCGTCCGCTTGCCTGAGATGTGCCTCGAGATCCTCGATGACATGGCGGAACTGAGCCTGGAAGTGATCGAAGCGTCCGAAGTCATGGCCGCACTCGTCGCAATACACGTGATACTGATCCTCTCGTCCCGGTGGGAGGCGCTTCGACCGGCTACCGCAATTGGGGCACTCGGGACTGGTATTCATCTTCATGCAGGTTTCTCCTTCATTTTGATCAAGGCGATGGACGCTGTTCGCCGTGCGTAATCCTTCACTAGGTAGCATGGCACTCAGCATGCAAGTCAAGGGTTGCGCATGAGCTGTGGCGTCGAATCCGCCCTTGGCAGTGGCAAATTGCGGGGGATCGCCGAGCGTCTGCGAATGTTGGCCCGAATAGGATACCAGTGACTGAGGGTGATTGACCGCCTGGTCATTATCCTCGCCTCTCTGAGCTGTCTCCTGCGCTGAGCTCTTGCTAAACTGCCCCGTTGATCCTGCGTCCCCGGAGAGGCACGCCGCGTGAGCGCCACCCCTGATACCGTCAGCCCTCAACGGACCGATGCCGCGGCCGGCCACGCCGAGGTGCTGGGAAGGCTGTTTGACGAGCCGATCACCCAGCTGCCTGAGGATCTCTATATTCCCCCTGAGGCGCTGCGGGTGTTTCTAGAAGCCTTCGAGGGGCCGCTGGATCTGCTGCTCTACCTGATCCGCCGCCAGAACCTGGATATCCTGGCCATCGATGTGGCCGCCATCACCCACCAGTACATTGAGTACGTGGAGCTGATGAAGGCCATGGAGATCGAGCTGGCCGGCGAGTACCTGCTGATGGCGGCGATGCTAGCCGAAATCAAGTCGCGCACCCTGCTGCCACGCCCGCCCAAGCAGGGCGGCGACGACGAGGAGCAGGACCCGCGGGCCGAGCTGATTCGCCGGCTGCAGGAGTACGAACGGCTCAAGCACGCCGCCGAGTCGCTGGCCGAGCTGCCGCGCCTGGGGCGCGACTGGTTTCCGGCCCGGGCGGCCCTGCCGTCCCTGGAGGCACGGGTGATCCACCCTGACGTGGCGCTCGACGAGCTGCTCGGGGCCCTGGCCGGCATCCTGCGCCGCGCGGAGCTCAACCAGGCCCACCAGATCAGCCGCGAGGGGCTCTCGACCCGGGAGCGCATGCTGGCGATCATGGAGCGCCTGGACCACGAGCACTACACCGCCTTCGAGGCGCTGTTCACCCTGGAGGAGGGGCGGGCCGGGGTGATCGTCACCTTCATGGCGATCCTCGAGCTCGCCAAGGAGGCGATGATTGAGATCGTGCAGAATGCCCCGCTCTCGCCGATCCACGTGCGGGCGCGGCTGGACGAGCAGGAAGCCTTCGAGGCGGAGACCACCCTGGAGGAGGGCGAGGGCGGCGAGAGACCCTTCGATGATGAGCGTCGCGAAAACCCGGACGGGAGCGATCCGGCATGACCGCCATGGAGTTTCCCGATGCCCTGGATGAGATTCTCGAGGCGGCGCTGCTGGCGGCCGGTGAGCCGCTGGGGCTGGAGCGCCTGGAGGGGTTGTTCGATGACCACGAGCGCCCGCCGCGGCGCGCCCTGCGTGAGGCCCTGGAACGCCTGGGGGGCCGCCACGAATGCGGGGCCATGGAGCTGATCGAGACTGCCTCGGGCTACCAGCTGCGCATCCGGCCGCGCCTCTCGCCCTGGGTGTCGCGGCTGTGGGACGAGCGGCCCCAGCGCTACTCCCGGGCGCTGCTGGAGACCCTGGCGCTGATCGCCTATCGCCAGCCGGTGACCCGCGGCGACATCGAGGAGGTGCGGGGCGTGACGGTGAGCGGCTCGATCGTGCGCACCCTGCTCGACCGCGGCTGGATTCGCGTGGTGGGCCACCGTGACGTGCCGGGCCGCCCGGCGGTCTATGCCACCACGCGACGCTTCCTCGACGACTTCGGCCTCAAGACCCTCGACGAGCTGCCGCCGATGCACGAGCTCAAGCATTTCGAGGAGCCGATCCTGGAGGAGGAGGCCCCGCCTCTTCAGCACGAGCTGCTTGCCCAGGCGGACGAGGCGGCAGAGGATTCGCCCGAGAGGGGCGGCAAGGGCGCCCCGCAAACTGCCGCGGCGGCAGCGGAGGCTACCGAGACGACGGCCGGGAGGGCCGACGAAGACGAACACGCCGGGACGGCGTCCGAGCGGACAGGGCTGAGCTTCGCCGATCTGGAGGCTCGCCTCTCCGAACGTGCCCGGGGTCGCGTCGCCGATGACGCTGCCCCGGGGGCGGAATCCACATCCAGCGAGAATGATGACCGATGAGCACGACCACCGAGAAACTGCAGAAGGTTCTGGCGCGAGCCGGGCTGGGCTCGCGCCGCGAGATGGAAGCGGCCATCGCCGAGGGCCGGGTCAAGGTCAACGGCAAGCTGGCGACCCTGGGCGATCGCATCGAGATGCGCGACCGGGTAGCCGTCGACGACCGCCCCGTCACCCTGCGTGGTGCCGAGGAGGTGCCGCGCCGGGTGATCATGTACAACAAACCCGAGGGCGAGCTATGTACCCGCAAGGACCCGGAGGGGCGGCGCACGGTCTTCGATCGCCTGCCGCGCCTCAAGGGCGAGCGCTGGATCGCCATCGGCCGCCTGGACATCAACACCAGCGGCCTGCTGCTGTTCACCACCGATGGGGAGCTGGCCAACAAGCTGATGCATCCTTCCACCGAGGTGGAGCGGGAATATGCCGTGCGCGTGATGGGTGAGGTGAAGAAGGAGCAGGTGGTGGCCATGGTTGAGGGCGTGATGCTCGACGACGGCCCGGCGCGCTTCACTGACGTTCAGGAGTTCGGCGGTGAAGGTATCAACACCTGGTTTCACGTGGTGATCATGGAGGGCCGCAATCGCGAGGTGCGTCGGCTGTGGGAGTCCCAGGGGCTCACCGTCAGCCGCCTCAAGCGAGTGCGTTACGGCAACATCTTCCTCGACAAGCGGACCAAGGCCGGCGAGTGGGTGGAGCTTTCCCAGGACGAGATCGATGACCTGTCGGCGACGGCCGGGCTTGCGCCGCGCAAGGTGCCGGAACTGACCCCGGACGAGAGGAATCGCTGGAGTCGTGACAAGCACAAGCGCCGGCCGGTACAGGCCATGCGCAAGCCCAAGGCCCAGCGCGGTCGCTGAGAGGCCTTGCCCTGCGGCCAAAGGCAAAAAGCGCTTGCCATCATGGGGGTGGATCAGTAATATCTGCCCCCGTTCGAATGGGTCGTTAGCTCAGTTGGTAGAGCAGTTGGCTTTTAACCAATTGGTCGTAGGTTCGAATCCTACACGACCCACCATTCGGACCTGAGGCGTTCATGGCGCCATGGGTCGTTAGCTCAGTTGGTAGAGCAGTTGGCTTTTAACCAATTGGTCGTAGGTTCGAATCCTACACGACCCACCACTTACCCGAAAAAGCACCCTTGCTTCCTGGAAGCGAGGGTGCTTTTTCTATAGGGGCTCGAAGAGCGGCTTGACTTAGGGGCTCGACTTTTCCATGGGATTTCCCTTGAGTCGCGTCGAGCAGGCCTTTGCGACAGGCGGTCTCCTCGTTTGATTCAACGTAGGCCGAGGGCGGACAGCACCACTAGCACGATCACGACGGCGCCGACGATATAGACGATGTTGTTCATTGAGTAATCCTCTGCGACGCATTATCCCGTGTCAGGATGCTGTGCCAAGGTTGTAGTGATGGCGTCGCGGTCCATGCGACGCATGGTGAAACTCCCTGTACAGGCTACTCCCTTGCCTCACCCATGCTGAGAATAAGCCACCGGTGACCTGCCTTCTGTGCGTTACCGTACATGGTGACGGTAGAGGATGATGCCGATGCTGAGCGTGATGAGGCGCGCACTACCCGACCTGTGATCCGTGGGTGGGCCAGTATTCCGAGCGTAGTTAGATGACACCGTGACAACTGTGCGCTAGCGTACAATACATAGCTTTGTCCTCTCGTGCCCATCCTCGGCGAGCCGATGGAGGTGGAGCTATCTCTTGTCTATTGGCCTGGGGCAAAGTGACAGTTTCGACTCCTTTGGTCGGGACAGGCCTGTCCAGGTCACATGAGGTTCCGCCATGGCCGTGCAACTTGACCCTCGTCAGAATCACCTGCTGGCAGCCTTGCCGATGAATGAATACCAGCGCCTGGCGCCCCACCTCGAGCGGGTTGAGCTGGTGCTCGGGCAGTCGCTGGTCGAGTCGGGAAAGGTGATGCAGCACGTCTACTTTCCGACGGACGCCATCGTATCACTGCTCTGTGTCATGCAAGACGGTGATTCGACGGAAATTGCCGTTGTCGGTGCCGAGGGCATCGTCGGCATCTCGCTGTTCATGGGCGGCGAAACCACGCCGAGCCGGGCCGTGGTGCAGAGTGCCGGTGGCGCCTATCGCCTCAGGGGGCCGTTGCTGAAGGACGAATTCGATCGCGCCTCGACCCTGCAGTATCTGCTCTTGCGCTATACCCAGGCGCTGATCACCCAGATGGCGCAGACGGCGGTATGCAACCGGCATCACAGCCTGGATCAGCAGCTGTGTCGCTGGCTGTTGCTGAGCCTGGATCGCTTGCCGACCAATGAGCTGGTCATGACCCAGGAGCTGATCGCCAACATGCTTGGCGTCCGTCGCGAGGGTGTCACCGAGTCGGCGGGCAAGCTGCAGAAGGCTGGGCTGATCTCCTATCATCGGGGACGCATCAGTATCCTCGACAGGCCTGGCCTGGAATCGCGGGTCTGTGAGTGCTATGCGGTTGTCAAGAAGGAGTACGATCGCCTGCTGAGCTATCGTCGACCAGGATAAGGTGCCATCTGCGACCTGGACCGATCGGCTCTCGCTCAGCGCTTCCAGCGTGTGTGTCTCCTGGCGCACCGACGCGTGCCGATAAGCCTGCCAGTATGATGTGGCGGCTCGTGGCGTATGCTCGATGACTCTCCGTCTGCCGCCGACGTTGGAGCCAAGCGGTGGTTTGCCATGCGCCGTTGCCGGTTTCCAACCAGGAGCGTGCCCATGCAACCTTCATCTCACACCCCGACGGCCAACCGCCTTGTCGATAGCTTGCCAGGTCGCGAGAGAGATCTGCTGGTGGCGTCCAGCGAAACCGTCGAGCTGGTATTCGGCGAGGTGCTCGTCGCCGCCGATGAACCTCTGTCGCACGTCTATTTCCCGCAGACCAGCGTCATTTCACTGATCGCGAGCCTGAATGACGGCGAGCGGCTTGAGGTGGCGATGGCCGGTAGCGAAGGGATGTTCGGCGTTTCGCTGATCCTGGGCGTCGGGACATCCCCGCTACTCGCCCTGGTGCAGGGGGGCGGGTCGGCGCTGCGCATACCGGCTGCTGGCTTCCAGCACCTGTTGGCGGGGAGTCCGGTCCTGCAGGGGCTGCTCAACCGTTATCTGCATGTGCTGATGCACCAGCTGGCACGTACGGCAGCTTGTAGCCACTTTCACCCAGTGGAGGCACGACTGGCGCGTTGGCTATTGATGACCCAGGACCGAACGCACACCGAAATGCTGCATCTCACCCATGAATTCCTGGCCATGATGCTGGGAGTGAGACGCGCCGGCATCACCCTGGCGGCCATGTCCCTTCAGGGTCGGGAGCTGATCAGTTACCACCGCGGTGATATCTCGGTGATTGATCGAGCGGGTTTGATCGAGGCCTCCTGTGGCTGCTATGCAGTCGATCGAAGCATCTATCGTGGGGTCATCACCGAAGGCGAGGCACCATGACGTCGTCGAGGAGTATCCCGAACGGTGCTTCAGGCATGGCCTGGCATTCGGATCAGCCAAGAGACCGACCGCAGCTTCAATAGTGGCCGAAGACGAACCGTTGCTGTCGGGTAAACCCGCCAGCAACCCGTAGCGCAGGAATTTACAATGCCCGATCACAGGCAGACTCCTTTGGCTGGCGGGGCGAGAGTTTCCAGCCAGTACTCACCGACGACGTCTCCTGACAAGCGACTGTTCAATGTCGCCGAGCTTCGCTTGTTTCGCTACACGGCGGTACTGTTATCGCTGGCTGTGCTGACCTTCCTGGTCGGCATCATGGTGTGGGCATTCGGCTGGATTCTGAATTCCTTTTACAATCTGCTGATGCCGCTCGCCATTGCCGTTGTTCTGGCACTGGTTCTTCATCCCGTGGTGGAGCTTCTCGAGAGGCGGCTTCACTTGCCGAACTTGCTGGTCATCCTGCTTATTCTGGTAGTCTTCTTTGTGGGTATCGCCGGCTTGGTCTACCTTCTCGTCCCGCTTCTTGTCAGCCAGACCGTCCAGTTGATGACCCTCTTGCCCGACACACTGGCAAACTGGGAGGAACATTTCTCCACTCACTTCCCGGGACTCAGCTCCATGATTTCCATCAGCATGGAGAGCAGCGGTGGGGCGGAGGCCCAGCCAGCCCTGGCAGTTACGGATAACCCGGGCACGGCCATCATGTCCAATCTTGGGCTGCTGGCGGGGATAAGTTTCGTGCCCCTGTTCCTGTTCTTTACCCTGCTCTCGTGATTATTTCTTTGTTCTTCTGGGGCGCGGCCCTGGATGGCATCATCGGCATGATACTTGCGGTTCCCTTGACGGCATTCTTCGTCCGAGCTCAAGGCCAGCCTGAGGTATTCGTTGAGCAGCCGGGATGTCAGGACTTGAGAAAGGCAGGCCGCCGTCGGTGCGCTAACACACCGATGCCATCGATACCGCGAATCGCCTCGAGCCGACCGCATAGCACGAGCCAGGCCTCTCGGCCCGCACTTTTCTGATCCGCAACGAACCATCGCCGGCCAATCTGGTCTAGAATGTCATTGGGTCGGCCATCGCGAGAGACGCAGCGGTTGACCCTCTGGCGTGTCGCCCCGTGCGGAGAGCACGAGCGGTGGCACCTGGTGTAACGCAGGGGGAGCCCCTGCCGGTCACAGTGGTAGACACGATGACGATCATGATTTCCCGTGCCGATCTGCGCGAGCAGCTCGCACGCACCTACTGCCCCACCCGCATTCCCGCCGAGGATGAAGCGCGCATCGAGGAGATCAAGCGTCTGCTCGAGGTCCACAATGCCGTCCTGGTGGCGCACTACTATACCGACGATGCGATCCAGCAGCTGGCCGAGGAAACCGGCGGCTGCGTGGCTGACTCCCTGGAGATGGCCCGCTTCGGCGCCCGCCACGAGGCCGATACCCTGGTGGTGGCTGGCGTGCGCTTCATGGGCGAGACCGCCAAGATCCTCTCGCCGGAGAAGCGGGTGCTGATGCCCACCCTGGAGGCCACCTGCTCGCTGGACGTGGGCTGCCCGGCCGACGAGTTCGCGGCTTTCTGCGACGCCCATCCCGAGCGCACCGTGGTGGTCTATGCCAATACCTCCGCGGCAGTGAAGGCACGGGCCGACTGGGTGGTGACCTCCTCGATCGCCGTGGACGTGATCGAGCACCTGCAGGCGCGCGGCGAGAAGATCCTGTGGGCCCCGGACAAGCACCTGGGAGGCTACATCCAAAAGCAGACCGGTGCCGACATGCTGCTGTGGGATGGCGCCTGCATCGTCCACGAGGAGTTCAAGGCCCAGGGTGTGGAGGACCTCAAGGGGCTTTATCCCGATGCCGCGGTGCTGGTGCACCCGGAGTCGCCGGCCGCGGTGGTCGAACTGGCCGATGTGGCGGGCTCCACCTCCCAGCTGATCAAGGCGGCGAAGGAGCTGCCCCACGACAAGCTGATCGTGGCCACCGATCGCGGCATTTTCTTCAAGATGCAACAGGCGGTGCCGGAGAAGACGCTGTTCGAGGCGCCCACCGCCGGCAACGGCGCGACCTGCAAGAGCTGTGCCCACTGCCCGTGGATGGCGATGAACGCCCTGGACAACCTGGCGGGCACCCTGCGCGACGGCTCGGGCGAGATCGTCGTCGATGACACCCTGCGCCAGGCGGCCCTCAAGCCCCTTGAGCGGATGCTCAACTTCCAGAAGTCATAGCGCCGATCTGACAGTGTCGAGCTACAAGCGCCGAGCTAGAAACCCCCGAAGGCTGAGGCCTCCGGGGGTTTCTTTTTTGCTGCGGGTGATTTCACGCTGTTGGCTTGCAGCCTGCTGCTAAAACGTCTCCAGCGTCTCCCGGTAGCCGATGAAGGCCTCGCGTCGCTGGGCGATACGGTTGGCGGCGACGCTATCGCCCTCGCGCTCGGCCACGTCCTTCGCTACCTCGAGCTGGCCGATGGCGCGATCGATGTGGCCGGTAAGCTGCAGCTGCTCGGCACGCGCCAGGTGTCCCCAGGCCTCGCGACCACTGCGGCCGGCGGCCTCGGCGAGCAGGGTGAACACCTGCGGGTCCTCGGGTCGGGCCTCGGCCAGGGCGCTCAGCACACGGTAGGCCTCGTCGGGATCACGCTGCAGCAAGGCCTCGCCGAGCAGCCGGTTGGCCAGCGAATAATCCGGCATCAGGCGCAGCTGACGACGACTGCGCGCGATCGCCTCGTCGATGCGTCCGGCCTCGAGGGCGACCTGAGTCGCCGAGGCCGGCAGCATCGCCAGGTCGGGTTGTGACTGCGCCAGGGCGTCGAGTTCATGCAGCGCCCTGTCGGTGTGGCCGGCCTGGGCATCGATCAGGGCGGCTAAGTAGCGTCGGGCTGCCGCCGGTGCCTCGTCCTGGGCCAGGCGAGTACTGGCCTGCTGCGGGTCACGCTCATGGATTGCCAGCAGTGCTCGAGCCCGCACCAGCTGGTAGTGGAGGTTCTCGTTACGCGAGCCTGCCACGGAGATCTGAGCGGCGCGTGCCTGGGTATCGCTGATGCGCGACTCGGTCACCGGGTGGGTGAGCAGGAATTCCGGGGGTGAGCCCCCCTGCAGGCTTGCCATGCGCTGCATGGCGCGGAACATCCCTACCATGGCCTGCGGGTCGTAGCCGGCCTCTGCCATGGCCTGCAGCCCCACACGGTCGGCCTCCTGCTCATAACGTCGCGAATAGCTCAGCTGATCCTGGATGAAGGCCGCCTGGGAGCCCATGGCGGCGGCAAGCCCGGCATTACCGCCACCTCCGGCGGCGATCAGCATGCCGGCGAGCATGGCCGCTACCGTGGGGATCTGCGTCTGCTCGGCGCGGGCCTGGCCGCGGGCATAGTGGCGCTGGGAGAGATGGCCGAGCTCATGGGCGACCACCGAGGCCAATTCAGCCTCGCCCTCGGCGAAGGCGAACAGGCCCGCATTGACACCGATCACGCCACCAGGCACGGCGAAGGCATTGAGCTGGCGGCTCGCCACCAGCGTCACCACGGGGTGGACATCGGTCAGGCCGCTGTAAGGCAGCAACCGAGCCACCAACGTCTCCATATAGTCCTGTGCGATGGGATCCTGCCATTGGGGGACGTGGGCACGAAATTGGCGCAGCCAGGCGCGTCCCAGGCGGATCTCTTGCCCACTGATGGCCTGGCTCCCCTGGCGGCTAAGGCTGGGCAGCCCGAAGTCGCCTCCTGTCTCGCTCGTCGGGCTTCGTGTCAGCCCGGGTGCCTCATAGCGGTTGGGGGCCTGGGCCTGGGCCGGCAGAGCAAGCACCAGGCTCAGGGCACTGGCAATGAGGCAGGTTCCGGTTCGATGCAGCATGGCCGTCCTCGTCAGGGAGAGAGCGCAAAAGGGAGTATCCAGATGTGACATTGATTCGGCCTGCAAAGTGCCTTTAAATCGCAGTGAATTGCGTGTCGTCCTGCGGGCCGGCACCTGCCACTGCATTTTCCCGGGAGACACCATGGCGCTGCAACCTGATGACCTGCTCGATGCCCGCGGTCTTCCCTGCCCCTTGCCACTGCTCAAGGCCAAGCAGGCACTGTCACAGCTGGCGCCTGGCCAGTTGCTGGAGATCATAGCCACCGATGCGGGTTCCTGGCGCGACTTCGAGACCTTCGTGGCCCAGAGCACACACGAGATGCCGGCCAGGGAAGAGCGCGGCGATGTCTACCATTACTGGATCCGCAAGGGCGAAGGGCGGCCTTCATGAGCCTGAGATCGGTCTTCAGGCGCTGGATGGATCACTACTTCTCGGATGAGGAGGCGGTGATCCTGCTGGTGGTGCTAGTGCTGGGCTTCACTGCGGTCATTCTCTTCGGGCGCATGCTGGCACCATTTCTTATCGCCCTGGTGGTGGCCTTCTTGCTGCAGGGCCCCGTGAGCTGGATGGAACGGCACAGGATCCCGCGACTATTGTCGGTACTCGTGGTGTTCCTCGCCTTCATCGGGGTGTTGCTGGCCCTGGCCTTCATCCTGATGCCCTTGATCTGGAACCAGTTGGTGGGGCTGGTCCAGGAAGCGCCGCGCATGTTCGCCAGCGTTCAAAAGTTGCTGGATGACCTCCAGGCCCGCTATCCCAATCTGGTTACCCCCGACCAGATGCAGAACTGGATCAACGTGGCCGGCCGCCAGGTGACGCAGCTTGGCCAGCGCGCCCTAACCCTGTCGCTGGCGTCGCTGGGCAACGTCCTGACATTGATCGTTTACCTGATCCTGGTACCGATCCTGGTGTTCTTCATGCTCAAGGATCGCGATCGGTTGGTAAGCTTCATCACCTCGCTGTTGCCTCAGCGCCGGGAATTGATGAATCGCATCTGGGAGGAGATGGACGACCAGATCGCCAACTACGTGCGCGGCAAGTTCGTGGAGATCATCATCGTCGGTAGCGTGGCCTTCTTCACCTTCGCCTACTTCGGGCTCCCCTACACGGCCTTGCTGGCGGTGGTGGTGGGCCTGTCCGTGCTGGTGCCCTACATTGGTGCGGCGGTGACCACCCTGCCGGTGGCGGCGGTGGCTGGCTTTCATTTCGGCCTGACCGACGACTTCGTCTATGTGCTGGTCGCCTATGCTGTGCTGCAGGCGCTGGACGGCAACGTCCTGTCGCCGATCCTGTTCTCTGAGGCGGTCAACATCCACCCGGTATCGATCATCCTGGCGATCCTCTTCTTCGGCGGGATCTGGGGCTTTTGGGGCGTCTTTTTCGCCATCCCCCTGGCGACCCTGCTCAAGGCGCTGGTCTATGCCTGGCCGCGAGGCATCAAGCAGCGCTACCGCCAGGAGTCGGGCGAGACCGCCGTCGAGACGTGATCCCCCAGCGCGAACAACCGCTGCGCGGCGCCACGCCCGGCGACCGGGCATTCAGCCGGCATGCAGGGCCTGGGCAGCCTCCAGTACCTCCTGGGCGTGGCCCTTGACCTTGACGCCGCGCCATTCGCGGGCGAGCTTGCCGTCGGCATCGATCAGGAAGGTGCTGCGCTCGATTCCCAGGTGCTCCTTTCCGTAGAGCTTCTTCGGCTTGATGACGTCGAACAGCCGGCACAGCGACTCATCCTTGTCCGAGATCAGCGCAAAGTTGAAGCCCTGCTTGGCCTTGAAGTTCTCCTGGGCGCGGAGGCCATCCCGGGAGACGCCGAGAATCACGGTATTGGCGGCATCGAAGGCCGCCTTGCGGTCGCGGAAGTCGCCGCCCTCGGTGGTGCATCCGGGGGTGCTGGCCTTGGGGTAGAAGTAGACCACCACGTGTTTCCCCTTCAGCCCGGAGAGCGTGACGCTGGTGTCGCCGGTGGCAGTGGCGGTGAAGTCCGGAACGGGCTCGCCGAGGGTGACGCTCATGTTGATGCTCCTGGTAAAGATGATGAAGGAAAGAGTGCCGATTACACGCAATCCTTGGCGGACTGTAAAGTCGTCGCTGTACAGGCTCTCGAGGCCTGAGTACCATTTGGCCCCTGACACGCGAAGCCGCGAATACAGGCGAATCGAGAGGTAGTGAGAGGATGATCACTGGCAGTATTGTCGCGCTGGCGACGCCGATGAAGGTCAACGGCGATATCGACTGGGAGGCCCTGCGTCGCCTGGTGCATTTCCACCTTGATAATGGCACCGATGCGATTGTCGCGGCCGGGACCACCGGTGAGCCGACCACCATGTCGTTTGCCGAGCATTTCGATGTCATCCGCACGGTGGTCGAGGAGGTGAATGGGCGCATTCCGGTCATCGCCGGCACAGGCTCCAACAACACCACCGAGGCGGTGGAATTGGCCCGCTATGCCAGCGAGGTGGGGGCGGACTGCTGCTTGACCGTGGCGCCCTACTACAACAAGCCCACCCAGGAGGGGCTCTACCGGCACTTCAAGGCCATCGCCGAGAGCAGCGACCTGCCGGTGATTCTCTACAATGTGCCGGGGCGCACCTGCTCGGACATCTACAACGAGACCGTGCTGCGTCTGGCCGAGGTCGACAAGATCATCGGCCTCAAGGATGCCACCGGCAACCTGGAGCGTGGTGAAGATCTGATCGCGCGTCTCAAGGGCAGCGGCTTCATGCTCTACTCCGGGGATGATGCCACCGCCTGCGACTTCATGCTGATGGGCGGCCATGGCGACATCTCGGTGACGGCCAACGTGGCTCCCAAGGCCATGCATGAGCTGTGCAGCGCCGCCGTGACCGGAGGGGCCGATCGAGCTCACCAGATCAACACCCGCCTGATGCCGCTGCACACCAACCTGGGAATCGAGTCCAACCCCATTCCGGTGAAGTGGGCGCTGTATCGCATGGGCTACATCGCGCCCGGCATCCGACTGCCGCTGACCTGGCTCTCCGAGAAGTACCACTCCACTGTCAGCGAGGCCATGCAGCTGGCAGGGCTGATCGACGATTGAGGGTGCCTGGCACTGGCTCTCGCACAACTCTTGGCAAGGTGGACGCATGAACTCTGCGCTGAAATGGATGCCGCTGGTCGCGGTGATCGCTCTGGCCACGGCCGGCTGTGGTCGTGATGGCTTCTACCATGATCGCAACCTTGACTATAACGAGGCCGAGGAGAATGCCCCCTTGGTGCTGCCGGAAGGCCGCGATGCCGAACGCTATCGTGATGCTATGCCGGTGCCCGAGGTGGGCGGCACCCGTCCCGCCGAGGAGGGCGTGGTCGAGGCGCCGCTGCCCCAGGCCCTGTCGCCCGGGCGGGCCAGAGAGCGGGGCTACGTCGAGCGTCGTGCGATCGGCGACCAGCGCTGGCTGGTGGTCGGCGCCGAGCCGGCCACCGTCTGGACCGAGCTCGAGCGTTTCGTGCAGCGCCGTGGTTTGACTGTCACGGCCCGCGACTCGCGCCGTGGCGTCCTGGAAACCGACCAAGCCAGGTTCATTATCCGCCCGGCGCTGCGCAGCGGCGACAGCGAGATACACTGTGAGCAGGGCGGCGCCTCTCAGCCGGCCTGCCTGACCGCGCTGGAGCGCCACTTCGAGGCGCGCAACATAGCGTCGAGCGCCGCTTCGTTGGCCGCTCAGCGGCCCGATACGCAAGCACCGGCCCGATTCGAGCAGCGTGGCGATGACTGGCAGGTCGTTCTGCCCTTTGCGGCGGACCGCCTGTGGGCCGAGCTCAGCCACCAGCTGGAGCGCGATTTTGCCGTGCAGGGGCGTCGTGAGCTGCTCGAGCGCGATCCAGCCTCGCGCAGCTTCCTGGTAAGCTATCTGACCCGGAGCGATCGCGAGCGCGGTTTCTGGCGCTCGCTGGCGACCCTCAATCTGGGTGAGGAGCCGCAGCAGGTGCGCCTGGTGCTGGAGGCCCAGGGCCCCGAGCAGACCGTGCTCAAGGCCCGCAGCAGCAGGGGAGAAGAGCTTTCCAGCGAGGACCAGCGTGAGCTGCTCGAGCGGGTAGCGAGCCTGCTGCACTGATGAGCGGCAAGGTGCCGGAGGGCCGCGGGCGCCTCTCCTTCGCCTCCCTGGGCAGCGGCAGCAAGGGCAACGCGACCCTGGTCAGCGATGGTGAAACCCATCTGCTAGTCGATTGCGGCTTTACCCTGCGCGAGGCCGAGCGTCGCCTGGCCGGCCTGGGGCTGCATCCGCGCCAGCTCGACGCCCTGCTGGTGACCCATGAGCATGGCGACCATGGGCGTGGCGTCGGCCCCCTGGCGCGGCGCCATGGCCTACCGGTCTACCTGACGCCGGGCACCTGGCTGTCGGGTCGGTTCGGTGAACTGCCGCTCCGCCATTGGATCACCCCCCAGGCCCGGTTTGCGGTCAAGGGGCTTACCATCGATCCCGTCACCGTGCCCCACGACGCCCGGGAGCCGGTGCAGTTTCGCATCACCGCCGGCAAGCGATGCCTGGGCCTGCTTACCGACCTGGGGCATCCCAGCGCACATGTGATCGAGGTCTTTGCCGGCTGCGACGGTCTGGTGCTGGAGTGCAACCACGATTCGCGGATGCTTGCCGAGGGACCCTATCCGGCGAGCCTCAAGCGACGGGTGGGCGGCGACTGGGGTCACCTGGCCAACGGCCAGGCGGCGTGGCTGTTGGCTCGGCTGGGGCTCGATCGCCTGCAGCGCATCGTCTGCTCTCACCTCTCCGACCACAACAATCGCCCCGAGCTGGCCCTAGAGGCCCTGGTGCCGCTGCTCGACGGCGACGCATCCCGGCTGAAGGTCGCGACCCAGGACGCTGGCCTGGGCTGGCAGACCCTCGACTGAACGTCCATCTGACTCGTACCGTGCCCCTGGAGGCTCCCCATGGAAAAGCGCCAAGAACTCTATGCCGGCAAGGCCAAGTCGGTTTATGCCACCGATGATCCCGATCGCCTGATCCTGACCTTCCGCGACGACACCAGCGCCTTCGACGGCCAGCGCATGGAGTCGCTGGCACGCAAGGGGATGGTCAACAATCGCTTCAATGCCTTCATCATGGAGACGCTGCAGGCGGCCGGCATCCCCACTCATTTCGACCGGCGCCTTTCCGACACCGAAAGCCTGGTCAAGCGGCTCGAGATGATCCCGGTGGAGTGCGTGGTGCGCAATATTGCCGCCGGTGGCCTGGTCAAGCGCCTCGGCGTGACGGAGGGCCAGGCGCTCGAGCCACCTACCTTCGAGCTGTTTCTCAAGAACGACGCTCTGCACGATCCCATGATCAACGAGTCGCTGGCCGAAACTTTCGGCTGGGCGACTCCCGAGCAGCTGGCCGAGATGAAGGCGCTGACCTTCCGCGTCAACCAGGTGCTTAAGGTACTGTTCGCTGAGGGTGGCTTGCTGCTGGTGGACTACAAGCTGGAGTTCGGCCTATTCAAAGGCGAGATCGTGCTGGGCGACGAGTTCTCCCCGGACGGCTGCCGCCTGTGGGATGCCGAAACCCGCGAGAAGCTCGACAAGGACCGCTTTCGCCAGGGGCTGGGCGGGGTGGTCGAGGCCTACGAGGAAGTCGGGCGGCGCATCGGCGTGAGCTTCGCTTGAGCCAGCTGGAGGGCGGCGAGAAGGGGCCTGCGGGGCCCTTCGTCATGTCCGGCCCGCGGCCGGGACGATCTCGACCACCCTCAGGGTGGTGTGGCCGGCCGGTGCCTGCAGGGCCTGGAAGCGCACGTCCAGATCGCGCAGCCGCACGCCGTAGACCCGCGCCTCGGGGGTGCGGCGATAGGCGGGCCGTGGGTCCTGGGCCAGCACCTGGCGGATCAGCTCGCCAAGTTCATCACCGTCGGGGCGCGCGCTCAACACCGCCTCGGCCTCCGGGGAGAGGCTGACCGCCAGGTTTGGCGGCGCCTCGGGGGCGAAGCCGGCGCGGGCCTCGGGGCGGGCCTCCGCCCAGGGCAGGTAGGGCTTGATGTCGAGCACCGGGGTGCCGTCGACCAGGTCGGCGCCGCGCAGCTTGAGGCGCACGCCGTGAGTGGTGTCGATCTCGACCAGTTCCACCAGCGACAGCCCCAGACGGTTGGGGCGGTGGGTGCTGCGACTGGCGAACACACCCACCTTGGCGTTGCCGCCCAGTCGTGGCGGGCGCACCAACGGGGTCCAGCGCGCCGGGGCGACCTGCTGGGGACTGAGGTGGAAGATGAAGGTCAACCACAGATGGCTGAACGTCTCGAGGCCTCTCACCGCCAGCGGGTCGTCGAAGGGCGACACCAGCACCAGCGATGCCCGGGCCGCCGCTGCAAGGCCCGGCTGGCGGGGGATACCGAACTTGTCCGGGAAATCGCTCTCGATCAGGCCGATGGGCGTCAGAGGGAAGGTCTCGGGTTGGGCGGGGCGGTCGTTCATGGCATATCCTGCGGGTATCCGCCCGCATGGCTTGGCCCGGCGGCGGGGCTTGGGTAGTCTACTGAGTTGATCATTATCTCAGGAAGGTCTCATATGCGTCATGCCGATATCGATACCAACGCCAGGCCGGCCGTGTCCGCCGGGCGTCGTCGTGGGCCGCGGATCGTCTATCGCATGGCCCGAGCGCGGGACGCCGCCGATCAGGCCGAGGTCTTCCATCATGCCGTGATGCAGGGCGCGGCCGGTCACTACTCGCTGGCCCAACGCCAGGCCTGGGCGATGGCACTGCCCCGGGAGGGCAGTGCATGGGCGGCGCGCCAGATGCTCTACACGACCCTGGTCGCCGACTGCGAGGGCCGTTGCGTGGGCTTCCTGGAGCTGGACATTCCCCACGGGCGGATCGAGACCCTCTATGTCTGGCCGTCACTGAGCCGGCGCGGGATCGGCTCGACCCTACTGGTGCATGCCGAGCGTCTGCTTCTCGAGCAGGGCGTGACCCGGGCCATCATCGAGGCCAGCGCTATGCTGGTCGATGGCCTGGTGCGCCGTGGCTGGCAGCGGCTGGGCGACGACTGGGTCGAGCGTGGCGGCGAGCGGCTCTACCGCCAGCGCCTCGCCAAGCGGCTGGTGGCGGTAGAGACCTGAGACGTCGCTCAGTCGCTCAGGCCTGTTGCTCGACGATGCGCATCGACAGGTCGATGGCCGCAATATCCTTGGTCAGGGCGCCGCTGGAGATGCAGTCCACACCGGTCTCGGCGATGGCAAGCAGGGTGCCCTCGTCGACGTTGCCCGAGGCCTCCAGGGTGGCCCGCCCGGCGTTGCGCCGCACCGCCTCGCGCATCTCGTCGAGGTTGAAGTTGTCGAGCATGATCACGTCGGCTCCGGCGGCGAGCGCCTGATCCAGTTCCTCGAAGGTCTCCACCTCCACCTCAACCGGCAGCTCGCGGGCGAGGCGCCTTGCCTCATCGACGGCAGCTGCGATGCTCCCGCAGGCGGCGATGTGGTTCTCCTTGATCAAGAAAGCATCATAGAGGCCGATGCGGTGGTTGTGGCCGCCCCCGCAGGTCACCGCATACTTTTGGGCGAGACGAAGCCCCGGCAGTGTCTTGCGGGTATCCAGCATGCGTACCCCCGTTCCCTCGAGTAGGTCCACGTAGTGGCGGGTGCGAGTCGCCGTGGCGGAGAGGGTCTGCAGCAGGTTCAACGCGGCCCGCTCCCCGCTGAGCAGGCTGCGCGCGGGGCCCTCCAGTTCGAGAAAGGGCTGGCCGGCCTCGAGGCGGTCGCCATCGGCAGCCAGCCAGTGCAGCGCGACCCGAGCATCAAGACGCCGGAACAGCTCATCGACCCAGGCCACGCCGCACAGCACCGCCGGCTCGCGGGTGATCACTCGGGCCCGGGCCATCTGCTTCTCGGGCACCAGCTTGGCGGTCATGTCTCCGGGGCCGACATC
The DNA here is from genome assembly GCF_004361885.1 of Halomonas ventosae. Taxonomy (GTDB): domain Bacteria; phylum Pseudomonadota; class Gammaproteobacteria; order Pseudomonadales; family Halomonadaceae; genus Halomonas; species Halomonas ventosae_C. The sequence goes on from NZ_SNWH01000006.1 coordinate 41,683, forward strand.
CTCGGTTAGCATCCGGGCGGCACTGTCACGGATCTCTTCGGCAAGGGCTTGCTGATAATGCATGGCGTATCCATCTCTGTGCGAAAAAGCGTGAGACGGTCATTATAGGGAACCCCATACATCGACGTCAGGAAAAAACCATGCGCATCGACGATGGCTGGCTACCGGACGCTCGGCGGCTGCCCTCGCCCAACCAGGACGAACGCCCCGCCGGGGAGGTCTCGCTGCTGCTGCTGCACGCCATCAGCCTGCCGCCCGGAAACTTCGGGGGTGAACATATCGAGCGGCTTTTCACCAATCGGCTCGACCCTGAGGCACACCCTTTTTTCGCGACCATTGCCGAGCTTCGCGTCTCCGCCCATCTGCTGATCCGTCGTGACGGGGAGTGCGTGCAGTTCGTGCCCTTCCATGCGCGGGCCTGGCATGCCGGCCGCTCGCGCTGGCGTGATGGAAAATGCGAGCGGCGGGCGCTGAACGACTTTGCCGTGGGCATCGAGCTCGAGGGAGACGAGGTCAGCCCCTACACCGGTGCCCAGTACCAGGCTCTTGCGGCTGTCACCCTGGCCCTGCTGACGTCTTACCCCGGACTTGACGAGTCACGCATCACCAGCCATGCCCATGTGGCGCCGCTTCGCAAGCACGACCCGGGGCCCGCCTTCGACTGGGCCTATTTTCGCCAGGCATTGAAAAGACTACGTTCTTGAAGGGGACAGGTAGCTACGGCGTGCCGCGCCCCCCGCCACGGCCGGGCGCTGTCCAGTAGTTTCACTACTGTTGTCTCGAAGCGGGGGTCGAGCGTGGCGGTCACGTCGTAATTCCTTGTGTTGCGGTGCAATATTATTTTTATGGAAACTTTTCCCATTTTTCCTTGAATTGGCAGAACCCGGAGATTACGGTATCTTCGACTTATCATCGTGGCATGCCATATACCGCCGTGTAAAACAACTACAGGCCTGACGCAGTCGGTCTGCACGTTCGAACATGAGTGCCACTCGCCCCTTTGCGGGGCGCTAGCCCCCACCCTCATTCGGAGAGACGTCTATGAGTCTGGAAACAAGAGAAGATCTCGATCCGGTCGAAACCACGGAATGGCTGGATTCCCTGGAGTCGGTCCTGGATCGCGAGGGCGAGGAGCGTGCCCGGTACTTGATGACGCGCCTGGCCGACCGCGTGCGCCGCGATGGCATGCAGGTACCCTTCTCGGTGACCACCCCGCATCGCAACACCATTCCGGTGCATCGCGAGCCGCCGATGCCGGGTGATCTGTTCATGGAACGTCGCATCCGTTCGCTGATCCGCTGGAACATGGCCGCCATGGTCACCCGGGCCAACAAGGCCAACAAGGGCATTGGCGGCCATCTGGCCAGCTTCATGTCCTCGGCAACCCTCTATGACGTGGGCTTCAACCATTTCTTCCGCGCTGCCAACGGCGACTTCCAGGGCGACCTGGTGTTCATTCAGGGACACAGCTCTCCGGGCATCTATGCGCGCTCCTTCCTCGAGGGTCGTCTTACCGAGGAGCAGATGGATAAGTTTCGCCAGGAGGTGGACGGTGACGGCCTGTCGTCCTATCCCCACCCCTGGCTGATGCCGCAGTACTGGCAGTTCCCCACGGTGTCCATGGGGCTGGGCCCGATCATGGCGATCTACCAGGCTCATGTCATGAAGTACCTCGATCAGCGTGGCCTGCAGCCCATGCACGATCGTAAGGTCTGGGCTTTCTTGGGCGACGGTGAGTGCGACGAGCCGGAGACCCTGGGCGCCATCCACCTGGCCAGCCGCGAGAAGCTCGACAATCTCAATTTCGTCATCAACTGCAACCTGCAGCGCCTCGACGGCCCGGTACGCGGCAACTCGCGTATCATGGACGAGCTCGAAGGCGTATTCCGCGGCGCCGGCTGGAACGTCCTCAAGGTGGTCTGGGGCCGTCTCTGGGACCCGCTGTTCGAGAAGGACAACAAGGGGGTGCTGCAGAAGCTGATGGACGAGACCGTCGATGGCGAGTACCAGAACTGCAAGGCCAACGGCGGCGCCTACACCCGGGAGAACTTCTTCGGCAAGTACCCCGAGACCGCCAAGATGGTCGAGGACCTGTCCGACGAGGACATCTGGAAGCTCAACCGCGGCGGACACGACCCGTTCAAGGTCTACGCGGCCTATCATGAGGCCTTCCACAATGCCAACGGGCGTCCCACCGTGATCCTGGCGCACACCGTCAAGGGTTACGGCCTGGGGGCCGCGGGCGGCGAGGCCGACAACGAGGCACATCAGGTCAAGTCGATCGACGACCCGGAGGTGTTGAAGAAATTTCGCGACCGCTTCGGCATCCCGGTCTCCGACGAGGCGATCGAAAACGAGATGCCCTACTACAAGCCGGCCGACGACTCACCGGAAATGAAGTACATGCATCTCCAGCGCGAGCGGCTGGGCGGCTACCTGCCGGCGCGCAACCCTGACTTCCAGGCACTGGACATCCCGGGCCTCGACGACAAGATCTTCGCCTCGCAAACCGGCGGCTCCAAGGGTCGCGAGGTCTCCACGACCATGGCCTTCGTGCGCATTCTCAACGGCCTGGTCAAGCACAAGGGCTTTGGCAAGCAGGTGGTGCCGATCGTGCCCGACGAGGCGCGAACTTTCGGCATGGAGGGCATGTTTCGCCAGCTCGGCATCTACACCTCCGAGGGCCAGAAGTACGAGCCCATGGATAAGGGCCAGCTGATGTACTACCGCGAGGACAAGGCCGGCCAGGTACTTGAGGAGGGCATCACCGAGGCCGGCGCCATGTCCTCCTGGATCGCCGCCGCGACCTCCTACAGCAACCACGGCCTGCCGCTGCTGCCGTTCTACGTCTACTACTCGATGTTCGGCTTCCAGCGCATCGGTGACCTGGCCTGGGCCGCCGGCGACATGCAGGCACGCGGCTTCCTGGTCGGCGGCACCGCCGGGCGCACTACCCTCAACGGCGAGGGGCTGCAGCACCAGGATGGCCACAGCCACCTGCAGGCGTCGATGATCCCCAACTGCCGCAGCTACGATCCGACCTATGCCCATGAGGTGGCGGTGATCGTCCAGGACGGCCTGAAGCGCATGTTCACCGACAAGGAGAACTGCTTCTACTACCTGACGGTGATGAACGAGAACTACGAGCACCCGGCCTTCGACGAGGTACCTGCCGCCGACATCATCAAGGGCATGTACCTGCTGCGCGAGACCCAGGGCGACAAGGGCCGCGTTCAGCTGCTGGGCAGCGGCACCATTCTGCGCGAGGCCGAGGCCGCCGCCGAGATGCTTGCCCAGGAGTGGGGCGTGGGCGCCGATATCTGGAGCGTCACCAGCTTCAACGAGCTGCGCCGCGAGGCCCTGGAGATCGACCGCCAGGCCTTCATCAATCCCGAGGCCGAGCCGGGCAAGCCCCACGTCACCGCTTGCCTGGAAGAGCGCAAAGGCCCGGCGATCGCCGTCACCGACTACATGAAGCTGTTCGCCGACCAGGTCCGCGCCTGGGTGCCGACTGACTATCATGTACTGGGGACCGACGGCTTCGGTCGCTCCGATACCCGCGAGAAGCTGCGCGCCTTCTTCGAGGTCGATCGCCGCTTCGTCACCGTGGTCGCGCTCAAGGCGCTGGTCGATCGTGGCGAACTGGATCGCAAGGTCGTCGGCGAGGCGCTCAAGAAGTATGGCATCGACCCGGCCAAGCCCAACCCGCTTGTGGTGTGAGGCGCCGACCGACTGATCCGGTGGCATGGCGGGCCTGGTAGGCCCGTCCCCGTCAAAAGTTTGAAGGAGCGCGACCTTGAGTAGCGAAATCATCAAAGTTCCGGACATCGGTGGCGATACCGATGTGGAGATCATCGAGATCGCGGTGGCCGAGGGCGACGTCATCGCCCCCGAGGACCCCCTGATCACGCTGGAGTCCGACAAGGCGAGCATGGACGTGCCGACGCCAAAGGGCGGCAAGGTACTGAAGGTGCTGGTCAAGGAGGGCGATACCGTCTCTGAGGGTGACGACATCGTCGAGATCGAGGTCGAGGGCGGCGGCGAGGCTGACGATCAGGCCGAGACATCTAATGAGGCACAACAGGAGCCCGAATCACGAAAGGAGCCCGAGTCGCAGCCCGCCGCTGCCGCGCAGAGCCCAGCCGCCAAACGGCGCGGCAGCGGCAACAAGACCGTCGAGATCAAGGTTCCCGACCTTGGTGGCGACAGCGACGTGGAGATCATCGAGGTGGCAGTGAGTGAGGGTGACCAGGTTGCCGAGGAAGACCCCCTGATCACCCTGGAATCCGACAAGGCCTCCATGGACGTGCCAAGCCCGCATACCGGCAAGCTGGTCTCGCTGAACGTCAAGGAGGGCGATACCGTCTCCGAGGGCGACGTGATCGGTACCATGGAGGTGGCCGGCGCAACGACCAGCGGCGGCAAGTCTGCGACCAAGCCGTCCGAGCAGAAGAGCGAAGAGCAGGCCGAACCGGCGTCTGAGCGCGGTCAGCAGGCCGAGGAGCCTGCCACCAAGCCCGCCGAGACGCCTGCCGGCTCGCCGAGCCCCGAGGCTCAGATGGCGGCCCATAAGCCCCGCGATGGAAAGCTGGAGCATGCCGGTCCGGCGGTTCGCATGCTGGCTCGTGAGCTGGGCGTCGACCTGGGATTGGTCAAGCCCAGCGGCCCGAAGGAGCGCGTGCTCAAGGAGGACGTCCACGCCTACGTCAAGCAGGTGATGCAGGGCAAGGCCCAGACACCTGCTGCTGCGGCCCCATCCGCGGCTGCCGGGGGCGGGATTCCGCCGATTCCGGATCAGGATTTCAGCCAGTTCGGTGAGGTGGAAGAGAAACCCATGGGGCGCCTGATGAAGATGGGCGCTACCAACCTGCATCGCAGCTGGGTCAATCTGCCCCATGTCACTCAGTTCGACGAGGCGGACATCACCGAGCTGGAGGCCTTTCGCAAGTCAATGAAGGCCGAGGCGGAGGCTCAGGGCGCCAAGCTTACGCCGCTGCCCTTCCTGATCAAGGCCTGTGCCTTTGCACTGCGCCAGTACCCGCAGTTCAACGTCAGCCTGAAAAGCGATGGCGAGACGCTGGTGTACAAGAAGTACGTGCATATCGGCGTCGCCGTGGACACCCCGGATGGCCTGATGGTACCGGTGATTCGTGATGCCAACCAGAAGTCGCTGATTGAGCTGGCCAAGGAGTCCGGAGAGCTGGCTAAGAAGGCCCAGTCCAAGAAGCTCAAGCGCGAGGAGATGACCGGTGGCTGCTTCACCATCTCCAGCCTGGGCTCTATCGGCGGCACCGCCTTCACACCGATCGTCAACGCCCCGGAAGTGGCCATCCTCGGCATCTCCAAGGCGCAGATGAAACCGCTGTGGGATGGCCAGGCCTTCCAACCGCGGCTGATGATGCCGCTGTGCCTCTCCTATGATCACCGGGCGGTCAACGGCGCCGATGCGGCGCGCTTCACCGCCCTGCTGGGTCAGCTGCTGACAGATATCCGTCGCCTGCTGCTGTAGGTCGCCACATGGCCGGATACGACGGCGCCGTAAGGCGCCGTCGTCCGTTATAGCGGATTTGTTACCCGGGGCAGACCAAAGTGCTATTCGGCTGCTAGTAAGTTGATACGCCGACCTTTTTTCTGTTTTTGTCGGCCTGTCGGCGGTCCCTTCGCTTGTCTGGGTCCGGCGGCGCGGTTATCGTTCGCTCCTTACCTTTCTTCGTCGACCACAAACACACTTATAAGGAGCAGTCAGATGCGTTTGATCCTGTTGGGCGCCCCCGGCGCCGGCAAGGGCACCCAGGCCCAGTTCATCTGCGAGCGATACAACATCCCGCAGATATCCACCGGCGACATGCTGCGCGCCGCGGTGAAGGAGGGCAGCGAGCTGGGGCTCAAGGCCAAGGAGATCATGAACAGCGGCGGCCTGGTGTCTGACGACATCATCATTGCCCTGGTCAAGGAGCGCATCAGCCAGCCCGACTGCGCCAACGGTTTCCTGTTTGACGGTTTCCCGCGCACCATTCCCCAGGCCCAGGCCATGAAGGATGCCGAGGTCAAGATCGACCACGTGCTGGAGATCGCCGTGGACGACGAGGAGATCGTCAAGCGCCTGGCCGGCCGCCGCGTGCATCCGGGCTCCGGTCGTGTCTATCACCTCGAGTACCAGCCACCCAAGGAAGAGGGCAAGGATGACGTCACCGGCGAGCCGCTTGTCCAGCGTGAGGACGACCGTGAGTCCACCGTGCGCAACCGTCTAGCGGTCTATCACGAGCAGACCGCACCGCTGGTTGACTATTACCGGCAGTGGGCCAAAGAGGATCCCGAGACAGCCCCCGCCTACCATCGCGTCGAAGGGGTGGGCAGCATCGACGACATCACCACCCGCGTGATCGAGGCCCTGGAAGGCTGAGCCCTTCGCATTTCACCTGTGATCAAGGCCTGCCCGCGTGTGGGCCTTCGTCGGTGCAGACGACGTGCGTATAATGCTTCGATATTTGCTGCTGCGACCTCTTGCCCATGCCGATCCTGCTGGCCCTGGATACCTCCTCGAGCGCCTGTTCCGCCGCCCTTCTGCAGCGTCGTGAGGGCCTTGGCGACGAACTGATCTCACGCTTCGCTGTGACCCCGCGAGAGCACACCCGACGGCTGCTGCCGATGGTCGACGAAGTGCTCGCCGAGGCAGGCTTGCCGGCCTCGGCGCTGGATGCCGTCGCCTATGGTCGGGGGCCGGGCTCCTTCACTGGATTGCGCATCGCCGCTGGGGTCGCACAGGGGCTCGCTTTCGGCCTCGACCGGCCGTTGATCGGCGTCTCCACCCTCGAGGCACTGGCGCTGGGGGCCCATCGTCGCCACCATTACCGCTGGCTGATCACCGCGCTGGATGCGCGTATGGGCGAGATCTACGTAGCTGCCTGGGGATGCCGCGATGGTTCGCCCGTGGCGCTGAACGAAGAGGCGGTGATATCACCAACACGGCTGCGCTTGCCGGTTGGCCATGCCGACCACGACTGGGTCGGCATCGGCTCCGGCTGGCGCCTGTGGGACCAAATGCCTGCCGAGGTGCAGGCCGGCATGGGGCTCTGCCTATCCGAGCCGGAGGCCGATGCCGCGGACATGGCCCTGCTGGCGGTGCGCGACTTCGTCGCCGGCGAGGGCCGGCCGCCTCATGCGGTGCAGCCGGTCTATCTGCGCGACAGGGTCGCCTGGCAGAAGGGCCGGTGAGGCCTGCCGTGCCGGTGGGGGTGGCGGACCCGGCGCTTGCGGCTCGCCTCGGCCTGCCCCGGGCCGCTGAGGGCCAAGCCGAGCTGCTGCTGGTCCATCAGGGCGAACGTCTGGTACTGGCCGGCGACCCGACGCGCTTCGGCCATCCGCTGGCGGTGGATTTCGTCGCCGGACGCGCCGGCCATCGCCGTCGCTTCGGTGGCGGACGTGGCCAGCTGGTGGCCCGTGCCTGCGGCTTGGCCAGGGGCGTCACGCCCTCGGTGGTAGATGCCACCGCGGGGCTCGGGCGCGATGCCTTCGTGCTGGCAAGGCTGGGGGCCAAGGTGCTGTTGATCGAGCGGGTCGCGGCGATCCTGGCGCTGCTGGAGGATGGCCTGGCCCGGGCACGGCTCGATCCCGAGACTGCCGATATCGTCGCACGCATGACACTCGTGCATGGCGACGCGACGCGAGAGCTGGAGGCGCTGGTGGCGAGCGGTGCCGTGGCACCCCAGGTGATTCACCTGGACCCGATGTTCCCCCACCGCGACAAGTCCGCACTGGTCAAGAAGGAGATGCGGCTCTTCCGCACCCTGGCCGGCAATGACCCGGATGCCCCGCGGCTGCTCGAGGCGGCGCTGGACGTGGCGACCCATCGGGTGGTGGTCAAGCGCCCGCGCAAGGCACCGCCCATCGAGGGGCCGTCACCGCGACATGTCATCGAGGACCGAAACAGCCGCTATGACCTCTATGTTCACCGCCGCCTGGAGGCCTGAGCTCAGTCTGCTGGTGGCCGACTGACCAGCGGCTGGCCGCGGGCGATCAGGGGGTGCAGATACGCGTTGAAGACCGTGGCATAGAGGCGGTTGTCGCGGAAGTGGCGACGCATGAAGAGGCTCCGCCGCGCCGCAGCAGCGGGCCGATCAGCGACCTATCGAGGTTGCGTCCGGTGGCCCGCCTCCTCGCGGTCAGGGTCACGCTTTTCCCCGAGCGGCAAACATGCGTCAATGCTGTAACGGACGGTGACAGGAACGCTGCCATGCACGGGATATGGCGAGATGGCAATCACTTCGAACTGCTGCCGGAGGCGGCCCTCTTCTTGCCCAGGATGTTCGAGGCGATCGAGCAGGCGCACCGTTATGTGTTGATCGAGCTCTACCTGATGGAGTCCGGCCGGCTCGCCAGCGCCTTCATCGGCGCGCTGGTGGGTGCGGCCAAGCGCGGTGTGTCGGTGCTGTTGCTGCTCGACGGCTATGGTGCCTTGGGGCTTGCCACCGTCGACCGCCAGCGTCTCGAGACAGGTGGCGTGGCGCTGCGCTTCTTCAATCCGCTGGGGGTGAAATCGCTGGCGCGTAACCTGACGCGCGACCATCGCAAGCTGGTGGTGATCGACGGTACCGCGGCCTTCACCGGCGGCTTCGGGATAGTCGACGAGTTTCTGGATGCCTGGTACGAGGTGGCAGTGCGCCTCGAGGGTCCGGTGGTGGCCGACTGGGTACGGTTGTTCTCTCGGCTATGGGATTCCTCGCTGAGTCGTGGGCCGGGCGAGGCCTCGCGGGTGAGAGGGCTGGAAGTCGCCACCCGCCATCGCGAGGGCTACTGCGGCATGCGCGGTCGTGTGGTCTGGGGCCAGGGCTACCGCTATCAGGCGATCCGCCATTCGCTGCATCATCGGGTTTCGTCAGCGACGCGCCGACTGTGGATCTGTACCCCCTATTTCGTGCCCACCTTTAACCTACGCATACGCTTGGCCCGGGCGGCCCAGCGCGGCGTCGACGTGCGCCTGCTGCTGCCAGGCAAGCTCCACGACCATCCCGGTGTACGCTATGCCGGCCAGCGCTTTTATGGCCGCTTGCTGCGAGCGGGGGTGCGCATCTTCGAGTTCCAGCCCACCTTCATCCATGCCAAGTTCTCGCTGGTCGACGACTGGGCCAGCCTGGGCTCGTGCAACTTCGATCACTGGAGCCTGCAATGGAACCTGGAGGCCAACCAGGAGGTGGATGACCGACGCTTCGCCGCTGAAGTTGCCGAGCTCTTCGAGCGCAACTTTGCCTCGAGCATGGAGATCGCCCCGGAGGCCTGGTCGCAGCGGCCATGCTGGCAGCGCGTCCGCGAATGGTTTTACGGGACCCTGGACAGCATGTTGACGCGGCTGCTCTAGCCCCCGGCTTCGCCAGAAGCTATAAGCCTTAAGCTTGAAGAAGAAACCGTCGATACCTGTGCTCAGAAGCCACAAGCTGGTTTCCTGTTTACCGCTTGGCCCTGCCGCGTCCGGCGGACTGCTTGCGGCGTGGCCGTGTTTTGGGAGTCTCGGTCGGTACGCGGTAGTGCAGGTAGAGATCGAGCACCAGTTCCGGCAATTGGCTGACGAAGCCTTCCAGCCGCATCGCGTCACTGGCTAATTCCGCCATGTCGGGTTCGTCATCGAACAGCCCTGAAAGCAACATGAAGGGCAGTAGCAGGGTAGCGGCGGCCTCCTCGTCGTCGGTGAACCAGGCTGGCTCATCGAGAAATACGCCCTCCATGAAGCCGGCGCACCAGTCGCCGATCGGAGACTCCGGCGGCGGCACTTCGCCCAGCTCAAGCGCGAAGGGCAGCTCCGGGAGGCCGCCCGCCTCCAGCACTTCGATGGCGTTGTGTCTGAGCCGCTCGAGCAGCCCCAGGAGGGTCTCGCGCTCGGCGTCATCCGCGAAGGCCGGATCACCATGGAATAGCTCAGTGATCCAGGTCGCTGCGGACACATCGCGTGGCGCCACGGCCAGGGCCACTAGGAAACCGTGGGCGCCGATCAAGTCCAGGGCGTCAGGGTCGACCCGCGGGGAGTCGAGGAAGTCGTCGAGCAACGCGAGTTCCGCATCCTCGAGCAGCGGCTGGGGGAGGGGTGTTTCGGCATCGGACATCATGACTCTCGCAGGGAATACATGGCAGGGAAGACATGGACAGGGGCAAGGGCTTTACGCCTCAACATGAAGACGCCATTCTAACATCCCATGACCGAGCCCGCGCTTCCCGACCCCGATCCCACCCGGCTGGATGCCCTCGACCGGGCCGCCCTGCACCGCGCGCTCATGGCGCGGGTCGAGGCGGCCTGGCGGCTATGTCGCGAGCTGCATCCCGGGCTGCCGCGCCCTGGGGTCTGGCTGGACCTGCGTGGCAAGGGTGCCGGCCAGGCGCACTTCGCTCGCGGCGGGCTGCGCTTCAATCCGGTGCTGCTGGAGGAGAATCGCCTCGCCTTCATGGTCGAGGTGGTGCCTCACGAGATGGCTCACTGGTTGGTGCATCACCTCGAGGATGGCCATCGGGTACGCCCTCATGGCCGCGAGTGGCAGACCGTGATGCGCCGCCTCTTCGGTCTGACACCGAGCACCACCCATCGCTTCGACACCGAACGCGCGAGCCCGGCGCCTTACCGTTATCGCTGTGGCTGCCGGGAACATGGCTTTACCGCGCGACGCCATGCCCTGGCCCGCGGGGGACGGGTGTACCGCTGCCGGCACTGCACAGAGACCTTGGTCTATCTTGGCCGCTCTGCCGTTTGATTTGTCGTGTAAGTGACTGTAATGAATAATAAAAATGTTGCTACCAATGTCTAAGGGGAAAGCCTGTGCATGGCGTCTATGCTATAAAAGAATTAGGGGGCCGGCCCTCGTCACTCGCATGTGGCCGGTAACATCCACCTGGAGGATGACAGAGGCATATCCATGACCGATCAACACAACGTCTATCCGGTAAGCGCCGAGTTTGCCGCCAAGGCCCACGCTGACAAGGCCACCTATGAGGCCATGTATCAGCAGTCGATTGACGACCCCGAGGGTTTCTGGAGGGAGCAGGCCAAGCGACTCGACTGGTTCAAGGCGCCGAGCAAGATCAAGCACACCGCCTTCGATGCGCACAACGTGGATATCCGCTGGTTCGAGGACGGCACCTTGAACGCCAGCGTCAACTGCCTCGATCGTCATCTCGAGAGCCGCGGCGACCAGCCGGCGATCATCTGGGAGGGAGACGACCCCAAGGATGACAAGACGCTCAGCTACCGCGAGCTCTTTGATCAGACCTGCCAGCTGGCCAATGGCCTCAAGGAGCTGGGCGTTGGCAAGGGAGATGTGGTCACGCTGTACATGCCGATGATTCCCGAGGCAGCGATAGCCATGTTGGCCTGTGCCCGCATCGGCGCCGTGCATTCGGTGGTGTTTGGTGGCTTCTCCCCGGATGCTGTCGCCCAGCGCGTGATCGGCGCCAAGTCCAAGCTGATCATCACCGCCGACGAGTCCGTGCGCGGCGGCAAGCAGGTGCCGCTCAAGGACAACGTCGATGCTGCTCTGACTCGTGAGGGCACCGATGTCTGCGAGACGGTGCTGGTGGTCAAGCGTACCGGCGGCGAGATCGACTGGCAGGATGGGCGCGATGTCTGGTATGACGACATCGTACCCAAGCAGTCCACTGACTGCCCGGCCGAGCAGATGGGCGCTGAGGATCCGCTGTTTATCCTCTACACCTCCGGCTCCACCGGTGCGCCCAAGGGGCTCAAGCACACCACGGGCGGCTATCTGCTGCATGCCGCCATGACCCACCAGTACGTCTTCGACTACCACGAGGGTGAGGTGTACTGGTGTACCGCCGACGTGGGCTGGGTTACCGGTCACAGCTACATCGTCTATGGGCCGCTGGCCAACGGCGGTACCACCCTGATGTTCGAGGGTGTGCCCAGTTACCCGACTCACGGTCGCATGGGCGAGATCGTCGACAAGCACAACGTCAACATCCTGTATACCGCGCCAACCGCGGTACGCGCCCTGATGGCTCATGGCGATAATGTCATGGACTCCAGCAAGCGCGACAGCTTGCGCGTTCTCGGCTCGGTAGGCGAGCCCATCAATCCTCAGGCGTGGGAGTGGTTCCATCGGGTGATCGGCAACGGCAAGTGTCCCATCGTCGATACCTGGTGGCAGACCGAGACCGGTGGCATCATGATCGCGCCACTGCCGGGAGCCGTGGACCTCAAGCCGGGTTCTGCCACCCTGCCGTTCTTTGGTGTGCTGCCGGCCATCGTCGACAACGAGGGCAATGAGCTCAAGGGGGCCGCCGAGGGTAATCTGGTGATGCTGGACTCCTGGCCAGGCCAGGCACGCTCCATCTGGGGGGATCACGAGCGCTTCGTTCAGACCTATTTCTCGGCGTTCAAGGGCGTGTACTTTACCGGTGACGGCTGCCGTCGCGACGAGGATGGCTACTACTGGATTACCGGTCGCGTCGACGACGTGCTCAATGTCTCTGGTCACCGCATGGGTACCGCCGAGATCGAGTCTGCGCTGGTGGCGCACGAGGCCGTGGCTGAGGCCGCCGTGGTCGGTTTCCCTCACGACATCAAGGGTCAGGGTATCTACATCTATGTAACCCTTGCCGACGGCTTCGAGGAGAGCGACGAGCTCAAGAAGGAGTTGACTCAGTGGGTGCGCAAGGAGATCGGCCCGATCGCCTCACCCGATGTCATCCAGTGGGCGTCTGGCCTGCCCAAGACCCGCTCAGGCAAGATCATGCGTCGCATCCTGCGCAAGATCGCCGCTAACGAGACCGAAGGGTTGGGGGATACCAGTACTCTGGCGGATCCGTCGGTAGTCGACGAACTGATCGAGCATCGCGCCAACCGTTGATAGCATTGCCCATCAGGCGTTCGCCGCCTCTAATCCGTCGACACTTCAAGCCGGCCCCTTGGGCCGGCTTGTTCTTTTCATGACGGTTGAGAAAAATCGGCAAACTCCCAAGGGCTCTTGGGAATCGTCACAGCCATGGGGTACCATGCGGACTACAGCTGTAGCGCCTTAGCGCTGTAGAGCCAGTGTGGCGGCCGTCGGCCCGCTGTTCGAGGAACCGGAGGAAGATCCATGGCCTTTGCCCAGAAATTCATCGTTGCCGATGACCATCCGCTGTTCCGCGCGGCCCTTACCCAGGCCCTGCGCCAGCTGGCGCCCCAGGCCGAGATCGTCGAATCTGATACCATGCAGGCCACCACCGAGGTAGTTACCCGACATCCCGATGCCGACCTGATCTTGCTGGACCTGCACATGCCGGGGGCCCACGGCTTCTCGGGCCTGATCCAGCTGCGTGGCCAGACGCCCGATATTCCGGTGGCGGTGGTCTCCGGCAGTGACGAGATCCATGTGGTACGCCGCGCCATTGACTACGGGGCCTCGGGCTTCATTCCCAAGTCCTCGTCGCTGGCGCTGATCGCCGAGGCAGTGGGCGAGATCCTCGATGGCGAGGTCTGGCTGCCGGCCGAGATGGCCGCGGCCCTGGGCGAGGCCAACGAGGAGGAGACGAAGTTCGCCGAGGCCATCGCCTCGCTGACGCCGCAGCAGTTCAGGGTACTCAACATGCTCACCGAGGGGCTGCTCAACAAGCAGATCGCCTATGAACTGAGCGTCTCCGAGGCCACCATCAAGGCTCACGTGACCGCCATCCTGCGCAAGCTCGGTGTGCATTCCCGCACCCAAGCGGTGATTGCCGCCCAGAAGCTCGAGGTTGAGATGCCGAGGGTGGAATCATAGCGCTGAGCTGCAAGCCTCAAGGAAATGCAGAAACCCACCGTCAGGTGGGTTTCTTGCGTTGAAGACCTTGCGTAACAGTAAAGTGGCAAGGTGATGGCGGTGCGCACGACAAGGGATGCTGGGGCTTGCCGACATATCAGCCCCGAGTCGCCCAGTCTCTTGCTGTCATACCGGCGCTACTGCGCTGCCCGGCTGGCCTGCAGGGTGCGGGTCAACAGGGCACGCAGGGCGGCGGGGCGTACCGGCTTGAGCAGTAGCTGGTAGCCCGAGCGCTTGACCTCCTCGGCCACTTCCTCGGTGCGGTCGGCGGTGATCACAATGCCAGGTACCGCGCCTTCCAGGCGCTCGCCCAGTGCCTCAAGGGCCATCAGTCCGGTGACTTCGTTGTCCAGGTGATAGTCGGCGAGTATCGCGTCCGGGTCAGCGTCGAGGTGGCGCAGTAGCGACTTGGCGCCGCCGATGCTGGTGGCCGTGAATACCTCGCAGCCCCAGCCCGAGAGCATCGCCTTCATGCCTTCGAGAATCAACGACTCGTTGTCGATGCAGATGATCCGTGTACCGACGAGCTTGTTGCTGGCGCGCTTAGGCGAGGTTTCCTCGGCCTGCTGGATCGCGGTGCGTGCGGCGACCCGTGGCACGCTGACCGAGAACATGGTGCCGCAGCCCTCCTTGGAGTGTACGCGGATGGGATGGTCGAGCACCCGGGCCATGCGGTCGGCGATGGAGAGGCCAAGCCCCAGGCCCTTTTCGCTCTCCTTGTGCCGCGTGGCCTGGTCGAGGCGACGGAATTCCTGGAAGATCTCGGTCTGCTTGGCCTCGGGGATCCCAGGGCCCGAGTCCCAGACCTCGATGGTGAGGCGCTCGCCCTGGCGGCGACAGCCCAGCAATACCCGACCCGCCTGGGTATAGCGAATGGCATTGGAGAGGAAGTTCTGAATGATCCGGCGCAGCATCTGCGGATCGCTATCCACCCATTGCGAGGTGGGCACCACCACCAGATCGAGGCCGCGTTCCTCGGCCATGACCGCGAATTCGGCGCGCAGCGGCTGGATGATGTCGGCCAGGCCGAAGCGGCTGCGCCGCGGGGTGAGGGCACCGGCATCCAGCTTGGAGATATCGAGCAGGGTGCCGAGCAGTTCCTCGGCAGCCTGCAGCGAGTTGTCGATATGGCCGATGGTACGCTTCATGTCCTCGGCAGCCATTTCCTGGTCGAGCGCCGAGGTGAACAACCGCGCGGCATTCAGCGGCTGAAGGAGGTCGTGACTGGCCGCGGCCAGGAAGCGGGTCTTGGAGGCATTGGCATCCTCGGCCAGCTGCTTGGCCTGGCGCAGGGCGAGCTCGGCCTCGGCGCGTACTCGGTTCTCCTGGCGCAGGGCCGCATTGGCTTCGGAAAGTGCCTGGGTACGCTCGCGCACCCGTTCCTCCAGGGTCTCGTTGGTCTCCTTGAGGGCGATCTCGGCCAGGCGGCGCTCGGTGATGTCCTGGTAGAGGGCAAAGAAGCCCAGTATCGCCCCGCTGTCGCCGAAGTGAGGGGTATAGGTGACCAGCATGTAGCGCCGATCATGGCCGATCGACATCGAAACCTCGAAGTTGACCCGCTCACCGGAAAGCGCCCGCTCGATCCACGGCGCCCGCTCGCGTGCCATGCCGGGGTCCATGACCTCTTCCACGCGCTTGCCAATCACCGCATTGCGGTCGATGCCGAAGGCTTGCTCGTAGGCGCGGTTGGTGAAGAGATAGCGGCACTCCTTGTCGAAGTAGGCGATCAGCGCCGGCACGTTGTCGGTGTAGATGCGGATGTTGTTCTCGGAGCGGATCAGCGCTTCTTCAATGCGTTTCTGCTGGGTGATGTCCTGATAGGTATAGACGAAACCGCCTCCCGGCATGGGATTGCCCTGCACCTCCAGCACGCTGCCGTCCTGGCGATAGCGAACGTAGCGATGGGGATGACCCTCACGGATGTTGTCGATCAGCAGCCGCACGTGCTCCTCGGGATCACCGGGACCGTACTCGCCGTTGTGGGCGTTGTAGCGGAATATCTTGTCCATCGGGGCGCCGACGCGGATCAGATGGTCGGGGAAGCGAAACAGCTCCAGGTAGCGTTGGTTCCACACGACCAGCCGCAAATTCTGGTCGACCACGCTGATGCCCTGGTGGATATTCTCGATGGTGGCTTGCAGCAGGGCGCGGTTGAACTCCAGCACCTGGGAGGCCTCGTCGACGATGGAGATCACGTCCGAGATGCCGATGCCGCGCCCCTGCAGGGCCGAGTTGACGACGATGCGGGCCGAGGAGGCGCCGAGCACCGAGGCCAGGAGGCGTTCGGTGAACTGGATGACGTCGATGGAGGCGCGGGTGTTGTCCTCGAGCGGCTTGCCGGTGCGCCGGGCATAGTCCTCGAAGGCGCGGCTCACCTGGCCGGCGCCCAGGAAGCGCTCGCAGAGCACCTTGAGATCCCCCACCGTGGTAGCGCCTGTCCAGGGGCGATTCACCGAGGTCTGGCGGGTCTCGACACTGTCGACAAACAGCGAGGCCTGGATCCGCTCGACGACGCGCTGGGGCGTCATCTGCGAGATGAAGATAAAGCAGAAGAGATTGACGCCCAGGGACAGCATCACGCCGTGCGTGAAGCTGTCGCCGACATTGAGGCCGAACAGCGAGGTGGGTGATAGCCAGGGGATGCCCAGCGGGCCGCCGTCGAGCCAGCTTTCCGGCAGTACGCCGGCACCGATCAGGGTCGGCATCAGCAGGCTGTAGGCCCAGATGGCGAAGCCGGCGTTCAGGCCGACGATCACGCCGAGTCGGTTGCCGCGTTTCCAGTAGAGGCCGCCGATCAGCGCCGGGGCGAACTGGGCCGCGGCGGCGAACGAGAGCATGCCGGTATTGGCCAGCGAGCTGAACTCGCCGATTAATTGATAGAAGCCGTAGGCCATGGCCAGGATCACGGCGATGGTGATGCGTCGCGCGCGCAGCACCAGGCGACCATAGTCGCGCGGCTTGGTGTCGAACCAGCGCAGGCGGAATAGCGCCGGAATGACGATCTCGTTGGAGATCATGATCGAGACGGCGACCGCGGCCACGATCACCATGCCGGTGGCTGCCGAGAAGCCACCGATGAAGGTCAGCAGCGTCAGCCATTCGTTGCCCGCGGCCATCGGCAGGGCCAGCACGTAGGTGTCGGGGGAGATGTCGCTGTCGGCGAAGAGAGTCAGGCCGGCTGCCGCGATGGGGATGACGAAGAAGGCGAAGGCCACCAGGTAGAGCGGGAACAGCCAGCGGGCCTTGGTGGCGTCATCGCGGTGGATGTTCTCCACCACCGCCACGTGGAACTGGCGAGGCAGGCAGAGGATGGCCAGCATGGCCAGCAGGGTCTGGGCCCAGAAGCTCTGCCCGAAATCCTGGTCGGCGAGCTGACGCTGCAACTCGAGCTGGATCTCGGCACGTTCCAGCAGGTCGCCCAGGCCGTCGAACATTCCCCAGGTGACGTAGGCGCCGAGGATCAGGAAGGCCAGCAGCTTGATCAGCGACTCGAAAGCCACGGCTTGGATCAAGCCCTCGTGATGTTCGGTGGCATCGGTATGGCGAGTGCCGAAGAGGATGGCGAAGGCGGCCATCACCATCGCCACATAGAAAGCGGTGTCGCCGAACAGTGGCGCCCGGGTGATGTCCGTGGCATCGGTGATCACGCTGAAGGAAGTTGACACCGCCTTGAGCTGCAGAGCGATGTAGGGCAGGGTGCCGATCAGCGCCACCAGGCTGGCGAAGGCGGCCAGCGACTGGGTCTTGCCATAGCGCGAGGCGATGAAGTCGGCGATGGAGGTGACGTTCTGGTGCTTGGCGACACGGATCATCTTGGCCAGCACCGGCCAGAACAGCAGCAAGGTGAGGATCGGCCCGATGAAGATGCTGGCGAAGGACCAGCCCGCCGTGGCCGCCTGACCCACGGCGCCGTGAAAGGTCCATGAGGTGCAGTAGATGGCCAGCGCCAGGCTGTAGATCACCGGGCGGCGTCGGCTTGCGCCATATGCTCGAGCATGACGATCGCCTCGCCAGGCAATGGCAAACAGCACGGTGATATAGAGCAGTGAAACGGCGATCAACAGCCAGCCAGCGAACATGCTTTCTCCTCTTTTGCGGATGCAGCCATTCTAGGGCAAGGCCGGCTAACGGAGCAGCTCTCACCGCGGCGCCGTATCAGCTCTTCTGCAGAGTGTCTGGAAGAGCGGGTTGGAAGCCTCGACTCGGCGCATCCCATCGGTGCGCGGGCGCCGTGATTCTTCCTCCAGGGGTAGCATGTCGCGGGTTGTGCAGTTCATCAGGTAGGCCTGGTGACTTACCTGGTCCACGTACGCCTTCTCGAAGCGGTAGAGGATAAACTCGACCAGGCGACCCCCATCGACCTGACTCACCGCTATGTTATCGCGGTCCACGATGGTGAAAGCTGTGGTCAAGGGAAAGGCGAAGGTCCAGGGACGCCAGAACATCCGCGCCTCCTCCACGGAAACCACCTCGGCCGACGGCGGTAACTGCTGCTGCTTGTTCTCGAACCAGGTGTATTCGCTGTGGATCTGGTAGCCGAGCATGCCCAGGCCACCCAAGGCGGGGATGATCCAGCGCGGCAGCCGTTTGCCGCTTGCCTGCCGCAAGATCAGGCCAACCCCTGCGGCGCCAAGACCGGCGAAGATCGCCGCGATCAGATGCCATATCATGATGGATGCGTCCTAAGAAAGCGATCGGGCTTCCCTGAGGAAGCCCGATCGGTCGTGATGGGACTGGCCCGGCTAGCCGGGCCAGGCGGCCATTATGGCCCAGAAGGTCCTGCGAGGTCAGTGCCCGGTCGCGATACCCGCACCTTTCGGATAGCGCACGCTTTCCACCAGATCCTGGATCTCCTGCGGAGGCTCGTCGGTCGCACTGGAGACGGCGAAGGCCACAGCGAAGTTGACGATCGCGCCCACCGCGCCGATGGAGAGCGGCGAGATCCCCAGCACCCAGTTGGCGGCGGTATCCGCCAGGTTGTTGGTTCCCGGAATGAAGAACCATCCCTTGTAGACGAAGATGTAAACCAGGGTGAAGATCAGGCCTGATAGCATCCCGGCAATTGCTCCCTTGTTGTTCACCCGCTTGGAGAAGATCCCCATCATCAGCACCGGGAACAGCGAAGCCGCCGCGATGCCGAAGGCCAGCGCCACGACCTGGGCGGCGAACCCGGGCGGGTTGGCACCAAGGTAAGTGGCGACGACGATAGCCACCGACATCGAGATGCGTGCTGCCAGCAACTCACCTTTCTCGGTGATGTTGGGGTTGACCGCCCCCTTGATCAGGTCATGGCTGATCGCCGAGGAGATCGCCAGCAGCAGGCCGGCCGCGGTGGAGAGCGCGGCCGCCAGGCCCCCTGCAGCAATCAGGCCGATGACCCAGGACGGCAGGTTGGCGATTTCCGGGTTGGCGAGTACCAGGATGTCGTTATTGACCTGCAACTCGTTGCCTTCCCAACCGCGTTCGGAGAAATCGGCCGAACCGTTGTACATCTGGATGTTGCCGTCGTTATTCTTATCCTCGAAGGTGATCAGCCCGGTCTCTTCCCAGGTCCGGATCCACTCGGGACGGTTTGCATAGGCGATGGGGTTGGTGGCGGCTTCTTCGTAGTTTTCGACCTGGCCCGCCATGTCCGGATAGATGGTCGTCGCCAGGTTCAGGCGTGCCATTGAGGCCACGGCCGGTGCGGTCAGGTAGAGCAGGCCGATGAACACCAGTGCCCAACCGGCTGACCAACGGGCGTCGGCGACCTTGGGCACGGTGAAGAAGCGTATGATGACGTGGGGCAGGCCGGCGGTGCCGATCATCAGCGACAAGGTGAACAACACCATGTTCAGTTTGTTGTCGACCATCGCCGTGTACTCGTTGAAGCCCAGCGCGACCACCACTTCGTTGAGTTTGGCCAGCAGTGGCTGACCCGAGGCGGTGTGATCGGAAAACAGGCCCAGCGCCGGTATTGGATTACCGGTCAGCTCCAGCGAGATGAACACGGCCGGAATGGTATAGGCGATGATCAACACGATGTACTGGGCCACCTGGGTGTAGGTGATACCCTTCATGCCGCCCAGCACCGAGTAGAAGAACACCACGATGGCAGCGATGATCAGGCCGGTGGTCGCATCGACTTCCAGGAAGCGCGAGAAGGCCACGCCGGCGCCGGCCATCTGGCCGATGACGTAGGTGACCGAGGCCACGATCAGGCAGACCACGGCCACCATGCGTGCGGTTCTGCTGTAGAAGCGGTCACCGATGAACTCGGGCACCGTGAACTTGCCGAACTTGCGCAGGTAGGGCGCCAGCAACAGGGCCAGCAGCACATAGCCACCCGTCCAGCCCATCAGGAAGGTCGAGTTGGCATATCCGCCAGCGGCGATGAGGCCCGCCATGGAGATGAAGGAGGCGGCGGACATCCAGTCGGCGCCGATGGCCATGCCGTTGGTGATGGGATGGATCCCGCCGCCGGCAACGTAGAAATCCTTTGTCGAACCCGCCTTGGCCCATATCGCGATACCGATGTAGATCGCGAAAGAGGCCCCCACGAACAGGACGTTGATCACAAATTGACTCATGCCGACTTACTCCCCGAGGCCGAACTGTTTATCGAGTCGATTCATCTTCCAGGCATAGAAGAAGATCAACACTATGAAAGTCAGAATGGATCCCTGCTGGGCGAACCAGAACCCCAGGTCGGTGCCACCGACGGGGATGCCGGCGAGCAGGGGGCGAAACAGGATGGCGCATCCGTAGGACACCAGGGCCCAGACAATCAGGCACCCTGTAATCAGGCGCAAGTTTGCCTTCCAGTAAGCAGCGGCATTGGCTTTGTCGTCTGCCATAGTAGAGCTCTCCACTTGTGAAGTTCAGGTTGGGAAGTTGCCCAGTGCGTTGCGGTGACTCAAGACGCGTCGTGTCGATGGAGCCAGCCTGGCCTGAGCGGTCTTGATCAGCTTGTCATCAGGTTGCCCGCTTCTTGTCGAGATGCAATGTCGACGCGAGATTGTCCTGCATGGCTCGGGGGCAATAGTGGGCAGCAAACGCCTAAAATGAATCCCATACTTTCGTATCATGAAAAGATACCGATGGAATGGATTTAAAAAAATATCATATATATCAATATCATGGATTTATTCTGCGCAAAAGGTCGAGCGAGGGAGTCTGCGCGTATAGGACGATGGTATAGCCCAGAATTCCAGTGGGGGTTGACGTCAGCCAAGGGAGGTCTATGACGATGGTCTAACGCTCTCAGGATGGGACGATTGTCTAGGTTATTTCCTCAAACCCGACTTTGCTATCTTGGGTGCTCGCAGGAATCGGGGCTCAACCCCGCCAGCGGTGCGGTCGATGCCGCACGCAATAGAGGATGGTGCTATGGTCGACGTAGAACTCTCTCAGCCGCCTTTCAGCTTCCTCGACGAGGAGGGGCGGGATCGGGTGCGCAGCGGTATCGACCTGGCCTATTTCGAGCGTGATCAGATCATCCTCGATGCCGGCCAGCCCGGGGAGTACGTCTTCCTGATCCACAAGGGGGAGGTCGCGGAACTCGACCCGACCCTGCCCGGTGCCCAGTCACGCATTGGCCACTACACCGTCGGCGACCTCTTCGGTGCCATCAGCATCCTCAACGGCAAGAGTCGCTATCGCTTCCGGGCCGAGCAGGAGTGTCTGTGCTATCTGCTGCCCAAGGGACTGTTCAAGCAGCTCTGTGAGGCCTACCCGGCCTTTGCCGAGTTCTTCCGTCAGCGTCTGGCACACAAGACCCGACTGCTCACCGAGCGCCGCGCAGAGGGCGGGGTGGCGATGGCCGGCTTCATGCTCGCCAGGGTCGATCAATGCATGCGTGACCCGATCCTTGTCGAGAGCACGACCAGCATCGCCGGCGCGGTGCATACCCTCAATGATAGCCATGCCGACAGCCTGCTGGTGCAGGGCGAGGAGGGGGCCGGCATGGTCACCAAGACCGACCTGCTCAATGCCCTGGTAGTGGAGGGGCTGCCCCAGCAGGAGCCGGTGCGGGAGATCGCTCACTTCGCTCTGATCACCGCCCGTCGCGACCAGTACCTGTTCGAGGTGCTGGTGCAGATGACCCGCTTCAAGGTGGAGCGAGTGGTCGTCATGGAGCAGGACGCTCCCGTTGGGGTCGTGGAACTCACCGACGTGCTCAGCTACTTCTCCAGCCGCAGCTACGTGGTCAGCCTGCAGGTGGAGCAGGCCAACAGCCTCGAGGCACTGGCCGGCGCCAGCCGCCGCACGCCGGAGCTGGTGCGTGCGCTGATGGCCCAGGGCGTCAAGCTGCGCTTCGCCATGGGACTGCTGGCCGCCATCAACGGGCGCATCATCAACAAGGCTTGGGGCTTTGTGATCGACGAGTGCTACCACGCCGACAGCTGCCTGATGGTGATGGGCAGCGAGGGGCGCGGCGAGCAGATTCTCAAGACCGACCAGGACAATGGCTTGATCCTCGCCGATGACCTGGAATGGCCGGATTGCCATGAACAGATGCAGCGCTTCACCGAGACCTTGATCAAACTGGGCTACCCCTCCTGCCCGGGCAACATCATGGTCTCCAACCCGGAGTGGGTTGGCACCGAGACCGAGTGGCGCGGTCGCATCGCGCAATGGGCGGCGAGTCGCGACGGCGAGAGCCTGCTGCGGCTGGCCATCATGCTTGATTCCCATGCCGTGGCCGGCAAAACCACCCTTCTCGAGCGGCTGCGCGAGGAGCTCTTCGAGCGCTGCAGCCGCGATGAGATCCTGCTTTCCTACTTCGCGCGCACGGCGCTGCGCTTCTCCACGCCGCTGACGCTCTTCGGGTCGCTGAAGAAACCCCAGCACGGCATCGATATCAAGAAGGGCGGCATCTTCCCCATCGTCCACGGCGTGCGCACCCTGGCGCTGGAGCGTCGCATCACCGCGACCTCCACCCTGGACCGCCTCGACGCGCTGGTGGCCGACGGTCGCCTGGAAGAGCGCTTCGCTGAGGACCTGGGGGAGGCCCTGTCGTTGTTCACCGAATTGCGTTTGCGTCAGCAGCTCGAACGCCTCGACAACCCGGACGGTCGGGACGAATCGCCCGACCGGGTGGTGGTTCAGGAGCTCTCGTCGCTGGAGCGGGACCTGCTGCGTGAGGCGCTGCATATCGTCAAGGACTTCAAGCAGCGGCTGTCTTACCGCTTCCACCTTGAGTACTCGTGAGTCATCGGGGCTGTTTCAGGGAACGATATTCACGACAGGAGGCTCTTCCATGCTCAAGGCTCTGCGGCGTGCCGCCGACCGTCGACGACATGCCCATGGTGACTATGGCTGGCTCTTCACTCCCTACACGGGAAACGAGATGGTGGCCATCGACTGCAAGACTACGGGGCCCGATGCCCGCCACGCCGAACTGGTGTCGCTGGCGGCGGTGCGTATCCGCGATGAGCGGGTTCTGACCAGCGATTCACTGGACCTATGCCTGGCCCGGCCGGCAAGTCTTGCCGGCGACGCGATCGGTCTCCACGGCCTGCGGGGCATCGATCTAGCCGATGGGACGGAGATCGAGGAAGCTCTGGCGCGCTTTCTCGATTTCGTCGGCAATCGTCCGCTGGTCGGCTGGTGCCTGAAACTGGACTTGGCAGTGCTCAACCATTACCTGCGCCCCCTCTTCGGCTTCGACCTGCCCAATGCCGGTATCGACGTGGCACAGTGCTATCAGCGCCAGCTGCACCGCAACCACCCTGAGCGGGATGTGCGACTGTGCCTCGAGCAGGTAGCCGAGCTCCTAGAGATGCCGGTCATGAGGCGTTACAGCGCTCTGGGTGACGCCGTGACCACGGCGTTGATCCATCTGCGCCTGGCGCGAGGTGCCCTGTTGGCGGAACAGCGTTTCTGTTGAATGGGCATGGCCGCGGCATTTCGCCAGGCGAGCAGGAGGGTGGTAGGATGTCGCCATTATTCCCAGCCGCCCAGTCAGCACCCGAAACCATGCAAGACGCCCTGATGTTCGATCCTCTTGATACCCCAGCACCCGATGGCCCGTCCGCCGATGTGCCGGCCTCGCCTCGCGAGAGGCTCGATGCCCGCGGCAGGCGCGAGTTCAACAAGCTGCACAAGCGCCTGCGTCGCCAGGTGGGTCACGCGATCATCGATTACGGGATGATCCACGACGGCGATCGGGTGATGGTCTGTCTCTCCGGGGGCAAGGACAGCTACACATTGCTGGAGATCCTGCGCAACCTGCAGCGCAACGCCCCGGTGGCCTTCTCGCTGGTGGCGGTGAACCTTGACCAGAAGCAGCCCGGCTTTCCGAAGCAGGTATTGCCTGAGTATCTGGAGGGCCTGGGTGTCGAGTACCACATCCTTGAGCGCGATACCTATTCGGTCGTGAAGGAGAAGACCCCCGAGGGCAAGACCACCTGCGCGCTCTGCTCGCGGCTGCGGCGCGGCTCGCTCTACGGCTTCGCCGAAGAGATCGGTGCCACCAAGGTGGCGCTGGGCCACCACCGCGAGGACATCCTCGAGACGCTGTTCCTCAACATGTTCTTCGGTGGCAGCCTCAAGGCGATGCCGCCCAAGCTGCTCTCAGATGATGGGCGCAACATCGTCATTCGCCCCCTGGCCTACTCCCGGGAGGCGGACATCGCCGAATTCGCCCGGCTGATGGACTTCCCGATCATTCCCTGCAACCTGTGCGGCTCCCAGCCCAATCTGCAGCGTCAGGTGGTCAAGGAGATGCTCGCCGAGTGGGAGGCCCGGCAGCCGGGGCGTCTGGAGAGCCTGTTCAAGGCGGTGACCAATGTGGCACCTTCCCAGCTGGCTGACCGCGAGCTCTTCGACTTCGCCGGCCTCGAGGCGAAACAGGCGCAGAGGCAGGCCGACCGCATCGATATCCATCAGCAGCTGTAAGCTTTACGCCGTAAGGGCCAGACAATCGAATCGCCCCCGTGACAAGGTCACGGGGGCGATTCGATTCAGGCTGCCTTCGAGCTTCGAGCTTCGAGCTTCGAGATTTAGTGCGCGCCCTCCTCCTCGGCCAGCTCGGTCAGCGCCTGCAAGTCGAGGATGTTGACCTCACGACCCGAGACGGCCACCAGTCCTTGTGACTGAAAACGGCCGAGGATACGGCTCACGGTCTCGACGGCCAGCCCCAGGTAGTTGCCGATGTCGGCCCGGGACATGGAGAGTCTAAAGCTGTAGGGAGAGTAACCGCGGCGGCGGAAGCGGTCGGAGAGTCCGGTGAAGAAAGTGGCTAGACGCTGGTCGGCGGTCTTGCGCGAGAGCAGCCTCATCATGCGGCGATCATCCCGCATCTCCTTGCTCATACTGCGGTAGAGTTGGCCCCGGAGCTCGGGCAGCGACTCGGAGAGGGCGTCGAGACGGTCGAAGGGGATCTCGCAGACCGTGGTGGTCTCCAGTGCCACGACCGTGCCGGGATAGCGCTCCTCGTCGATGCCGTCGAGTCCCACCAGTTCGCTGGGCAGATAGAAATTGGTCAACTGGTCATCGCCGCTGCCCTCGGTGGTCACCTGCTTGAGACTACCGGAGCGTACCGCGAAGACGCTGGTGAATGGGCTACCCTGCCTGAACAGCGCCTCGCCCTTCTTGAGAGGCGCCCGACGCCGGATGATGGCGTCGAACTGCTCCATGTCCTGAACCTCTAGCGCCAGAGGCAGGCAGAGCGAGCTGAGACTGCACGTCTGGCAGCGGGTCTCGTTCAGCAAGCAACGGCGCGCGGTGACAGGCATGCTCTTCTCCATCAATGATGAGTGCCATCACAGTATGGAGGATAGTGGCCCACCGGCAAAGTATTCCTGATGAGGTAGGCGTATCTGCAGGCGCGGTGGCATTGTGCTCATCCGCCGGCTCGGGCATCGAAGGCCTCGGCCAGGTGGTGGACCAGCAGCCTGCCCACTGGAGTGACCTTGAGGTACTGATCACCTCGTCGGAGCAGGCCGTCCCGTTCGGCAGGCGCCAGCCGAGCCAGGGCGACGGCCAGATGTCGTCGGTCGGCGTCCCCGCCGAATTCCTCGTCGAGCAGCGACAGGTCAAGGGACATGTCGCACATCAGGCGCTCGATGGCGTATGCGCGCAGATGATCGTCGTCGCTAAGTACAAGGCCTTGCGCTACCGGCAGGTGCCCGGCATCGAGGCGTGCTGCGTAGTCGCTCAGTGCCAGGGGGTTGCGGGCGGCGATACCGCCTATTCGACTCAGGGCGCCCACGCCCAGGCCCAACTGGTCACCGGACGGAAGGGCGCTGTAACCCGCCAGGCCGCGTGACAACTGGCCCTGAACCTGCGCCTTGGCCAGTGGGTCGTCGCCACGAGCGAAGAGCTCCATGCCGATATGCACGTAGCCGGCGTCGGCAAGCATAGCGAGGGCAGTGTCGAGGATCGCCAGCTGTTCGTCCGGTGAAGGCAGTTCCTCGGCGCGGATTCGGCGCTGTGGCGGGAAGTGCGCGGGGCGGTGGGAATAGGGGAGCAGCGACAGGCGGGCCGGAGCCATGGCGAGTACCTGTTCGAGTGTCTCGGCAAGGCTCTCGCGGGTCTGGCCCGGCAGGCCATGCATCAGCTCCAGCCCCAGCGAGCGGAAGCCCAGGCGGTGAGCCTCGTCGATCAGCTGTTCGGTGAGCACCCGGGGTTGGTATCGGTTGATGGCATGCTGGACCCGCACATCCAGGTCCAGTACTGAGAGGCTCAGCCGGTTGAAACCCAGCGCCTGGAGATGGCGCAGGGTGAAGACATCGGCATCGCGTGGATCCACCTTGATGCTGTAGTCCCGGTGATGCGAGTTCGAGAGCCCGAAGCGTGCATCGATTCTGTCGACCAGGTCGCTCATCTGGTTAAGGGTCAGGAAGCTCGGGGTTCCGCCGCCCCAGTGCAGTCGCGAGACTTCCCGTGTGCTGTCCAGGTGGCGCGAGGTGAGGAGCATTTCCCGGTCGAGCCGCGAAAGGTACGATTCGCTTCGCCGGGTGTCCTGGGTGGTGAGCGAGGGGCGGGCACAGTGGTGGCAGCTGTGGCGACAGAAGGGCAGATGCACATAGATGGACAGCGCATGTTCGCTGGCGTTGCTGCGCGCCAGTGCTGCCGTGAGGTCGGCCTCGGAGAAGTCCGCCGTGAAGTGCTCACTGGTGGGATAGCCGGTGAAGCGTGGCCCACCGGCGCCCAGATGACGCAGCACGGCTTTATCGAGGGTCAGGGCGGTACCGCGGGAACGGTCGTCGACGACGGCTCTAGCGGTCATGGTGGGCACTCCGACACGTTAATATATCGGTATGTTAGTGTCCGGTGCCGTAAGCCGCGTTGAGCTGCGTCAAAAGGGGCGAAAATCCCCTCGGATTCAGTGCCCCGCCGAGGCGGGGAGCAGCGTCCGCAACTGCCAGAGGGCGAAGGCGATGATCGACAGCGCAGCCAGCGTGCGAGTGGCCGGATGGCGGATCAGCGCACCGAGCTGGCGGGCGGCGAGTCCAGTGGCCAGCAAGGCCGGTAGGGTGCCGAGGCCGAAGGCACCCATCAGGGCGGCGCCGTACCAGGGATCGGCGATGGCCAGGCTCCAGGCCAGCATGGAGTAGACCAGCCCACAGGGCAGCCAACCCCATACAGCGCCCAGGGCTACTGCCTGGGGGATCTTTACCACCGGTAGCAGACGTCGACCCAGTGGTTCGAGATGCTTCCATAGCCGGCGCCCCAGCGCCTCGACCCGCAGCAGTCCCTTCCACCAGTCGGCGATGTAGAGGGCCATCAGGATCAGCATCACCGCGGCCAGGGCCTGGAGAACCAGGCGGGCCTGGGGGGTCAGGGCGATCAAGGTGCCGAGTCCCGCCACCCCGGCGCCGGCCACCATGTAACTGGTGATCCGCCCCAGGTTATAGCCCAGTAGCAGGCCAGCGAGGCGTGCCGGGCTGCGCATGCTGGGCGGTACGGCGAAGGTTAGAGCACTCATGATACCGCCGCACATGCCGATGCAGTGGGCGCCACCGAGCAGGCCGAAGACGAAGGCGGCGGCCAGCGGGGGCAGGTCGAGGCCGGTGGGGTCCATCAGTCGCGGCGGACCTCGTCCTCGGCGGGCGTATTAGGCTCGCAGGGCCGCCGCTCCTCCTTGGGGCGGTCGTTCTCATCCTCGTCGAAGAGGATGCGGTAGGCGGGCCCTTCCAGGTCCTCGAACTGGTCGTGCTTGACGGCCCAGAAGAAAGCCCAGACGGCCAGCCCCAGCAGGGTCAGCGAGAGGGGAATTAGCAGGTAGAGGATGCTCATGCGTTCACCAGCCTGGGGGCAGCGCTGCCGACCCGGCGTGAGGGGACGTGGCGAGTTAGGCGCAGGGCATTGCCGACCACCACCAGCGAGCTGGCCGACATGCCGATGGCCGCCAGCCAGGGTGGCACGAACCCCATCGCCGCCAGGGGTAGCGCCGAGACGTTATAGACCAGTGACCAGCTTAGGTTCTGGCGGATGATCCGCCGGGTGGCTTGGCCGGTCTCGATGGCCTCGACGATACGCCCCAGGCGTGGGCCGAGCAAGACGGCATCGGCGCGCGTGCGGGCCAGGTCGGTGGCCCCGTTCATGGCGATGGCCACGTCGGCGCCGGCCAGCACTGGAATGTCGTTGATGCCGTCACCGACCATGGCCACGCGTTCACCGCCGGCCTGCAGGGTCTGGAGATGGGCCAGCTTGTCCTCGGGACTGGCCGCCGCCTGCCAGCTGTCGATGCCCAGGCGCCGGGCCATGTCCGCTACCGCCGCGGGGGTGTCGCCGGAGAGCAGCTCTACCGCCAGCCCCCGTGCCTGTAGAGCCTCGACGGTTTCACGGGCATCCTCCCGGAGGCGGTCGTGAAGGGCGAACCAGGCCCGCGGCCGGCCATCCTCAGCCAATAGCAGCCATTGCCCCTCGCCGGGCACAGCCGGGAAGGCTTGGGGAGCGGCGAAATCGGGCTTGCCGAGCCGCCAGCGGCGACCACCGAGCCAGCCTTCCAGGCCCTGGCCGGGTCGGCTGAGCACTTCTTCGGCATTGACGGTGGTCTCGCGGAAGGGACGGAAGGCCCGTGCAATGGGGTGTTCCGAGTGAGCCTCCAGGGCTGCCGCCACACAGCGTGCCGTGGGCACATCGAGGGCATCGTCCGAGTCGCCGATCGGGCGGGTCTCTACCAGGCTCATCTCGCCGCTGGTCAGGGTGCCGGTCTTGTCGAAGATCACCCGGTCGAGCTGCGATAGGGTCTCCAGGGCATCGGCTCGAGTGATCAGCACGCCGCGCCGATGCAGGCGGCCATGCGCGGCCGTGAGTGCGGTGGGGGTGGCCAGCGCCAGGGCGCAGGGACAGGTGACCACCAATACCGATAGGGTCACCCACAACACCCGCTGCGGGTCGATGAACCACCAGGCGAGCGCCACCCCGACGGAGATGATCAGCACCTGGAGCACGAAGTGGTGAGCCATGCGTGCTGCCAGTTGGGCGATGCGCGGCCGGCTGGCGAAGGCACGGTCGGTGAGGTCGACGATGCTGGCGACCCGGGCATCGGCCCCGGCGTGGGTGACGCGCACCGTCAAGGGGCTCTCGATGTTCTGGCTGCCACCGGTGACGCGGTCGCCGATTCCGCGAGCCACTGGCTGGTACTCCCCGGTGAGCATCGATTCGTCGAGGCTTGACTCGCCGGCCTCGATGATCCCGTCGGCCGGCACGCCATGGCCAGGCATGACCAGCACGCGGTCGCCAGCGGCAAGCTCGCTGGCGGGCAGGATGCGCTCCTGCCCTGCTTCGGTGAGACGAATCGCCGAGAGTGGCAGGGCGCCGGAGAGGGCATTGCCGCTGTGCCCGCTGCGGCGGCGCGCCCGCCCCTCCACGTAGCGGCCGAAGAGCAGGAAGAAGGTGAACATGGCCACCGAGTCGAAATAGACATCGCCATGGCCGGTGATCACCGCATAGCCGCTGGCCAGGTAGGCGGCGCCGATGGCCAGTGCCACCGTGACGTCCATGCCCAGCACCCGGGTCTTCAGGTCGCGCAGGGCGTTGCGGAAGAACGGCTGGGCTGAGAAAAGCACGACCGGTGTGGCCAGGGCGAAGGAGAGCCAGTGGAAGAGGGCGAGGAAATCGGCACTGATCTCATCGGGGCCAGCCACATAGAGGGGAATCGAGAACATCGTCACCTGCATCATGCCCACGGCGGCGACAATCAGGCGGCGTACGTTCATGCGCTCTTCGTGTTGCAGGCGCTGTTGAGCGGCATCGGGCTCCCAGGGCTGGGCCGGATAGCCGATGCCCGCCATCTCGGCAAGAATCCGCGACAGGGCGATGCGTTCAGGATCCCAGCTGATCCGCAGACGGTGATGCGTGAGGTTGACCGCGCTGGCGGCGACCCCTTCCAGGGCATTGAGACGGTGTTCGATCAGCCAGGCACAGGCGGCACAGGTGATACCGTCAACCGACAGGGTGGCATGCACCGTGCCGTCGTCTCCCTCGGGATGCACGAAGCGCGCCTGCAGTCCCGGATCATCGAAGATTGCCCAGGTCTCGGCCTTGGCGGCTTGGCGATCGTTCGGTCGCTCGGGCAGTTCGGTGCGAAAGCGATAATAGCTCGCCAGGCCACCCTCGACGATGGCATGGGCCACTGCCTCGCAACCGGGACAGCACAGGGGGTATTCGCGGTCGTCAAGGCGGATCCGCCATGGCGCACCCGCCGGCACGTCACTGCCGCAATGGTAGCAGTCGGGCATTTTCCTGGTAGCAGCGGTTGTCGGCAATGCGGTCATCTAGATTCCGGGGGAGAGCGTGATCCCACCGTCTGTCGGAAAGTGCGCCTCACCCGTCAGCCGCCATTCGGCATCCTGCCCTTGCGTGGGCTGAAGGTGAAGGTACCAACGGTAGTTCAGCGGTGTGTCGATCATGGTCACATAGCGCCCGTTGCGGACATGTTCCAGAATCAGCGAGCGGTCGCGGCTGCTCTCGGTGGGAAAGATCAACTTCAGAAAGAGGCGCGCCGGTCGGCGATCCCCTTGCAGGTCGACGACAATGTCGCCGGTGAGAGGGTCGGCATGCATCACCGCTTCGAGCCCCAGCTCGCGGGCATGTTCCTGCTTGGCCAGTTGCTTGTTGATGGCCAGGCCCTGCTTGTAGTAGTCCTGTTCCACCGTGCCATCGTAGAAATGGATCGACAGGATCAGATAGACGATGCTGAAGATTACCGATGAGGCCAGCAGACTGATCAGAAACCAGGGCCAGAACTGTTTGTACCAGGGCGGAATGAACTCGGGCTCCGCACTCATCAGCGCGTCTCTCCTATGAAGCGGCTTTCCCGCTCGATGGCGATGTCCGCATCGAGCGCTTCCAGTCGCAGGACGATATCGGCGCTGGGACGGTCGATGGCCTCCGGGGGCACGCTGGCCTGGATAACCAGCTGGCGCGACTCGCCGGCAGGCACGCTGACCTCATGGGTGTCCAGGGTCAAGCCTGGCAGGCCCGAGGCCTTTAGCCGATAGTCATGCTGTTGATTGTCCAGATTGCGTACGGTGAGGGTGTAGACATTGCTGATACGGCCGTCAGCTGCCATTTGGAACAGCTGGTTGCGCTCACGCTCGACGTCGAGGCCGAGTGGTGTGCGGTCCGCCACCGCCCAGGTGAAGGCAGCGATCATCGCCAGCAGGACGGCCAGATAACCTATTAGACGGGGGCGCAGGATATGCGTCGGCTTGCCTTCCAGGGCATTCTCGGTGGTGTAGCGGATCAGGCCGCGAGGATAGTTCATCTTGTCCATCACGCTGTCGCAGGCATCGATGCAGGCGGCACAGGTGATGCACTCGTACTGCAGGCCGTCACGGATGTCGATGCCTGTGGGGCAGACCTGCACACAAAGCTCGCAGTCGATACAGTCGCCATAGCCTGCCTCGCGAGCCTGAGCATGGCTGAGGCTCTTCTTGCGGGGGCCGCGTGGCTCGCCGCGGGCACTGTCATAGGAGACGATCAACGTGTCACGGTCGAACATTACCGACTGGAAGCGGGCATAAGGGCACATGTAGATGCACACCTGCTCGCGCAGCCAGCCGGCATTGAGGTAGGTGAAGACCACGAAGAAACCGACCCAGAAGTAGGACCAGCCATGGGCCTCGAGGGTGGGCAGCTCCACCACCAGGTCGCGGATGGGAGTGAAATAGCCTACGAAAGTCACGCCGGTGGCCAGGGCGATCAGCAGCCAGATGGCGTGTTTGGCAGCCTTGCGCCTTAGCTTGTCGGCATTCATTGGTTGCTTGTCGAGCTTGATACGGCGGTTGCGCGACCCCTCCAGGCGATGCTCGACCCAGATGAACAGGAAGGTCCAGACGCTCTGGGGGCAGGTATAGCCGCACCAGACGCGACCGGCGAAAACCGTGATGAAGAACAGGCCGAAGGCACAGATGATCAGCAGCCAGGAGAGCAGCATGAACTCCTGGGGATAGAAGGTCGCCGAGAAGATATGGAACTCGCGACCGGGGAGGTCGAACCAGATGGCTGGGCGATCACCCCAGGGCACCCAGGGCAACAGCAGGAAGGTCAGCATCAGCGCCCAGTTCGAAGTGCGACGCAAGCGCTGGAAGAAGCCCTTGATCTCACGCACATAGAGGTGGCGCCGACTGGCGTACATATGCTGGGTGGCCGTTTCGTGGGGCGTGTGATGTCCCACGGCCTCCGGGGTGACATCACGGGTCGGTATCTTGTTGCTCATGGCAGGCTCACGGCTGGCAAGCAGGGCAGGGTCGAGGCCACTGCAGATGAGCCTATTGTATCGGGGTGGCCGTACAACGAGAAAGAGTGCGACCGGAGGCCGCACCCTTTTCTTTCAAGTTCTTTCAAGCCGATGGCCGATGCCTCACTGCTGGCGGCTCAGGCTGTAGACGTAGGCCGCGACGAGATGAACCTTGTCCTCGCCGATGTAGGCAGCTTGGGCCGGCATTTGGCCGTTGCGGCCGTTGCGCAGGGTCTGGCGTATCGAGTCGGCCAGCGTCTGTCCCGGGGCCTGGTAGAGCCAGGCTTCATCGGTCAGGTTGGGTGCCCCTATTGCCTGATTGCCGGTGCCATTGGGGGTGTGGCAGGCGGCACACACCGAAGCAAAGACCGCTGCCCCTTTCTTGGCCCGTTCGGGATCCTCGGCCTTGCCGGAGAGCGAAAGCACATATTGGGTGACGTTTTCGATGTTCTCGCTACCCAGCTGCTGCCAGGAGGGCATCAGGCCGTTGCGGCCGTTGGTAAGGGTCTGGACGATGTTCTCCGGTGCACCTCCATACAGCCAGGCATCGTCGGTGAGGTTGGGGAAGCCATAGCCACCCTTGGCATTGGAACCATGGCAGACGGCGCAGTTATTGAGGAAGATGCGCTCGGCTACCTGCATGGCCTCGCCGTCCTGGGAAAGCTTGGGGATCGGCACCTCCTGGTACTGGGTAAAGATCGGGGCAAAGCGTTCCTCAGCACGTGCCACTTCCTCCTGCCACTGCTTCTCCTGGCTCCAGCCCAGCAGGCCAGAGAAGTTGCCAAGACCCGGGTAGAGCAGCAGGTAGCCCAGCGAGAAGATCACGGTGGCAATATAGAGCTGGAACCACCAGCGGGGCAGTGGATTGTCATACTCCTCGATCTCGTCGGCGGCATGGCCGGTGGTTTCGACGTTGCCTCCGGCATCCGGGGCCTTGTCGGTCTTGCGATTGGCAAACAGCAGCCAGAAGGCAATCCCGATGGTGCTCAGCGTGATGACGATGATCCAGGTACTCCAGAAGCTGGAAAGGGAGTCACCCCAAAGATTGTTCATGTGTTCCTCTCTCCCTTGTCGTGTCGGGAATCGGCCTCGGCGGAGGCTTTCTGGTCACGGTTCGGCTGTTCATCCTCGTCGGCGAAGGGCAGATTGGCCGCTTCGTCGAAGTCCGGCTTGCGTCGCTTCGAGTAGGCCCACAGGGTGAGTCCCACGAAGGCGATGATCAGCAGGATGATGATCACGCCATTGACGGTCCCGTTCTCCATGGTCAGCGTGAATCCTTGAGCACGGTACCCAGCTGCTGCAGGTAGGCGATCAGGGCGGTGATCTCCCGCTGGCCCCTCACGGCCTCGCTGGCGCTGGCGATCTGCTCGTCGGTGTAGGGCACGCCCAGCCTCTGCATGGTGCGCATCTCGCCGGCGATACGCTCACCGCTCAGGGTGTTCTCGAACAACCAGGGATAGGCGGGCATCACCGATTCCGGCACCACGTCCCGGGGGTTGTAGAGGTGGGCGCGGTGCCAGTCATCGCTGTAGCGGCCGCCCACGCGGGCCAGATCCGGGCCGGTGCGCTTGGAGCCCCACAGGAAGTTGTGGTCGTAGACCGATTCGCCGGCCACGCTGTAGTGCCCGTAGCGTTCCGTCTCGGCCCGGAAGGGACGTACCATCTGCGAGTGGCAGCCCACGCAGCCCTCACGGCGGTAGATGCCGCGACCCGCCAGTTGCAGGGCAGATAGGGGCTCGAGACCCTTGACGGGTTCCGTCGTTTGCTTCTGGAAGAATAGCGGCACGATCTCGGCCAGGCCCCCGAAACTGATTACCACCAGGATCAGTATGGCAAGCAGGCCGACATTCTTTTCGACTATCGCGTGTCTCATTGGTGTCTCGTTCCCTGGTTGGCTCAGGCAGTCTGCGGAAGCGGCTGACGGGCGCCTTCACCGCGGCGTATGGTCATGAAGACGTTGGCGGCCATGATCAGCATGCCAGTCACCCAGCACAGGCCACCGATCAAGCGCACGATGTAGCCTGGGCCGCTGGCCTGCACGGCCTCGACGAAGGTGTACATCAGGGTGCCGTCGGGATTCACGGCGCGCCACATCAGGCCCTGCAGGATGCCGTTGACCCACATGGATGCGATGTAGAGCACGGTACCCACGGTGGCCAGCCAGAAGTGTGTCGCGATCATGCCCACCGAGTACATCTCGGTACGCCCGAACAGCCGCGGGATCAGGTGGTACATGGAGCCGATGGTAATCATCGCCACCCAGCCCAGGGCGCCGGCATGCACGTGACCGATGGTCCAGTCGGTATAGTGGGACAGGGCGTTGACGGTCTTCACCGCCATCATCGGTCCCTCGAAGGTGGACATCCCGTAGAAGGACAGGGCAACCACCAGGAAACGCAGGGTCGGGTCGGTACGCAGCTTATGCCAGGCCCCCGAGAGCGTCATCATGCCGTTGATCATGCCGCCCCAGGAGGGGGCCAGCAGGATGATTGACAACACCATGCCCAGCGACTGGGTCCAGTCGGGCAGGGCGGTGTAGTGTAGGTGGTGTGGGCCAGCCCACATGTAGACCATGATCAGCGCCCAGAAGTGGACGATGGACAGACGGTAGGAATAGACCGGGCGCTCGGCCTGCTTGGGCACAAAGTAGTACATCATCCCCAGGAAGCCCGCGGTCAGGAAGAAGCCCACCGCGTTGTGGCCGTACCACCATTGCACCATGGCATCGATGGCCCCGGCATAGATGGAGACGGAGAAGGTTGCGGTGACCGGGAGGGAGGCGCTGTTGACGATGTGCAACACGGCCACGGTGATGATGAAGGCCGCGAAGAACCAGTTGGCCACGTAGATATGGGACGTCTTGCGCAGCTTGATGGTCCCCAGGAAAACGATGGCATAGCTGATCCACACCACGGCCAGCAGGATATCGATCGGCCACTCCAGCTCGGCATACTCCTTGGTGCTGGTGTAACCCAGCGGCAGGGTGACGACCGCGGACAGGATGACCGCCTGCCAGCCCCAGAAGGTGAAGGCTGCCAGCTTGTCCGAGAACAGGCGCACCTGGCAGGTACGCTGGACGACGTAGTAGGAGGTCGCAAAGAGTGCCGAGCCACCAAAGGCGAAGATCACGGCGTTGGTGTGGAGCGGACGCAGGCGACCGAAGCTCGTCCACGGCAGTCCAAGGTTGAGTTCCGGCCAGACCAGTTGCGAGGCGATGATGACACCAAGGGCCATACCCACGATGCCCCACACCACCGTCATGATCGCGAACTGCCGAACTACCTTGTAGTTGTAGGTCGGGTGTTCAAATGCTGTGCTCATGTCAGGTTCCCATCGAACGCGGTTTGGGGGTTGCCGAGGCCTTTGTGACCCGGCGCGACCTCCACAGGATGATACAGGTCGATAACCAATCCTGATTCTAGCGCAGGTATGCCGTAAGCTGAACACACCAATGGATTGATTCGTGAACTCGAGGAGGCATGGATTGTCAGACTCATTTGGTTGGGATTTGCCGATTATCACACCCGAGGCGCTGCGCCGATTGCTGAAGCTTGGCGAAACCGGTAGCTGGAATATCGCCGGGCTCGGGCCTCTGGAGGTGCGCGGAGAATGCCGCATTGGCCGGTTGCTGATGACCCACGGCGCCGGTGCCGGACAGGATTCGCCCATGCTGCGAGGCTTGCGTCATGCCCTGGCCGGAGAGGGCGTTCAGACCCTGGCCTTCGAGTTCGCCTACCTGCAGCAGATGCGCCGTGAGGGGCGACGGCGACCGCCGCCGCAGGTTGATCGTCTGGTCGAGGAATTGGCGCAATGGTGCGACAGTGTGTCGCATACGGACCTTCCGAAACCTTGGTTTGGTGGCAAATCGCTGGGTGGGCGAGTCGCCAGTCTGCTGGCGGCTCGTGATACTGCCCGTGGCCTGGTGCTGTGCGGCTATCCCTTCCATCCGCCCGGTAAGCCCGAACGTCTGCGCCTTGCTCACTGGCCGCTGCTGGCATGTCCGACCCTGGTGGTGCAGGGCGCGCGCGATCCCTTCGGGAGCCGTGACGAGGTGGCAGGCTATGCGCTTCCCGGGTCGGTGCGGTTTCATTGGCTCGAGGAGGGCGACCATGACTGGAAACCGCGCCGCGCCGGGGGCAGCACCCAGGCGCAGCTGATCGACGAGGCGGCAGCGGCGATCGTCGCCTTTATGGCAGCCCACCCCTGAAACGCGCGTATCGCGTGCGATACTGGCAAGTCGATGAAAGGGCGAAGGTTCTTGGCTTTCGGAAAGCGGTTCCGGGCGATGCGAAAAGCGTTGACATCAGTCGGCACCCCTGTAGAATGCAGCGCCACGTGACCGGGGGTGGTTAGCTCAGCTGGGAGAGCACCAGCCTTACAAGCTGGGGGTCACAGGTTCGAACCCTGTACCACCCACCATCGTCCAGGCGATGCCCGATCATGTCGCAGCAAGCACGCAGCGGACCGGTAGTTCAGTTGGTTAGAATGCCGGCCTGTCACGCCGGAGGTCGCGGGTTCGAGTCCCGTCCGGTCCGCCATCGTGCTCCCCGTTGCAGTCATCTTGTGGACCGGTAGTTCAGTCGGTTAGAATGCCGGCCTGTCACGCCGGAGGTCGCGGGTTCGAGTCCCGTCCGGTCCGCCACGATGGCATGACGACAGCAGCAAACTTGCAGTAACGCGTGGGTGATTAGCTCAGTTGGTTAGAGCACCAGCCTCACATGCTGGGGGTCACTGGTTCGAGTCCGGTATCACCCACCATGCGGACCGGTAGTTCAGTCGGTTAGAATGCCGGCCTGTCACGCCGGAGGTCGCGGGTTCGAATCCCGTCCGGTCCGCCATCTGCAGACCACTTTTCCAGCCCCGAGACCCTTCAGGTCTCGGGGCTGTCTCATTTTAGGGGCTGTCTTGTTTTAGCCCAAGGCGTTCAGCTGCGCTTTTTTCATAGGCGTTGAAGATTTTTCACCTCAGCGAAGATGCGAGACTCGCCGCTGTTTCACGCGGCTGGCGGCATGGCGCTGAAGCATGGTGAATGGCCGTCGTATCGGCCCTCCTGCCTGTCTGGGCAAACTTCGGCCGCCTTGCTCCCGAGCGTGGCATCGTTGCAGCGTTTAGTCCCCGGCTATTTCTGATGAACCGAGCGGCGCTCTCCGGGTTCTCAGGGAATAGGGCTCGGCTGCGTTGATTGGTGAGGCAAACCGTTTGCGCTGATGCTGTCTACGCTGATGAGACCCACTCCCCCGGTCTGTCATTCCCTTGTCGACTGATCGGGGAACCGGGCATACAGGAGGGCATCGATGAGTATCTTCGATCATGTGCAGAACCGCTTCTCTCGCGTCCAGCAGGAAGAGATGAGCCTGCAGGAGTACCTGGAACTCTGTCGTCGGGAGCCCGTGGCCTATGCCACGGCAGCTGAGCGAATGCTGGAGGCCATCGGCGAGCCAGAGGTGATCGATACCGCGAAGGATTCGCGGTTGTCACGCATCTTCTCCAACAAGGTGATTCGCCGTTACCCCGCTTTTGCCGAGTTCTACGGCATGGAGGAGGCCATCGAGCAGATCGTGGCCTATTTCCGCCATGCCGCCCAGGGGCTCGAGGAGCGCAAGCAGATCCTCTATCTGCTTGGCCCGGTGGGCGGCGGCAAGTCATCCCTGGCCGAGCGGCTCAAGCTGCTGATGGAGAAGGTGCCCTTCTATGCCATCAAGAACTCGCCGGTCTACGAGTCGCCGCTGGGGCTATTTTCCCCGGAGGAGGATGGCGAGCTGCTGGAGAAGGAGTACGGCATCCCCCGGCGCTACTTGAAGAGCGTGATGTCGCCCTGGGCTGCCAAGCGCCTCAAGGAATACGGCGGCGATATTTCCCGGTTCCGCGTGGTGCGCCTTTATCCCTCGCGGCTCAACCAGATCGCTATCTCCAAGACCGAGCCTGGCGACGAGAACAATCAGGATATCTCCTCCCTGGTCGGCAAGGTCGACATCCGCCAGCTCGAGCTCTACTCCCAGGATGACCCGGATGCCTACAGCTTTTCCGGCGGGCTGTGTCGAGCCAATCAGGGGCTGATGGAGTTCGTCGAGATGTTCAAGGCACCGATCAAGGTGCTGCATCCGCTGCTGACGGCGACTCAGGAGGGCAACTACAACCCCACTGAGGGCATGGGGGCGATCCCCTTCGATGGCGTGGTGCTGGCCCACTCCAACGAGAGCGAGTGGCAGACCTTTCGCAACAATCGCAATAACGAGGCCTTCCTCGACCGGGTCTACATCGTCAAGGTGCCCTATTGCCTGCGGGTCAGCGAGGAGATCAACATCTATCGCAAACTGCTCGAGCACTCCTCGCTGGCCGAGGCGCCCTGCGCGCCGGATACCCTGCGCATGCTGGCGCAGTTCGCGGTACTCTCGCGACTCAAGGAGCCGGAGAACTCGAGCATCTACTCCAAGATGCGGGTCTATGACGGCGAGAACCTCAAGGATACAGACCCCAAGGCCAAGTCGATCCAGGAGTACCGCGATGCCGCCGGGGTCGACGAGGGCATGGAGGGGTTGTCGACGCGCTTCGCCTTCAAGATCCTCTCCAAGGTGTTCAACTTCGACAACCACGAGGTGGCAGCCAACCCGGTGCATCTGCTGTATGTGCTCGAGCAGCGCCTTGAACAGGAGCAGCTTCCCCGGGAGACCTTCGAGCGCTATCTGCGCTTCATCAAGGAGTTCCTGGCCCCGCGTTACGTCGACTTCATCGGCAAGGAGATCCAGACGGCCTATCTCGAGTCGTACTCCGAGTACGGCCAGAATATCTTCGACCGTTACGTCACCTACGCTGACTTCTGGATTCAGGATCAGGAGTATCGCGATCCCGAGACCGGTGAGTTCCTCGACCGTCAGGCCCTCAACGAGGAGTTAGAGAAGATCGAGAAGCCGGCCGGCATCTCCAACCCCAAGGACTTTCGCCACGAGGTGGTCAACTTCGTGCTGCGGGCGCGTGCCCAGAACAATGGCATGAATCCCAGCTGGCAATCCTACGAGAAGCTGCGCGGGGTGATCGAACACAAGATGTTCGCCAACACCGAGGAGCTGCTGCCGGTGATCTCCTTCAACGCCAAGGCTTCGTCGACAGACCAGAAGAAGCACGAGGACTTTGTGGCGCGCATGGTCGATCGCGGCTACACCGAGAAGCAGGTGCGCCTGCTCTCCGAGTGGTATCTGCGGGTACGCAAGTCGCAGTAGGCCGAGGAGGTCACCATGACTTATTTTATTGATCGTCGAGCCAATGCCAAGCACAAGAGCGCGGTCAACCGCCAGCGCTTCCTCGACCGCTACCGCACCCATATCAAGCGCTCGGTCGAGGAGGCGGTGAGCCGCCGTTCGATCACCGACATGGAGCGTGGCGAGAAGGTCTCGATTCCTGCACGGGACATCTCCGAACCGGTCTTCCAGCATGGCCCGGGCGGCAAGCGCAGTATCGTTGCGCCGGGTAACAAGGAGTTCGTCGAGGGCGACCGGCTGCGCCGCCCAGGCGCCGGGGGCGGTGGTGATGGCGCCGGGGAGGGCGCTGCTTCCAACCAGGGCGAGGGCATGGACGAGTTCGCCTTCACCCTGAGTCGCGAGGAGTTCCTCGACTTCGTCTTCGATGGCCTCGAGTTGCCCCACCTGGAGCGCAAGAACCTGGTGGACCTTGATGAGGTGCGACCGGTGCGTGCCGGGCTTTCGAGGGAGGGGGTGCCGGCGCGTATTAACATCGTGCGTTCCATGCGCGAGGCCCATGCCCGGCGCATCGCCATGCGGGCGCCAATTCGCCGCGCCCTGCGCGAGGCCATGGAGGCGCTGGCCGAGGAGGAGCGCAAGGATCCGGTGCTGCGCAATCCGGCGCGCATCACCGAGCTCAAAGCGGAGATCGAACGTCTGGAGAAGCGTCTGGAGGCGGTGCCTTTCATCGATACCTACGACCTGCGCTACAACAACCTGGTCGACCAGCCGCAACCCTCGAGCAAGGCGGTGATGTTTTGCGTAATGGACGTCTCGGGCTCCATGACCCAGGCTCACAAGGACATCGCCAAGCGCTTCTTCCTGCTGCTTTACCTCTTCCTCGAGCGTAACTACGAGAAGCTTGAGCTGGTCTTCGTGCGCCACCATACCGCGGCCAAGGAGGTCGATGAGGAGGAGTTCTTCTACTCTCGCGAGACCGGCGGTACCATCGTCTCCAGTGCCCTGACGCTAGTCGAGGAGATCATCGAGGCGCGCTACCCGCCGGGGCAGTGGAACCTCTACGTGGCGCAGGCCTCCGACGGCGACAACTGGGACGACGACTCCATTACCTGCCGCAAGCTGCTCGTCGAGCGCCTGATGCCGCGGTTGCAATATTTCACCTACGTGGAAATCACTCCGCATGCCCACCAGGCGCTGTGGGAGGAGTATGAGCGTGTGGCGGCCGAGTACGCCGAGCGTTTCGCCATGCGCCAGATCGTCGAGGCCGGCGACATCTATCCGGTCTTCCGCGAGCTGTTCAAGCGCCGCATTGCCAGCAGCTGACCACCAGTGCAGGCGGCCTTAGGAGGCAGTATGACCCGACGTACGCCTATCGCGACCGGTTCCGATTGGAACTTCGAGATTCTTGACGCCTTCGAGGAGGAGATTGCACGCCTGGCCGACGAATATCGCCTGGATACCTATCCCAACCAGATCGAAGTCATCACCACCGAACAGATGATGGATGCCTATGCCAGCGTGGGCATGCCGGTGGGCTACCATCACTGGTCCTTCGGCAAGCAGTTCCTGGCCGTGGAGCAGGCCTATCGCCGCGGCCAGATGGGCCTTGCCTACGAGCTGGTGATTAACTCCGACCCCTGTATCGCCTACCTGATGGAGGAGAACACGCTGATGATGCAGGTGCTGGTCATGGCCCACGCCTGCTATGGCCACAACTCCTTCTTCAAGGGCAACTATCTGTTCCGCACCTGGACGGATGCCTCGTCCATCGTCGACTACCTGGTGTTCGCGCGGAAGTACATCAGCGAATGTGAGGAGCGCCACGGTGTGGCCGCGGTGGAGCAGTTGTTGGATGCCTGCCACGCCCTGCAGAACTACGGCGTCGACCGTTACAAGCGCCCCTCGCCGGTTTCCGCCGCCGAGGAGGCGCGGCGCCAGAAGGAGCGTGAGGCGCACCTCCAGGCCCAGGTCAACACCCTGTGGCGCACTATCCCGGGGCGCCCGCGCGAAGAAGATGCCCTGCCCGGCATGGCCGACGAGGAGGACCCGCTGGGTCTGCACGAAGGCGGCCGTT
Organism: Halomonas ventosae; assembly: GCF_004361885.1. Lineage (GTDB taxonomy): Bacteria > Pseudomonadota > Gammaproteobacteria > Pseudomonadales > Halomonadaceae > Halomonas > Halomonas ventosae_C. The sequence continues at coordinate 83,410 of NZ_SNWH01000006.1, forward strand.
ATCCCCCCGAGCCCCAGGAGAACCTGCTCTACTTCATCGAGAAGAATGCCCCCTTGCTGGTTCCTTGGCAGCGTGAGGTGGTGCGTATCGTGCGCAAGCTGGCGCAATATTTCTATCCTCAGCGCCAGACCCAGGTAATGAACGAAGGTTGGGCGACCTTCTGGCACTACACCCTGATGAACCGGCTCTATGATGAGGGTCTGGTCGACGAGGGGCTAATGCTGGAGTTCCTGCAGTCGCATACCGCAGTGGTCAACCAGCCGGCCTATGACAGCCCCTACTTCAGCGGCATCAACCCCTACGCGCTGGGCTTTGCCATCTTCACCGACCTGCGGCGCATCTGCGAAGCGCCGACGGAGGAGGACCGGCAGTGGTTCCCCGATAGCGCCGGTAGCGACTGGCGGGAGACCCTTGAGTTCGCCATGAAGAACTTCAAGGACGAATCCTTCATCCAGCAGTTTCTATCGCCCAAGGTGATTCGTGAGCTCAAGCTGTTCATGGTGGTCGACGACGACCAGCAGGAGATGCTGGAGGTGGCGGCGATCCATGACGAGCGCGGCTATCGGCGCATCCGCGAGTCGCTTGCCACCCAGTATGCCCTGGCGCTGCGTGAGCCCAACATCCAGGTCTATTCGGCAGACATTCGCGGCGATCGTTCGCTGACTTTGCGCCACGTCCAGGATAGCCGGCGTCCGCTGGCGCGCAGCGTCTATCCGGTCATCCGTCACCTTTACCAGCTATGGGGCTTTCCGGTGCAGCTGGAGTCGGTGCAGGATGAGGAGGTAGTGCGCCGCTACCACTGGCCGCTGCCTGAGGAGCGGCGCCGTGACTGAGGCGTTCTAACGACGAGACCCGCGCCATGGCGCGGGTCTCGTAATTTCTCTTGCTTCCTGTGAGGGCGAGAGCAGCTCAGGCTTTGGCGGTCCAGGATTGACACCAACCTTGAGGATTGACGCTGTTTTGCGGGAACAGCTGGCAGCCTTGGTTTTCGGCCTTGAAGAACATGCAGTTGGCGCAGTGTTCGCCTTGCTCGTAGGCCGGGTTGTCACTGGCGTTGCTAGCATTCGTGACGTAGTTCAGAGCCTTGGCCTGGGCAGAGTTCGGATCCAGGGGCGGCAGCTCCTGGGCGAAAGCGCTCTTTGACAAGACACCTGCACCCAAGGGTAGGGCGGCAAGGCCCAACAGGCTATTGCGCATAAAATCACGACGGCGATGGTCGGTCATGGTCTCTCCTTGTCATCACGATGGGTCTGGACGGTACAGCTGGCATTTCCTTCTGCCTGCCCCGTTTTCTTCTTGGCAGGTGGTTGGGCCACCTTCGATTCGACAGGCGCATCCCTGCACCATTCGTCCAGTCCATGATAGTAAACCCTCGGCAGGATCGCGAACCTGCCGGGTTGAATGCGACAATTCGGCGCATGGTCGTCGACCCTGGTGGCGTATCTTGCTAGCCGCTCGCCAGCCCGCGGTTCAGCGCCCGCCACGGCACTGCTATACTCGCGTCAGCTGCGGTGGTGACCCGCCGTAAACGAGATGCGCACACAAGCGCTCAGCGCGGGGAGATGTTCGATGCAGAACGCGGTGATTCTGATTAATGCCGAGAAGGGGCAGGTGAAAGCTGTCGCCGAACGGCTGGCCGATATCGAGGGGATCAGCGAAGTCTATTCCACCTGTGGCCGCTATGACCTGGTGGCTATCGCACGTACGCCTGATTTCGAGAGCCTGGCGGAGCTGGTAACCGGACACCTCAATGCCGTGGAGGGCATTCGCGACACCGAGACGCTCAATGCCATGCAAGTCCACTCCCGGCATGACCTGGAGACCATGTTCTCGCTGGGCTGGTGAGGTGACGTCGGGCCACGCGCCCGCCTCTTGATCGGACAGGGAGCGTTGAGGCATGGCTGCAAGACAACCGCGTGTAACCCACCGTTGGAGTTCGAAGCTGCGTCGCCTCGGCATCACGGCGCTGTTTGTGGCGGTGGCCACCGGGCTTTGGCACTTCCAGGAGCGCGAGCTGCGCGACACCCTCAGCTGGCAGGGCGTGACCACCTGGCAGGCACTCACGCCGCTGAGCTTCCATCGCGTGCTTCGCAACGATGGCTTCCTGGTGGGATGGTCCGACGTGCGGGTCAATCCGCTGTGGGTCAGTTACCTGCTGCGCGAGATCGATGACCCGAATATCGGGCCGCGCCCGGGCTTTCAGCGTGATTGGCGGACGCTGTGGCCGATCTCGCCGGAGAGCTACCTGGGCAGCGGCTACGATCGGGGACATCTCGCTCCCAACTATGCCATCGCGGTGGTCCATGGCCGGGCGACGCAGCGCGATACTTTCCTGATGAGCAACATGTCGCCCCAGCGGCCCGATCTCAACCGGCGACTATGGCAGCGCCTGGAGGAGGTGGTCATGGATCACTTCGTGCCGCGCTTCGGCACCCTTCAGGTGATCACCGGTCCGGTCTTCCCTGCCTCGTTCAGCGACAACGTGCTCAATCGGGTCGGCCTGGTGGAGGTGCCGGAGGCCTTCTACAAGATTCTGGTGGTGCCGGGCGATGCGCCGCGAGCCCTGGCCTTCCTCATGCCGCAGGGTGTGGCGGGCGACGAGCCACTGGATGCCTTTCTGGTGAGCATCGATGAGCTGGAGGCTCGCACCGGCCTGAACTTCTTTCCCCGCCTGCCCGAGGCGGCCGCCATGGCGCTGGAGGCCGAGGTGCAGCCCGCGGGTTGGGGGCTTGAGGCCGTGGCCAGGCTGCCCGGCCGTTTCTGAACCGCGGGCACAAAAAAACCGCGAATATGGCGTCGCGGTTTCCTGAGGGGCTGCAATGTGGACTTGTCTGCATGAGGCGAGAAGTCGTGGTGCCCAGGAGAGGACTTGAACCTCCACATCCGTAAGGATACTAGCACCTGAAGCTAGCGCGTCTACCCATTCCGCCACCTGGGCGCATCATGCGGTCGTCGTGTTCGCGAACATCGCGTAGGCGATGGTGCCCAGGAGAGGACTTGAACCTCCACGTCCGTAAGGACACTAGCACCTGAAGCTAGCGCGTCTACCCATTCCGCCACCTGGGCGAACACGAGCGATTCGAGCTGACAAAGAGCATGGGAGAAAACTCCCGAGCATCCCACATCGAGCGATGGGACGCCGTTGGTGCCCAGAAGAGGACTTGAACCTCCACGTCCGTAAGGACACTAGCACCTGAAGCTAGCGCGTCTACCAATTCCGCCATCTGGGCAGGCGAGGGGTATGTTACCCGATTGACTTGCCGATGCAAGCGGATACGGCCCCGTCGCGAAGGATTTTTCTCGCCTGTCAGTCTTTGTTGGCGTCGCCATGGTTGGGTGACAGGGGTTGCGGCGCTATACTGCGGCTATGACAATCGATTCGAAACGCCAGATACCACGCGCCGGACGTCGTCCCCGCGCCCTTTCGATCACGCTGCTCCCGATGCCGCCAAGGATGCCCACTGCATGACCCACTGGACGCTCAGCGACGATCCGCACGCCAAGCGCGAAGCCCACAAGTACGACAAGCCCGCTCCCAGCCGTGAATACCTGCTGGCCCGCCTGGAAGAGGCCGGCAAGCCGCTCACCCACGAGGCGATGAGCCAGCAGCTGGGCCTCGACGACGAGGATCTTCAGGAGGCGGTACGCCGACGCCTGGCAGCGATGGAACGCGACGGCCAGGTACTGCGCAACCGGCGGGGCGCCTATGCACTGATCGACAAGCTCGACCTGATCAAGGGCAAGGTGCTGGGCCACCGTGACGGCTTTGGCTTCCTGCTCCGCGACGATGGCAAGAAGCCCGATCTGGTGCTGCCGCCGCGGCAGATGCGCCGGGTCTTCCACGGCGACCATGTGCTGGTGCGCATCAGCGGGCGCGACCGCCGCGGCCGCGACGAGGCGACCATCGTCGAGGTGCTGGCGCGCAATACCCAGACCATCGTCGGGGTCTACCGCGCCAACACGCAGGAGTTCGGGGTGCTGATCCCCGAGAACGCGCGCATTACCCAGGAGATCATCATTCCCCACAGTGCCTGTGGCGGGGCCCAGGACGGCCAGGTGGTCTCGGCGAAGATCACTCAGCAGCCCGAGACCCGAGTGCAGCCCGTGGGCGAGGTGGTCGAGGTGCTCGGCGAGCGCATGGACCCGGGGATGGAGATCGACATCGCCATTCGCAGCTACGAGATCCCCGCTGAGTTCCCGCCGGATGTCCATGACCAGATCGCCGGCATGTCCGCCGAAGTCGCCGAGCAGGACAAGCAGCATCGCATCGATCTGCGCGACGTGCCGCTGGTCACCATCGACGACGAGAGCGCCAAGGACTTCGACGACGCTGTCTGTGCCTGGAAGACCAAGTCGGGCAGCTGGAAGCTGCTGGTGGCCATCGCCGATGTTTCCCACTATGTACGCCCCGGCAGTGCCCTGGATCAGGAGGCAATCCGTCGTGGCAATTCGGTGTACTTCCCCGGCCAGGTAGTGCCGATGCTGCCTGAGCTGCTTTCCAACGGGCTCTGCTCGTTGAACCCGGCCGTCGACCGCCTGGCGCTGGTTTGCGAGATGAACATCTCACAGAGCGGGGCGATTAGCCGCTACCGCTTCTATGAGGCGGTGTTTCAGTCCCATGCGCGCCTCACCTATAACAAGGTGGCTGCCATCCTCGATGACGATGGGCAAGAGGGCGAGGCCCTGCGCGATGAGCACCGCGCACTGGTTCCGTCGTTGAAGAACCTTCACGCCCTCTACCGACTGCTGCGCGAGGCCCGGGATGCGCGCGGCGCCATCGACTTCGAGACCACCGAGACGGCCATCGTCTTCAACGATGAGCGCAAGATCGAGAAAATCGTGCCGCGCTCGCGCAACGATGCCCACAAGATCATCGAGGAGTGCATGCTGGCGGCCAACGTGGCCACCGCGCGCTTCCTCGACAAGCACGACCTGCCGGCCCTCTATCGTATCCACGAGAAGCCCTCGCCGGAGCGTTTGGACAAGCTGCGCTTGTTTCTCAATGAGCTGGGCCTGTCGCTGGGCGGCGGCGACGACCCGAGCCCGCAGGACTACCGTGACCTGGCCGAGGCGATCAAGGGGCGCGATGATGCCGATGTCATCCAGACAGTGATGCTGCGCTCCATGAGTCGAGCCGTCTACTCCCCGCAGAACGAGGGGCACTTCGGTCTGGCCTATCCGGCTTATGCCCACTTCACCTCGCCGATCCGGCGCTACCCGGACCTGCTGGTCCACCGCGCCATCCGTTCGGTGATCCGTGGCCCACGCAAGACCAATACCGTGTTGCGTGCCGAAGGGGCCAAGGTGGAGCCCCCCAGCAAGTGGGCGCCCTACACCTTCGAGCAGATGCTCGAGCTCGGCGAACACTGCTCGATGACCGAGCGGCGAGCCGATGATGCCACCCGCGATGTGGAGGACTGGCTCAAGTGCGAGTTCATGTCCGACAAGCTCGGCGAGGTCTATGATGGCAGTATCGCGTCGGTGACCCAGTTCGGCATTTTCGTGCGCCTCGATGAGGTGTACGTGGAGGGGCTGGTGCATGTCACCTCGCTGCCCTCGGACTACTACCATTACGAGCCCGAGAAGCATCGTCTCAAGGGGGAGCGTAGTGGCATGAGCTACCGTCTGGGCGATGGCGTCACCGTGCAGGTGGCCCGCGTCGACCTGGACGAGCGCAAGATCGATTTCGAGCTGGCTGACGACAAGCCACGTCCCAAGCGGGCGCCGCGCAAGCGCCGCGGTGGGGATAAGTCCGCCGCGGCGGGCGCCGGCAAGCCCGGTGACAAGTCCGGCAAGGGCGGTCGCCGTCGCCGCGGTCCGCGTCGCTCAGGGGCCCGCGGCTGATGGCGTCAGAGCGCAGGGCTCGACACCACAGTCGCTCGGGGCAGGCGCACGATGCCCGCCGTCACTCAGCTAGTGAGAGGCCTCGCGTGCCGACGCCGCCCGGAGGGCTCGACGCCGTCTTCGGGGTACATGCAGTGCGCGCGCTGCTCGACCGTGGCGAGGTGCCCCGCGAGGTCTGGGTCCAGGAGGGCAGCGCCGCTACGCGCCTGGTCGAGCTGGTCGAGACGGCTCGTCAAGGAGGCGCACGCCTGCTTTCCTGCCCTCGGGACGCGCTCGACCGGCTCGCTCAGGGGGCCTCGCACCAGGGCATCATCGCCTTCGCCACGCCGCTCGTCTTCGACGGCGAGACCTCGCTATGGTTAAGGCTCGAGGGCTGGCCGCATGCGGCGCCACCGTTGCTGCTGGTGCTCGACGGTGTTACCGACGTGCATAACTTCGGTGCCTGCCTGCGCAGTGCCGATGCGGCAGGTGTGCATGGGGTGATCGTGCCCAAGGACCGGGCGGCACCGCTCAATGCCGTGGTGCGCAAGGTGGCCTGCGGAGCTGGCGAGAGCATGCCGGTCTACCAGGTCACCAACCTGGCTCGCGCCCTGGCCAGACTCAAGGAGCTCGGCATATGGATCACGGGTACCGCTGGCGAGGCTGAGGCGAGCCTCTTCGAGGCCGATTTTAGCGGTCCTGCGGCGCTGGTGATGGGGGCCGAGGGCAAGGGCATGCGCCGCCTCACCCGCGAGGCCTGCGATACCCTGGTCAAGCTGCCCATGGCCGGCAGCGTCTCCAGCCTCAACGTCTCGGTGGCCACCGGCATCTGCCTATTCGAGGCGGTGCGTCAGCGCCAGGCTTCGCCTGGCGCTTGAAGTCTTGAGCTGGAAGCTTCAAGAAAAACTCTTGGTGTCAGGGTTGGTAGTACCATGCTGCCTTCCAGCTTACAGCTTGCGGAGCCCGCCTCTATTCTTTAGAATGCTTGCGCCCGCTCCTCCTGCGAGCGCGTCTTCCTGTCTTCTGACAATCACTCCTTGCTTCCCCTGAGCGATCCGAGATCGCCACTGTGGAAGCTGCCAAACCGCAAGGAGATTTCATGCGTCACTACGAGATCGTCTTCATGGTCCATCCGGACCAGAGCGAGCAGGTTCCGGCCATGGTTGAACGCTACACCGGCCTCGTCACCGAGAGCGGCGGCACCGTCCATCGCCTCGAGGATTGGGGGCGTCGCCATCTGGCTTACCCGATCAACAAGATCCACAAGGCTCACTATGTGCTGATGAACATCGAGTGCAGCGGCGAGACCCTCGACGAGATCGAGAACATCTTCCGTTTCAACGACGCCATCATTCGCAGCCTGGTGGTCCGCGCCAAGGAAGCCGTCACCGAGGCCTCCCCGATGATGAAGCCGGTGGAAGAGAAACGTGTGCGTCGCGACGAGAAGCCGCGTAGCACCGAATCTGCCTGAGCCCATCCCATCGCCCCTCTGAAGGAGTCTTCCCATGGCACGCTTTTTCCGTCGCCGCAAGTTCTGCCGTTTCACCGCTGAAGGCGTAAAACAGATCGACTACAAGGATCTGGATACGCTCAAGGCCTACATCACCGAGACCGGTAAGATTGTTCCCAGCCGTATCACCGGGACCAAGGCCCGTTACCAGCGCCAGCTGTCCACTGCCATCAAGCGGGCGCGCTACCTGGCCCTGCTGCCCTACACCGACAGCCACCAGTAATGTACTGCGCGTGATGCTCGCCCTTGCCCGCTGGATGATGCGCGGCACGCCCCACGCCGCTGCGGGGGCGGCCGTGGCTACCGCGATTCCCTGGCTGTTCTGGCTGGGGGCCGCGGTGGCGGCGCTGTTCGCGCTGCGCCACGGCCTGACCGCATCGCTGCCGGTCATCCTGGCCGCGGCTCTGCCAGCCGGTTGGTGGTGGACCCAGGGCGACGTCATTCCACTGGCCAGTGTATTGCTGGTCGTGCTGATGGCGGTAGTGCTGCGTGCCCGACTGCGCTGGAGCGAGGCGCTCCTCGCCGGCACTCTGGCCGGGGAGGCGATGATCCAGCTGGATATCTTCCTGCCGCCCGGTGGGGCCGGTCCCGTGCTGGAACAGCTGCGCCAGGGCTCGCCGGACATCGCTGCGATGCTCGCCGAGCTCTCCCGCCAGGGCATGGACACTGAGCAGCTGGCGGGCCTGCTGATCAGTAGCGTGAGCGCGCTGATCGTGTTGCTCGCCGCCGTGGCCTGCCTGGCCTTGGCGCGCGGCTGGCAGGCCTGGCTCTATAATCCCGGTGGATTCCGCGAGGAGTTCCACAGCCTGCGCCTGGCACCCCGAGAACTTGCCGTGCTGGTGGTGTTCGGCGTGTTGGGAGCGCTGCTGGGGCTTCCGGCCCTGGGCATGCTGACCTGGGTGCCATTGCTGGTGGCGGGCATCGCGCTGGTGCATGGTTTTATCGGATTGAAGGGAATGAACGGGTTGTGGCTGGTCGCCTTCTACGTGCTGCTGATCACCACCTGGCCCATGATTCTCATCGTGCTGCTCGTGGCCTTCATCGATACGTTCGCGGACTTTCGCGGACGACTGGCCCGCAGCCACTGACAAGAGGTTTTCGAGAATGGACGTCATTCTGCTCGACAAGATTGGCAAACTGGGTAGCCTGGGTGACCAAGTCACCGTCAAGCCCGGTTTTGGACGCAACTACCTGGTACCCTACGGCCTGGCCGTGCCGGCCACCAAGGAGAACATCGAGGCCTTCCAGGCCCAGCGTGCCGAGCTCGAGGCCCAGGCCGCCGAGCGCAAGGCCGAGGCCGAGGCGCGCGCCGAACAACTCAACGAGATCGAACTGTCGCTAGTCGCCAAGTCAGGCGATGAAGGCAAGCTGTTCGGTTCCATTGGTCCGCGTGATCTGGCCGAGGCCATCTCCAGTGCCGGGATCGAGGTCGCCAAGAACGAGGTGCGCATGCCCCAGGGGCCGATTCGCCAGACTGGCGAGTACGACATCGATCTGCACTTGCATGCCGAAGTCGACGCCACCGTGCGTGTGGTGGTGGTGGCCGAGTAACGCTAGCGCGACAGCGCCGCCTCTTGGGGTCGCTGTGCAGTGCTGTGTGAGGGGGCGAGGAGCGGATCCTCGCCCCCTTTGCTGCGTGCTTCCTTGCCGTCCCGGTGATCTCCCGTATCCGGCCCCGAGCATGGGGTCACGGTGTGGCATCGCGTAGAATACGCCTGCTCTTTTCTTCCTGAAGGTCCGCGCACCATGAACGAACTCCTCACCTTCGATCGCGAAACCGCCGCCCTCAAGGTCCCGCCGCACTCGCTTGAGGCCGAGCAGTCTGTGCTCGGCGGTCTGATGCTCGACAATCCGGCATGGGACAACGTGGCCGATCGCCTGGTGGCGGATGATTTCTATCGCTATGAGCATCGCCTGATCTTCAATGTCATGGCCGGTCTGGCTGAAGCGAACCGGCCGTTGGATGTTGTGACCCTTTCCGAGGCGCTGGAAGGGCGCGACCAACTCGATACCGTAGGCGGCCTCTCTTACCTGGCGGAGCTGGCCAGGAACACGCCGTCGGCCAGCAATATCCGTGCCTATGCCGACATCGTCCGCGAGCGCGCCACCCTGCGTAAGCTGATTCGTGCGGCCGGTCAGATCGCCGAGGGGGCCTTCAGCCCCCAGGGGCGTCCCGCCGACGAACTGGTCGACGAGGCCGAGCGGCTGGTGTTCCAGATCAGTGAGGAGCGCCCCAAGTCAGGTGGGCCGATCGGCATGAGCGAGCTGTTGACCAAGGCGGTGGATCGCATCGACGAGCTGTTCAATCTGCAGGGCGAGATGACCGGGCTCTCCACCGGCTTTCGGGACCTCGATGAGATGACCTCGGGGCTTCAGCCCTCGGACCTGGTGATCATTGCCGGGCGGCCCTCCATGGGCAAGACCACCTTTGCCATGAACCTGGTTGAGCATGCGGTGATCTCAAGCGACAGGCCGGTGATGGTGTTCTCCATGGAGATGCCGGCCGACTCGCTGATGCTGCGCATGCTCTCCTCGCTGGGGCGTATCGATCAGACCCGGATGCGTACCGGGCAACTGGAGGACGAAGACTGGCCACGGCTGACCTCTGCGGTCAATCTGCTCAAGGATAAGCAGCTGTTCATCGACGACACCGCCGCGCTCTCACCCAACGAGCTGCGCTCGCGGATTCGCCGGGTGGTGCGTGAACATGGCAACCTCGCCCTGATCATGATCGACTACCTGCAACTGATGCAGATCCCCGGCTTCTCCGAGAACCGCACCGGCGAGATCTCCGAGATTTCCCGTTCGCTCAAGGGACTGGCCAAGGAGTTCGGCTGCCCGGTGGTGGCGCTCTCCCAGCTCAATCGCTCGTTGGAGCAGCGCCCCAACAAGCGACCGGTGATGTCGGACCTGCGTGAGTCCGGTGCCATCGAACAGGATGCCGATATCATCGGCTTCGTCTATCGCGATGAGGTCTACAATCCGGATAACCCCGATAATCAGGGACTGGCTGAGGTGATCATCGGCAAGCAGCGTAACGGCCCCATTGGCACCGTACACATGGCGTTCATCGGCAAGTACACTCGCTTCGAGGATCTGGCTCCGGACAGCTACCGCGAGGCCTTCGGCCAGTGACGGCGCCCTTGAGTCCGATGATTGGCCCCGTATAATGCCGAGCCCTCGAATCTCACAGGAAGGAGGCAGCATGGCAGGCGGATTTCGACGTGGCAATCGCCAGCGTATCCCTAAGCTCGAGGGGCGCGGGGAGCTCCAGTCGATCGAGCGTGAAGGCCCCTTCAAGGAGTGGCTGGGGATGCCCGACCTCTATCGCTACTACCTGGTGGTGGATGGCCAGACCTACAGCTACCAGACCGAGGACGCCGATTTGCCGGTCGAGGTCGGTGATCGGGTGGTCTTCCGCTATAAGGAGACCAAGGCCGGCAACTGGGTGGACCGCAACTCCCTGGGCAAGGCGATCGATCCCTCCGCCTATCAGTAGCTCCGGAACCTGACGAAACGGGCAGGGTCATAGCGTGATAATACCGACGACACATTACCGTCATCGGTTGCCGTCAGGCTGTGATCCTGTGTTTATCTCGACACCATCGACGACGACTCGGATATCAGGAGAAAGGAGCCATGGAATTCCAACAATTGAAAGCCTTCGTGGCGCGCCACGACAACTTCGAGATCCGCGTGATCGGCCATGCCGGCAGCCGGTTCTACCAGGTCGAACTGGAGGACGTGGAGGGGCAGCGCCACATGCTGACCCGTGCCGGCAAGCCGATTCTCTTCCGTTCTCTGGATGATGTCTATCTGGAACTCAAGCGTGCCGGTATCCATCGCGCCTACCTGGTACAGCAGGTGCCCCACGATGAAGTCATCGGGCGCGAGACCCACTACCAGGATCCGCTGACCTCGCGCATGCCGCTGGTCTTCTGATTGGACCCCTTGCCTGTGGTGGTATCATCTCCTCCTCACCGTCACGACAAGCCAGAATCGACAAGAGCTGGCCAAAAGCCGTACAGATAACATCCATAGTATAACTTTATTCGGTGCCCGGCGATTGCCTGATAGACTGGGGCAATACCGACAAGACACCGAGTGCAAGCTATGCAAGGCATGACATCGGCCAACATCGGCCAGACCCCGAACGACCTTGATGCCCCCGGCAATGGCCGGCTGGCCCATGCACCGCCCAACCACCCGCCGGTACCTCGGCCGAAGGTCGGCGTGGTGCTCGCCAACCTGGGGACGCCGGATGCCACCGACTACTGGTCGATGCGCCGCTACCTGAGCGAATTTCTCTCCGACAAGCGCGTGGTGGATTATCCAGACTGGAAGTGGCAGCCGCTGCTGCAGCTGATTATTCTCTCGCGACGCCCCTTCGCGTCCGGCAAGGCCTATCGAGGGATATGGAACACCGAGCGCGACGAGAGCCCTCTGCTGACCATCACCCGCGAGCAGACGCGCAAGGTGGCGGAAGGGCTCCACGCGCAGTATGGCGAGGGCGTGATGGTCGACTTCTGCATGCGTTACGGCAATCCCTCCACCGACAGCGTGCTGACACGCATGCAAGCGGCGGGTTGCGAACGGATCCTGTTCTTTCCGCTCTATCCGCAGTACGCCTCCCCGACCACCGCTACGGCCAACGACCAGGCCTTCCGTACCCTGATGAGGCTCAAGTGGCAGCCGGCAATTCGCACCGTGCCCGCCTACTTCGAACACCCCGACTACCTCGACGCCCTGGCCAATTCAGTGCGCGAGGCCTACGAGGCCGCCGAGACCCCGCCGGAGGTACTGGTGGCCTCTTACCACGGGGTGCCCAAGCGCTACCTGCTGGAAGGTGACCCTTATCACTGCCAGTGCCAAAAGACCACGCGCCTGCTGCGCGAGCGTCTAGGCTGGGAGGAGGACGCCATCCAGACCGCCTTCCAGTCCAAGTTTGGCCCCGAGGAGTGGGTGGGGCCAGCTAGCGTGGAACACGTCGCCGAGTTGGCCCGTCAGGGCAACAAGCATATCGCGGTGGTCTCGCCGGCCTTCTCCTCGGACTGCGTGGAGACCCTCGAGGAGATCAATGAGGAGATCCGCGAGAGTTTCCTTGCCGCCGGAGGCGAGAGATTTACTTACATCCCCTGCCTGAATGATCGCGACGACCATGTCGCCGCGCTGCTATCGATCATCGACAACGAGCTTAGTGGCTGGATGTAGACAGGATCAGTGGCCACGATCCGGGTGAAGGACGGGCTTCACACCTACCTCGTCGTCGTGCAGCTCCACGGGCTTTCCGCGGGTCTTCTGTACGTGCTCGAGCTTGAGGTGTAGCCCCGTCTTGGCCAGCAGGTGGGCGCTCACCGGAGCGGTGATGAACAGGAACAGCGTGATCAGCAGTTCCTGGATGACCGGCTGTCCCTGGGTCGTCGAGAAGTAAAATATCGAGCCGATCAGGATACAGCCGATACCCAGGGTGGTGGACTTGGTGGGACCATGCAGGCGCATGTAAAAGTCTTTCAGCAGCGTCATGCCCAGCGAGCCGATGAAGGCGAAAGTACCCCCGGCGATCAGAAAGAAGGAAATGACGCCTTCGAGAAACACATAGAAGTTCATGGTTGCTCCGTGGGTGCTGAGCTATTCGATGATGTCGCCACGCAGGATGTACTTGCAGATGGCTACCGTACTGATGAAACCGAGCATGGCGATCAGCAGGGCCGCCTCGAAATACAGCTTGGTGTTCAACCACAGCCCCATCAGCACGATCAGCGCGATGGAGTTCACGTACATGGTGTCCAGTGCCAGGACACGATCCGGCAGGCTCGGGCCGATGGTCAGGCGAAAGGCATTCAGGAGAATAGCCATCAGGATCAGCGCCAGGCTGATCTTTAGCGCGATGTCTAACATTCGTAGATCTCCTTCAACGGCCGCTCGTAGCGTTCGCGTATCGTTGTGATCAGCGTCTCCTCATCCTCCATGTCCAGGGTATGGATCAGCAACGACTTGCCATCCAGGCGCACATTGGCGGATACCGTCCCCGGCGTGAGACTGATGGTGCTGGCCAGGATTGTGATGGTGAAGCGCTCCTCAAGCATCAGCGGATATTCCACGAAGGCTGGCTGCATGCGCTGCCGGGGATTGATGATCAGCCAGGCCACATGCAGGTTGGCGATGATGATGTCACCCAGCACGCGTAGTACATAGTGCAGCAGCTTGCCTGGGTTCTTGACATGGGGCTGTGCGTCCCAGAAGCGATAGGTCAGTAGTGGGATAACCAGGGCGAGGACGCCTCCCAGCAGGATATGGCCCGGCGCCATGCTGCGGGCCATCATCAACCATACCACCAGCAGCAGGATCGATAGCAGGGGCAGGGGCAGCCAGGGACGGGGTTTGATCATGGCGATTCTCCGGCATTTGACAGGACCGCACGCACCATAATATCAGGATCGGCCAGCTGTTCGGCGGTGGCGCAGGTATAGTCGCTGACCGGTCCCGCGAGGATAACCAGCAGCGGTGAGGCACCGAGCAGCCAACCCACGCCCAGCCAGCGCGATCGCGAGAGGGACACGCCGGCAACCTCGCCCTCGTGGCTGCGCCAGAACAGCGTCGAGCCTGCCCTTGAGAGGGCGATGAGGGCGGCCAGGCCGGTGGCCAGCAGGATCGGCCATAGCCACGGCTGCTGAGAGGTCTCGGCAGCGTTCAGCAGCAGGGCCTTGCCGATGGCTCCAGACAGCGGCGGCAGGCCTGCCACGGCCACTGCACCGATGAAAAATAGCCCGGCCAGCCAGTTCCCGTGATGCATCGGGCGACCCTTGACCAGCCGCGTGGCGGCCTTGCCTCGTTGTAGGCCGATCATCTCGGCCAGCAGGAAGAGTCCGCCAGTGACCAGGGTGGTATGCACCAGGTAGTAGAGCAGGGCGGCGGTGGCCGCCGGTGAGCCCATGCCGATGCCGGCCAGCAGGGTGCCCACCGAGACCACGATCAGATAGGCCACCAGCAGGCGCAGGTCGCGGGCGGCAAGCACGCCGATGCCGGCCACCACCATGGTCGCCAGTGACAGCCACCAGACCCAGGGTTGCTCGAGGGCGGCCAGTGAGCCTGCCTGTTCGCCGAATACCAGGCTATAGACCCGCAGGATGGCGTAGATGCCAACCTTGGTCATGATCGCGAACAGTGCTGCCACCGGGGCCGGAGCGGCAGCATAGGCTCGTGGCAGCCAGAAATAGAGAGGCAGGAGGGCACTCTTGAGGCTGAACACCACGAGCAGCATCAAAGCGCCGGCGGTGACCAGTCCCTCTCTGTCGGCAGGCAGGTCCGACAGGCGAACCGCCATGTCGGCCATGTTGAGGGTGCCGGTGGCGCCATAGAGCACGCCGACGCTGATCAAGAACAGGGACGAACCTACCAGGTTGAGGACCACATAGTGTACCGCCGACTGGATTCGCGACTTGCCGCCGCCATGGATCAACAACGCATAGGAGGCCAGCAGCAGCACCTCGAAGAACACAAAGAGGTTGAAGATGTCGCCGGTGAGGAAGGCGCCGTTGATGCCCATCAGCTGCAGCTGGAAGAGGCCGTGGAAGTTGCTTCCGCGCTCGTCGTCGCCAGCACAGGCGAATACCACCGCGCCCAGGGCAAGCACCGCGGTGAGCAGCACCATCAGGGCCGAGAGGCGGTCGAGTACCAGCACGATGCCGAAAGGCGGCTGCCAGCCACCCAGTGCGTAGTATGTAACCTCGCCATCGGCGGCTCTTGCCACCATGACCATCGCGACGACCACCAGCAGGGCAGTGGCCGTGACACCCACCACGCGGTGCGTGCGCATGGTGCCATGCCGGCTGCGCAGCAGAAAGAGTCCTACCAGCAGCGGCAGCACGACGGGAAGAACGATCAGGTGCTGCATCACCGGTGGGGCTCCTCTTGCTTGCGACCGTCGACATGGTCATTGCCCATCTCGCTGCGTGCGCGCATCGCCAGGATCACGACGAAGGCGGTCATCGCGAAGCCGATTACGATGGCAGTGAGTACCAGTGCCTGGGGCAGTGGATCGGCAAAGTGCGTCTGACCATCGATGATGGCGGCTCCCCCGGTGGTCAGTCCGCCCATGGAGAATAGGAAGAGGTTGACTGCATAGGAGAGCAGGGTCAGCCCGACCACGACCGGGAAGGTCCGTCCGCGCAGGGTCAAGAAGAGCCCGCAGGCGGTCAATATGCCGGTGGTGATGGCATAGAGGCTTTCCATCAATGTTTCTCCTTGCTGGACTGCGAGAGATTCTCGTCATTGGCTGGTGCGCCCTTGGCCGGGCTGTAGGCCGTGGTGACCTTGCCGAGATTGGCCAGGATCATCAGGGTGGCGCCAACCACCGCCAGATAGACGCCCAGGTCGAAGAGGATAGCGGTGGCCAGCTCGACATCGCCGATCAGTGGCAGATAGAAGTGCCCGAAAGCCGACGTCAGGAAGGGCTTGTCGAACAGCCAGCTGCCGACCCCCGTCAAGGCGGCGATTCCGACCCCCGCAATGGCGACCGGTTGATACTCGAACTGCAATCGTTCCTGGGTCCAGTCCACGCCGCGGGCTATGTAGAGAAGAATCAGCGCCACGGCGGTGATCAGCCCGGCGATGAAGCCGCCACCGGGAAAGTTGTGCCCGCGCAGGAAGATGAACACCGAGACCAGCAGCGCCAGCGGCAGCAGCGCCATGGAAATGGAGGTCAGGATCATCGGGTAGCGGTCCGGAGACCACAGGCGACCCTCGGCATCGCTGTGGGGCATGAACAGGCGCAGGCGCCGCAGCAGCTTGAAGATAGCCAGCCCGGCCAGCGCCAACACGGTGATTTCGCCCAGGGTATCAAAACCCCGGAAGTCGACGAGGATGACGTTGACGACATTATGGCCCCCACCGCCAGCTACGCTGTTGTTGAGGAAGAAGCTAGAGATGCTGGCATTGTCACGGGTCAGTACGGCGTAGTTGAGACTGGCGACCACCATGCCCAGGGCACTCGCCACTATCGCGTCGTACAGGTTGCGAGGCGGCGAGGACTCCCGGTAGGTCTTCTGCGGCAGGAAGAACAGCGCGAGCATGAGCAGGATCATGGTCACCACCTCCACCGACAGTTGAGTCAGCGCCAGGTCTGGAGCGGAGAAGCGGGCGAAGGTCAGCGACACCATCAAACCCACCACGGACAGCATCAGCAGCGAAATCAGACGATGGCGGTGGGTCAATACCGTGCCCAGCCCACCGAAGATCAGCAGGGCCGCGCCCACTAGCAGGACACCATCTACTGGTCGCTGTGCCTCGTCGCCGGCCAGGCTCGGCATCATCAATAGGCCTAGGCCGCCGAGCAGCAGGGAGGCCAGCAGTAGCAGCCCCACATAGCGCTGCAGTGAGCCATTGTCGATCCTCTTTAGAATGATCTCGGCCCATCGTGCCAGACCCTGCATGGCGCACTCGAAGACGATTCGCGCATCCACCGGGCGAAAGCCCTTCAGGAAGCGACGCAGATCGGGGTGTCGCCAGTAGGTGGCAATGCCGGCAACGATGGCCACCCCGCTCATGGCCAGCGGCAGGTTGAAGCCGTGCCAGATCGCCAGGTGGAACTCGAGCGGCTTGCCCACCACCGCCCGTGTCGCGAGATCCATCAGTCCACCGGCCGTAAGCGAGGGAAACAGACCGACCAGCACGCACAGTGTCACCAGCAGTTCCATCGGAGCTCGCATCATGTGCGGCGGTTCGTGGGGCGTTTCCGGGGACGCTTCCCGTGGAGGTGCGAAGAAGACCGCATGCACCAGGCGCAGCGAGTAAGCCACCGAGAGGATGCCGCCAAGCGTGGCGAGTACCGGCAACAACCCGCTCAGCCCACCGAGCATCGGGGTGGCCAGTGTCTCGGTGAAGAACATCTCCTTGGAAAGAAAGCCGTTGAGCAGCGGTACCCCCGCCATGGCGGCACCCGCCAGGGTGGTCAGCAGGGCGGTGATCGGCATGCTGTGTCTGAGCCCTCCCAGGTACTTGAGCTCGCGGGTGCCGGCCTCGTGGTCGATGATGCCCGAGCTCATGAACAATGCCGCCTTAAAGGTAGCGTGGTTAAAGATGTGGAAGAGCGCAGCCAACACCGCCATGGGACTGCCGATGCCCAGCAGCACCGTGATCAACCCCAGGTGGCTGACCGTGGAGAAGGCCAGGATCCCCTTGAGGTCGGTCTTCATCAGCGCGAACCAGGCGCCATAAAGCATCGTCGTCATGCCGATCAGGGAGACGATCACGGTCCACATCTCGCTGCCGGCGATCGCCGGATGCAGGCGAGCCATCAGGAAAATGCCCGCCTTGACCATAGTCGCCGAATGCAGGTAGGCCGAGACCGGCGTCGGGGCGGCCATGGCATGCGGCAACCAGAACTGGAAGGGAAACTGGGCCGACTTGGTGAAGGCGCCCAGCAGCACCAGTACCAGCATTATGGGGTAGCGCGGGTCGGCGAGGATGACCGCGCCGCTGTCGAGCACCGTGTCCATGTCGTGGCTGCCGACGATGTCGCCCAGCAATAGCAGGCCCGCCAGCAGCGCCAGCCCCCCTGCGCCGGTTACGGCTAGCGCCATGCGCGCCCCCTTGCGAGCATCGCTGCGATGTGACCAGAAGCCGATCAGCAGGAAGGAGGAAATGCTGGTCAGCTCCCAGAACAGCCACAGCAGCAGCAGGTTGTCGGACATGACGATGCCGACCATCGAGGCCATGAACAGGATCAGGTAGGCATAGAAGCGCCCGAAGGGCTCCTCGGGAGAGAGGTAGTAATGCGCATAGAGCAGGATCAACAGGCCGATGCCAAGAATCAGGATATTAAAGAGCAGCGATAGCCCATCGAGGCGAAAGGCCAGCTCCAGCCCCAGCATTGGCACCCACTCGGCGGTAAAGCGCAGCGCCTCGCCGGTCTGCAAGGCGGGCACCTGACTCAGGGTCAGCAGCAGTGCCAGGGCAGGCAGCAGCGCGGTCGACTGCGTGCAGTGGCGTCGGCCGCTTCTCTGGGTGAATGCTGGCACCAGCATCCCTAGCAAGGGAAGCAGGGCTATCCACAGTAATATCATCGGTCAGTCGTCCTGCGGGATCTCGGGGAATGAGCTACCAGTTCGCGTGCGTCTCTCGGTCGGACGCCTTTGCGTTTTCTCCATACTCTAACGCAAAGAGGCAGCTCTCGCGCACCTTGCGCATTCAATGTCTTGTCATCGGTGGGGGGCTGCCAGAAGCCGTTAATTGTACAGTAGTTATACATGAGAATGGAGCTTGTTCGTCTTGTTCGTGCCTTGGCCGAGCCGTTTTCATAACGCCTCTCAAGGGCGCCGATGCGCAAGGTGACAAGAGATCGGTATCGTGTCGGTATTGCTTCGATCCGCTCGCCGGCGCCTGAACGGGCTGGCCTGACGGGCGGTTCTAGGTGATGATCGGACGGTTCATGGAATGTCCTGCAGGAGCGACGATGAGACGGATGCTGACCACCCACCTGCTGCTGGCCCTGCTGGCGGGCTATTCGGCGGTGCCTGCCAGCGAGACCAACCTGGCCGTGGCTGACGAGCGCGGCGAGACGAGCGGCGCTGTGGCCAAGCGCGAGGCCGGCGAGCAGGCGACCCGAATGGACTTCGCCCGCTGGCTCGCTGACTTTCGGCGCGAGGCGCGCTCAGAGGGCATCGGCGAGGCGACCCTGGCACGGGCCCTGGACGGCCTGCGCTATCGTCCGCGGGTGATCGAGCTCGATCGCGCCCAGCCCGAGTTCGTGCGGCCCATCTGGCAGTACCTGGACAGCGCCGTCTCAGCAACCCGGGTGACCACCGGGAGGCAGCGCCTGGCCGCGCATCGCGCCACGGCGCGGCAGATGGAGCAGCGCTACGGCGTACCCGCCGAGGTGATCGTCGCCATCTGGGGCATCGAGAGCAACTATGGCGGCAACTTCGGCAACTTCTCGACCCTGGAGGCCCTGGCCAGCCTGGCCTATGAGGGCCGCCGCCGCGACTTCGCCCGCAGCGAGCTGCTCGCGGCGTTGCGCATCCTCGAGGACGGGGATATCGCCCCGGAGCGCATGCTCGGCTCCTGGGCCGGCGCCATGGGGCACACTCAGTTCCTCCCGTCGAGCTTCGAGGCCTATGCCGTGGATGGCGATGGCGACGGCCGACGTGACATCTGGGGCAGTATCCCGGATGTGATGGCCTCTACCGCCCACTATCTCGACCGGGCCGGCTGGCAGGCAGGACAGCCCTGGGGCATTGAAGTCCGTGTTCCCGACGGTTTCCCCTTCGCTGACGCCGAGCTCTCCATCCGTCACCCCAGTCGCGACTGGACCCAGCGCGGCGTGCGCACCCTGGATGGCACGCCGCTGCCCGACTTCGCCGCGGCCTCGGTGATCGTGCCCGCTGGCGCCAAGGGCCCGGCCTTTCTGGTTGGCCCCAACTTTCGGGCCATCCTGCGCTACAACAACGCCACCAGCTATGCCCTGGCGGTGGGCATCCTGGCCGATAAGATTGCCGGACGCGGCGGCGTGGTGCAGACATGGCCCCGGGCAGAGCAGCCGCTGAGTCGTGACCAGCTGCGCGAGATGCAGCGTCTGCTCAACCAGCGGGGCTTCGCGGTAGGAGTGCCGGACGGGATCATGGGTCCCAATACCCGCCGCGGCCTGCGGGAGTTCCAGGCTGCCGTCGGCACACCCCCCGATGGCTTCGCCACCCGCAGTCTGCTCGAGCGCCTGAAACGCTGACCCCTTGGCCCAGAGGAGGCCATTACCCTGACACCATCGCCTGCCCTTGCTGGTCGCCCTGCTGCTCGGTCGCCGCTCCATCGGCCATCTGGGGCTGCTCGACGTAGATGAGACCTTCCTCCACGAGCCTGTTTGCGATGAGGATTCGCCGTTTGTTCCCCACGACCGGGACGAGTCGCGGTGATCTCTCGGTAGCTCAGAAGAGCCGGGCAAGCAGGGCCGTCACCGCGGTCTCCACGCGCAGGATGCGCGGTCCCAGGTGAATGCCCTGGCAGCCTGCGACGAGCAGCTGGTCCACTTCCCAGGGGATGAAGCCACCCTCTGGCCCCACCACCAGCAGCACCGGTTCGTCGAGGCCGCGGGGGCAGTCGCTCGGCATACCGGGGTGAGCCACCAGGCCCCGGCGGTCGGTCATCAGGCCTGGCAGTTGCTTCTCGATGAAGGGGCGAAAGCCCTTGGCCAGGGTGACCTCGGGCAGCCGGGTGTCGCGGGCCTGCTCCAGGCCGAGCACCAGGTGGCGTCGAATCTTCGCCGCGTCGAGTTCCGGCGACTGCCAGTAGCTCTTCTCCACCCGGCGGGTGTTGAGCAGGGTCATGTGCTTTACCCCGAGGGCGGTGACATGCTCCAGGGTGCGCGCCAGCATTCGCGGGCGGGGCAGGGCGAGCACCAGGTGTACCGGCAGGCCCGGCGGCGGCGACTGGTCCAGGGCAGTGACATCGAAGCAGGCTTCCTGCTCGTCCAGGGTCAGCAACTGGCCGCGTCCCAGGCGCCCTCCCTCGATCCCCAGGGTCAGGCTGTCGCCGGGCCTCGCCCGATGGACCTCGCGCAGGTGGGCCAGGCGTCGCGGGTCGTTGACTCGGGCTAGGCGGTGATTCTCGATGTCGTCGGGAGAGAGCAGTATCAGGTTCATGGGCCTCGCCGCGTTGGAGACGGAATGATGGCTATGCCTTGCATGGTCGGTGTCGCGATGCACAATGGCCATACAGGAGTATCCGCTTCTGCGTATAACAAGGAGCAGCGCCGTGCGCGTGATTCGCAAGTATGCCAACCGCAGGCTCTATGATACCGAACAGAGCCGCTACGTGACCCTCGAGGACCTGCGCGGCCTAATCCTCGACGAGGTGCCCTTCCGTGTCGAGGACGCCAAGAGTGGCGAGGATCTGACCCGTACCATCCTGCTGTCGATCATCATCGAGCAGGAACAGGCCGATGGCGATGCCCAGGTGTTCTCCAACGACCTGCTCGCCCAGTTCATTCGTGTCTATGACATGGCCCAGCCCCTGCCCCTGGCCCGCTACCTGGAGCAGGGCACCAAGCTAATGCTTGAGCAGCAAAAACGCGTGCAGGACCAGTGGCAGCAGGCCATGCGTCACTCGCCCATTGAACTGATGCGCGAACTGGCCGAGGAGAACATGAAGTTCTGGCAAAAGACCATCAATCAGGCCGGCTCCCCAGACGATGACGACAAGGGCAGCGGCACGCCGTGAACGACGTTGCAGACGCGTTTCTGACATAATGCCGCGATGTTTCCTGCATGATGGTGAGGTAGTCCAGCGGATGAAGGTTTTGATCATCGGCGGCGGTGGCCGCGAACATGCCCTGGCCTGGAAGGTCGCCCAGTCCCCTCGAGTCGAGACCGTCTTTGTGGCGCCGGGCAATGCCGGCACCGCCCGCGAGCCCGGCCTTGAGAACGTAGTCATCGGCGCCGAGGACCTGGATGGCCTGGTGGCCTTCGCCCGGGCGCAGGAGGTGGCGCTGACCATCGTCGGGCCCGAGGCGCCGCTGGTGGCGGGTGTGGTGGACCGCTTTCGCCAGGTGGGCCTGGCGATCTTCGGGCCGACGGCCGGCGCGGCCCGCCTTGAGGGCTCCAAGGCTTTCTCCAAGGACTTCCTGGCCCGCCACGCCATTCCCACTGCCGACTACCGCAGCTTCACCGCGGTGGCGCCGGCGCTCGAGTACCTCGAGGAGAAGGGGGCGCCCATCGTCATCAAGGCCGACGGCCTGGCTGCCGGCAAGGGCGTCATCGTGGCCATGACCCATGATGAGGCAGAGGCCGCGATCCGCGACATGCTCGAGGCTAATGCCTTCGGCGATGCCGGGGCCCGGGTGGTGATCGAGGCATTCCTCGAGGGCGAAGAGGCGAGCTTCATCGTCATGGTCGACGGCGAGACGATCCTGCCCATGGCCACCAGCCAGGACCACAAACGGGTCGGCGATGGCGACACTGGCCCCAACACCGGCGGCATGGGGGCGTACTCCCCGGCACCGGTGGTCACCGACAAGGTCTTCGAGCGCATCATGGCGCGGGTCATCCGGCCCACGGTGCAGGGCATGGCCGAGGAGGGACATCCCTACACCGGCTTCCTCTATGCCGGCCTGATGATCGACGCCGACGGCAACCCGCGGGTGATCGAATATAATTGCCGCTTCGGCGACCCCGAGACCCAGCCGATCATGTTGCGCCTGGCGTCAGACCTCGCCGAGTTATGCCTGGCCGGCGCCCATGGCGAGCTGGCCGGCCATGCCTGCGACTGGGAGCCGCGCGCCGCGGTGGGCGTGGTGATGGCCGCGGGCGGGTATCCGGGCCGCTACCGCAAGGGGGATGCCATCGCGGGGCTCGAGGCCGCCGAAGCCAGCGGCTGTAAGGTCTTTCATGCCGGCACCGCCGAGGATGAAATGGGCCGGGTGGTCACCGCCGGGGGGCGGGTGCTGTGTGTAACCGCGTTGGGTGAAGGTGTCGCGGCGGCTCGCGACCTGGCTTATCGGGGGGTGGCCAAAATTAGCTGGCCCGATGTGCTCTACCGCCGGGATATCGCGCATCGGGCGATCGCCCGTGAGCGCGTCGACGCCTGACAGCAGGTAACCATACGATCAGGAGCGAGCATGGAACGTGTCAGACTGAGCTTTCCCGCCGAACAGGTGATGCATCGCCACCCGCTGACGGTGCGCATCACCGACATGAACTATGGTCGCCATCTGGGCCATGATGCCCTGGTATCGCTGCTGCACGAGGCCCGCGTCGCGGCCCTCGCATCGCGCGATCTGCACGAGTGGAACCTGGGCGGCTATCCCAGCATGGCCGCGGATCTCGCTGTGCAGTACCAAGCCGAGACGCGTTGGCCCGATGCGCTGGTGGTGGAGACGGCCATTCCCGCGCCGGGGCGCAAGGCGATTAGCGTCTACCATCGCATCCTGCGTAAGGCCGATGGCGTGACGGTGGCTACTGCGCGTATCAACCTGATGCTGGTCGAGGCGCAAAGCGGCCGGCCGGTAGCGATTCCGGACGCCGTGCGCGCTGCCCTGGCAGGAGTGAGCTGATGTCCCGGGAATATCCGATCATCGCCCTGACCGGCTCTTCCGGTGCCGGCACCACCACCGTCAAGCGTACCTTCGAGCGCATGTTCGCCCGGGAAGCCGTGCATGCCGCCTTCGTCGATGGTGACGCCTTTCACCGCTATACCCGACAGGAGCTGGCGCGGATCATCCTCGACGAGCCGGAGCGCAAGGACGAACTCTCCCACTTCGCCGTGGAGGCCAATCTGCTCGACCGTCTCGAGGCGCTGTTCCAGGAGTACGGCGAACATGGCAATGGCACCTTCCGTCACTACATCCATGCCGAAGACAAGCAGATGATCGAGGCCGGCTGCCAGGTGGGCACCTTCACCGAGTGGCAACCGCTGCCTTGCGGCACGGACCTGCTGTTCTACGAGGGTCTGCATGGCGGGCTGGTCACCGCCGAGTTCGACATTGCCCGCCACGTGGATCTGCTGGTGGGGGTGGCGCCGACCATGAACCTGGAATGGATCCAGAAGATCGACCGCGACATGCGCCACCGCGGTTACTCCCAGGTCGCGGTGATCGAGACCATCCTGGGACGCATGGATGACTACGTGCGCTACATCCAACCGCAGTTCTCGCGCACCCATATCAATTTCCAGCGAGTGCCCACGGTGGATACCTCCAACCCCTTCGAGGTGCAGGATATTCCCACCGATGCCGAGTCCTTCGTGGTGATCCGCTTCCGCGATCCTGCCACGGTGGACTTCCCTTACCTGCTGGCAATGATCCAGGATGCCTTCATGAGCCGGCCGCACACCCTGGTGGTCCCAGGGTCGCGGTTGTCACTGGCCATGGAGCTAATCCTGGGCCCGCTGGTTCGCCATCTGCTCGCCCAGCGGCGCTTTCGCTGACCCGAGACCCGACCGGAGGAACAACCATGGATTGCCTGTTTTGCAAGATCATCGACCGCGAGATTCCCGGCGACATCGTCTACGAGGACGACCAGGTGCTCGCCTTCAACGACATCAATCCTCAGGCCCCCACCCACATCCTGATCGTGCCCAAGCAGCACATCGCCACCCTCAACGACATCAAGGAGGACGATCTGGCGCTGGTCGGTCGTCTGCAATACACCGCTGCGAAGCTGGCATCGAAGCAGGGCTTTGCCGAGGACGGCTACCGGGTGGTGATGAACTGCAATGAGCAGGGTGGCCAGACCGTCTATCATATCCACATGCATCTGATGGGCGGGCGCCGCTTCACCTGGCCGGCTGGCTGATCGACGCCCTGCGGCTCACCACCGCGGGCGACCGAGCCCACGACGCCTCAGCTGCCTTCTCGAGAGACCCGCCATGCGCCTTTCCCGCACCGACAACCTGATCCACCAGTTCGATACCGTATTGAGAACCCTAGTGCCCCATGCGGCTGCGCCCTCGCGGCCGTCACCGGCGACCGCGGAGATCCACGACGAGCCGCTGAGCGACGAGCAGCGCCGACATGCCGCCGGGCTGATGCGCATCAACTACACCGGCGAGGTCTGCGCCCAGGCCCTCTACCAGGGCCAGGGATGCACTGCCAAGCTGCCTGAGGTGCGCGGCCAGATGGAGCAGGCCGCCCAGGAGGAGATCGACCATCTGGCCTGGTGCGACGCCCGGCTACAGGAGCTGCATGACCGACCCAGCCTGCTTAACCCGCTGTTCTACGTGGCCTCCTTCGGCCTGGGGGCCACGGCTGGCGCCGTGGGCGACCGGGTCAGCCTGGGTTTCGTGGCGGCCACCGAGGAGCAGGTGGGCCACCACCTGGAGGAGCACCTGGTCAAGTTGCCGCCGGGGGACCAGCGCTCCCGGGCGGTGCTGCGCCAGATGGCCATCGACGAGGCCCACCACGCCCAGTTGGCCCTGGAAGCCGGCGGCGCCCGCTTCCCCGCCCCGGTCAAGCTGGGCATGAAGCTAATGTCGAAAGTGATGACCAAGAGCGTTTATCGCATCTGAACACGCTTGGCCAGTGGGTCGCTAGGGAAGCGGCGCTGGGGACAGGTCGTAGAGGGGGTTCTACGCCATGGATGGCGTCGGTAGCGCCCAGGGAGGGGTTCACAGTGCCCCCTCGGCGGTCCGGCGCTCCGGGATCTGTCGCCAGAATAGCCGCTGGTGCGAGATCCTCCAGTAAAGTGCCTACTCCTCAACAATGGTGAAGGAGTGGGTGATCTTGACCCCGCCCTTGACCAGCATGATGGAGGCGCTGCAGTACTTCTCGGCCGAGAGTTCCACGGCGCGCGCCACTTGCTTCTCCTTCAGGCCCTTGCCGCTGACGGTGAAGTGCACGTGGATCCTGGTGAACACGCTGGGGATCTCGTCGGCGCGCTCGGCCTCGAGGCTGGCCACACAGTCGGTGACGTCGGCGCGGGCCTTGTCGAGGATATTGAGGACATCGAAGGAGGTGCAGGCGCCCATGCCCATCAGCAGCATCTCCATGGGCCGCGGGCCGGTGTTGTGTCCGCCGTGGTCGGGCGGGCCGTCGATCACCACGCTGTGGCCGCTGCCGCTCTCGGCAACGAATTGACGACCATCGGTCCATTTCACGCTGGCTTTCATGGGATCGGCTTCCTTCAGTTGAGTTCGATGACAGCAGGCCAGGCAGCATAGCAGCTGCGACTCCTGTGCTCAGCCCTGGTGCATTGCTCGGATATCGCTTGAGGCTTTATCGGCGACAGTCCTGGGAGGGGGCGCTGTGAACCCCTCCCTGGGCGCTACCGACGCCATCCCTGGCGTAGGACCCCCTCTTCGGCCTGTCCCCGATGCCTCTCGCTTCGAGTCACGGCTTGTGCCTTGCCTGAAGCCACTGCTCTAGTGCCGCCAGACGCTCAGGGGTGCCGACGTCGACCCAGGCGCCACGGTGGTGGTGGCCGCCGACACGTCCCTCGGCCATGGCGCGCCGCAGCAGCGGCGCCAGGGCGAAGGCCCCCGGGGATTCGCTGGCCACCAGCGCCGGGTCGAGCAGGCTGATGCCGGCGAAGGTCAGCCGCGGCTCGCCCTCGGCATGCACCCGGCCATCGGCGTCCAGGCGGAAGTCGCCCTGCGGATGATGGTCGGGGTTGTCCACCAGCACCAGCCGGGCCAGATCGTCGCCCAGGGCGGGGAGAAGGGTTGGGTCCAGGTCACACCAGACGTCGCCGTTGACCAGTAGGAAGGGCGCCTCGCCGAGCAGCGGCAGCGCCTCGCGGATGCCGCCGCCTGTCTCCAGGGGTGTCTGCTCGCGGCTCCAGGCGATACGCACCCCGAGGTCGCTGCCGTCGCCCAGCGCCGCGACGATCTGCTCGGCACGGTAGCTGACGTTGATCACCACCTCGCGGATGCCAGCCGCCCGCAGGCGCTCCAGGTGATGGAGGATCAGTGGCCTGCCGGCCACCCTGAGCAACGGCTTGGGGCAGTGGTCGGTGAGGGGACGCATGCGGGTGCCGAGTCCCGCGGCCAGGATCATCGCCTTCATGTGCCGACCTCCAGGCGCGCCGCCAGCGTCGGACGGAAGGTGTCGGCGAGCCAGGTGCGAAAGGTATCGTGCCCGGTGAGTCCCGCCAGGCTATCCTCCAGGTGTCCGAGGAAGTGCGGCAGCCGCTCGAGGTAGCCCTCGCGGGCGTCGCGCAGGGTCAGCCGGCAGAAGATACCCAGTACCTTGAGCGAGCGCTGGGCGGCCATGGCGTTGGCCCGGCCCAGGAAGCTGGCCTCGCTGGTGGTTGCGGGCAGTCGGCCGTCGGCGACGGCCTGTACCCGAAAGCTCTCCGTCCAGGCCGCGAAGCGAGCCGGGGAGAAGCGGCAGTAGCGACCCCGCAGCAGCGAGATCAGGTCGTAGCTGAGCGGGCCGGCCACGGCGTCCTGGAAGTCGATCAGGTGCAGGGCCTCGTCCTGCACCATCAGGTTCATGGCGTCGAAGTCGCGATGCACCGCGACCACCGGCTGGGCCAGGGCTTCGGCGATCAGCGTCTCGCGCAGAGCCGCCCAGCCCGGCGGCGTGGCCATGCCCAGCCACTCCCCCAGGCACCAGTCGGGGAAGAGGTTGAGCTCGCCACCGAGCAGGGCGGCGTCGTAGGCTGGCAAGCCCTCGACGGGGGCGCGATTCTGCAGCGCGTGGATCAGCTCGAGGGCGCGCTCGTGCCAGGCCAGGGTGACGGGGGCATCATCGCCCTGGAAGCACTCCTGCAGCGGCGTGTCACCGAGGTCATCGAGCTCGATGAAGCCCTCTGCCAGGTCCACGTGATGCAGGGCCGGCACCGGCAGTCCCGCCTCGCGCCAGCGCTTGGCGATGGCCACGAAGGAGCGGCTGTCCTCGCGCTCCGGTGGGGCGTCCATCAGCATGCGGGTGGTGCCGTCGGGCAGTTGCAGCCGGAAGTAGCGCCTGAAGCTGGCGTCGCCGGCGGCGAGCTGTATTGCGATGGCGGATGCCGGCAGGGCGTGGCAACGAGCGGCCCATTGGTGCAAGCGTAGCGCTCGCGTGGGGTCGGTGGCCTTGGGCATCGTCATCTGAACTCCTGGTGTGAGAGGGCGGGTGCGGTTGACGGCCCCCTGGAGGCCCCGCATGCTGAGTTCCCGGCCGCGTCGGTGATGGCCGAGCGCATGCTGGCAGGACAAGCCGGATGCGGCCTGTATAATACCGATTCACCCCGCCAAGGACATCGTGGAGCATGGGCAAGCGATTCTCGTGGACATGGACGACCCTGGCAGGCCTGGCCTGTACCGGCCTGGCGAGCGGGCCGCTGATGGCGGCGCCGCCCGAGTCGCTTCCGGCGGATCAGCTCGACTGGCAGCCGTGGGGCGAGGCGCGCCCCGCCGGCGAGCTGTGTAGCGGCCGCTACGTGATGCCGGACTACCGGCTGCCGCCGCCGCCCGGCGATAAGGTCAGCAGCGAGTCCGACCGCGCCGACTACGGAGCCCAGGGCGATACGATGCTCACCGGTGAGGTGTTGCTGCGCCGTGGCACGGCGCAACTCGAGGCGCCCCAAGTGCGCGTACCCGGGCCCCGTGAGACTGCCTACGCCGAGGGGCCGCTGACGCTTCGCGATACTGGCCTGCTGGTGCGCGGCGAGGCCGCACAGCTATCGCTGACCGGCGATGCCGCGCGCATCGACACGGCCCACTACGTGGCCCACGAGCAGCACCTGCGGGGTGACGCGGTACGTCTGGCGCGTCTCGAGGATGGCCGCTACCGCCTCACCGAAGCGAGCTTCACCACCTGCGAGCCGGGCAGCGACCTCTGGCGCCTGGTGGGCAATGACATCCTGCTCGACCGCGAGCGCGGGGTGGGCACTGCCACCCATGCCCGACTGGAGGTAGGCAAGGTACCGGTCTTCTACTGGCCATGGGTGCGCTTCCCCCTCGACGAGCGCCGTCAGACCGGTTTTTTGTGGCCGGTGCTCGGCCTCTCCAGCGACTCGCTGGACTATGCCCAGCCCTTCTACTGGAACATCGCCCCCCATCATGACGCCACGCTCACGCCGCGCTGGATCAGCGACCGCGGCCTGCTGCTGGGCGGCGAGTACCGCTACCTGTTCGAGCAGAACGCGGGGCAGGTCGAGGGGGCCTATATCGCCAATGATCGCGCTGCGGCAGAGGATGCCTCCGCCGCCTCGGAACTGGATAACGGCGATGCTCGCTGGTACCTTGACTATCGCCATGCGGGCCGTTTCGACGCCCGTACCCGCTACCAGTTGCGCTACGGGGCCGCCAGCGACGGGCGCTACTTCGACGACTTCGGACGCACCATCGGCGAGGGCGACATCGGCAGCTTGCCGAGGCTGGCCCAGCTCGACCACCGCGGTGACCGCTGGCAACTGCAGGCTAAGGCCCAGGGTTATCAGAAGCTCGACGACCCGCTGCTCGAGCGCGACAAGCCCTTCTACCGCCTGCCGAGCCTGACCGCCAACGCCAACTGGGCAGAGGACAGTGGCCTCTACCAGCAGTGGCGCTCCAATGTTACCTACTTCTGGCGTGACGTGACGGCCAACGAGCAAGGCATCTATGAGGTCGGGGGGCGGCGCCAGCAGATCCCCATTGCCGAGGCGGCTAACGGCACTCGACTGCATCTCGCCCCGGCTATGGGTTGGCGTTTCGACGCGAGCTGGGGCCACTTCGAGCCCCGCCTCGAATGGCTCGCCACCGCCTACCAGCTTGACTACGGCGATCGCCAGACCGCGCGCGACGAGTCTCTCACCCGCAGCGTGCCAGTGGGCAGCCTCGATGCCGGCCTGGAATTCGAGCGCGAACTCGAGCTGGATGGCCACGGCTACCGCCAGACCCTGGAGCCGCGGGTCAACTACGCCTATGTTCCGGCCCGCGACCAGAGTGAGTTTCCCGACTTCGATACCGCCGAGCAGGCCTTTTCCTGGAACCAACTCTGGTCGCCCCACCGTTTCAGCGGCAGCGACCGAGTGGGCGATCTCAATCGCGTCTCCGTCGGGCTCGAATCACGATTGCTGGCCGATGCCACCGGCCGCGAGCGGCTCTCGCTGGGGCTGGGGCAGGCCTACTACCTGGAGGATCGCACCATCGACATGGCGGGCGACCCGGATACCCTGCCGGATCCCGAGACCCGCGACATGGACTACTATCGGGCGACGCGCGATCGCTCGCCGCTGGTCACCCGGGCCGACTGGCAGATCACCGACCACTGGCAAACGCGCTGGCAATGGCTCTACGACGACCGTCGTGAGCGGACCGAGAACACCTCGCTGGCCCTGCAGTATCGCGCCCCTGCCGGTCACGTGTTGAACCTCGGCTACCGCTGGCAACTCGAAGGCTTCGATCCGTCCCTGGAGGACGAGGACGCCATCAACTACAACCGTGAGGAGATCGACGTCTCGTTTGCCTGGAAGGCCAGCCGCCGCCTGGACCTGATCGGACGGTTGCTCTACGACAATACCAACAGCCGTGCCCTGGATCAGTTGGCGGGTATCCAGTGGAACGACTGCTGTTATGGTCTGCAGCTGGTCTGGCGCGAATGGATCGACGACAACGACACCGCCAACACCATTCAGGACGACCTCACCGACCGCGGGGTATTCCTGCGCTTCGTGCTCAAGGGGTTGGGCGGCGTCGGCGGCAAGGCCGACAGCTACTTCTCTGAGGCGGTGCCGGGCTATCGTCCCGCCGCTCTCGGCCTGCCCTGAACATTCGATAATGACGAGAGGAAAGACAGACATGCGCAGTCGACGTATCGCCACCCTGGCGCTGGCCCTGTGTCTGGCCACCCTGCCGCTGGCGGGACAGGCCCAGGACGCCGGCGCCTCGGACTCCCGGCAGGTAGAGCGCCAGCCGCTGGAGCGCCAGCCGCTGGATCGCATCGTCGCGGTGGTCAATGACAGTGCCATCATGCACAGCGAGCTCGAGGAGCGGGTCGACCAGACACGCGCCCAGATCGCTCGCCAGTCGCAGCAGGGCGTGCCCCCTGAAGACGTGCTGCGCCAGCAGGTGCTGGATCGCATGATCGTCGAGGAGATCCAACTGCAGCTGGCCCGTGATGCCAACCTGAGCGTTGACGACACCGAGCTCAATCGCCAGGTACGGGCTATCGCCGAGAGCAACGGCATGACACTGGATCAGTTCGCCGATGCCCTCGAGGCCGACGGCCTCTCGCTGGCCGTGGTCCGCGACCAAGTACGCCGTGAACTGCTGATGCGCCAGCTCCAGCAGCGCCAGGTTGCCAGCCGCGTCAGCATCTCCGAGCGAGAGGTGGATCGCTTCATGGCCCAGCAGGGCGTCAGCCGCGAGCAGGCTCGCCAGGCGCTTTTTCAGCGCAAGGTCAA
Source organism: Halomonas ventosae (assembly GCF_004361885.1). Classification (GTDB taxonomy): domain Bacteria; phylum Pseudomonadota; class Gammaproteobacteria; order Pseudomonadales; family Halomonadaceae; genus Halomonas; species Halomonas ventosae_C. The sequence goes on from NZ_SNWH01000006.1 coordinate 114,535, forward strand.
TGCCGAGATGGAAGCGTGGATCCAGGAGATTCGCAGCCGCGCTTTCATCGACAATCGCCTCGCGGAGCGCTGATGGCGACGGCTAACATTCCGCTGCTGGCCCTGACCTGTGGCGAACCGGCGGGCATCGGGCCGGAGCTCGCAGTGATGCTGGTCGCCGACGAAGTGCCGTCGGCACGGCTGGTGGCGGTGGGCGACCCGGCGCTGCTGGCCGAGCGTGCTGCGCTGCTCGGCCGCCGGGTGGAGGTCCGCGTGCTGACGCCCGACGAGCCTGTACCGGCACCGCGGCGCGGCGTGCTGCCGGTATGGCCGGTGGCGCTGCGGGCCCCCTCACAGCCTGGCCGGCTCGAGCCGGCCAATGCCGGCCATGTGCTCGAAACTCTGGACGTGGCGATCGCTGCGTGTCTCTCCGGTCACGCCGCCGGCATGGTCACCACCCCCTTGCACAAGGGCGTGATCCTCGATGCCGGCCATGTCGGCTTCACCGGCCACACCGAGTACCTGCGCGATGCCTGCGGGATGAAGGAGGTGGTGATGATGCTCGCCACCGATAGCGCCCTGCATGCCCGCGGGCCGGGCATGTTGGCCCTGAGGGTGGCGCTGGCCACTACCCACCTGCCGCTGCGCGAGGTGGCCGACGCCATCACTGCGCCCCGGCTCGAACGCCTGCTGCGCATCCTTTACGCCGACCTGCAGCGCTGGTTCGGCGTGGTGGCACCGCGTATCGCCGTGTGCGGCCTCAATCCCCATGCTGGGGAGGGCGGCCACCTGGGCCGCGAGGAGCTGGACGTGATCATTCCCACCCTGGAGGGCCTGCGTGCCGAGGGGCTGGCCCTTGATGGCCCCCTGCCCGCCGATACCCTGTTCACTCCGCGCCACCTCGAGGGCGTCGATGCGGTGCTGGCCATGTACCATGACCAGGGCCTGCCGGTGCTGAAGTATGCCGGCTTCGGCCGCGCCGCCAATATCACCCTGGGGTTGCCGCTGGTGCGCACTTCGGTGGATCACGGCACCGCCCTTGACCTGGCCGGCACGGGGCGCGCCGATCTCGGCAGCCTGCGGGTGGCGGTGGCGCTGGCCGCCCAGATGGCTGGACGTTCCACTACGACACCTGCGTGAGGGACGCTGGGGGCAAGCCGAAGAGGAGGTCCTACGCCATGGATGGCGTCGGTAGCGTACAAGGATGTATTTACAGCGCCTCATCGCAGGTTTGCCACCAGATCAGTGCCGATTTTCGCCGAAATCGCATACAAGTTTAAGACAGAAGGACACCCCTGAATGGCATCTCCCTCCCCGGTTCACCGGGCCCGCAAGCGCTTCGGCCAGAACTTCCTGCGCGACCCTGGCATCATCTCGCGCATCGTGCGCGCCATCGGGCCCCGTCCCGGTGACCGGCTGGTGGAGATCGGCCCCGGCCAGGGGGCGCTGACCGAGCCGCTGCTCGAGGCGGCCGGTGGCCATCTCGAGGTGATCGAGCTCGACCGCGACCTGATTCCCGGGCTGCGGGTGCAGTTCTTCGACAAGCCCGGTTTGGTCATCCACGAGGGCGACGCCCTCAAGGTGAACTTCCGGGCCCTGAGGGGCGAAGGGGCGGCGCTGCGGGTGGTGGGCAACCTGCCCTACAATATCTCCACGCCGCTGATCGTCCACCTGCTGGCAGCCGGCGATGACGTGGCCGACATGCACTTCATGCTGCAAAAGGAGGTGGTCGAGCGCCTGGCCGCCGTCCCGGGCGGCCCCGAGTGGGGGCGGCTCTCGATGATGGCGCAATATCACTGCCAGGTCGACGCGCTGTTCACGGTGCCGCCGGAGGCCTTCGTGCCGCGCCCCAAGGTAGCGTCGGCGATCGTGCGCCTCACGCCCCATGCTACGCTGCCGCATGCGGCCCGCGATGAGTCGCTGCTCTTCGACCTGGTGCGCCAGGCCTTCGGCCAGCGCCGCAAGACCCTGCGCAACAACCTCAAGGGGCGCATCGACACCGTGGCCCTCGAGGCGCTGGGCATCGACCCGGGGCGGCGACCCCAGACACTGTGCATCGAGGAATTCGTGCGTATCGCCAACCACCTGGCCGCGGCCGGGCAAGGAGATGCCTCATGACCCTGACCATGCCAGAGGGGCTCGCCCCGGCCATCCGCGTCGACGTGGCACCGGCCTTTCGCCGTGACGAGTCCGCCCCCGACCAACGACGCTTCGTCTTCAGCTATACCGTGACGGTACACAATGGCTCTTCGCACAGCGTACAGTTGCTTGCCCGCTACTGGAGGATCACCCAGGGCAGCGGCAAGGTGCAGGAGGTGCGTGGCAAGGGCGTGGTGGGCCAGCAACCGCTGATCGGCCCCGGCCAGACCTTCCGCTACACCAGCCGGGCGATCCTCGACGGCCCGGTGGGGGTGATGGAAGGGGCCTACACCTGCGTCGACCCTGCCAGTCAGCGCCTCTTCGAGGTGGCCGTCGCCCCCTTTCGGCTGGCCGGGCCCAATCAGGTGCATTGACCCGCGAACCGATCCTGTCCAACCGATTTCGAGGAGCCGCGATGACCACCTATGCCATTGGCGATCTGCAGGGCTGCCACGATGAGTTCGTCGCCCTGCTTGACAAGCTCGACTTCGACCCGCGTCGCGACCACCTGTGGCTGGCCGGCGACCTGGTCAATCGTGGCCCCGGCTCGCTTGCCTGCCTGCGCGAGGTGATGGCGCTAGGCGAGGCCGCCACCGCCGTGCTTGGCAACCATGACCTGCACCTGCTGGCGGTGGCGCGCGGCGCGGCCCGGGAGAAGCCCAAGGACACCCTCTCGGCGATCTTTGCCGCCCCCGACCGCGAGCGCCTGCTCGACTGGCTGCAGTCGCGCCCGTTGCTGGTGCGCCGGCGCTCAAGGGAGCAGGGCGATATCGTCATGACCCACGCCGGCCTGCTGCCGCAATGGTCGGTAGATCTGGCCGAGGAGCTGGCTGGCGAGGCCGAGACGCGCCTTGCCAGCGAACACTCCGGTGCCTTCCTCGAGCAGATGTATGGCAACCAGCCGGCCTGCTGGCGCGACGACCTCGACGGCATCGACCGCCTGCGGGGGATTATCAATGTCTTCACCCGTATGCGCTTCATCGATGCCGCGGGGTGTCTTGACTTTGCTGCCAAGGAGGGGCTCGACAGCGCCCCGGCGGGTTTCGCCCCCTGGTTCCAGTTCCCCCGTGACGACGATCCCTGGTTGCTGTTCGGCCACTGGGCCGCGCTGCAGGGCGAGACGCCGGCCAGCCGAGTGCGCGCCGAGGCGTTGGACACGGGGTGCGTGTGGGGCAACCGCCTGACCGCCCTGGACCTTGCGAGCGGCAGACGCACCAGCGTGCCGAGCCGCCAGTGCTGATCCGCTCACTTCATGATGACCACGAGGCTGCCATGACGACCTTTGAGCATCTCGATATCCCGACCCTGGCTGACTGGCTCGATGCACGACGCGACCTGGCACTGGTGGATATTCGCGACCCGCAGAGCTTTGTCCAGGGTCATATCCCCGGCAGCCGCCGGCTGGACAACGCCACGGTGGACGCCTTCATCGAGCAGGCCTCGCGCGATGCGCCGCTGGTGGTGGTCTGCTACCACGGCCACTCCAGCCAGCAGGCCGCGGCCTGGCTGGCCGGCCAGGGCTTTGCCGAGGTCTACAGCCTCGACGGCGGTTTCAGCGACTGGCAGCTTCGCCATCCAGACCGGGTGGCGCACTGAGCCATGGCTGAGGTCGAGGATCCGCACCTGCAGGGGCTCGAGGTCTATCGGGTCGGTGGGGCGGTGCGCGATGCCCGGCTCGGCTGGCCGGTCAAGGACACCGACTGGGTGGTGGTGGGAAGCACGCCCGAGGAGATGAGCCGGCGCGGCTTCAAGCCGGTGGGCCGCGACTTCCCGGTCTTCCTGCATCCTGTCAGCCACGAGGAGTTCGCCCTGGCGCGCACCGAGCGCAAGTCGGGACACGGCTACACCGGCTTCGAGGTCCATGCCAGTCCCGAGGTGACGCTGGAGGAGGACCTGGCACGTCGCGACCTGACCATCAATGCCATGGCCGAGACCCCGGAAGGAACGCTGGTCGACCCCTACGGCGGCCTGGCCGACCTCAAGGCGCGCCGGCTGCGTCACGTCTCGCCGGCCTTCGTCGAGGACCCCTTGCGGGTGCTGCGCACGGCACGCTTCCTCGCTCGCTATACCGGGCTGGGATTTGTCATCGCCGAGCAGACGTGGCGGCTGATGCGCGAACTGGTGGCAAGCGGCGAGCTGGCCCATCTGGTGGCCGAGCGGGTCTGGACCGAGACCGAGAAGGCGCTCTTCGAGCCCTGGCCGGAGGTCTACTTCCAGGTTCTGCATGACTGCGGCGCCCTGGCGGTGCTGATGCCGGCGCTGGCGGCCGACCCGACGGCCCTCGACACAGCCCTCGGGCGCCTGCATTGCCTACCGGAGGACATCGAGGCCGAGTCACAAGCCCGCTGGCGCTGGGCACGGCTGGTGGAGCACTTGGATGATGCCGACCGCGATGCTCTGGCCGAACGGCTGCGCTTGCCCCGCGCTCATCGCGAGCTGGCTCGCCACACGGCCCGCACCCGCACCCTGCTGGCGCGGGTGGCGAGCCATGGCCTGGATGGGGCCAAGGTGATGGCCTGGCTCGACGCTATCGATGCCTGGCGTCGCAGTGATCGGGTGGCGCCGCTGATCAGCCTGGTGAGCTTGGCGGCTCCGCTGCTGGCCGCAGATCTGGCCCTGGCCTGGCGCATGGCCCAACAGGTGTTGCCCCAGACGCTGGTGGCCGAGGGCTATCGGGGGCGCGAACTGGGCGAGGAACTGGCGCGGCGGCGCTGGGAGGTCATCGAGGGGGTGCTCGCCGGGCCCGAGGGGAGGGCCTGAGGCTCACTCCGCCGCGGAGATATGGCGGCCCTGCCAGACGAACGCAACCGGCCAGAGGCGCTGCTGGCCAGCCTCGAATTCGCCCCAGTGGTCGCGGTAGCACCTGCCGGTGAGCGGGTGATGGGCCGTGGGAAGCAGCTCGGCCAGCGGCTTTAGCACGAAGGCATGCTGGAGGATCTCGTCACGGGGCAGGTCGACGTCATCGTGGCGGCCGGTTAGCTCGCCCACGGTGAGCAGATCAATGTCCAGGGTTCGGGGGCTGAACTTGGGAACGCCCTTGCGACGACCATTAGCGAGCTCCAGCTGCTTGCACCAGGCCTGCAACTCGCCTACGGATCGGTTGCTGTCGAAGGCCACCACCAGGTTGTAGAAGTTGCGTCCATCCTCGAAGCCCACTGGCTCGCTCTCGAAAACCCGCGAGATGGCAAGCGGGCCGAAGGTCTCGTCCAGGGCATCGAGGCAGGCCCGCACATGACGCTCGCGCTCGATGTTGCTGCCGATGCTGACGGTGATCCGGGCCATCAGGTGTCTCCCTTCCACTGGCCGCGTTCGATCGAGACACCCACCGCGGCGGCGGCAGGCACAGCCCCGGGCTTGCGCACGGTGAGGCGCAACCAGACAATGTCGAAATCTTCACGCAGGGTCTCAGCCAGGCGCTCGGCGAAGGTTTCCACCAGGGCGACGTCGTGCTCATCGGCGAAGGCCTGGATGCGAGCGCTGATGGTGGCGTAGTCCAGGGTCCGGGCGATATCGTCATCGGCTGCGGCGGCACGGATGTCGGTGCCCAGCATCAGGTCGAGGCGTAGCTTCTGGGTAAGGGTGCGCTCCCAGTCGTAGACGCCGATCACGGTGTCCACCTCGAGCGCTTCGATCAGCACAAGATCCATCGGGGCTCCCCGGGCCATGAGTGGTCGTGGACCGGGCGAGTGGCCGGGTCCGCCTCAGGCGCCTGATTGTACGCCAGCCAGATGGCAGGTGACAGCGACCTGTCGTGTATCGGCCATGGCTGGCAGAATCAGCGTTTCACCTCACAGGAGGCCGCCCGTGAAGGCGCCACTTGAGCTCGTTTTGTCGCTGATGGCGATCGGTTACCTGAGCGGTACCTGGCTCGGTGCGCTGACGGTGTGCCGGCTGGCGGGGGCGAGCGATCCGCGGCAGACCGGTTCCTGCAATCCGGGCTTCTCCAACGTCCTGCGTCTGCACGGGCGTCGCCTGGCCCTGGCCACCCTGGCGGTGGACGTGGTCAAGGGCATGCCGGTGCTGTGGCTGGCCATGAGGCTCGGTTTGACGCCTTGGGAACTGGGACTGGTGGGGCTGGGCGTGCTGCTGGGCCACAGCTACCCGGCCTGGCATCGCTTCCGGGGCGGCAAGGGCGTGGCCAGTGCCTTCGGCGTGATGCTGATACTCACGCCCTGGGTGGCGCTGTGCTGTGCCGTGCTGTGGATGCTGCTGGCCTGGCACATGCGCACGGCGGCCATCGCCTCCCTGGCTAGTGCCGCCATGGCGCCGCTGGCCAGCCTGTGGCTGGCACCGGAGTTCACCGGTGTGGTGATCGTCTTCACCCTGCTGGTGCTCGGGCGTCATGTGCTCAATATCCAGCGTCTTGGCAGGGGTGACGAGCCACCCCTGTAAAGCTGTAAGCGATAAGCTCTAAGCGGTAAGAAAAAAACCTGGCTTACGGCTCCCGAAGGGTATCCATCGGCCAGCGAGGTACCGCCTTCATGATGCCGGTCTCGTCGTGTTCGCCGGCCAGCAACCGCTGGGCACCGAGATACGCAATCATCGCCCCGTTGTCGGTGCAGAAGCGCCCGCGAGGGTAGAAAGCCCGGGCGTCGCGCTTGGCGCACTCCCGCTCCAGGCGTTCGCGCAACCGCACATTGGCGCTCACCCCGCCGGCCACTACCAGCCGCTTGAGGTCGGTGGCGTCCAGCGCGCGGCGACATTTGATCACCAGGGTATCGACTACCGCCTCCTCGAAGGCGCGGGCCACGTCGGCACGGGCCTGGTTATCGAGGCTGCCGGCCTGCTCGAGGTGGCGGATGGCGGTCAGGGTGTGGGTCTTGAGCCCCGAGAAGCTGAAGTCGAGCCCCGGACGGTCGGTCATCGGCCGCGGAAAGCGCAGACGCCCGGGGTCGCCGGCCTCGGCCAGCTTCGCCACCTGGGGGCCCCCGGGGTAATCGAGGCCCAGCATCTTGGCCGCCTTGTCGAAGGCCTCGCCGGCGGCGTCGTCCACCGATTCGCCGAGCAGGCGATACCGGCCCAGGCCACGCACCTCGACCAGCTGGGTATGCCCCCCGGAGACCAGCAGGGCGACGAAGGGGAAGTCGGGGGGGGCGTCTTCCAGCATGGGGGCCAGCAGGTGGCCCTCCATGTGGTGGACACCAAGCACCGGAATTCCCAGCGCTCGTGCCATGCCATGGGCGGTGCTGGCTCCCACCATCAGCGCGCCGACCAGTCCTGGGCCAGCAGTGTAGGCGATGGCATCCAGCTTGCTGCGTGCCAGGCCGGCCGCGTCCAGCACCTGCTGGATCAACGGCAGCAAGCGGCGCGTGTGGTCGCGGGAGGCGAGCTCCGGGACCACGCCACCGTACTCGGCGTGCATGGCGATCTGGCTGTAGAGGGCGTCGGCCACGAGGCCGCGCCCGGTGTCGAAGAGGGCGACGCCAGTCTCGTCGCAGGAGGTCTCGATGCCCAGTACGCGCATGATGATGGCTCGGTGTTGCGTGAAAGGCGGTATTCTACGCTTTTTGCCCTGCAGGCACAGGGCGGACGCCGGGCGGAAACGATTTGCACGCCTTTGCTGGGGCGACTATAATACTGTCCGCTGCAAGACTGGGTCGTGCATCCAGGAGTGGCTTTCCGCTTTCACGCATCGTTCCGGTTCGCCTGGCGATTCCGGTGACCCTTGCGTGATGGCGAGTGGTCCTCGCAAGGTGTGCGTACAAACCGAACTCAAGTTACCCAAGGTAGGTGAGTGCTTAATGCCTTCTGTCAAAGTACGTGATAACGAGCCGTTTGACGTCGCGCTGCGTCGCTTCAAGCGTTCCTGTGAAAAAGCCGGTGTTCTCTCGGAAGTGCGTCGTCGCGAGCAGTACGAGAAGCCCACCGCGGAACGCAAGCGTAAGGCGGCAGCTGCCGTCAAGCGTCATGCCAAGAAGCTTCAGCGTGAGCGCAAGCGTTTCGAACGGCTCTATTGATCCGTACGCGAGGCGGTAGGGGCATTCAGCCCCTGTCGTTTCAAGAGGGATGCCAAGCGGCCGCCTAACGGTGGCCGCTTGTTTTTCGGCGTCTTTCCCGTCTCCCTCTCCCATCCTCCTCTCACGTCATCAGCAGGGTGTCCGCATGGCCGGCCAGATTCCCCAGCGCTTCATCGATGACCTCCTCGCTCGCGTGGACGTGGTGGAGGTGGTTGGCGAGCGGGTGACGCTGAAGAAGGCCGGACGTAACCACTCGGGCCTGTGTCCCTTCCATCAGGAGAAATCGCCCTCGTTCACCGTCAGTGCCGACAAGCAGTTCTATCACTGCTTCGGTTGCGGCGCCCACGGTAATGCCCTGCGCTTCCTGATGGAGTACGACAAGTTGCGCTTTCCTGAGGCCGTGGAGCAGCTTGCCGCGCGACTGGGCATGGAGGTGCCCCGCGAGGGCGCCGACGACCCACGTGCTCAGGCCCATGAGCGCAAGCGCAAGGAGGGGGTCAACCTGCTCGAACTTGCGGGGAGCTACTATCGCGAGCGGTTGAAGATGCCCGAAGGTGAGGGCGCGCGGCGCTACCTGGCCGCGCGCGGGCTGTCGCCCGAGGTACAGCAGGCCTTCGCCATCGGCTATGCCCCGGCCGGCTGGGAGGCGCTCAAGGGCCACCTCGCGGAGCGCGGCATCAGTGAGGCGGTGCAGATTGAGTATGGCCTGCTGGTGCATCGTGAGGAGAGCGGACGGACCTATGACCGCTTCCGCGACCGGGTGATGTTCCCGATCCGCGATATCCGCGGGCGGACCATTGCCTTCGGCGGGCGGGTGCTGGGCGATGCCAAGCCCAAATACCTCAATTCACCCGAGACGCCGGTATTCCACAAGGGGCGCGAGCTCTACGGCCTCTTTGAGGCCCGGCAGGCCAACTCGCGACTCGAGCGGCTAGTGATCGTCGAGGGCTACATGGACGTGGTGGCGCTGGCCCAGTTCGGCATCCGCAACGCCGTGGCGACCCTTGGCACCTCCACCAGCGAGGAGCATCTGGGACGGCTGTTCCGGATGGTCGGCGAGGTGGTGTTCTGCTTCGACGGCGACCAGGCCGGTCGCCAAGCGGCCGCCCGGGCACTACAGGCGGTGCTGCCGCAGATGATCGACGGTCGCCAGGCACGTTTCATGTTCCTGCCCGAGGGGGAAGACCCCGACAGCCTGGTGCGCCGAGAGGGGTCGGGGGCCTTCGCGGATCGCATCACTTGCGCCAGCCCCCTGTCGGAATTCCTGTTCGATCACGCCGCCGAGGGCCGCGACCTGGCAACGATCGAGTCGCGTGAACGCTTTGCCAGTCAGGTGCTCTCGGCGATTGGCAAGCTACCGGAAGGGGTGCTCAAATCGCTGCTGCTGACGGAGCTCTCACGGCGCACCGGCGTCGCTCAGTCGCGCTTCGAAGCGTTGGTCGCGCCAGGCGATGTTCCCGAGGCTGAGCCTGCCCGCGCTGCGCGGTCTGAGCGTGACACCGTACCGCGCACCAGGCCGTCGCGAGGCGGCGGCTCGTCGGGTGGGGCGTTAAGCCTGATGGGGCGGGTGCTGCAGTTGCTGGTTCACGAGCCGCGGCTGGTGTCGCGTTTGCCCGAAGGGGGTGACTGGTATCCCATGCAGGACCCGGAGGCTCAGCTGTGCCACGAGGTGGAGCGACTGTTGCGAGCCGGGCGCTACCGCAGCGCCCAGGTGCTGCTGGCGCACTTCCACGGCACGCCGGAGGGCGAGCGGTTGACCGAGCTGGCGCGACGCGAGCTGCTCATCCCCTCGGAAGCGCGGGCCGCCGAGCTGGACGGGTTGGTCGAACACTTCCGGCGCTACCGTCTCAAACCGTCGCACCAGGAGGAAGTCGACGCCTTGCTGTCAAAGCAGCAGCGGGGCGAGCGACTCTCGCAGGAGGAGCGCCAGCACCTCATGGAGCTGCTCACCGAGCTCAAGGGGTGAGCCAGGCTCAAGCGCCCGCCTGGCGATGGGGAAGAAACTGGCGGCGGGGTTGATTTCTCTCCTACGATCACCACATAGAGCATTTAGATAGGTGCCTGCATACAGGGTAACCTGACAACCTAACACACCTGAATGACCGCGCAAATACATCGAGCTGGCAGAAATGGGGTTTCACCCGCTATACTGTTCGACTTATTGAGTTTTTTACCGCCTCAGTGCTTCAGGTGCTTCATTCTTCTTCGTCGAGATAGGATTTCTATGGCTGGAAATGCGCAGCAGCAGTCACGTCTGAAGGAGTTGATCGCGCGCGGCAAGGAACAGGGCTTCCTGACCTATGCCGAGGTCAACGACCACCTTCCAGAGGATATCGCCGATCCGGATCAGGTGGAAGATATCATCGGCATGATCAACGACATGGGCATCAGTGTCGTCGAGGAAGCCCCCGATGAAGACACCCTGATGATGTCGGATCATTCCACCGACGAGTCGGCCGCCGAAGAGGCCGTCGCCGCGCTTGCCGCCGTGGAGAGCGACGTCGGTCGCACTACCGATCCCGTGCGCATGTACATGCGCGAGATGGGCACGGTGGAGCTGCTGACTCGTGAGGGCGAGATCGAGATCGCCAAGCGCATCGAGGAGGGCACCCGTGAGGTGATGTCGGCGCTGGCTTACCTGCCCGGTGCCGTGGACTCCATCCTCGACGCCTATGATGCCACCCAGGACGAGGAGGCACCTGGACGCCTCTCGGATCTCTTTTCGGGCTTTATCGATCCCGACGAAGGGATTCCCGGCGTGGCCGAGGCGGAGGTGCCCGAGGAGGAGCACGATGGCGAGTCCGAGGGCGATGCCGACGAGGAGGCTGAAGCCGAGGAGGAGACGACCGGCGGTCCTGATCCCGAGGAAGCCCGGGCTCGCTTCGAGCAGATCCGTGAGCAGAATGCAGCCGCACAGGCCGCCATCGAGGCCCATGGGCGCGCTTCCAGGGAGGCTCAGGAGGAGCTGGCGCGTCTTGCCCAGCTGTTCTCGCCGATCAAGCTGGTGCCCAAGCACTTCGAGCGTTTGGTAGGGCAGGTGCGTATCAGCGTCGAGCAGATACGCACCCAGGAAAAGGCCATCATGCAGCTGTGCGTGAAGAAGGCAAAGATACCGCGCAAGACTTTCATCAAGGCCTTCCCGGGCAGCGAGTCGAATCCCCAGTGGCTCGACGAGTTCATTGCCAACCATCCTAAGTACGCGGCACGTCTGACGCCGCTGCGCGGCGACATCCAGCGTGCCCAGCGCAAGATCGCCTTCGAGGAGGAGATGCTCCAGCTGCCGGTGACCGAGATCAAGGAGATCAACCGCCGGCTATCCATTGGCGAGGCCAAGGCGCGGCGTGCCAAGAAGGAGATGGTTGAAGCCAACCTGCGGCTGGTGATTTCCATCGCCAAGAAGTACACCAACCGTGGCCTGCAGTTCCTGGACTTGATCCAGGAAGGCAATATCGGCTTGATGAAGGCGGTGGACAAGTTCGAGTATCGGCGTGGTTACAAGTTTTCCACTTACGCCACCTGGTGGATTCGTCAGGCGATCACCCGCTCGATCGCCGATCAGGCGCGGACCATTCGGATTCCGGTACACATGATTGAGACCATCAATAAGCTCAATCGCGTCTCCCGCCAGATGCTCCAGGAGATGGGGCGCGAGCCGACCCCGGAAGAGCTCGGCGAGCGTCTCGAGATGCCCGAGGACAAGGTGCGCAAGGTACTCAAGATCGCCAAGGAGCCGATCTCCATGGAGACGCCTATTGGCGACGATGACGATTCGCACCTCGGTGATTTCATTGAGGACGGCACCCTCCTGCTGCCCATCGATTCGGCGACCAGCGAGGGACTGATCGAGGCCACCCGCAACGTGCTCGGTGGCCTCACCGCCCGTGAGGCCAAGGTGCTGCGCATGCGCTTCGGTATCGACATGAACACCGACCATACCCTCGAGGAGGTCGGCAAGCAGTTCGATGTCACCCGTGAACGGATCCGCCAGATCGAGGCCAAGGCGCTGCGCAAGCTGCGCCACCCCAGCCGCTCCGAGCCGCTGCGCTCCTTCCTCGACGAGTAAGCATCACCGGGCATTTATTGCACCTTTGCTGAACGACAAGCCCCGCAGGCAGCGCCTGCGGGGCTTGTCGCCTTTTGGAGCATGGCGCGTGTGGCTTTACGTCGACAGTGCGCCGACGGCGCGGCGCGCCTCCTCGACGATCCAGTCGTGCACGGCGGCCACTCGTCGATCGTCCCGGGCACCCGAAGCATGCACGATGCCGTAGTGCATACCGGTGGGCACCCGCTGCGCGAAGGGAGCGATCAACATACCGCTCTCCAGCTCGCCGCGGATCAGCGTCTGGCGGGCGATGGCGACCCCCATGCCGGCGATGGCTGCCTCCATGGTCAGGTGGTGGCGGTTGAAGGTATAGCCCCGGTGCAGGTTGAGGGGTGGCGCCTCGATGGCCTCGAGGTAGCGCTCCCATTCGGCATGCTCGTGGCTACCTCGCCAGGCGGTGACATCGTGCAGCAGCGGGTACCAGGCCAGGTCGGCGGGATGGCGAAGGGGAGGGCGGCTGCGCAGCAGGGTCGGGGCGCATACCGGGAAGATGTGCTCCTCCATCAGCGGGGTGATGGAGAGTCCCGGGACGTGGCCGTCGTTGAGGTCGAGGGCCAGGTCGAAGTCACCGTCACTCAGCGAGAGGCTGCTGTCCTCGGCACAGCACATGCAGCTCGATATCGGGAAAGCGCGCCTGCAGTCGCGGCAGGCGAGGCATTAGCCACTTGTGCAGAAAGGAAGGCACCGAGCGCAGCCGGATCACCCCGCTCATCACCCCGCTGCGCAGCCGCCGCACCTCCAGGCCCACGGCCTGGTAGGCCTCGTCCACCACCGCCGCCAGGCGGCGGCCCTCCTCTGTCAGCTCTAGTTGCCGGGGCAGGCGACGGAACAGCTTGAAGCCGAGCCGCTCCTCGAGCTGCTTGATCTGCTGGCTGACTGCCCCGGTGGTGACATGCAGCTCCTCCGCCGCCCGGGTGAAGGAGAGGTGGCGAGCGCTGATCGCGAAGACCTTCAGCCAGGCGTGAGTCTGGGCGTGCAGGAGTCGGCTCATGGTTTAGATTAACTATATCGTGGGCGAGATATTCTGGCTTGCCGCCCTGGTAATCCCGCACCAGCATAGAGCAATACCAGGTCATGGCCAGCAGCGTTCAGCCATACTGAACGCAGCGCCGCCAGACCCTTCTCGTTCACTTTACCCGCCACGCGAGGCTTCTCCCATGGCAATCAGCGTCTTCGACCTGTTCAAGATCGGCATCGGGCCCTCGAGCTCCCACACCGTAGGGCCTATGGCCGCGGCTTACGAGTTCGTCCAGGTGCTCAAACGTCGCGAGCTGCTAGATCGCGTGACGCGCCTCGAGATTCACCTGCATGGCTCGCTATCCGCCACAGGCAAGGGCCATGGCAGCGACCGCGCAGTGGTGATGGGGCTGATGGGCGAGCATCCTTCGCGCATTGACCCGTCCATGGTCGCGCCGCGCATCGAGGCACTACTCGCCACGCAGGTCCTGTCGCTGGGAGGTCATCAGGCGATCCCCTTCCACTGGAGCCGGGATCTGCAGTGGCATGACGAGAGCCTGCCCTACCATCCCAACGCCCTAACGCTTGTCGCCCACGGGCAGAAGGAGGTGCTCTATCGCAACGTCTATTACTCGGTGGGGGGCGGCTTCGTGGTCGACGAGATCCAGGCACGCTCCGGCGAGTTGGACAGCGACACCACGGCGCTGCCCTACGATTTCCACTCTGCTGCCGAGTTGATGGCGTTGTGTCGCATGTATGGCCTGCGTATCAGCGAGCTGATGTTGGAAAACGAGAAGGCCTGGCGCGGCGAGGCCGAGGTGCGCGCCGGCCTCTGGGAGATCTGGCAGGCCATGCAGGCTTGTGTACAGCGCGGACTGGCCGCCGAAGGCGTGCTGCCCGGTGGGCTGGAGGTCCGGCGCCGGGCCGCCTTGCTGCATCGACGCCTGCTGACCGTGGATGCCAGCGAGAGCGTGATCGCCTCGACCTTTTCGGCCATGGACTGGGTCAACGTCTTCGCCCTGGCCGTCAACGAGGAAAATGCCGCCGGCGGACGCATGGTCACCGCCCCCACGAATGGGGCTGCCGGGATCATCCCCGCGGTGCTGCACTATTATATGAAGTTCCAGCCGGATGCCTGCGAGCGCGAGGTGGTGGATTTCCTGCTTACCGCTGGAGCGGTGGGGATCCTGTGCAAGAAGAATGCCTCCATCTCCGGCGCGGAGGTGGGCTGCCAGGGCGAGGTTGGTTCAGCCTGCGCCATGGCCGCCGCCGGCCTCGCCGAGGTGATGGGCGGCAGCGTGGGCCAGGTCGAGAATGCCGCCGAGATCGGCCTGGAGCATAATCTGGGGCTGACCTGCGACCCGATCGGCGGGCTTGTCCAGGTGCCTTGCATCGAGCGCAACGCCATCGCCTCGGTCAAGGCCATCAATGCCGCACGCATGGCCCTGCGCGGTGACGGCGAGCACTTCGTCTCCCTGGACCACGTGATCCGCACCATGCGCGACACCGGCGCCGACATGCAGGAGAAGTACAAGGAGACCTCCCGCGGCGGGCTGGCCGTCAACGCCATCGAGTGTTGAGTGCCGCCAGGCCCTGCTTGACCTTGACCTCAGTCGAAAGAAAGGAAGTTCTGCACATCTGGCGCACCGTTCACTCGCCCTTCGGCCAGATCCTCAAGGTGATCCGCGATATCGCCCCGTGGGCGATCTTTTCGTGGGGTAGTGAGACACGCACCGCAATTCATTGTGCTCGCGGGAGGTTAACCTCAGAGGCTGAATTGCTTAAACTGTCGTCAGGCTCATCGCATACTCTAAGGAGAACGACACCATGAAGTCACGCGCCGCCGTCGCCATGGAATCTGGCAAGCCCCTGGAACTGGTCGAGATCGACGTCGAGGGCCCCAAGGCTGGCGAGGTGCTGGTGAAGCTCGCCGCCACCAGCGTCTGCCACACCGATGCCTATACCCTTTCCGGTGCCGACCCGGAGGGCAATTTTCCGGCGGTGCTGGGCCACGAGGGCGCCGGCGTCGTCCAAGAAGTGGGCGAGGGCGTCACCAGCGTCAAGCCCGGCGACCACGTCATCCCGCTCTATACTGCCGAATGCGGCAAATGCAAGTTCTGCCTCTCGGGCAAGACCAACCTGTGCAGCGCGGTGCGCGCCACCCAGGGCAAGGGCGTGATGCCGGATGGCACCTCGCGCTTCTCATTGGACGGCAAGATGCTGCATCACTACATGGGTACCTCCACTTTCAGCGAGTACACCGTGCTGCCCGAGGTGTCGCTTGCCGTGGTCTCCAAGGCGGCGCCGATGGACAAGATCTGCCTGCTGGGCTGCGGCGTGACCACCGGCATCGGCGCGGTGATGAATACCGCCAAGGTGGAGCCGGGCAGTACCGTCGCTGTCTTCGGCCTGGGCGCCATCGGTCTGGCGGTGATCCAGGGCGCGGTGATGGCCAAGGCCAGTCGCATCATCGCCATCGACGTCAACCCCGAGAAGTTCACCCTCGCCGAGCAGTTCGGTGCCACCGACTTCGTCAACCCCAAGGACTACAGCGACCCCATCCAGCAGGTGATCATCGACCTGACCGATGGCGGCGTCGATTACTCCTTCGAGTGCATCGGAAACGTCAACGTGATGCGCTCGGCGCTGGAGTGCTGCCACAAGGGTTGGGGCGAGTCGGTGATCATCGGCGTGGCCGGTGCCGGCGAGGAGATCAGCACGCGGCCGTTCCAGCTGGTCACCGGCCGGGTCTGGAAAGGCTCCGCCTTCGGCGGGGTGAAGGGGCGCACCGAGCTGCCGGGCTATGTGGAGCGTTACATGAACGGCGAGATCAACATCGACGACTTCATCACCCACGACATGCCGTTCGACAAGATCAACGAGGCCTTCGACTTGTTGCACCGTGGCGAGAGCATCCGCACCGTCCTTCACTATTGAGCCTCGAGGAATCCCATCATGACCATGAGTGAACACCTCGAACTGGTCTCCGCCAACAAGAGCTTCGGTGGCTGGCACAAGCGCTATCGTCACCTTTCTCGCGCGCTGGACTGCGAGATGACCTTCGCCATCTATCTGCCGCCCCAGGCCGAGGAAGGCCGCGTCCCCTTGCTGTGGTGGCTGTCCGGCCTGACCTGCACCGACGAGAACTTCATGCAGAAGGCCGGCGCCCACCGCGTCGCCGCCGAGCTCGGTATCGCCATCGTCTGCCCGGACACCAGCCCGCGGGGCACCGACCTGCCGGGCGAGGACGACAGCTACGACTTCGGCAGCGGGGCCGGCTTCTATGTCAATGCGATCCGCGAGCCCTGGAAGAAGCACTACCGCATGTACGATTACGTGGCCGAGGAGTTGCCTTCGGTGGTGCGCCAGCACTTCCCGGTCAACGGCCGCGAGTCGATCAGCGGCCACTCCATGGGGGGGCATGGCGCGCTGGTCATGGCCTTGCGCCGACCGGGCCACTACCGTTCGGTATCGGCCTTCGCACCGGTCGTCAACCCCAGCGAATGTCCCTGGGGGCAGAAGGCCTTCTCCGGCTACCTGGGCGAGGACCGCGGCCTCTGGACTCAGTACGATACCTGCGAGCTGGTGGCCCGCGGGGCCTCGAGCCAGCCGCTGTTCATCGACCAGGGGGAGGACGACGACTTCCTCGAGGAGCAGCTCTGTCCCGAGCGGCTCGAGGCGGTCTGCGCCGAGCACGACCATCCACTGACCCTGCGGCGCCAGCCGGGCTACGACCACAGCTATTTCTTCATCGCCACCTTCATCGAGGATCATCTGCGCTATCATGCCGAGCGACTGAACAAGCGCTGAACGGACACGCTATCTCGCGCCAGACCGACTGCCTCCCTGCCGGGAGGCAGTGTCGTGATACTGGCAGGCATTCACGCAGCGATAAGGAAGCCCATGGCCGAGCGAGACGCGCAATGACGGGATGGCGACGGCGAACCTGGCGGATAGTCTGGCGCAGCCTGCTGGGATTCGTGGTGGGCTCGCTGGTGCTGGTGCTGCTGTTTCGTGTGGTGCCGGTGTTCGGCTCCATGGTGATGGTGGAGCGCAAGGTCCAGTCCTGGATCGCCGGCGAGACGCTCGACATCCGCCACCAGTGGCAGCCCTGGCCGCGGCTTTCTGACCGCGCCAAGCTGGCGGTGATCGCCGCCGAGGATCAGCGCTTCCCGCGACATCATGGCTTCGACCTCGCCGAGATGCGCCGCGCCTGGGAGGCCAGTCGCAACGGCGGGCGCCTGCGCGGGGCCAGCACCATCAGCCAGCAGACCGCCAAGAACCTCTTCCTGTGGAGCGGGCGCAGCTGGCTGCGCAAGGGACTCGAGGCCTGGTTCACGCTGTTGATCGAGGCGCTGTGGCCCAAGCAGCGCATTCTCGAGGTCTACCTCAATATCGTCGAGTGGGACAGCGGGGTGTTCGGCCTCGAGGCCGCCTCACGCCACTATTTCGGTGTTTCCGCGGCGCAGCTCACGGAGGTCCAGGCCAGCCGCCTGGCGGCGATCCTGCCCGACCCCCGCGGACGTGATGCCGCGCGCCCGGGCCCGCTGGTGGAGCGTCGCAGCGCCTGGGTCCGCCAGCAGATGCACAACCTCGGCGGCACCGCCTATCTCGAACGCCTCTGAGGGCCGCTTCTCACCACCAGCACCACGCCCGCGATGGCGATCGCCATGCCGGCGAGCGATACGGGCGGCAGGCGCTCGTCGAACAGCCACCACGCCTCCAGCGCGGTAACCGGCGGCACCAGGTAGAAGAGGCTGGCCACCCGGGAGGCCTCCCCGCGTTTGATCAGCGCCATCAGCAACAGGATGGCGGAGATCGAGAGCACCAGCACCAGCCAGGCGAGGGTCAGCAGGAAGGTGGGCGCCCATTCGATCTGTCGGGTCTCGAACAGCAGGGCACCCAGGCCCAGCAGGATGCCTGCGCCCAGATACTGCACCACGGTGCCGGAGAGCAGCGGCATGCCGGTGCAGAAGCGCTTCTGGTAGAGGGTGCCCAGCGAGATGCCGACCAAGGCCACCAGGATGCTGGCCAATGCGCCGAGGCCGAAGCCCTGGAACAGCGTCTCGCCCGGGTCCAGCTTGCCACCCAGCACCATGGCGATGCCGGCGAGTCCCATGACCAGCCCCAGCCACTGCAGGCGTGACAGCCGTTCGTCCAGCAGCGGGCCGGCGAGCGCGGCGGTCAGCAGTGGCTGCAGCCCCACCAGCAGGGCGGCCAGGCCCGCGGGCATGCCTTGATAGATGCTATAGAAGACTCCGCCCAGATAGGCACCGTGGACCAGCAGGCCGGATACCGCGATATGCCCCCACAAACGAGGACCCTGTGGCCAGCGACCGTGCAGCAGCATGACCAGCGGGATCAGCAGGGCCAGGGTCAGCACGAAGCGTACGAACAGGAAGGTGAAGGGCTCGGCATGGGGCAGGCCGAACTTGGCGCCGATGAAGCCGGTGCTCCACAGCGCCACGAAGAGGATGGGCATGGCGACTCGCCAGGCTTGGCGGTGACGTTCCGATGTCATGACGACGGCTTCCAAGTGTCAGTGGGTGTGGGCATCATCGCGGTCAGTGTCACGGGATGCCACTCTCGCGGCTCGTGCTTTGGTCGTAGAGTCGGCTCCGGCGGAAAATTGGTCAGACCATTATTTTATTCGTTTATACAAGGTCTTGTCTCTCAATTATCGTAGGCCAGTGCCATAGTTGACGAAGGCTTGCGTTGAAAGTCGCTATTGGCCGGAAGAGCCATTTTCGCTAGGTTTCGTCATGGAAGACGTTTCCAGATTTTTCTCCAGAAACATGGAAATCTTCCCTGAGGCCCACACGGACAGCGGGTCGGGCGTGCCGGCCGGTTACCTTTCATGCGTTGGCCATGCGTTGGCACGCGAGATGGCATAGGGAAGACACGACGAAGATCCCGTTGTACCTGCTCATGAGGGCGGGTTCGCTACCCAACCAGGAGACCATGCCATGCAAGACGACAAGCAGCCGTCAAGCATTTCTTCCGTCGACAACGACAACACCAACGTCCTGAAGGAGTTCCAGACTCCGAGCCGGCGCAACTTCCTGAAAGCCGCCGCCGTCGGTTCGGCGGCAGCCGTGGCGGCGCCCTGGATCGGTAACGCCCAGGCCCAGGACGGCATCCGCATCCGCATGCAGTCCTCCTGGCAGCCGGGCACCACGGGCTACAAGATCTTCGAGGAGTGGGCTGCCGGCGTCGCCGAGTCAACGGGGGGTGAGGTGCGCATCGAGCCGTTCCCGTCAGGTGCCGTGGCCGGGGCCTTCGAGGTTGCCGATGCGGTACGCAACGGCGTGCTCGATGGCCAGAACTGGTTCACCGTCTACTGGCCCGGCAAGATGCCGGCTGGGGTGTTCCTCACCGCCTATCCGATGGGGTTGTCGATGCCGCATCAGTGGGACATGATGTTCGGCGCCTATGGCGGGTTCGGCATCGCCAAGGATCTCTACCGCAAGCAGGGCCAGGAATTGCTGGGCTATGTCCACCATGACATGAACCTGATCCACTCCAAGAAGCCGCTGCGCAGCTTCGATGACTTCAATGGCATCAAGCTGCGCATGCCGGGCGGTATCGTCGCCGAGACCTTCGCCTCCATCGGCGCCCAGACCACCCTGCTGCCAGGCTCCGAGGTCTATCCGGCGCTGGAGAAGGGAACCATCGACGCGGCCGACTACACCGGTGCAGCGGTCAACTACGAGCTGGGCTTCTGGCAGGTGGCCGATTACATCATCCTGGGGCCGCCCTCCACACCTTGCCTGCACCAGGCCGTCGACCTGATGGACATCGCCGTGAACCGTCGTGTCTTCGAGCGCATGTCACCGCAGACCCAGGATCTCATGCACGACCTGGTGGCGGCCTATTCTCGCGAGCATTATGCGGCGATCCAGAAGGCCAACGCCGAAGCCTGGCCGAAGTATCGCGAGAAGGGCGTGGAGATCATTCACCTCTCTGAAGACGACGCCAGTCGTTTCCGCGATGCCGCCATCCCGCTGTGGTTCAAGTGGGCCAACAAGGATCCGGATGCCTCGCGGCTGTTCAAGGCGCACTTGGATACCATGATGGATCCGGCCGTGGCACTGGTCACCGACGAGGACATCAAGGACTTCAAGCTCAACGTCTGATCTACCTGCTCTACTAAGCCGGGTGTTGTGGGCCAAGGGCCGCAACACCCGGTTTGGGTAAGGAAACCACTACTGATCCCGCATCCCCTCGACTCGATGATCCGTAACCATCGCCAGCAGGTGATGGTATCGCGGAGGAGTGTCCATGAATCTTGATATCAATTTTGTCCTGCCGCACTGGCTCTACTGGTCGGTGCTGCTTGTGTTGCCGCTGGTGGTGATGTTCTTTGTCGACCGCAGTTTCCGTCGTGGCGGCACTATCGACGGCGGTGATACCGCCGAGGTGCCTGCCGGCGAGGAGGTCGCGGTCGCTTATCAGCCGCCCGGTAACCTCTTCACGGTCATCGTCGACCGCCTATCAGGGTTTTCCGGCCGCTATGTAGCCTACTGGGCGCTGATTGCCCCCTTCGCCTTCGCCTACGAAGTGCTGGTGCGCTATGCCTTCAACTCGCCGACCAACTGGGTTCATGAGTCGATGACCCTGATGTTCGGCATGCAGTATTTGGTGGCCGGGGCCTATGCCCTGCGCGAGGGGGGGCATGTGCGCGTGGATATCCTCTACTCGCGTGCCCGGCCGCTCAACAAAGCGGCGCTGGATCTGGTCACCTCGATCTTCTTCTTCATCTTCACTATCGCCTTGCTGGTGACCGGCTGGAAGTTCTTCTCCCAGTCGGTGAGCGATGCGTACTTCTTTGGCTCCAGTTACGCCAATGAGACCTCCTTCACCGAGTGGGCCATCGAGTTCTATCCGGTGAAGTTCATGCTCTTCTTCGGCGCGCTGCTGCTGCTGCTGCAGGGCTTCGGCCAGCTGGTGCGTGATGTCCAGGCGTATCGTTACCACTGGCGACTGCACGACGGTACCCGGACCTTTGCCCGGGTGCTGCTGATCATCGCTGGGTTGCTGGCGGCCTGGACGCTGTTCGAAATGATCAATGTCGCGGTGACCGATTACGACAGCCTGGCGGGCAGCCTCGAGAACAGCCTCAGTTCCGTGGGTATCGGTGCCCTGACCCTGGTGATGTTCGGCTCGCTGATGGTGGTGCTGGTGGCGGGCCTGCCGCTGGCCTTCGTCACCGGCGGCCTGGGGGTGGTCTTTCTCTACCTGGTCGGCGATCAGGCGATGCTCAACCTGATGCCCTCGCGCATCTTTCCGATGATGACCAACTACCAGCTCTCGGCCATCCCGCTGTTCATCTTCATGGCCTCGGTGCTGGAGAAGGCGGGAATCATCGAGGAGCTGTTCGACGTCGTCTACAAGTGGATGGGCGGCCTCAAGGCGGGGCTGGCCATCGCCACTGTCATCGCCTCCACGCTGCTGGCCGCCATGGTCGGTGTTATCGGGGCGGCGGTGGTGACCATGGGTCTGATCGCCCTGCCGGCGATGCTCAAGCGCCACTATGACCCGGAGATCGCCATCGGCTCGATCATGGCCGGCGGCACCCTGGGTATCCTGATCCCGCCTTCGATACTCGCCATCATCTACGGCGTCATCGCCCAGCAGTCGGTGGGTGAGCTCTACCTTGGCTCGCTGATTCCCGGCCTGCTACTGGCCTTCATGTACGGCTTTTATTGCTGGATGCGTGGCACCCTGAACACCAAGATGGCGCCGCCGATGCCGGTCGAGGATCGGGTCGACATGAAGGAGAAGCTGCGCCTGCTGCGCAACATGCTGGCGCCCATCGTGCTGGTGATCCTGGTGCTGGGCATCATCTTCACCGGCATCGCCACCCCGGTGGAGGCCGCTGGCATCGGCACCTTCGGCGCCCTGGTGGTGGCCGCGATGCACAAGCGCCTCACCTGGCCCAACCTGCATGCTGCTTGCATGACCACCCTGGTCGCCTCGGCGATGGTGATGTGGATCATTTTCGGCGCGAGCATCTTCGTTGGCTTCTATATCCTGCAGGGCGGCCAGACCTTCGTCCAGGAGCTGATCTCCGGCGCGGGCCTTGGCTCCTATGCGGTGTTGGCGTTGATGATGGTACTGCTGGTGGCGCTGGGCATGTTCCTCGACTGGGTGGGGATCCTGCTGCTGGCGGTGCCGATCTTCGTGCCGCTAATCAAGGGACTCTCCTTCGACGGTGTGTTCGGCCTGCCCGGGGTCGACCCGACTGATGTCTCGCTATGGTTCGGTGTCATCTACCTGGTCAACATGCAGATGTCCTTCCTCAGTCCGCCGTTCGGCTATGCGCTCTTCTACATCAAGGGGGTCTGTCCGCCGCATATCACCATGGCGCAGATTTTCCGCTCCTCCTTCCCCTTCCTGGGCATCCAAGCACTGGGGCTGCTGCTGGTGATACTTTTCCCGGCGCTGGTGACCTGGCTACCCAACCTCGCCTATGGTTGACACCCGGCGCATTAACCGTTGAGGTAAGAAAGGCGCTCCCCGCGGGGAGCGCCTTTCTTACAACCCGTTACAACACACCGTGAACTCGCCGTGATGCGGGGCGTCACAAGACAACCCATTCATGACGCAACACCCTGGAGGTATTCAATGCAACGAATGACCGCGCTGTTTTCGGCTGCGTTTCTCGCTCTCGGCCTCGCCGCCACCCAGGCACAGGCCCAGCAGAACTCTGCCACCGATACGAAACAGTCGCAGGCCACTGCGCCGACTCAGGACTTCTCCGACCAGCAGTTGCAGCAGTTCGCTGATGCTGCCCAGGAGATTGCCGTGATCTCCCAGGAGTACACCCAGCAGCTGCAAGCGGCCGAAGGCAAGCAGGCACAGCAGCAAGTCCGCATGGAAGCCAACGACAAGATGGTCAAGGCTGTCGAGAACAGCGGTCTCGAGGTGGATACCTTTAACGCCATCGGTCAGGCCATCCAGCAGGATCCGGAATTGATGCAGCGCGTTCAGGAGATGGCCAAGTCCAGCACCGCCAGCGGCGATCAGAACTCTTAACCCGCGCTTTTGCGCCTGCCGCCACATTGTCGGCTACCCAGAGGCCACCCCGTGGACGCCACGGTGTGGCCTTGTTGGTTGCATGGTCGGCATGAATGCCCTCCAGCCGGTTGCCCAAGGCGTGCCCACGCGCCGCTTTACAGTGCCGACCGGCCCTTCCAGACTGGTCTTCACCACCGCGCGGAGTCATGGACATGGATGTGGAACTGCTAGAGATCCGTCAGCACCTGGGGCGCTTCCCACCTTTCGAAGGGCTCTCCGACGAACTGCTCGACGAGGTAGCCGGCAGCGTGGAGGTGGCCTACTTCAAGGCTGGAACCGATATTCTGGTGCTCGATCAGGAAGTCCACGACCTGTGCTACATTCGCAGCGGCGCGGTGGAGGTCTACCGTCGCGGGGGCGAGCTCTACAATCGACTGGTCGAGGGCGACATCTTCGGCCACTTCAGCCTGCTGCGGAATCACCGTGCTCGCTTTCCTGCCCGGGCCATGGAAGACAGCCTGATCTACTTCATTCCCGAGTCCACCTTCAAGCGGCTCTGCGAGGCCGACGACCACTTCGCCGACTTTGTCGAGCTTGAGCGGCCGCGGCTCGAGTCCGCGGTGGAGCAGCACAAGAAACATAACGACATGATGATCACCCGGGTGCGCAAGCTACTGACCCGATACCCGATGATGGTCGAGGCGAGCACTTCGATTCAGGAGGCTGCCCGCCAGATTACGGATTCCGGTGCCTCGGCGGTCCTAGTGCTCGACGCCCCCGGCGACAATCCTCGCTACACCTTTCGCGATAGTCAGGATCGCTACTGGCAGGTGCAGGGCATCCTGACTGACAGCGATTTTCGTCGCGTGGTAGCCGAGGGACGGGCGCCGGATACACCGGTGGGAGAGGTCATCGGGCTGCGCCTGATCGCCATTCAGTCCGAGGAATCGGTGCATGAGGCGATGCTCTGCATGCTGCGCCACAATATCCATCACTTGCCGGTGATGCATCGCCGCCATCCCGTGGGTATCGTGCATCTCTCCGATATCATCCGCTACGAGACCGGCAGTAGCCTCTATCTGGTGAGTAACATCTTCCACCAGTCGAGTGTCGAGGGCCTGGCTCGCTTGGCGCCGGACGTGCATGCCGCTTTTACGCGCATGGTCGAGGAGGGCGCCGATTCGCGCATGATAGGCAGCGCGCTCTCCACCATCGGGCGCAGCTTCACGCGTCGGCTGCTGGAGCTGGCCGAGGATGAGCTGGGCCCACCGCCGGTGGCCTACTGCTTCATGGCCTTGGGCTCGATGGCCCGCAACGAGCAGTCCATCGTTACCGACCAGGACAATGCCCTGGTGCTTGCCGACGATTTCGATCCAGCACGTCACGATGACTACTTCCTGACGTTGGCGCAGCGCGTCAGCGATGGCCTGGATGCCTGCGGTTACCCCTATTGCAAGGGCGACATCATGGCCACCAACACCCGCTGGCGCCAGCCGCTGGCGGTCTGGAAGCAGTATTTCCGCGACTGGATCGACCACCCTTCACCGGAGCGTTTACTGCATAGCTCGATCTTCTTCGATCTGGACGCCGTGTATGGCGAGAACCCCTTCATCGAGCAGCTCCAGGATCTGGTGGCCAGCCGGGCACCAAAGGCCCCGCTGTTCCTGGCTGCTATGGGACGCAACGTCCTCAACCGTACGCCGCCACTGGGCTTCTTCCGCACCTTCGTCATGGAGAAGGACGGCAAGCACAACAACTCCATCAATCTCAAACGCCGCGGCACCGCGCCCTTGACGGACCTGATCCGCGTGCATGCCCTGGCCTGTGGATCGCGGGCCCAGAACAGCTTTGCGCGGCTCGACGACATTGACCGCACCCAACTGCTAGCGCCAGGCGTGAGCCAGAAGCTTCGCTATGCCCTCGAGTTCCTATCGATGTCACGAATCCGCCATCATGCGTTCGATATCCAGCACGAGCGAACACCGGACAACAACATCGAGCCGGAGAGCGTCAGCGACAGCGAGCGTCACAACCTCAAGGAGGCGTTCCAGGTGCTGAGCAATGCCCAGAAGTTCCTCAAGTTCCGCTATCCCATGCCGTCGCGAACGAGGTCGCGCTAAGGTGGCCCTGATGCGCCTGAGTCCGCGCGCCTCTGTGCCGACCCCGGGCTGGCCGGAATACCTGGCCGGTCGCGCCGACACAGCTAGGGACGCGCGCCTGGCGCGCTTTTTCGCCACCGGCCTGCCCGATCCCGAAACACCTATCGGCGAGGCACCGATGGCGGCTCTGGACATGGAGACCACCGGCCTGGACGAGCGGCGTCATGCCATCGTTAGCATCGGTGTGGTGCCCTTTACCCTGAAGCGCATCGCCTTGTCACGACGCCGTTACTGGGTCGTGCGACCACCGCGACCGCTCAACGAGACCTCGGTGACCTTCCACCACATCACCCACAGTGATATTGCCCAAGCCCCGGATCTTGAGGAGATTCTCGACGAGTTGCTCGAGGCCCTGGCAGGACGCCTGGTGGTAGTCCACTATCGCCACATCGAGCGGCCCTTCCTGGATGCGGCGGTGAAGGCGCGGATTGGCGAGAGTCTGCTATTTCCGGTCATCGATACCATGTCGTTGGAGGCGCGCATTCAACGTCAGTCTCTGCTGGCCCGCTTTAAGCGCTGGATCGGCAGGCCGCCGGCGTCCATCCGCCTCTACGATAGTCGTGCACGTTACGGCCTGCCGGTATATGCGGGGCACCATGCGCTGATCGATGCGCTGGCCACTGCCGAGCTGCTGCAGGCCCAGGTGGCTTGCCACTACAGCACCACGACGCCAGTGAGGGCACTCTGGAGCTGATCCCTCCGGCAAGACACGAAAATGATAAAGGCGACCCGCGGGTCGCCTTTATCGTGTTGTTGCCGAATGCCACTGTGGCATGTCGAACTTACTTGGCTTTCGGCTCGCTCATCAGCCCCTTGACGATGGCATAGCAACCCACCAGCAATACCAGGGTGAAGGGCAGACCGGTGGTCAGGGCTGCCGTCTGCAGGGCGCCGAGACCGCCGCCGAGCAGCAACGCGATGGCGATGGCACCCTCGATCAGCGCCTAGAAGATACGCTGTGGTTTGGGCGCATCGACCTTGCCGCCAGCTGTGATGGAGTCGATTACCAGCGAGCCGGAGTCCGACGAGGTGACGAAGAACACGATCACCAGCACGATACCGACGAAGGAGGTGATGGCGGTGAGCGGCAAGTGCTCGAGCATGGTGAACAGCTGCAGCTCGAGGGCCGCGTCTTGCACTTCGGTAATGCCCTGATTGACCACCTGATCGATGGCAGTGGTGCCGAAGGCGGTCATCCATACCACCGAAGCCAGCGAAGGCACCAGTAGCACGGCGATCAGGAACTCGCGCACCGTGCGCCCGCGGCTGACCCGGGCGATGAACATGCCGACGAAGGGCGACCAAGCGATCCACCAGGCCCAGTAGAAGGCCGTCCAGCCTTGGCTGAAATTGGCATCCTCACGGTCGAAGGGCATGGAGAGCGCTGGCAGATTCTTCACGTAACCTACCAGGTTCTCGAACACCCCGGTGGCGATCAGCAGTGTCGGGCCCACGGCAATGACGAACACCAGCAGCAGCAGGGCGAGTCCCATGTTGAGCTGGGAGAGGCGTTGTACCCCTTTGTCCACGCCGAGCAGGATCGATCCCAGCGCTACCGCGGTGATGCCCATGATCAGCAGTACCAGGGTGACGTTGTTGTCGGGGATGCCGAACAGGTAGTTGAGGCCCGCGGAGGCTTGGGTGGCGCCGAGGCCAAGCGAGGTTGCCAGGCCGAACAGGGTGGCAAAGACCGCCAGGATATCGATCAGATGGCCGGGCCAACCCCAGATACGCTCACCCAGAATCGGGTAGAAGATCGAGCGCATGGTCAGCGGCAAACCCTTGTTGAAGGCGAAGATCGCCAGCGACAGGCCGACGATGGCATAGGCGCCCCACGGGTGCAGCCCCCAGTGGAAGATGGTGGCTGCCATGCTCAACGAGATGGCGGCCTGGGTGTTGCCTTCGGCACCGCCCAGTGGTGCCCAGTCGGTGCGCACGCCGTTCTCCATGGTGACGCCATTCAGGGCAGTACCGAAATGCGTCAGGGGCTCCGATACCCCGTAGAACATCAAACCGATGCCCATGCCCGCGGCAAACAGCATGGCAAACCAGCCCAAATAGCTGAAGCTGGGTTTGGCATTGGCGCCGCCGATACGCACCTTGCCCATCGGTGTGAAGATCAACACGATCGCCAGGATCACGAAGACGTTGGCGCTGAGCAGGAAGACCCAGCTCAGGTTGTCGGTGAGAAAGCTGAACATGCTGCTGAAGATCGGCTCCACCTGCTCCTGGAGGGCCAAGGTGATGATCACGAAGAACAGAATCAGCAGCGAGGAGATGATGAAGACCTTGCCGTGCAGGTCCACATTGATCCCCAAGGGTGAAGCAGTGATGTTGTCCTGGCCGATCACGTAATCGGTATCGATCAGGTTGGCTGCGCCCTCCGGCGCCGGTATCCCTTCGGAACCTGTGTTATCCGGCGCCTGAGGCTTGTCGTCATTGGGGTGGTTGGCCACAAGACGTCTCCCTTGCAGTTTGCGATAGTCGATCTCTGGACGTGGTTACTGGCCGGCTCCCGGGCGCACCAGGAACACCGAGGCCTGGGTATGCGTTGCCACCTTGCCGCCATGCGATGGCATGATCGCATCCACATGCTTGGGGGGATGGGTCGGCATGACCACCAGGTCGGCCCCCACCTCGTCGATGGCCTTGATGAGGGTGTCGTCGAGATCGGCGATGGGATCCGGGCTGACGATGGTCTTGCTGCTGACTGGCTGGCCATGGATGTCGCCGCGTTTCTTGGCGAAGGCCTCGAGTTTCTGCGCAAACTCCTCCGGCGTGCGTGCCACGCTCCCTGGGGTGCTGGCGGTCACGCCGACATAGCACACCTCTGCCTGGTAGTGCTTCGCCAGGTCCGCTGCCGCCTGTAGCGAGGGTTCGATCAATTCGAGGTGTGCCAGGTCCACTGGCACCATGATCTTTTTGAACATGCCTGTTATCTCCTTGCTGGCCACGAAGGTCCGGTAAGTCTGTTCAGTGTGGCCGTTGCGCGCCACCTTGCCAGGCGGCGATTCAACGCGCCACCCTGCAGCTCGAGGCCATGGTACCCATCCTCGCCGTGGATTGCAGTGTACCTGCTCAGTGTCGGGCGACTCCTGTGTTGGCCGACCGTATTGGCCACATCAGCGTTTGTCACCAACGACAAGGGGAGGTCCCCTGCGGTGCCTCCCCTTGCGCATGATGCGGTCAGCCTCGCCGCATTGACGAAGCCTGGTCTTGCTCAGGATTCGGGCAGCCATTCCTGGACCAGGTCCTGGTTCTCTTCGACCCATTGCTTGGCGTTCTCGTAGGGGTCGGCGTCATTCGACTGGTTCATCAGCATGACTTCGCCCATCTGTTCCGGCGTCCAATGGAAGGCATCCAGGATGGCGTAGGCCTCCGGCATGTCTTCCTCGAGACCCTCGCGGACGATGGTGTGAATTTGCTCTGCGCCACCGTAGACGTTCTTCGGGTCCTTGAGGTACTTGAGGTCCCAGCGGGCGAACATCCAGTGTGGTGTCCAGCCGGTAACCACGACGTCTTCTTGGTTCTTGATGGCGCTGGACAGGGCCGCCGTCATGGTGGCGCCGCTGCCACTCTGGAGTTTCATCTCATCGAGATCGTAGGCGTCGATGACGTTCTCGGTGAGGCTCATGATCCCGGCACCCGGGTCGATACCGATGATCGTGCCATCGAAGGCGTCGGCGTTCTCGTCGATCTCGGCGATCGAGTCGATGTCAGTGTAGGCGGGAACGACCAGACCCAGCTTGGTGCCATTCAGGTTGGGACCCAGGTCGACGACCTGGTCGCCCACGCGCTCCATATAATCGGCATGGGTGGTAGGCAGCCAGGCGGCGACGATGGCGTCGGCATCGCCGGTGGCCACGGCTTGCCACATGGCGGCGGCGGAGAGAGAGGTCATGTCGACCTCGTAACCGGCTTGCTCGAGCACTGCGCGCACCACGTTGGTGGAGGCGACCTCGGAGGACCATTCAACGTAGGCCAGATGCACACTGCCCTTGTCCTGGGCCTGGGCGGCGCCAGCGGTGAGCGCAGTGCCGGCGGCCATGGCCAGTCCGGCGAGACGGATGCGGCGGTTCAGTGGATGCTTTTTCATCGTGTTCCCCTTCTTGTGGCAATCGATCGTTCACTTTGAAGCTGCCCCGCGGCGAATTCAAGGGGCTTCGAGGATCAGGTTTTGCGCCCCTTGCGCAGTGACTGGGTTACGCGGTCGAGCAGCATGGCGAGTATCACCACGGCGATACCGGCTTCGAAGCCGTCGCCCGGGCGCAGGCGCTGGATGGCACGCCATACTTCGCTGCCCAGCCCATCGGCGCCGATCATCGCGGCGATCACCACCATGGAGAGTGCCAGCATGATGGTCTGGTTGATACCCGCCATCACCGTGGGCAGCGACAGCGGCAGCTGAACCTTGAAGAGTTTCTGGGCACGATTGGCGCCATAGGCATCGGCGGCCTCGATCAGCTCTACCGGCACCTGGCGGATGCCCAGCGTGGTAAAGCGGATCGCCGGCGGCATGGAGAAGATCACCGTGGCGAAGATCGCCGACACCGAGCCGATACCGAAGAAGGGAATCGCCGGAATCAGGTAGACGAAGGCCGGCATGGTCTGCATGAAGTCGAGCACCGGCATGATCGTGCGGTAGAGTCGCTCCGAGAGCGCCGCGGCGATGCCCACCGGAAGCGCGATCACCACCGCCACGAAGGTGGCGATCACCACCAGGGTGAGGGTCTCGATCATCGGCTCCCACAGCCCCAGGTTCCAGATCAGCGCCAGGCCCAGCGCCGCGCCGATGCCCAGGCGAAGGTTCGCCACCCACCAGCACAGCCCGACGATGATCGCCAGCAGGCCCCACTCGGGGAGCCACATCAGCGCATCGTTGAGCCCGTCGATGCCGGTCTGGGTCACTCGCGAGATGCCGCGGGTGACCATGGAGTAATTGCTGGTCAGCCAGTCGAGGCCAGCCTCGATCCACTGGCCTAGCGGTATGCGCGGAACTTCGATAGCCATCATGCGTCTCCTGCGGCGGCCAGGGTCTCGGGGTCGTGTTGTTTTTCACCCACCTGTTTTTCACCCACCTGGGCGGGTTCGGCCGCCCGGGCCAGCTCATCGAGGACGGCGCCCTTGACCACTACCCCCAGCAGCTTGCGATTGTCGTCCACTACGGCGATGGGAAAGCTCTTCTCGCTGAACATGGCGAAGAGGTTGTGCAGCGGTTCGTCAGGCCCCACGGCGCGGAAGTCCTGGGTCATGATGTCTCGAATGCTCTCCTTGCCCTGCTTCACGGCCTGTTCCACGGCATCCACCTCGACGAGGCCATGCAGCGTGCGGTCGCGGCTGGTGACATAGATGGAGTCGATACCGCTCTCGCTCATCTTGCGCAGGGTGGTGCGTGGGCCGTCATCCTCGCGGGCGGTGGCGCGCACCGGCCGCATGGCATGCCGGGCGGTGAGGATCCTGGACATGTCCACGCCCTCGATGAAACGTGCCACATAGTCGTCTGCGGGATGGGTGAGGATATCCTCTGGCGTGCCGATTTGGACGATCTCGCCATCCTTGAGCAGGATGATGCGGTCGCCGATGTTGATCGCCTCGTCAAGGTCGTGGGTAATGAATACCGTGGTCTTCTGCATGCGGTTTTGCAGTTCCAGCAGCTCCTGCTGCATGTCGCCGCGGATCAGTGGATCCAGCGCCGAGAAGGCTTCATCCATCAGTAGTACAGTGGAATCGTTGGCCAGCGCCCTGGCCAGCCCTACGCGTTGCTGCATGCCGCCTGAGAGCTGGTTGGGGTAGGCATCCTCCCAGCCGTCAAGGCCGACCTGATGCAGGGCATTGCGCGCCACCCGGGCGCGTTCCTGCTTGTCCACGCCGCGTATCTCGAGGCCGAACTCGGCATTCTGCTGCACCGTGCGATGGGGAAAGAGCGCGAAATTCTGAAACACCATGGAGAAGTGCCGACGCCGGCACTCGAGCAGTGCCTTGTCGTCCAGCTCGGGGATGTTCTCGCCGTCGATGACGATCTCGCCTTCGGTGGGCTCGATCAGACGATTGAGGCAGCGGATCAGGGTTGACTTGCCCGAGCCGGACAGCCCCATGATCACCAGCAATTCGCCTTCGTAGACATCGAAGTCGATATTCGACAGGCCCAGCGTCTGGCCAGTCTTGTCGAGGATCTCGGGCCGCTTCAGGCCCTGGTTGCGCAGCTCGAGCGCCTTCTTCGGCTGGTTGCCGAAGACCTTGCTCAGGTTGCGGACCCGAATCTTGACGTTTCGGTTCTCGTTCATTGGCTCTGCCTTTTCATCGGCTCCCCGCACCCGGCAGGAAGCGCCTAAGGGTCAGTCTCGTGACGTAAAAACGACGTCATGATGCCAAGCTGTTGCGTTGACAGCGGCATCAGGTGACGGTGAAGTGACGCCTACCCTAAAGGTTTTTGAACGGCCATTCAAATTAAACAGAGGGCGTGGCAAGGCCTGCAGAATGACGCATGGCTGCCCCACTGTCGACGCCCTTTGTTTGGGACGAGAGTGTTCTCCGCGAGAGGCCAGCTTTAGGTTACCGTCGGGATTGCGCTGGGAGCGAGGGGGCCAGGCGAGTCATGGGTCCGCTGGGCTTGGCGATGCAGTGCCAGGTCAAGGCGCTCTACCAGCCCGGCGAGCAGAACCTGATGGCGCTCGCTCAGCGAGGGTTGGCGCTGAACAGCAGCTACCAGTGCCTCGCCGGCACACTGCACCTCTCCAGATGGTCGCCCTTGGGCGCTGTCGGCATAGGCGCCGGCCAGGGCCGTGATAAAGGCCCGCTTGGCACGCTGCAGATTCGTGTCGGGCAGGTCATCGAGCCACCGGCGCACCTGTAGGCAGGCATAGCCGATGTCCAGCCCCGTCAGGCCCAGCGTCAACAGATGTCGCTGGTCACCGGGCAGCACGTCGTCAAGCTTGGCCAGGTGCAGCAGGCGGTCGGCCATGCCGCCGACGAAGCGCGTCTCCGCCTCATGAATGGGCGGCTGCGTCAAGTGGCGCAGATCCCTGACGATGGCGCTGACCAGGCGCCGCTTGCGCAGGATGGCGCCCGGGCCTGGCAGCAGCCGAAAGCCCATCACCACTGTGCCCATCCCGATCATCAAGGCGATGGCGCGGTTAATGAAGCTGTCAAACGAAAAGTCCATGCCGTTTCCGGGCATGGTCAGCAGAATGTTGCCGATGGTGAAGGCCAGGCAGTAGGCCATCAGCCTCGGGTTGGCGGCGCCCAGCAGGCCGAGGAATAGCGGGGTGAGCAAGATCATCGCCAGCATCGGGAAGCCGCTGGCCTGGGCGAGCAGCACATGGCCGAACAGCAAGGCACTGGGAATCGCCGCCAGCATGCCCTTGGCGAACATCATGCACAGCACGACCGGGTTGTCGCGGCTGGCGAAGAAGGCCGAAAACAGGGTGCCAAGCAGCATGGCCACCTGGCCGTTGTTCCAGCTGGTAGCCAGCCAGAAGGCGGCTAGCCCACTGAAGATCAGCCCGGCGCGCAGGGCGTTGAGCGCGGCGACCAGGTGGTCGCGGTGCCAGGCCAGGGCAACGTCGCGCAGCTGCTTGCCTTGGGGCTGGGAGATCGCGTCGCGGGCATCGAGCATCACCAGGGCATGGCCCAGCGCCTCGCGCATGCCCAGCAAGCAGCGCTGCTCGAGCGGCGATAGCGTCTCGTCGGGGCACGCCAGGGCGCGATAGCGAAGCGCATGCAGGCGGCGATGGGCCGGGGTAACGCCACTGACCTCGGCGGCGTGGCGAAAGCCTTCGGCGATCTCGTCGGCCAGGGCGCGAAGCGACGGGCCGAGCCGGTCGCCCTGATGATGCAGCAGCTGCTGCAAGGCATACAGGATGGCCATCAGCCGCAGAGTGCGGCGGGTCAGCACGTGGCTGGCGCGGATCCGTCCCGTCCCTTCGGGACTCTCATAGCGGGCGGCTTGACTGTCGCCCTCGAGCTGGGTGAGAGGCTCCAGGCTGCCGGTCAAGGTGGCCTGCAGGGCTGCCAGGTCGGTGCTGTCGGTGAGGCGCAGTGCAGCATGGCCGAAGGCCTGGTTGACCACCGCGTCGGCCTGGCGGCCCAGAAGGTCGCCGACCTTGACTGGCCACAGCAGCGAGCTGACCAGGGTGGCGCACACCGCGCCCAGGGCCAGTTCCGAGAGTCGTGCGACGGCGATGGCGAAGATGCCGCCGGGCTGACTGGCACCAATCACCACGATCAGCATGGCGGTGACGGCGCCCATGATGCAGCCATAGGCGGCATTGTTGCGCAACAGTGAGCTGCCGTAGGTGCATAACATGATCCACACCGTGAGGCTCGCCAGTGCTGGTATGGGCGCCTGGGCGAACATCCCCATGATGGCAATACCGGCGCCGCAGCCCGCCAGGGTGCCAATGATCTGGCTCAGCCCTTTCTCGACCACCATGCCGCTCATCGGGCGGATCTGCAGGAAGGCCGCCGAGATCAGCGCCCAGTAGGGGCGCTCCAGATCACACCACAGGGCCGCATAGAGCGCCAACAGCATGGCCAGGGTCGCCTTGATGGCGAACCGCACGGCGTCGCCATCGGGCGTCAGATAGGCGTGATACCACGGCGACATCCGCGATTACTCCTCTGACTCGATGTAGACAGAGGCGGTCATGCCGGCACTCAGGGAAATGTTCTCGGGAATCTCGTCGAGCGCGATGCGCACCGGGATGCGCTGGGCCAGGCGCACCCAGCTGAAGGTAGGCTCCACCTGGGGTAGCAGCTGGGAATTGGGCGCGGCGTTGGGGTTGGCGATGGCGTGGTCGATGCTCTGGACGTGGCCGCTGAGCTCGGTATTGCCGCTCATCAGGGTGACGCGTGCTGGGTCGCCGATGTGGATGCGCGGCAACTTGGTTTCCTCGAAATAGCCGGTGACGGAGTAGGAATTCGCCTTGACCAGTGCCATTGCCGGCGTACCGGCATTGACGTAGTTGCCTTCACTGAGTTGCAGGTTCAGCACATGACCCGCCGCGGGTGCTTCTACCGTGGTGCGCTCGAGATCGAGGCGTGCGCGCTCTAGTTCGCTGCGTGCCTGGGTGAGACGCGCAAGGGCCACCTGGCTGTCGATTTGGGCCGTCTCCTGGTTTTCGGCGCTGATCGCCTGGCGGCTTAGGCGTGCACGGCGCGAGGCCTCGTGCTGGCGCTGTTCGAGCTCGGCCTCGCGCTGGGCGACCACCGCCTGCGCCTGGTTGACCGCCGCCTGGTAGCGCTGGCGATCGATCTGAAACAAGAGCTCGCCCGCCTCGACACGCTGATTGTCCTCTACCGGCAGCGAGACCACGCGACCGGAAACGTCCGGGGCAAGTGTAATGATCTCGGCGCGGACGCGGCCATCGCGGGTCCAGGGGGTATACAGATAGTAATGCCACAGCCATAGACCGGCGGCGAGGGCCAGGGCGACAATGACCAGAGTGACCAGGCTGCGAAGCAGGGTTGACATATTCAAGACGTCCCGGCGGCCAGGGAAGTGAGGTAGGCAACGGCGGCGGTGCAGATCACCATCAAGGCCGTGTCGAACCAGGCCTCGAACCATAGACGGTTGGCGCCCAGCAGTCGGTAGAGCATGGCGCGAATCAGCAAAGTGGCGCAAAACCCGATCAGCACGTACAGCAGCATGGGCGAGAGGTAAATGCCGCCGACGGCGATTTCGCGAGGTACCATGCGCGTTCCTTAAAGAAGGATGACGCTACATTCTAGCAACTGCCGCGACACGGTGCATGATGGCGTGCAGCCACCGAGCCCCTACATCAGGATCGCCAGCAGGATCGGCAGATAGACCAGCGACAACAGGGTCGAGCAGAACACCAGGCTCGCCACATATTCTGGTTCACGCTGCGCCTGCTGGGCGAACAGATAGGTGAACACCGCCACCGGCATGCTCATCTGCAGCACCAGGATCGTCAGCGCCAGGGACGGAAGGTCCAGCAGGGTGCCGATGCCCCAGGCGACGCCGGCGGCGACCGGGATGCGCAGCAGGCTAAAGCCGATGCCGGATCCGAGGTTGCGTACCTCGATGCTGGCCAGCGAAACGCCCAGGGTGATCAGCATCAGCGGTACCGTGAAGCCTGAGATCAGATCGACACTGTTGGCCAGCCACCGGGGCAGCTGGATCCCGGTGAGCAGCAGCCCCAGGGCGATGAGGATGGCATAGACCACCGGCGTCTTGGCCAGTGACTTGAACGGGTTACCGCGGCTTGCCAGGACAGTGCCCAGGGTGAACTGGAAGAGTGCCACCGTGACCATGACGGTGATGCCGTACACGAAACCGGTGCTACCGAAGGCGTAAAGCACCACCGGCAGGCCCATGTTGCCGGTGTTGGGGTACATGGTGGGGGCCAGCAGCACTCGCCAATCCTTGCCCAATAGCCGAGCCAGCAGCAAGGCCACGGCGGCCATGGCGATAAGCACCACCGCCGTGGCCAGCATGGTGCGACCGAAGCTGCCGGCATCGATCTCGGCATCGGCGAGCGAGGCTATGACCAGGGCCGGGGTGCCGATGTTGAACACCAGTCGCGTGACGAAGGCTACCGGGAACTCATGACCAAGGCGGACCCAGCCAAAGCCGAGCCCCGCGCCGGTGAGCACGGGCGCCATCACGGCGAAGAGTTCGACCAGCATCGGCGGCATCCTTGGGTAGCGCTGTGAACGGAGCACGTATTGTCGTGAAGGTGGCCCCCTGGAGGCAACGCCAGGGGGCCATTCAGCAAAAAGCCCGGTCGTTGCCCGGGCTTGACGAATCATGAGCGGGCCGAAAGGTCACTCGGCGGAGCGGCCGGCGGCCTTGCGGGCGCTTTCGCCAACGCTCTCCAGTGCCTGGCCGATGCGGTCCAGGGCCCGTGAGGCGCCTTCCTGGGTGGTCTCCCAGGCACTGGCGGCGCCCTCCTTGGTCTGCTCCCAGGCTTGCTGCGCGCCTTGTCGGGCATTATCCCACCAGTCATTGGTGTACTGAGGCTGCTGCGTGATCTGCTCCTTGCTGAGGTCGACATTCACCCGGTACGTGATCTGCTCGAGGTTATTGCCATCCTGAGTCGCAACGGTGAACTTGCCGGCTTCGATGACGAATTGCTGTTCGCCCTTGAGGTCAAGCAGGTTGCCGGTGTCGATGACCAGGGCGCGGACCCGCATGTCGTTGTCGAGCAGGATGTCCTCGACATCGCCGATCTGCTCGCTGCCGGAGGTGGCGTAGACATCGGCATCGATCAGTTTGTTGGCCGAATAGAGGCCTTGAGGCTCGGCCATGGCGCTGCCGGAGACAGCCAGGCCCCCGGCCAGCAGCGCGCCTATCACAGCATGCTGGGCGGGGTTCAGTGGCTTGCGTTGTGTCATGCGTTCACTCCTTGTGAGCGGTGAGGGTCCGTAGGATCGATGGCGCCAGTTGACGCCTTCCCCACTTAGTCTGGGCGGTGGGCGACGAGTTCAATGCCGGTCCGCTCATCGGTGCCTGAGGCTCGATCGAAAAGCTGATATCGCCCAGCACGAGGCCACCGCCCGGCGGTCGCTCTGGGGAATTGGCGATGACGCTCCTAGCGGTTTCCGGCGCAGGTTTCAGCGTAGTAGGGTGAGGCATTCGACAATCCGGAGGACAGCGACATGGTGAGTGCCAGTATCCTGCAGCAGGGAACCCTTCACTGCTTTCCCGCCGGCCTCAAGGATGCCCAGGGGCGGCTGGTCAACGCCGAGGTCTCGGCGGTGGCCTTCGATGGTGAGCGCCTGTTGCTGGCCAGCGACAAGCCGATTCCCGGAGAGCAGCGTTCGGCGGTATTCGCCGTGCCCCTCACCCCCGAAGGGCCCGACGACACCCGGCTGAGCTACTTCACCCAGCCGCTGATCAAGCAGGCTGAAAAGTACGAGGACTTCGCCCTGACCGCCGATGGCCGCCATGTGCTGGCAACCACCGGCTTCGACCGCATCGACGACGAGAGCCACGCCCTCAATGACTATAATCACCTGCTGATCTGGCCGCTGGGCGAGCCGGACCGGGTGCAGGTGGTGGACCCGGACCCCCGCGACGGCGTGGCGGGCTCGCTGGCGTTGCGCGACAAGCTCAATGCCGTCATCGGTTTTCCCTACTACAAGATCGAGGGGCTCGCCGCAATTCCCGGCGAGCGGGGCGATGGCCTGCTGCTGTTCGGTGTGCGCGAGCAGGGCCAGGCCCATGACGACTTTGTCTACGTGAGCCGGGTAGTGGGGGCCCACTACGAAATCAGCGAGAGCGGTAACCTGGTGTTTATCGATACGCTGCGCGAGCACTATGCCTTCGAGCCGGGTGATGAGCCGGCGGTACGCTTCGACTGCGGCCTCTCGAGCCTTGAGTACGACCCCTACCATGGGCGGCTCTACCTGCTAAACAGCTTCGAAGTGGAGGAGGCCAACGAGGAGCGTATCGGTGGCTACCTGTGGGAGATCAGCCTGACGGATTTCCGAGCCGGAAGACGTCCGACCCTGGTCACCACGCCGGCGGGCCTGCCGCTGGAATTCGAGCACAAGGCGGAAGGACTGGCGGTACTGGACCATGATCGGCTGTTCGTCGCCTACGACAATGACCGTCATCTAGGCCTGGGAAGTGTCGACGAACGCGACGAGCGCCATGCCTGCGAGGCGCCCTACACGGTGCTCAGCATCTCCGCGATCTAACCATTCCTTGCCTCAGCAGGGAAAGGGCAAGAGGGGAAGCTCGCTGCGCTCGATCTCCCGCGGGACAGGCCACGGCCTGGGGAGCACGGCCGGGGGAGGAAGTGTCGCGGCGGGAGATTCAGCCAGCCGAGGGCGGCCGGCTATGGTCACCTCCATCGCCATTCGCTATGATACGGCGGCGCCGCTCGGCGCCATCCGCTGCAAGGGCCTATAGCTCAGTTGGTTAGAGCAGGGGACTCATAATCCCTTGGTCGCAGGTTCGAGTCCTGCTGGGCCCACCACTTACTACCTCACCAGCCTTCAGACGACCAGAAACCGAATTGATGTGGTGCCGCATCGCGTGACCTTCTCGGCCTTTCCGGCCGCTTCGTGGCCACCCCCTCGCTGTGTATGATGGTCGGTACTCATCACCATCAGCACCAAGAACGCGGGGAAGCATCGTGAACACGGAAAGTCACTTCCAGACGGCCGCCTTCATCTGGGCTCTCGCCGACCTGCTGCGCGGCGACTTCAAGCAGTCCCAGTACGGCCGCATCATCCTGCCCTTTACCCTGCTGCGGCGCCTGGAGTGCGTGCTGGAGCCCACCAAGGCCTCGGTGCTGACCGCCGCTGGCGAACATCAGGCCAAGCCCGAGGCGGTGCGTGAGAAGCTGCTGCTGCGCGCGGCGGAGCAGCCGTTCTTCAACGCCTCGAAGCTGACCCTGGGCACGCTCTCCGACACCCACACCGCCGACGACCTGATGAGCTACGTGCAGTCGTTCAGCCAGGACGCCCGGGAGATCTTCAAGCACTTCGAGTTCGAGAGCTTCGTCCAGCAGCTGAGTGCCAACAACCTGCTCTACCAGGTGGTGCAGCGCTTCGCCGCCCTCGACATAAGCCCGCAGCGCCTGACCAACTATGGCATGGGCCTGGTCTTCGAGGAGCTGATCCGCAAGTTCGCGGAGAGCTCCAACGAGACGGCGGGGGAGCACTTCACCCCGCGCGACATCGTCCACCTGACCACGTCGCTGGTGCTCACCGGCCAGGACGACAAGCTGCGCCCCCACGGCATCGTCACCGTCTACGACCCCACCGCGGGTACCGGCGGCTTCCTCTCCGAGAGCGATGAATACATTCAGCAGGTCAGCCGCGACGTGACCGTCTCGCTGCACGGCCAGGAGCTCAACCCCGAGTCCTACGCCATCTGCAAGGCCGACATGCTGATCAAGGGCCAGGGCGTGGACCAGGTGAAGCTCGGCAACACCCTCTCCGACGACCAGCTCCCCGGCGAGCACTTCGACTTCATGCTCTCCAACCCGCCCTTCGGCGTGGAGTGGAAGAAGGTCCAGAAGGCGATCACCGACGAGCACAACCAGAAAGGTTATGAGGGCTGCTTCGGCCCCGGCCTGCCGCGGGTCTCCGACGGCTCGCTGCTGTTCCTGATGCACCTGGTGAGCAAGATGCGCGCCCGCCAGGAGGGCGGCTCGCGTATCGGCATCATCCTCAACGGCTCGCCGCTGTTCACCGGAGGCGCCGGCAGCGGGGAGTCCGAGATTCGCCGCTACCTGCTGCAGCACGACCTGGTGGAGGCCATCGTCGGTCTGCCCACCGACCTGTTCTACAACACCGGCATCGCCACCTACGTGTGGATCCTCTCCAACCACAAGCCCGCCGAGCGTCGTGGCCGGGTGCAGCTGATCAACGCCACCGGCCGGGCCAGCAAGATGCACAAGTCGCTGGGCAGCAAGCGCCAGTTCGTCGCCGACCGCGACATCGAGGAGATCGTGCGCCTCTACGGCGCCTGCCAGGAGAGCGAGGAGAGCAAGCGCTTCCCGGTGGATGCTTTCGGCTACCGCCGTATCACCGTGGAGCGACCGCTGCGCCTCAACTTCCAGGCCAGCCCCGAGCGTCTGGCCAAGCTCGATGACGAGAAACCGCTCCAGAAGCTGGAGGAGGGCGAGCGCGAGGCGATCAAGGCCGCCTGCGCCACCCTGGGCCCGGAGCAGGTCTTCACCAACCGTGACGCCTTCACCAAGGTACTGAAGGCCGCACTCAAGACGACAGGCCTCAAGCTCGGCGCACCGGTACAGAAGGCCATTCTCAACGCCTTCTCGGAGCGCGATCCCGAGGCGGACATCTGCCTCGACAAGAAGGGCAACCCTGAGCCCGACACCGGCCTGCGCGACAACGAGAACGTGCCGCTGGACGAGTCGGTGTTCGACTACTTCGAGCGCGAGGTGAAACCCCACGTGCCCGATGCCTGGATCGACGAGGAGAAGCGCGACGAGCTGGACGGCCGCATCGGCATCGTCGGCTTCGAGATTCCCTTCAACCGGCACTTCTATCAGTTCACGCCGCCGCGCCCCCTGGAGGAGATCGACGCCGACCTCAAGGCCTGCACCGACCGGATCAAGCAGATGATCGAGGGGCTGTCGGCATGACGTTCCCGAAATACCCTGAGTACAAGGTCTCCGGCGTCGAGTGGCTGGGCGAGGTGCCGGCGCATTGGAGCCTGTGCCGCTTCAAGCAGGTCTTTCAAGAGCGTGTAGGACGATCCCGAGATGGCAGCGGTGAACTTCTGTCAGTGTCTGCTTATTGGGGAGTCCGGCCGCGATCTGAGTCACGAGAAGAAGGTGAGCATCTGAGTCGAGCTGACTCGCTGGAAGGTTACAAGCTATGCGAAGCTGGTGACCTTGTCATGAACATCATGCTGGCCTGGAATCGTGGGTTGGGGTTCGCATGGCAGAACGGTATTGTAAGCCCTGCCTATAGCGTTTTTTCTGTCGTAGATGGATCCGAGCCTAAGTTTCTTGATTACCTCGTTCGTTCAGACGAATACACTCGTTATTACAAAGCCTTTTCTGCAGGTGTGATTGACTCCCGTCTCCGACTGTATCCAGAAGTATTTGGCCGGCTAACCTGTGCTCTGCCTAACTATGATGAACAGGCTCATATCGCTACCTTCCTCGACCACGAAACCTCGCGCATCGACGCCTTGGTGGAGGAGCAGCAGCGACTGATCGAACTGCTCAAGGAGAAGCGCCAGGCGGTGATCTCCCATGCCGTCACCAAGGGGCTGGATCCTGATGTGCCGATGAAGGACTCCGGGGTGGAGTGGCTTGGCGAAGTGCCGGCGCATTGGGAGGTTAAGCCTCTACGACACCTCGGAGAATGTCAGAATGGGATCAACATAGGTGCCGATGCTTTTGGGTCTGGGTTTCCTTTCGTAAGTTATGGTGATGTTTACAAGAATGAGGTTTTGCCGACAAATCCAAAGGGCCTCGTGCAGTCATCCAGGGAAGATCGTGAAAGATACTCAATAAAAAAAGGTGATGTTCTTTTTACAAGAACATTAGAGATGGTAGAAGAGATTGGGTTTAGTTCGACTTGCTTCCAAGATATTCCCTCTGCGACTTTCGCTGGATTCTTGATAAGGTTTAGGCCTGACGAAGGAGTATTGTCGCCCAGTTTCTCTAGATACTTTTTTGGCAGTCAAAGGCTCAGGGAGTTCTTTGTAAAAGAAATGGAGATTGTGACTCGTGCTTCACTTGGGCAGGATTTGCTGAAAAGGATGAGTGTGCCAATCGCTCCTATTCAAGAGCAGGTTAGAACAGCGCAGCACTTGGATGCCATAACGCAGAAAATTGACTCATTGCTGGATCAGGCACGTGCTGCAATAAAACTACTAGCAGAACGCCGCTCCGCCCTGATCTCCGCCGCCGTCACCGGCAAGATCGATGTGCGTGGCTGGCAGCCCCTGGCAGGCTCATCGGTCACCGCTGACACCACACAATCGGAGATGGTATGACGCAAGGACGCAGCATCCGGCTCTTCCTGGTGGACGGCACGCCCAACGGCCTGCTCACCGCCGAGATCATGAACTGGACCGGCCACGTGCTCACCGGGCCGCGCAGCAAGCTCAGCGAGCTGGTCCAGCGCCCGGAGTGCGGCCGCACCGGGATCTACTTCCTGGTCGGCCCGGATCCCGACAATAGCCTGCGCCCGCTGGTCTACATCGGCGAGAGCGACGACGTCGGCACCCGACTCAAGCAGCATAACCGACCCGAAGCTGTTTCAGGTTCTGGGGGCGGCAAGGATTTCTGGGAGAAGGTTTGCCTGGTCACCAGCAAGGACCAGAACCTCACCAAGGCCCATGTGAAATACCTGGAGAGCCTGCTGATCCAGAACGCCAGCCAGGTGGGCCGTTGCAAGTTGATCAACGGCACTGCACACGAGTACATCAACCTGCCCGAGTCGGACCGCGCCGATATGGCGTTCTTCATGGAACAGATCCGTACCGTGCTACCGGTGCTCGGGCTCGATTTCCTCCGCGAGACCTCCCGTCCTTCGCGGGAGCCCGCAGCAGCTCCGGCTGCCGAGCCCGAGGTATCGCCTCTCTTCACCCTGGAGGTGCCACGCCACGGCATCCGCGCCACCGGCCAGGAGATCGACGGCGAGTTCTATGTCTTCAAGGGATCCTTGGCTCGGGGCAGCTGGGTCGGCACCGAGCGCGGTTACCAGAGCCTCTATAACCAGTTCTGCGAGGACGGAGTGCTGGTAGAAAGCGATGGCACCCGCGTCTTCAACGAGGACCAGAGCTTCAGCAGCCCCAGCGCTGCCGCCGCGGTGGTCTCCGGCCGTAGTGCCAACGGACGGACATCTTGGAAAGCCGAGGGCAGCGGCTTGACCTATGGCGAGTGGCAGGATCGGCAGGTAAGTGCAGCTGTGACGATGCCGACGGCAATCGGCCATGAATAAGCTACAACAGCATCGTAATGACGGCACAAGAAGGTATTTCCACAACTGGAGCAGCTATAATGGCAGAGCATGAGAACGGATCTCCGGTCTGCTGGATAGTCGCTGGGCCCAACGGTGCCGGCAAGACGACATTCGCCTTCAACTATCTGCCGCAAGTGGCCCGCTGTACGCGCTTTATCAACGCTGACTTGATCGCGGCTGGTCTGTCCCCTTTCGCTCCTGAACGCAACCTGGTGACAGCCAGTCGAATCTTCTTGAATGAGATCGAGGAGGCTATTGACGAACGACAAGATTTTGCTTTCGAAACCACGCTGTCCGGCCGTGGATGCTCGCGACTGGTAAAGCGATTGCTTTCCGATGGATGGAGAGTCGAACTGGTATACCTCGCACTACCATCAGTCGAGATGTCCCGCCTTCGCGTTGCCGAGCGGGTTTCTCATGGTGGGCATAACATTGCGCTTAAGGACATTCAGCGCCGCTTCCCGCGAAGCTTGAATAATTTACTGACCCTTTATGCACCCCTTGTCAGTCGCGCACGTTGTCTTATGAATGACCGGGATCAGCCGGAACCTGTGTTCGAACAACGCGGCCGATACCGGCAAATTTTCAATAGTTTCCTGTTTGATTCACTGTCCCAGGAGGCAATATCATGACTCAACTTCCACCGGATACGCAGGAAATGCTCGATAGCCTTCGCACGGCAGTGGCTGACACATTGGAGCGCAAGCGGCGCCTTGGCCAGTATGCCGTTTTCTGGCAGGACGGAAAGCCCGTCTTCATCGGCGAGGATGCCCCTCGTTACCCTGATGACGACGAGGTCTCGACACAAGCCGATGATCACCATGGCCAATGAACCCTGCATTCGCCGATCGGTTGTGCCGGATGTTATTGATAGCTAACCGGTCTGACGGAGCTTCCCCATGTGCGGTCGCTTCGCCCTCTACAGTGACTTCCCCACCCTGGCGGCTTCTCTCAAGCTGCCGCTGGCTGAAGGCGAGCTGACGCCTCGCTACAACGTGGCGCCGGGTACCTGGA
The DNA here is from genome assembly GCF_004361885.1 of Halomonas ventosae. Lineage (GTDB taxonomy): Bacteria > Pseudomonadota > Gammaproteobacteria > Pseudomonadales > Halomonadaceae > Halomonas > Halomonas ventosae_C. The sequence goes on from NZ_SNWH01000006.1 coordinate 158,286, forward strand.
TCCCCGCCGTGCGCAGGCGCGATGAGGACTCCTCCCACTGTCAAACTAGTTGGTGTTTCAACGGTTCTAGACTCTGAACCGTGTGGGCGTGACGAGGTTCCGAGAAGATTCTCGACGCCTTCGCCTTCTACTACCGCAAGGCCGAGCTGACCGATGTCTCCGATCTCAACATCTTCTATGACCTCCAGCCGAGCCTGGAGCCAGCGGCATCTACCCCTGGCTTGGGGTGGAGAGCTTTGCCGATCTTGTCGTCAAGCTGTGATCGCGCCCGTGCCTGGCGACCAGGCACGGGCATGGGGGGTTACAGGCCCAAGGCAGAGGAGGTGGAGCGGCGCGGGTCGGCACCGCCGTAGAACATGCCGTCCCTGATCGTGATCGACTGGGCGGCCCCCATGGCAGGTTGCAGGCTGATGGTATGGCCGCGCTCCTTGAGCAACTCGAGCGTATCGGGGCTGAAGCCGGCCTCGATGCGAATCTCGTCGGGAAGCCATTGGTGATGCATACGGGGCGCGCTGACTGCGGATTGGATGTTCATGTCGTGGTCGATGACATTCATCAGTACCTGCAGGGTGGTGGTGATGATGCGCGAGCCGCCGGGACTGCCGGTGATGAGGAAGTTCTTGCCGTCACGCTTGACGATGGTGGGTGTCATTGACGAGAGCATGCGCTTGCCGGGTTCGACCTTGTTGGCCTCACCCCCTATCAAGCCATAGGCGTTGGGCACGCCGGGCTTGGCGGAAAAGTCGTCCATCTCGTTGTTGAGCAGAAAGCCGGCGCCCTTGACCACGATGCCGGAGCCATAGCTGAAGTTGATGGTGTAGGTGTTGGAGACCGCCAGGCCATTTCCGTCGGCGATGGAGAAGTGGGTGGTCTCGTTGGACTCGTAGTCAGAGGGGTTGCCGGGCGCAATCTCGCTGCTGGGAGTGGCCCGGTCGCCGATCTGGCTGCGCAGCTCCGCGGCATAGGCCTCGGAGGTGAGGCCCGCCAGGGGAACGTCGACAAAGTCGGTGTCGCCGAGGAACTCCGAGCGGTCGGCGTAGGCACGCTTCATCGCCTCGGCCATCAGATGCATGCTTTCCGCGGAGCCGAAACCCAGCTCACTGATGGGATACGCCTCGAGAATGTTGAGTATCTGCACGATATGCACGCCGCCGGAAGAGGGCGGGCTCATCGCATAGATATCGTAGCCCCGGTAGGTGCCATGGCTCGGCTCACGAATCACCGGCGCATAGTTCGCCATGTCCTCCAGGCTGATCAGGCCGTCGTGACGCTGCATTTCTGCGACGATCATCTGCGCCGTTTTTCCCTCGTAGAACTCGCGCGCTCCCTGCGCAGCGATGCGCTTGAGGGTGTCGGCGAGAGCCGGCTGGCGGAAGGTCTCGCCTACCTCGTAGGCACTGCCGTCCTCCTTGAAGAACTTGGCCATGCTGGCATCCCAGGCCTCGAAGCGCTCTCGGGTGTCCTGCAGGCCCTGGACGAAGCGCGCAGGTACCGCAAAGCCCTCTTCGGCCAGCTGAATGGCAGGCGCCAGCGCGTCGGCCAGGCTCATGGTACCGTATTGCTCCAATGCCAAGGCCAGGCCGGCGACGGTACCCGGAACGCCCGCGGCAAGGTGGGTAAAGCGTGAGCGCTGGGGCACGGCATCGCCGCTCTCATCCTGAAACATGGTCTCGAAGGCGGCGGCAGGTGCGGTCTCACGGTAGTCGATGGCGATCACCTCGCCGCTGTTCTCATCGGAGATCAGCATGAAGCCGCCGCCGCCGATATTGCCCGAGCGAGGCTGGGTCACCGCCAGGGTAAAACCGGCGACCACGGCGGCATCCACCGCGTTGCCGCCGTTGGCGAGCACATCACGGGCCACCTGCGAGGCAAGAAAATGACTGGTGGCGACCATGCCACTAGGGCTCTGCTGGGGATGGAAACGCTCGCCCTCGAGGATGGCTTGCTGGGCGAGCAGCGTGGGCGTCACCAGTAGGCCGCCGATGACAAGAACCGCGGCGAGCGCTTTACGGGCGTGTCGGCTATCAAACGTAGTGGTCATGCTTTGTTGTCCTTTGTTGTTGCGCAGGGTTGTTGCGCAGGCGCGCGGCCGTCTCGGCATCGAAAAGCGTGTCGTCGCTACGCCCCAGGATCGCCTCGGTGACAAGGGCCTTGTGTAGAGAGGCCACGAGGCCGCTGTGGTCGTGTCAGGCATCCAGGCGGCTGGCCACGGCATCCAGGAAGCCCTGCATGTCGACGACGGTTTCGGAGGCGGGGTCGGTGGTCTTGCCCTTGAGATCGCCGGTGATGATGCCGTCGGCGACGGTATCGATCAGTGCGGCCTTGAGGCGGGTGGCATAGTCGATCAGGGGCGCGTTGTCCTCACGCTCGCCAAGGGTCTCCAGGGCGTTGGCCACGGCGAAGATCAGCGCCGAGGAGTTGAAGTGCGCCTCCTGGCCATCGCTCTCCAGGTACGTCAGGTAGAGATCATGGGCGGTGCCGTGGGGTGCCTCGAAGAGCATGGTGCCGCTCTTGCTCTCGATGATCGAGCTGGCGGTGGCCAGGCTGCCGCCGAGAGCGGCGGAGATGTCCGAGAAGATGTCGCCGTCGAGGTTCTGCGCCGGATAGAGGGCGTTGCGCGGCGGGTCGGTGATCATCTTGATCAGCTGGCTGGAGGGTCGCATGATCATGAACGACGGCGGCGGGGTGTCGGCCTGGGCCAGCTCGCGGCGCACATCCGTGATGACGGTACTGAACACCTCGTCATAATCCATGTACTCGCGCTTGAGGCCGAAGTAGACCTCCTTCTGTTTGCGCGAGGCGTCGCGGAACACCTGGGTGACCCAGTCCTTGATGGCCTCGTGGTCGTTGGACATCAGCAGGATGGGGTCGCCCTGCTTGACGTGGCGGGCGTGCTTCTCGTCGCCGTCGACGATCACCTTGAGGATGCCGTCCTCCACGGCGGGGGCGTTGTAGCTGCCGTACTGGTCGCCGCCGCCGGCGCTCATCCGCGACAGCGAGACGTGCGCCTTGCGGGTGGGGATGCCGTGCACCTTGAGCTGCTCGACCAGCTTGTAGAGCTTGCGCCCGGTGGTGTTGTCCGGCACGCCCCACAGCGCCCGCTGGGGCGGGTTGGCGACGATGCGCGCGGCCTGGGCGTCGATCAGCTCATAGTGGTAGGCGAGTCCCGATGCCTCGACCTGGGCTCGATAGTGTTTATCGTAGATGCCCTCGATGGCGGCGCGCATCACGCCGTCGTAGCCGGCGATCACGGTGTCCTTGAGGCCCAGGTAGATATCGCGCTTCTCGTCGATGGCGCGCTGGAAGAAGCGGTGCGCCCAGGCCTTGATCGCGTCGATGTCGTTGGTGGCGAGCAGCCAGGGGTCGCCCTTCTTGACCTCGCGGCGGTGCAGTTCCACCGGATCACCGCTGGCGCCCACGAACATCAGCTTGACGATGCCGGTGGCGGAGGAGAGCTCGTTGTAGCTGTCCTTGCTGCCGCCGGTCGCCATGGTGTCGACCTCGATGTCGCGACCGATCCACTCGGGCTTGTTGAACTGCAGGTTGCGGAACTGGATGTCCTCGCGGGTGATGTTGCCGCCGATGCCCTTGCGGATGGCGCCATTGGGGGATTTGGTGGCCAGCGGGTGCAAGGTGGTGCCATCGAGCTCGGGATGGGCCGCCAGCAGCTCGCCCAGCTGGGCGCGGTTGACCGTCATGCCGGCGTTCTTCACACCCACCCCGTGGCGCTTGAGCGCCTCGATGGCATCGATCACCGCCTGGCCGTTGGTGACCAGGCGATTCTCCGCGGTCAGGTCGATCTCCACCAGCTCGATGTCAAGCCTGGAGGTCACGAAGGTGTCGAGGATCCGCTCGAAGGCCACCTGCGCCATCTCGTCGCCGTGCAGGATGACCAGGGGGGCTGTCACGTTGATCTTGCTGCTCATCACTTTTCCCTTGTTGAGACGATGTAAACCGCTGCGATGATCGAATGCGCACAGGGTACGCCTGCCGCGGATTCGGCGCCATGTGCTCGGGCTGGCGGTCAGTGCCCCTCGGGGTCGGTGGCCCAGCGTTCGTCCGGATGCACCTCGTTGGCGGGCAGTACCGGGTCGTAGCCCTCGGCGCGCAGCGCGGCGATCAATTCGCGGGTGTGATCGCCGCCCAGGGTCTCGAGGGTGGCCTCGACCTCGGTGGCGCGCAGCGAGAGGTCGGTGAAGGTACGCTGGTGGGCGATCTGGATGACGTTGGCGCGCAGCGCGCCAAGCAGGCGGGTGAGCTCGGCCAGCGAGCCGGGCACGTCGGGGATGCCGACGCGCACCCGCACGATGCGCCCGGAGCGCACCAGGCCGCGCTGGATCACCGAGGAGAGCGCCAGCATGTCGATGTTGCCGCCGCACAGCACCAGCCCCACCTTGCGGCCGCGGTAGCGCGCCGGGTCGGTAAGCAGGGCGGCGAGTCCCGCGGCGCCGGCACCCTCGGCCACCGTCTTCTCGATCTCCAGCAGCATCAGGATGGCGCGCTCGAGCTCGGGCTCGTCCACCAGCACGATATCGTTGACCAGTTCGCGCACGATCTCGCGGGTCAACATGCCCGGCTGCTTCACGGCGATGCCTTCGGCCAGGCTGGCCAGGCCGCAGTGGATGGGCTCATTGGCCAGTGCCTGCTTCATGGCGGGAAAGCGCTGGGTCTGCACGCCGATTACCTCGATCTCGGGCTTTAGCGCCTTGGCCGCCACGGCATTGCCGCTGATCAGCCCGCCGCCGCCGACGGGGATCACCAGGCAGTCGAGGTCGGGGACCTCCTCGAGCATCTCCAGGGCGATGGTGCCCTGGCCGGCGATGATTCGCTCGTCGTCGTAAGGATGCACGAAGACCAGATTGCGCTCCTTGGCCAGACGCCGGGCATGAAGTCCAGCCTCGTCGACCCCGTTGCCCTGCAGATGGACCTCGGCGCCGAGGTGGCGGGTGTTGCGTACCTTGAGGTTGGGGGTGTGGCGAGGCATGACGATGGTGGCATGGATGCCCAGCCGCTTGGCGTGATAGGCCACCGCCTGGGCATGGTTACCCGCCGACATGGCGATCACGCCCCGGGCGCGCTCCTCGGGGCTGAGCGAGAGCAGGTGATTGAGGGCGCCGCGCTCCTTGAAGGAGGCGGTGAACTGGTGGTTCTCGAACTTGATGTAGAGCTCGCAGCCAGTGAGCCGCGAGAGGGTGGTGGAGGGCAGGCAGGCGGTGCGCTCCACGCTGCCCTGCAGGCGGGCGGCGGCCTGTCGGACGTCGTCGAGGGTCACGCTCATGGGCGGGTCGTCTCCGATGAGGGGCGCGGGTGGGGATCGCGGGTGTCTTGCCGGGCGGGCAGGCGCGCTGCCAGGGCGAACACGTGGGGGTCGTCGACGCCGAGCTCGCCCAGGGCTTGGGCCAGGTTGACCAGGTAGTCGCGGTTGGGGCCGCTGGGGCCGTGGGCCATGGCGATCTGCTCGGCGATGGCCTCCAGCGGGGCCTCGCCGAGAAAGGCAGCGTTGTCTTCGGTGGCAAGGTACACCAGCCCCTCGGCGCTCGGCGGCCGGGCATCATCGTCGAAGTGCAGGCGGATCACCTCGCGCAGGTAACCGTTCTTCTCGCGCACGTCGAGTGGGCCGAGCACCTCGGGGGTGATGCGGTAGGCCATGCCGTGGCAGGTCGCCCCGGGTTCGCGCACCAGGGTGACCACCCGGCCCGGCGCCTCGGGGGTGCCGCGGTGGTCGTGGGAGCCCTGCCAGAAGCGGCGCGCCCAGCCCTGGATATGCGCCGGGCGGCGCTCGAGGAAGGGGAAGTCGGCCTTCCAGATCAGCGAGCCGTAGCCGAACAGCCAGATCTCGTCGTGGCCGTCGAAGTGGGTCATCTGTCGGTTGCGGTGGGTCGTGTCGAGAGTCATCCCTGAATGATGCGTCGGCCGGTGGCGAATGTCGACGGCCGCCGGGCGGGTGAGCCGATAAGCCCTCAGCCGACGAGTTGCCAGGGTGAGGTGTCGTCACTGCGCTGCAGGAAGGGGCGGTCTCCCTTGATGGTCACACGCTCGCCGCGCCGCACCTGGCCGGCATAGTCGAAGATGGCGCGATGTTGAGTGCAGCGGTTATCCCATAGGACCACTGTGTTGGGTGCCCAGTGTACGCGTACCTGGAACTCCGGTGTCTCCTGGTGGCGATAGAGAAATTCCAGCAGGGCCTGACTTTCGGCATGCCCCAGCTCGACGATCTCACGGGTGAATCCGCGGTTGACGAATAGGCTCTTGCGGCCCGTTTCCGGATGCGTGCGAACCACCGGATGCACCGCCTCCGGGTAGGGCTTGTCACTTGGCACGCCGAATCGGCTGCGATCCTGGGCGGGCTGGTTGCCGTAATATAGCCGGTAGGTGGCTTCTCCCGAGTGCACCGCTGTCAGCCCTTCCAGGAAAGCCTGCATGGCGGGGGATAGTGCGTCATAGGCGGCATAACCGCTGGCAAACAGGGTGTCGCCGCCCACATCGGGTACCTCATGAAGGTAGAGGATGCTGCCCAGCGGCGGCTGTGCATCGCAGGAGACATCGGAGTGCCAGTGCCCGCCATTGACGGCCTGTTTACCCGAGCGAATGGCCTTGGGATCGTTGGAAGAATTCTGCCCAGCCTCGATAGGGAATATCTCCGGGTAGCCTTCGGGCCCCTTGGCCATGGGGTGAATATGCAAGTCACCGAAACGCCGACCCAGGGCGATATGCTGATCGCGGCTGAGTTGCTGGTCGCGCAGGACCAGTACCTGATGGTCGAGGAAGAGTGCATGCAGCGTTTCGACGTCATGGTCATCGAGGTGTGCCAGGTCGAGTCCGCTGATTTCGGCGCCGATATGGCCGCTCAACTTTGTCACGCTGATGCCTTGTGTCGTCATGGAACATCTCCTGAGTAGACGGTGAATGTCGGCCTATCCAAGCAGCCAAAACGACATCCAGGCCAATCACGATTCCTGCTATGGGTTTTACGAAATACATATCCGCACTGCAGTGAAAAATACTTCACTGGCTGAGTGATTTGCTCAGTAAAACAACTCATTGGCGGGCTCTTCAGGCGAGGGGCAAGGTGAGTGTTTCGACAATCACGGACACAGATGGAGAGCCCCATGTCGCTGACAACATTCCGATACGCCGGCCTGACTCTGCTAGCCTTGGCCGCCACCGGCGGCACCCAGGACGCAGAGGCGAGCGAACGTATTCGCATCGCCGAACAGTTTGGGATTGCCTACCTGCCGCTGCAGGTCATTCAAGACCAAGAGCTGATCCAGAAGTATGCCGAAGACGCCGGTCTCGACGTCGACGTCGAGTGGCGGCGCCTTTCCGGCGGTGCCGCCGTCAATGATGCGCTGCTCTCCGGCAGCATCGATATCGCCAGTGCCGGTGTGGGCCCGCTGCTCATCGCCTGGGACCGCACCCGAGGCAACCTCGATGTCAAGGCCATCGCCGCCTTGGGTCATGCCCCCAACTTCCTGCTGACCCGTGACCCGGAAGTGCAATCGATCGAGGACTTCGGCCCTGAGGATCGCATCGCCCTGCCGGCGGTGGGCGTCTCGGTGCAGGCGCGTTTCCTTCAGTATGCCGCCGCCAATACCTTCGGCGCGGAGGAATACGACGTATTGGATCGTCAAACACTGTCGCTCCCCCATCCCGATGCGACGGCGGCGCTGATCTCCGGGGGCACCGAGATCACCGGTTACTTCTCCAGCATTCCCTATCAGTATCAGGCACTGAAGCATGAAGGTATCCACAAGGTGACCGACTCCTACGAGATCCTCGGCGGCCCCATCACGCCAGTGCTGGTCTATGCCACCGATCGCTTCCGCACGGACAACCCTGAACTCTATGAAGTGTTTCGTGCCGCCCTGGAAGAGGCCAGCGAGATCATCGAGGCCGATCGTGACGCCGCCGTGGATGCATTCCTGCGCGTCACCGGCTCTGGGTTGGATCGCGACTTCCTCTCTGGGCTGGTTAATGACCCGCAGATCGATTTCACGTTGGTGCCTGACAACACCTATTCGCTGGCGGAGTTCCTATACCAGGTGGGGGCCATCGAGCATCGCCCCGAGAGCTGGCAGGACTACTTCTTCGATGAGGCACACGCCTGGGAGGGAAGCTGATGACGAGCCTGACCGCGCTGCGCAAGCAGGAGACCCCACGGCACACGGCAATGCCACCCTTGCCAGCTACGCCGCGCCTGGCGGTGGATGGCGTGACGCTGGAGTACCGCACGCCCCGCCAGGTGGTGAAGGCCACCCAGCGGGTCAGCTTCGACGTTCAGGAGGGGGACCGTTTCGTGCTGCTGGGCCCCTCGGGGTGTGGCAAGTCGACCCTGCTCAAGGCGGTGGCGGGTTTCCTCTCCCCGGCAGAGGGAGAGATCCGGCTCGATGGTCAGCAGGTGGTCGGTCCAGGCCCCGACCGCCTGGTGGTCTTCCAGGAGTTCGATCAGCTGCCACCCTGGAAGACGGTCAAGCAGAACGTCATGTTCCCGCTTTTGGCCTCGCGCACCCTGGGGCGCCGAGAAGCGGAGCATCGTGCCCTGGTGACGCTGGAGAAGGTGGGTCTCGACGCCTTCGCCGATGCCTATCCCCATACCCTTTCCGGGGGCATGAAGCAGCGGGTGGCCATCGCACGGGCCCTGGCCATGCAGCCACGCATTCTGCTGATGGACGAGCCCTTCGCGGCGCTGGATGCCCTGACGCGTCGCAAGATGCAGGAGGAGTTGCTGACCCTCTGGAAGGAGGTTGGCTTCACCCTGCTGTTCGTTACCCACTCCATCGAGGAGGCACAAATCGTGGGCAACCGGGTGTTGCTGCTCTCACCTCACCCGGGCCGAGTACGTGCCGAACTGGGCTGCGAGGCGGATAGCCTGTCGAACCTCGGGAGTGCGTCCACCAAGTCCCGTACCCAGCAGATCCATCAGTTGCTGTTCGAGCACGAGGGACGACCATGAGTGAACCTCGGCCCTATCGCTACGCCACCCACCTGGCCTGCCCGCGCTGCAAAGCGATCCCGGCGCCATGGGGGCCAAGCGCATCAACCGCAATGCCGGGGCGGCCCGGCCGCTCTACGCCGCTCGCGCCGCCATCATGCGCCCCGCCAGCCGCGCACTCGGGCTTGTTCCTGTTGGCCCCCGAAGAGGATCTGGCGAAACATCACGCACCGCATGGGAGAGCCTTATGACTCTGCATACTCTGAGCGTCGACCGATTCCAACGGGCCGACCGAGTTCACGAATTACCGCCGGTCGAAGCCAGCGAACTGGCGGTGTCGCGTCCGCTCTGGCAGCGAGCTTGGGATCTGGGCGTGGTGAGGAAGCTGACGATCCTGCTGGCCCTGGTCGGGTTGTGGGAGCTGGCCGCCCGCTATCAGGCCAACCCACTGCTGCTGCCCGGTGCCAGCGATACCGCCACCGCCCTGTGGCAGGGCCTGGCCTCCGGCACCTTGATCCAACGCAGCGCGGTGTCGCTGTCGGTGCTGCTCAAGGGCTACGCTCTGGGTACGGTGCTGGCATTGGCCCTCACGACCCTGGCGGTATCTACCCGCCTGGGGCGCGACCTGCTAAGCAGCCTGACGTCCATGTTCAGCCCGCTGCCGGCCATCGCCCTGTTGCCCCTGGCGCTGCTGTGGTTCGGCCTCGGCGAGGCCAGCCTGGTATTCGTGCTGGTGCACTCGGTGCTGTGGGCCATGGCGGTGAACATCCACCAGGGCTTCCAGGGCGTTTCCGAAACGCTGCGGATGGCGGGTCGCAACTACGGCCTGCGCGGCCTGCGCTATGTGGCCCATATCCTGATCCCCGCCGCGCTGCCGGCCCTGTTGGCTGGATTGCGCATCGGTTGGGCCTTCGCCTGGCGCACCCTGATCGCCGCCGAGCTGGTGTTTGGCGCCTCATCCGGGGAGGGCGGGCTCGGCTGGTATATCTTCCAGAACCGCAACGAACTCTATACCGACAATGTCTTCGCCGGGCTGGTGGTGGTAATCCTGATCGGCCTGCTGGTGGAGAACCTGATTTTCAATACCCTGGAACGCATCACCGTCAAGCGCTGGGGCATGGTGCGCTGAGCGCCTGCTAGCTGCCAAGGTGTTCCTCAAGTGACCGAGGCGCGCCACCCTGACTTCACTTGCGAGACATGTCACCATGCCCCTGACCCGAGTGATCGACTATTTCAATACCCATCTTGATGCTTTCAACCCACAAGCCAGCCTGCGCCGGCATGCTCGATTCCGCTATGAGAACAATCAGGTGTCGGCCGATGTGGCGGGCAAGCACGTACGGCCACGCCAGCAGCCCATTCTGACGCTTGCCGGGCTCACGCCGGTGGCCCATGAGAGCCGCATTCAACTCATTGACCCGCACGGCGTTCGTGAGACGACGGACCCGCTCTATTTCTTCTCCTGGGATCGCGAGGATGTGATTTTCCTCGACCGCTTGCTGCGCGTGCTGCATGCGCTGCACCATCTCTCACGCCATGGCGTCGATGCCGCGCCGCTGGTGGTCGACGTTCACTGGCGCCATCTCCAGGCCGTGGAGGCCTCCCACGGAGCGGTCTTCGAGGCGCTGCTGGCGCGTCTTGGCTTGCACCCCCGGCAGGCGGTGCTGCGCCTGAGTGCCCTGCGCCTGCTCAGCGACGCTCATGCCCGGGAGGCCGCCGAGAGTTTCCAGCGTCACGGCTATCCGCTGCTGGCTCAGGGTGTCCCGGTGGATGCACCACCGACCGCCTGGCGCCTGCTGAGTGAATCAGGGGTAAGGTGGGTGACGCCGGAACCCCACGCTCTGCGCCTGGCACGCCAGGGGCGCGAGCACTGGCCTCGGCTCACTCAGTGGAACCGCGAGGCGCATGCCGCCGGTATGACCGTCTGGTGGCCGGGCCTCGACACGCCAGGAGATCTTGGTATCGTCACACAGCTCGAGCCGACGCTGGTCAGCGGTGACCTACTGAGTCAAATGCAACCCTATCAATGGGAATGAAGCGGAGTCAGGCCAGGCGCCGCAGGCCAAAGCACCTGCAGTGCCAATTCGTTGAAGTAGCGAGTAGATTCCACAATGCCGATAACCGGACAATGTGTTGAGGTGGCGACGTTAATGTCAAGATGCACAGCTGCTGAATGTTCATGCAGAACACCCCAAAACAGAAATGCTTATGGGAATATAATGTATGCCTCTATTACTTAAAAGCATTAGTGGCGACATCCACATCATCTCCCGACGAAGTCGACGAGGGACACCTTAAATTTGAATTCACCACTGTAATGTCACCGTTTCTTGCTTATGACCAGTATCTCACTGGTCGGCCTGATCAGCACTTAGTGCCCAGCCCGAATTACAGGGGCCACTCCAAAACCTGAATTCCTGGAGTTAAATTCCCAGGAGTTAGTTGTGGGGAATTAGCGGTTCCTCGATTACTGATAATCATATGAAATATTCTTGTTTAATCGACCGGCGCGAGGCTCCTATTATCGTGGAATCATCCCGTCGTTATCGAGTACGCCATGTACCAGGCTTTCGGTTTAAAAAGCGCATTTCTTGTGGCACCTCAAAATCCATTCTGTGGGTTCCTGTGCCGTGGTGGTACCAGTGATCACAAGGATGGCTGGGGAATCGCCTATTACGCCGATGGTGACCATCAGCTTAATGTCGAGAAAACCAGCGCCTTCAATTGTCGCAATGCTCGTTCCTTTCTTGACCGTGACATTGTCACTCGCAATCTGATACTGGCCCCGGCAAGCCGGTGAGCCAATGAAGGCTCGGCTTGTGGATTGCAATCAGTGGCTCGACGACACGGTCTATACCGGTACTCCCTTGGTGATGGTGGCAACCCAGCCGATTACCGAAGGTCATGAATGGCAGCGATTCGAAAAAAACGAACTGGCTGTTTTTGTAGGCGGATCTCGATATCGCGATGAGTCAGACATTTCGCTGATGGATGGATTTGATCTAATTCAATAAATGTCGTGGTTGAACCGTGGATGTCTGCCGAGCGAGATGTCCTTCTTGCCGCGTGCTGAGTAGATTATATTCGCCATCAGCCATGGTCACTGAGCAATTTTTCCCGACAATTCCTTGGGCTTGACCATGCGATGTCAAAACAAAGCTTGAGCACTAGCCCCCGCACGCACTCTCAAAATTCTCATTTATTTTCAACCGATTGACATCTTTCAAGCCGGCACCGACGTCATCATTAGGACATGGAAGGGCCCGGGGATGATCATCGCCGCCGCAAAGTGTCTGTGCTTACTGCTTTAGCCAATGCCAATGTGGTATGGCGCTTGCATTATAATGGATTATCCGTCGCCGGTATCGGCTAAATGTGCTGTGGCTGTTCATTGAATAAAGGATGGTAGTGCGGAATTTTTAATATGGTTAGCGGAGATAACCATTTAGTCTGATAAGTGATGAGCGATAGGATAAAGGTCTCATCAAGCGCAAAGGTATTGTTTGCTCAAGAGGCCATCACTATGAAAAAAGTAACCACCTATGACGTCACAACAAGAGGCGTCACCAAGGCGCTAAATGGCAACAATGCACGCCTTCGTCAGCTGGGGCAGGCGCTGACCCGCGCCGGTAATGTTTGCCTGGGTCGGTATGGGGCGCTGGTCGCCTTCTTTGGCCTGTGGCAACTGGCGAGTTCGCTGGACTGGCTCAACGTCGCGGTGATACCGCCTCTCGATAGGATCGTGGTGGCGCTCTACAACGCGGTCTTGCATGGCACCTTGATGGACGATATAGGCATTAGCCTGCAGCGCTCTGGCATCGCCTTTGGCGCCTCGGTGCTGATTGCCATTCCGCTGGGGCTGGTCATGGGCAGTTTTCGTGCCATCGAGCAGAGCCTCGACCCGATCCTGCAGCTCTTTCGCCAGACCTCGGCACTGGCCGTCTACCCGGTCTTCATCCTGCTGATGGGGCTCGGCGAGGCCTCCAAGATTTTCGTCATCTTCTGGGCCTCGGTCTTTCCGCTCTTGATGAACACTATCACCGGCGTGCAGCAGGCCGATTCCAAGCTGATCGAGATGGTGCGTGTATTTGGTGCTTCCCGCTTCGAGGTGTTTCGCCGCGTCGTGGTGCCCAGCGCCATTCCTTCCATCTTCGTTGGCCTGCGCCTGAGCGCGACGTCGACGCTGCTGCTGCTGGTTGCCGCCGAGATGATTGGGGCCAACCGAGGCATCGGCTTCCAGGTGATGAACGCTCAATACAACTTTCAGATCCCGCTGATGTTTGCCGCCATTTTTCTGCTGGCCGGGCTTGGCCTGCTGGCCAACTACTTGCTGGTAGCGCTCCAGAAACGTCTCTGCCGCTGGGAGAATGATGGCAGCACCTGATTCGAATGTTTCGCCAATCAACGACTTCAATGACGAAGAGGAACTTATTGATGAAAAAACGAACCATCAAGAAACGCGCATTGGTTACAACTACGCTGCTGTTGCTGGCAGGACAGGCCGTGGCGACCAGTCAGGCGCTGGCCGCGGACGAAGCGGCCAGCGAGCCGGTAACCATCCGCTATCTCAGTAGCCGTGGTCAGATTTCGATACCAGAAATAGCGCAAGCGAAGGGTTGGCTCGAGGAGAAAGGCGTGACGCTCGAGTCCGAGGGATTCAGCCAGGGCGGGCCGGAGAGTCTGTTCGCCATGGCGTCTGGGTCGATCGACATTGCCGGTGCGGCTACCTCTGCGACAATTAACGCCATCGCCAATGGAGCGGATAACGTCGGCATCATGGCTTCCAGCGGTGTCAACGAGGAGGTCAATAGCCGCTTCTATGTGCTTGAGAATAGCCCCATCAAACAGCCCTCAGACCTGATCGGCAAGACTATCGCGGTCAATACTCTGGGCGCGCATCTGGATTATGTGGTGCGCGAGTATCTGCGGCAAAACGACATTCCCTATAACGCGGTGCGCCTGGTGACGGTGCCGGGTCCGCAGCTCGGGCAGACCCTGCGCTCCGGCCAGGTCGATGTCGCTGCCGTCGGCGCTTGGCAAACCGTGTTTGCCGGTCAACTCGAAGAGGGAGGTGGGGTACGCTCGCTGTTCAGCGACTACGAGTTATTGGGTGATATCACGCTGAGCCCTTACTCCATGGAACGCGACTTCGTCGAGCAGCACCCCGAGGCGGTGCGAGCGCTGGTGACCCAGTCCGGGCGTGCTGCCAACTGGGTGCGCGACAACCCGGAGAAGGCGCGATCACTGATCGCCGAGCTGCTGGCCAAGCGTAACGAAAATGCTCAGCTGGCGGAGCACTGGGCCGGCTTTGGTGTGCGCGACAGTGCTCAGCTCAGCGAGCACGATGTGCAGTACTGGCTGGATGTGCTCGAGCGGGAAGGGACACTGACCGCAGGGCAACTGTCGGTCGGTGATGTGGTGACCAATGCCTACAACGACGCCGCCAGCATCGAGTTGGGCGGGGGAGTCGAACAATGACGGCCATAGCCAAGGGCTTGAGCGTGGGCCACATCAGCAAGTCGTTCACGCTCAAAGATAGCCACCTGGAGGTACTCAGCAACATCGATCTGGAGATTGCTGCCGGTGAGTTCGTGGCCATCATCGGCGCCAGCGGCTCGGGCAAGACCACGCTCTTGAGGATTCTGGCGGGTCTCGAACAGGCGGACAGCGGCACGATTCATCTGAATGGCCAGTCGATTCAGGGAGTCGGGTCAGAGCGCGCCATGGTCTTCCAGGAACCTCGCCTGTTGCCCTGGCTCACGGTGGAGGCCAATGTCGCCCTGGGGCTTGAGCTGATTGGCGAAAATAGCACTCAAGCGCTGGAGAAGGCGCGTCACTATCTCGATATCGTCGGCTTGACGGCGTTCTACAACGCCTACCCCCGCCAGCTCTCCGGCGGCATGGCCCAGCGAGTGGGGATCGCTCGGGGGCTGGCCATCTCCCCGGAAATTCTGTTGCTCGACGAGCCGCTGGGTGCGTTGGATGCGATGAAGAAGATTCGCATGCAGCAGGAACTCGAGCGCATCTGGCGCGAGCAGGCTATCACCATGGTGATGGTGACGCACGACATTGAGGAGGCGGTCTACCTGGCGGATCGCATCGTCATTCTCTCCAGCGACCAAACAGCCACGCTTCAGGTCATGAACATAGACCTCCCGCGGCCACGCCAGCGCAGCGACAGCCAGTTCGTCGCCTACCGCGAGGCGCTGCTCAAGACCTTTCACCTCAACGATACTCGACATACGACTACCGCAACGGAGAGTACGCCATGAGTCAGACTGCCACCGCTGACGTCTCAGCCTCGATAGATGCATCAACACCCGCGGGTGCCTTGTCCGCTGCGCGCCATGACCAGCCGCTGACCATCACGCCCACGGACGGCGCGCTCGGCGCCGTGGTGATGGGCATCGACCTGACACAGCCGTTATCACCGACTCACTATCTGCAACTCAAGCAGGCGTGGCTCGAGCACCATATCCTAATCTTCAAGGGGCAGCGCTTGACCGACGAGCAACTGCTCGACTTCACGACCTACTTCGGCGACGTCTTCCATCCACCCGGCCATATTCCGGTGCTGGCCACAAACGAGCAGGGCTTAACCCCGGACATCGTCAAGGTCTCCAACGTCAAGGGCGGTTACACCGGCAATGGTGAACTCTCCGCCCACGTGGATCACCAATGGACACCACGCCCCTCCAAAGCCTCGGCGCTCTATGCCCGCCAGATTCCCTCGACCGGCGGTGACACTTATTGGTACAACCTCAATCTCGCCTGGGAAACGCTCGATTCACACATCCGTCAGTCAATCGCCGGGCTTTCGCTGATCACCTACAACCCCTTTCTCAACCGCGATTCGTCCCGCCCCGGCTATCGTGTGCCGGACAATCCGCCCAAGGGCGAGGCGCACCCTCACCCGCTGGTCACCACCCACCCGGAGTCGGGCAACAAGCAGCTGTTTTTGGGTGAGGCGACCGAAGTCGAGATTCCCGAGCTGGACTATGCGTCGGGCAAGGCGCTGATCGAGAAGTTGCGCGCTCACCTCTACATCCCGACCCATCGCTACGAGCACCGTTGGGAAGTGGGCGACGTGGTGCTGTGGGACAACCGCGCCACCGCCCACTACCGCTCCGCTTTCGACGAACGGGAAATTCGTGACATGCGGCGGGTTAGCCTGGCGGGCGGGCGTCCCTTGTAGGGTCACAAGCCTTTTCCTGACGATGAGGCAAGCAGCGATGTCACAAATACTGCGCAGTGTTCAACATTCGCAAGGCTGCGTTGCTGCTGGCTCATGTCGCTGTGTCACGACTTTTCCCGGAAGTGGCCATACTTTCAACTCACAACTCATGGAGGCAATAATGAGTGTTGTGCTGATTGCCGGTAGCCCCGGAAGTGTGTCGCGGACCTCCGCGCTCATCACATTCATCGATGGGCTGCTGCAGGCCCGGGGCATCAAGACCGAGGTTTTCAACGTCAATGATTTTGACGGCAATGCGGTGTTCTTCGCCGATGTATCGGCACCACAGATCGTGCGTTACCGTGAGGCGATTGCCAAGGCGGACGCGGTGATCTTGGCAACCCCCGTTTATCAGGCCTCATTTTCGGGAGCTATCAAGCTGTTGCTCGACCTGGTACCCGAGCGGGGCTTGAAAGGGAAGCTGGTGCTGCCCCTGGCCAATGGCGGGTCGGATAACCATCTGCTGGTCATCGATTACGCCTTGAAGCCGGTCTTGTCGGCGCTGGGGGCCAGCAACGTGCTCGGTGGCGTCTACGTCAACGCCAAGCAATTGACCCTCGAAGAGGGCCAGGCGTACCGGGTCGGTGGCGATGCGAGGGCCAGGATCCAGCGCGCTCTCGATGAGCTGCTGGAAGCCCTGCCGCTGGTGATCGGGGCCAATGAGCGGAACCATTCCGGGGTCGCCTACGCTTGATCCTTTTTCCTTCATGCAAGGCCCTTGAAAAAACACCCCGACAACAGAGAGTCGGGGGGCTTCCCAACGTTGCCTAAGGTGTTCGCGATGAAGTCCGATACCTATCTAGCCCATCCCATCGAGCCCCAGCGTGTCTGGGCCTGTATGTTGCCTCTGGATGGCTCCTTTTTCTGGCTGCTGTGCTGAGCCTCGACGCTGGATCCAGGCGAGGGCCTCAAGGCCGGTCGCGGGAGCCAAGACGCCATTCCATACCCAAAGGAACTCTTCATGTCCCGCCCCAACTTCCTGGTCATCGTGGCCGACGATCTCGGTTTTTCCGATATCGGTGCCTTTGGCGGAGAGGTCCGTACGCCGAATCTGGACCGTCTTGCCTACGAGGGGCTACGCCTTGCGGACTTTCATGCCGCCTCTGCCTGCTCCCCCACGCGCGCCATGCTGATGACCGGTACCGATCACCATATCGCCGGCATTGGTTCCATGGCAGAAGTATTGCCGCCGGCGGTCGCCGGGCAGCCCGGTTATGAAGGCTATCTGAATCAGCGGGTCGTCACGGTGCCGGAGCTGCTGCGCGATGCGGGCTACGCCACCCTCATGGCGGGCAAATGGCACCTGGGCGATCGCGCCGCTGCTCGTCCCCGCGCCCGCGGGTTCGAGCGTTCCTTTGCCCTGCTGCCGGGCGCTGCCAATCATTACGGGTTCGAGCCGGCCCTGTCCATGGAGCGGCGCCCTGGGCTGCTGCGCAGCACGATGGGTATGTACTGCGAAGACGATGCGTTGTTAACGGAATTACCCGATGGGTTCTACTCATCCGACTATTTCACCGACAAGCTGTTGAGCTACCTGGATGAGTCGCAAGTGGACGAGCGGCCCTTCTTTGCGTATCTGCCTTTTTCTGCACCGCACTGGCCCTTGCAGGCACCGCAGGAGATCATCGCCCGGTATCGCGGGCGTTACGATAAGGGTCCTGAGGTGCTGCGTCAGGAGCGCCTGGCGGCACTGAAGCGGCTAGGCCTGGTGCCCGTAGGCGCCGACGCCCACCCCGTGGTTGCCAACGAGGCCGAGTGGGACGCGTTGACACGAGAGCAGCGTCAGCGCTCTGCGCGGGCCATGGAGGTCTATGCCGCCATGGTCGAACGGATGGACTGGAATATTGGGCGGGTTATCGAGCATCTGCGTGAAAACGGACAGCTGGAGAACACGGTGGTGGTGTTTCTCTCCGACAATGGTGCCGAGGGCGCGCTTCTGGAAGCCTACCCACAGTTCGGGCCGAACCTCGAGGAGGTGATTGCCGAGTATTACGACAATCGTCTGGACAATATCGGCAACGCCAACTCCT
This sequence comes from Halomonas ventosae, assembly GCF_004361885.1. GTDB lineage: Bacteria > Pseudomonadota > Gammaproteobacteria > Pseudomonadales > Halomonadaceae > Halomonas > Halomonas ventosae_C. The sequence goes on from NZ_SNWH01000006.1 coordinate 176,482, forward strand.
ACGTCTGGTACGGGCCGCGTTGGGCGCAAGCGTCCACGGCGCCGTCACGACTCCGCAAGGCCTTTACGAGTCAGGGCGGCATCCGGGTGCCCGCGATACTGCGTTACGGTGGCCTGGCGCGACAGCATCAGATCAGTCACGCCTTCGGCACTGTGATGGATATCGTGCCGACCTTGCTGGAGCTGGCCGGTATTCATCATCCGGGCCGGGTGTACAAGGGGCGGGCCATCAATCCGGTACGCGGACGTTCCTGGCTGGGGTATCTGCAGCAGGCGCGGGAGAGTGTTCACGACGTGGATAGCGTGACCGGCTGGGAGCTTTTCGGGCGCAAGGGACTGCGCAAGGACAAATGGAAGCTCGTCTACCTGCCGGCGCCGACCGGCCCGTTGGCAGCTCTATGACCTGGAGGTGGATCCTGGCGAAGTGAACGATCTGGCAACGCACTATCCGGAAAAAACCGAGGAACTCCTGGCGGATTGGGCACAGTACGTGGAAGAGACCGGGGTCATCGAGTTCGAACGCCAGGGCACCGTGTTTGGCGAAATCGTTTAGCGTCGCTCGGGGGGTTCATGGGAAAACCTGATTACGCATAAGGCTCAGCCATCTTCAGGAACCGGTATGGCATCGGCGGTGTTCGGGCGGCTACCGTGAGAAAGCGCGGGATCATGGCCTTGAGGTCATAGCGCCGATTGAAGCGATACTCGAACTCGGCCAGGTAGCGCGGGGCATGCTGCCCGCGGATGGCATGGTAGGTACCGGTGATCGCGTTTTTGACGTTACCGAGCAGCGTGTTGACCCAGTTGAATTCGGGGTTCGCCACGCTGGCACGCCCACCGCCGGTGATATGGCGCACATGAACGTAGGAAGTCGTTTCGAAGGCTCGAAAGCATCCGAGGCCGTCGCTGATCACCTGACTACCCGGTGCAATGGCCTGTTGAGCATAACGACGCATCTCGGACAGGGTAAAGCCGTTCACACGGCGCAGCTGAACACGCTGCGGATGGCCGTCTTCATCGGTTTGCACGGCGGCGACAAAGGGGAACTTATGCTCAGCGCCGCGCCCGCGCTTTCCCGGCCGCTCACCGCCCAGGTAGGCGTCATCGATCTCGATACGCCCGGAGAGCCTTTCTCCCTGGTTGCGCTCGTGCATGACCTGCAGCAGCTTGTGCTTGAGCTTCCAGGCGGTGTTGTAGGCAACGCCAAGTTCACGGGACAGTTGCAGCGCTGAGATGCCGCTCTTGCGCTGGGTCAGCAGATAAATGGCGAGAAACCAGGTGGTCAGCGGCAGATGCGTTGCATGGAAAATGGTACCGGCAGTCAGCGAGGTCTGATGATGGCAGCGATGGCACTGGTAGAGCCCCCGCGACAGCTGGCAACCGGTGGTGTTGCCGCAGTCGGGGCAAACGAACCCCTTGGGCCAACGATTCCGATAGAGCGCCGCCCGACACTGCGCTTCTGTGCCGTACTGCTCGAGGAAGGCCGGCAGCGACAGGCCGGGCTGAAACTGGATCGGGTTGCGTGCCATGACGTCACCTCCTCTACTGGATATAACCTCAGTATAGGACAAGCTGGCGGAATGGTGGCTGATCAACATGAGTAATCAGGTGGGAAAATGCGGTGCGGTCAGGTAAAAAGATCTTGCAGGGAAATATTCTGGCCAGATCAGATCGGACACATTGTCAAACCGCAGCTGCCAATTCAATCCCTCGGCGTCTGGTAGCCCAGGGTTGATTGGAGCCGGCAGCTGTTGTACTACATCTCGATGTAGTCGACCACGTGCCGCCTGTCGGCTCGCATACCGCTGGCCCGCCAGCCACTGGCTTTTCAGTGAGCCGAAGAAGCGCTCCATGACGGCGTTGTCCCAGCAGTTTCCCCTTACGACTCATCAAAGCTTGGAAGCCATGCCGGGCCATCGTGTCGCAGCTCTCATGCGACGCGTGTTGGCAGCCGCGATCGCTGTGATGGATCAGCCCTCTGTCGGCCTGCCAGCGACCTACGGCCATGTCCAAGGCGTCCAGGACCAACTGCGTGCGCATTTGATCGGCCATCGCCGAGCCCACCAACTGCCGATCGTGGAGGCCAAGCACCGTCGCCAGATAGAGCCACCCTTCCAGCGTCCAGATCGCCGCGATATCGGCCACCCAGGTCCGATTCGGTGCCGCCACCATGAGCTGGCGGTTCAGCAGGTTGGGCGCCACCAGACTGTGCTAACTGTCGGTCGTATGGCGCCAGCGGCGCCGCTGACGTGCCTCGACACCGGCTTCCCGCATTAGGCTGCGGGCCTGGTACTGGCCGACGTCGTAGCCTCGGCGTCGCAGTTCTCAGGCCATGCAGCGGCTGCCATAGCTGCCACGTTTCTGGCGATGAATCTCTCTGACTTCGTGGAGCAGGACCTAACGCTGGTCATCAGGGCCACGTCGTCGCCAGGCATAGAAACCACTCCGGCTGACCTGCATGACTCGACACAACACGGCCACAGGATAGGTGGCCTTCTCCGACTCGATGAACTGATATCTCGGTTCGACTCTTTGGTGAAGAAGACCGCCTTGAATTCATCGGATAACCGACGTCGAGTCTTCTTGGTCATGAACACCTCCACTACCTCCATCATGAAGCTTATCAGTGTGTCCGCTCCAATTGGACCACTTCACATTAGCGCGGCTTGGTGCTATTGGCCACGACCTCGCCTCGCTGCTCCGTTCGAGCTTTGTCGATAATGGGCGGGGTGTGATCCTTGGGCAGCAGCGGCAGCACTTTCTCCCCGAAGTGGTAGGCCTCCTCCAGATGGGGGTAGCCGGATAGAATGAAGGTGTCAATGCCGATTGCCATGTACTCAAGGATACGCTGCGCCACTGTCTCGGGGCTGCCGACCAGGGCTGTGCCGGCACCGCCGCGCACTAGACCCACCCCGGCCCAGAGGTTGGGGCTGATCTCGAGCTGGTCGCGGCGGCCGCCGTGCAGGGCGGCCATGCGCCGCTGGCCTTCGGAGTCCATACGCGACATCGTGGATTGGGCCGCGGCAATGGTCTCGTCATCGAGATGCTCGATGAGTTTCTCCGCCGCTGCCCACGCCTCGGTATCGGTATCGCGCACGATGACATGCAGGCGGATGCCGAAGGTCAGCGTTCGATTCGCCTGGTCGGCGGCTTTCTTGACGGTGGCGAGCTTTTCCGCCACCTGGGCGGGCGGCTCGCCCCAGGTGAGGTATTTGTCCACCGTCTCGGCGGCGACGTCGATGCCCGCCGCGGACGAGCCGCCAAAATAGAGCGGCGGATGCGGTGTTTGGGCGGGCAGGTATATCAACTCGCTCTCCTCCACGCGCAGGTGGTTACCGGCGTAGCTCACTTGCTTGCCTGCCAGCAGGTCTCGGTAAATGGCGAGGAATTCGCGGGTCACCTCATAGCGCTGGTCGTGGGGTAGGAAAACGCCATCACCGCGGTTCTCGACCGGGTCGCCGCCGGTGACCACATTGATCAGCAAGCGACCGTTGGAAATGCGATCCAGGGTAGTGGTCATCCGGGCCGCCGCGGTGGGTGATTGCAGTCCCGGACGCACGGCCACCAGAAAGCGCAGCCGCTCGGTGACGGGCACCAGCGCCGAGGCAATGATCCAAGCATCCTCGCAACTGCGGCCCGTCGGTAGCAGTACTCCAAAGAAGCCGAGTTGATCCGCCGCCTGGGCTACCTGGCGCAGGTAGCCCAGGTTGACCTCGCGACTTCCCTGTGTGGTACCCAAATGGTGGCCATCGCCGTGGGTGGGCAAGAACCAGAGGAACTTGCCGGCGTTAGCGGGCGTAGCGGTCGAGTCGGTGGGCGACGAGTCTGTCATGGCATGCTCCTGACGTTACCGAAAGTTTGGTCAAGACTCGATGGTAGCAACGCCGCCAACGAGGGCTTAAATGGTTAAACCGAGAAAGCTTATTCGACCTTGTCAAGTTTCAGGCCTCGGGTGATCGACGACTACCCGGTGGCATGCAACAAAAGGTCGCTGTAGCCTTGGCCAGCGATCCAGAGTTTCTGCTGTTTGAAGCCCCCTCGGACGCCTTTACCCGTGAACCGTCCCGACTTTCTCGGATGGTCACGACTCAGCCTCCTTTCCTTGGACAACGCTCTGGATGCTCTGCTATCCCGAATTCCAGTAGGTTCCGCACGGCTTTATTACTTATACTGATAAGCAGTCCAGTTTTTATTGTTTCAAACGTAAAGTCAGGTCAGGCAGCCTTGTCACCAGCATTCATCTTGTCGGCCCGAACGAACAGAAGGGCCGGCCTTTTTAGTCAGGGAGTCTGATCATGAAACAGCTTACCCGTATCGGGGCATTGGCCGGTATCGCCGCAGCTCTGGCAACCACGACAGTTCAGGCGGAAGAAGCCACCGTCCGCGTCTCTGGCGGATGGGCGGTGTACCCCCTGATGGTGGTCTGGGCAGACAAGTACGCCGATGTACGCGACGACGTCGAAATCAAGGTTGCAGGCGGCGGCACTGGCAAGGGTGTATCCGATGTGCTCAATGGTCAGGTCGATATCGGCATGATGGGCCGGGACCCGCACGAAAAAGAAATCGAACAGGGCCTGTTTCCAACAGCTGTAGCCAAGGATTCCGTCGTCGGCACCATCCACAAAGACAACCCGGTATTCGATGAAATTCAGGCACAAGGCCTCTCGGAAGGAGATTTTGAGGCGATCTTCACTAAAAAGATCACCCACTGGGGTGAGGTTGTTGGGAAAGATCTCGATAACGACAAAATTGTCGTTTATGGCCGCTCCGACGCCTCCGGCGCTGCAAAAACCTGGTACAAGTTTTTCAGCAAGGCGTCCCAGGGAGAATTTCAGAACATAGCCGATGCCAATTTCAATGGCGATCAGCCCCTGGCGGCGGCTGTGGGTAAGGAGCCCAATGCCATCGGCTTCAACAATCTGAACTACGCCTACAACATTGAAACGGGTGACTTCGCGGGCAACGTCCGTCCGATACCGCTGGATCTGAACGACAACAATGTCGTTGACCCGGAAGAGTCGTTCTATCAGGACCGCCGGACTTTTCTTGATGCGGTTGCCGAAGGTCGCTACCCGTCACCTCCGGCCCGGCAGGTCTATCTGGCGGGCAAGGGGCCGTACACGGGCGAAGTCAAAAAGTTTGTTCTCTGGACGCTGACCGAGGGGCAGAAATATGTCGGTGAGAATGGTTATGTCCAGTTAACGAATAAAACGATTGACGCTCAACGCCGTTACGTTGAAGGCGACATTGAAGCGACCGACCGGTAACGCCGTGCCATCCCGCTTTCAACGAGGTACCCGATGACAACATTAACCAGGCGCGTCATCATCGACAACAGTGCCAAGGCAGCGATCCAGGTTATTACCTGGGCCGCGATAGCGCTCTTTGTGGCCATTCTGTTGACTCTGGCAGGGAAATCCCTGCCAGTGCTGGGGGAGCATTCGCTGGCCGATCTCCTTTTCAGCGGTACCTGGGACCCGGAGGCGGGCTCTTTCGGGTTTCTTCCGGCAATCGTTGGAACCCTGCTGGTGATGCTGGTGTCCATGACCCTGGCCGTTCCGGTGGCGATTCTGGCGTCTCTCTATATCGCCGAATACGCCAGGGGCAAGGTTCAAACCTGGCTTTCGGCGGCGGTAGACATGCTGGCGGCGATCCCGTCAGTGATTTTCGGCCTGTTTGGTTTGTTGCTCGTGGTGCCTTTTGTGGACGATTTCCTGGCCCCCCTGTTGGGCGCCGAGACCACAGGCCTGGGCATCATGACCGCTGGCCTGGTGGTTGCGACGATGACCTTGCCCATCATTATTTCCATGTCGGTGGAGTCACTGAGGGCCCTGCCCGACAGCCTGCGGGAGTCAGCATTGTCTCTGGGTGAAACCCGAAGCGGTGTCGCCACGAACATTCTGTTGCGCGCTGCCGGGCCCGGTATCATTTCGGCGGTACTGCTCGGTCTGGGGCGGGCTTTTGAGGCGTCCATTGCAGTTGCCATGGTCATCGGCGGCAAGAACGTGATTCCCAGCTCCCTGTTCGATGCCGGCCAGACCTTACCGAGCCTGATCGTTAATACCTTTGGGGAACTGATGTCGCTGCCTATTACCCAGTCGGCGTTGATCTTCGCTGCGCTGGTGCTGTTCCTTGTGGTCACTTTCTTCAACATTATGGCCACCCTGGTGCGTGGCCATTTCGAGAAGCACTGGAAGTACCAATGAACCGGTATACCAAACAAACCCTGGTCGAGTCTCTGATCCGCCTGAGCATGGCGCTGGTGGTGGGCGTGCTGGCGCTGATTATCGGCATGACCCTGTACAAGGGCGGCCTGGTTCTGTGGAACCAGCCCGAGGTCGTGATCACGGCGCCCGGGCCAATGTACCTGCTCGGGGGCAGCGGTGGTTTTCTGCACGCCATTCTCGGCAGTTTTGCCATCGTCCTGCCGGCGACGCTGATCGCCACCCTGCTGGCTCTGGCCGTCGCCATGTATCTTCAAACCGACTACTGCAGTGAGCGCTTTGCCCGGGCCGTCAATCTTCTGCTGTATGTGCTGTGGGGTACGCCGGCCATCGTGTACGGCGTATTCGTGCTGACACTGCTGATTGTCATGGAGGCCCGTGCCAGTCTGCTGGCCGCCCTGGTGGCGGTGACGCTGCTCCAGTTCCCTATCATTGCCCGCTTCATGGATGAGGCTCTGCGCTCGGTGGCGGCCAACCTCAAGGAATCCGGTTACTCGCTGGGCCTGACCCGACTGGAAACCATGAAGATCACGCTCAAAGCTGCACTGCCCGGGCTCACCGCCGGGGTGATTATGGGGTTCGCCCGCGGGTTGGGCGACGGTGCGGCGGTGCTATTCACGGCGGGCGGCGGGATTAACATGCCCAATGAGCTGGACGACTCCGCGACCACCTTGCCCATACTGATTTTCCAGCAGGCGTCCTCACCCTACCCAAGTGTGCGGGATGACGCCTTTGCGGCGGCCTTTGTGCTGATGATGCTCGTGCTAGGGCTCATCGTGGTGTCAAAGCTGATCGCAAACCATTTTTCACGTTACACACAGGATCACTGACCATGTCTGATAACGCTGCCATACGCACTGAAAACCTGAACCTGTTTTACACTGGCGGGCATGCAAGTCAGGCACTGAAAGACATCAATATCGCATTTCCGGCAAACCGCCTGACGACGATTATCGGCCCTTCCGGCTGCGGTAAGTCATCGCTGCTGAAGTCGCTGAACCGTCTGCATGATATCCACCAGAATACCCGGATCGAAGGTGAGGTTTATCTGGGCGGTGAACCCGTTTACCAGAGCCGCCGCCCTGTGCCGGATATTCGTAGCCGCATCGGTTATGTTTCCCAGAAACCCACGGCGCTGCCCATGTCTATCTACCGGAATGTGGCCTACGGGCCTCGCATTCACCGGTCCCTGGGCAAGGCTGAACTGGACGATCTGGTGGAAACATACCTGCGCAAGGTGAACCTCTGGAACGAGGTCAAGGATCGCCTGCACAGCCCGGCGGCACAACTATCGGTAGGCCAGATTCAGCGCCTGAGCCTGGCCCGGTCACTTGCTGTTGAGCCGGAGGTTCTCTTGTGCGACGAAGTGACCTCGGCGCTGGATCCGATCTCCGCCCAGAAGGTGGAAGAGACACTGCTCCAGCTGAAGGAAGATTACACCATCATCATGGTGACCCACCTGATGCACCAGGTTGAGCGGTTGGCGGACCATGTGGTGTTTGTCTATCTGGGGGAAGTCGTTGAAGCCGGCGAAGCGCGAACACTGCTTAATCATCCCGGCAAGGAAGCAACCCGCCGATTTGTGTCCGGGCATGCCATGCCCGATGTTGCCCTGCGGGCAACCGCCTGACCGAGAATCGCCTGATGACATCTTCCTCGCCAGAGGATGCTTCCCGTAGCTCGCCCCTGGCGACCTCAGGACAAGCCCAGAACGCCTTTGGCCATAACATCACCTTTGCCGAGGCCGTGCGTGTTTGGTTGCGGGTTGCAATGTTGAGCTTCGGTGGCCCGGCGGGCCAGATTGCCGTAATGCATCGGATTCTGGTGGATGAGAAACAATGGGTCAGCGAGAGCCGGTTTCTGCACGCGCTCAACTATTGCATGGTGCTACCCGGGCCGGAAGCGCAGCAACTGGCCACCTATCTGGGTTGGTTACTGCACGGTGTGAAAGGCGGGCTGGTGGCCGGCACCCTGTTCGTGCTGCCCGGCTTTGTGGCGATTCTGGGCCTGAGCCTGCTGTACGCTGGCTTTCAGGAAGCTTCTCTGGTTCAGGCACTGTTCTTCGGCATCAAGGCAGCGGTGCTGGCGGTGGTCATCCAGGCGGTGGTTCGCATCGCCCAGCGGGCACTGAAAAACCGGGTCATGGTCACTCTGGCGGCGCTGGCCTTCGTTGCCATCTTCTTTTTTGCCGTGCCCTTCCCCCTTGTCATTGCAACGGCCGCACTGGTGGGATTGATTGGCCGCCACCTGGACCCGAAGCGATTTGTGGTGATCAAAGGCCATACCACGCCGGCAGAGGGCGAGCGCGCCATTGATGCAATGATGGCGAACGGCACTGGCCATCACACCGAGGCAAGCCGCGGGCGCACACTGAAAGTGCTCGGGATTTGGCTGCCCCTATGGTTTGTGCCTCTGATAGCGCTGGCCCTCTCGCTGGGCATGGACAATGTATTCACCCAGATCGGTCTGTTCTTCAGCAAGCTGGCCGTGGTGACCTTCGGGGGTGCCTATTCAGTGTTGGCCTATATGGCGCAAGAGGCGGTCCAGAATCATGGCTGGTTGGCCCCTGGTGAAATGCTCGATGGTCTGGGTATGGCGGAATCCACACCCGGGCCACTGATTCAGGTGGTGCAGTTTGTCGGGTTTATGGGCGCCTTCCGGGATTCCGGTGGACTGGACCCGTTTACCGCCGGCGTTCTGGCTTCGATATTGGCCACCTGGGTCACCTTCATACCCTGTTTCCTCTGGATTTTTCTCGGTGCGCCTTACGTGGAGAAACTGCGGGGCAACCAGGCCGTCAGCGCCGCGCTGTCAGCCGTTACCGCAGCTGTGGTCGGGGTCATGCTGAACCTGGCCATCTGGTTTGCGGTGCACGTAGCTTTTGCTGAGGTGCAGACGTCGAAAGCCTGGGGCATTCAATGGCTAGCCCCGCAATGGGACAGTGTCCAGCTCGCCAGCGTGGTTCTGGCGCTGGGCGCGTTCGTCGCCATTCTTCGGTTCAAAATCGGCATGCTGCCGGTGCTATTCACCAGCGCCCTGCTGGGTATGCTGTGGCATTGGTTATAAAGGTGGCGCTCCGGGTTCTGATGACCGGCCGGAAACAGCTCAGGGCGTACCCCCTGAGCACTGTCTCGCTTAAGAATAGGACGTCGGTGTGGGTACTTTCTATAGTGGACTCCGAAATTCCTACCAGGCACCAAGGGAGATCGAAGAATCGCGGAAGCAGCTTAATAAAAGAGTCCGATACGACTTGGCCAGAACATCGCGACTTCATGTAGAACAGCCACTCCGGGGTTTCGCTCAGGTTAGTGGCTGATCCTTGTTTTGCTGGACAGAGGCCTGGGACACCCGGCTTTCCGTCGGTACACTGCGAGTAAGCCAGACATTACCGCCAATCACCGATCTCCGGCCGATGGTAATGCGGCCCAGTATCGTGGCGCCCGCGTAGATCACCACGTCGTCTTCGACGATAGGATGGCGGGGCTCGCCTTTGGTCAAGACGCCGGTCTCGTCTTCGTTGAACCGCACCGCACCGAGTGTCACATTCTGGTAAATGCGTACACGGTTACCCAGAATGGCGGTTTCGCCGACGACCACGCCGGTGCCGTGGTCTATGAAAAACGAGCGCCCGATGGTGGCACCGGGGTGAATATCGATACCGGTCGCCGAATGGGCTTTCTCGGCAATGATTCGCGCGATCATCGGCAGGCCGGCCCGATAGAAACCATGGGCGATTCGGTGATGGATAATGGCCTGGACGCCGGGATAGGAAATCAGCACCTCGTCCACGCAGGTCGCCGCGGGGTCGCCATGGTAAGCGGCGAGCACGTCGTCATCCAGTTGCCGCCGCAGTGCCGGCAACTGTGCCAGCAGCTTGCTGACCTGACCGCTGGCCTGATCCCTCAGGTCGACCAGTTGCTGCTGATCCCGGTCAAGATACTGGAGTTCCAGCGCCACCTGGCTGATAAGTTCCCGTTCCACGTTGCCCAGCATGTAGGCCACGAATTGATCTTCCCGCTCTTTCGTCAAATCCGAAGGGCCCAGGCGCATGGGAAACAGGATAGCGCAGAGGGCATCAACCGTTTGATGAACGGCCTGATGTGATGGCAGCTCACGGCTGCCCAAATCCACTTCCCGGCCCTGGCGCTGCCGCCAGTCATGACGGGCCAGGCGCAATTCATATGTGATTTTATCGATAAGACGCTTACCGGATGGCAAAGACTCTCTCCTTAAATGGCGTGACTCTGGCTTAGCACCCATTTTTTACGCATAGGCTTCGTCAAAAAGTTCAAATTTTTGGTGTTTATGCCCAATAACTTCAAGCGCTCTCGTCAGTTCGGGTGAATTCGGTCATCCGAGCGCGTTAACCCTGACTGGGTCAGACGTGGCGCTTTCGGGATTAGGTCATACCCATCCATCAATGCAACATAAGATTCTTCATCATAGCGTGATCCGCCTACAAAGACGGCCAGCTCGTTCTTTCCGAATTGATGCCAGTCATGGCCATCGGTGATCGGTTGGGTGGCCACCATTACAAGGGGAGCACCAGCATAGACGGTGTCGTCGAGCCAAAGGTCGCAATCCACCAGCCGGGCGCACCTCGGCTCATCGGTCTGCCGGGTCCAGTAGAGATCAGTGCTGCCATGGACAAACATCATATCGCCAATGGTCAGCAGGAAATTAAAGGTGCCGTGGGTGGCAATATCAGCGGCAAGGCGGCGAATTTCGCCCGCCAAAGCATCAAGCTCGGGGCGGGTATCACCAAAGGTAGCCACCAGTTCAGACAGCAATAGGCCGAACGCGGCTTCACTGTCGGTATCACCATTGGGTTCGAAGCGCGCATCCAACGTCGGCTGGAAATCGTGCAGATCACCGTTATGGGAAAACACCCAGTCATAACCCCACAGCTTGCGGCTGAAGGGGTGGCTGTTGACCAGTTCCACCGGACCGAAGGTAGCCTTTCGGACATGGGCGATCAAATTGCGGGTGAGAATTTCTCGGTCCAGAAACGCCTGGGCCTTGCGGCAATTGAAGGCACTGGTTTTCTGGACATTCAGGTGATGGGTGCCATCGGCGTAATAGGCAATTCCCCATCCATCCTTGTGATCACCGGTACCACCACCACGGCACAGGAAGCCACGCAAAGGTTCTTGCGGGGAAACCGGACGGGCGCTGTTTAAACCGAAGATCTGGCACATGGCTCACTCGGATATAATGAATTATGTCTTCAACACTAGAGAGGTGAAACGGGTAAATTAACCAATAAAAACTTATATCTATATCAAAATTCCGGAGATACAGAAACAACTGCACGCGCGCTCCGATCAACGCTTATACTGGACCCTGAAATCAAGACACTGGTTTAAGCTATCGCCTGGCCGATTTCGAAGGGATCGAAGATGTCGAATCAGAAACGGAACACCCACTCCCCGGATCTCAAGGCCAAGGTGGCCCTGGAGGCAGTCCGAGGGCTGAAGACGGCCAACGAGATCGGGCAGGACTACGGCGTTCATCAGTGCAGGTCAGTCAGTGGAAGAAAGTCCTGTTCGAGGATTCCTCGATGCTGTTGAAGAAGCAGCGGGGTGCCAAGCCGAAGACCGAATTCCAGTCGGATGGGAAGCTCTACAGCGAGATCGGACGGCTGAAGATGGAGCTTGACTGGCTCAAAAAAGTCCGGGATCAACCTGCCATGACGCGTCACAGTTGGCCCGATCCTTCGGACAAGGTGCCACTGGTCCGGCAGTGCCTGCTGGCAGGTGTTTATAGAGCGACAATCAAGATGAGAGTCACGCGACAATCAAGATGAGAAAGCCGAGACCTTCGGTTGTCGACGTCGGGAGGGCGTAGCCCGAGCGACGTCGACAAGGGAAGGACGGCGGGATCAGCATGGACGGCCGAGGTCGTGCGTTTGACAACATCTTCGTCGAACGTCTGTTGCGGACGCTCAAGTAGGAGGAAATCTATCTGAAGGGCTACGCATCGGTCGTCAAGCTGACCGTGGGGCTGACGGAGTACTTTCCGTTCTACAACGAAGAGCGGCCCCAACAGTCACTGGGGCACCGGACACCCGGCGAGGTCTACTAGATCGGCCTGGGTGGCGGTGCATCCATACCCGACCACTTCAGTGGCCGAGAGACTGCATCGAAGAGGGACGAAACAGGGCAGCGCTGTGCAGCTGCGAATTTGGCCAAGGCATTAGCTTAAATCCAGGTGATTTCTGTCTTGACCATGGAGTTCACTATACTTGGGAGATCGAGGGAACAGTGTGACAGTCTGTGATCTGAAAATAAACAGTGTCACAGTCTGTAATCTGAAAATAAGCAATAGCGGTAAGTTGCTGGAAAGTCTGCAACGTAAGGCTTATCGTAGATCAGACTACTGACCGGACAAACGAAGTCATTTTGATATAAATATCAGATATGTGGGTAAGGATATTTTTCTTTCGATGTCAGCAATCGTTTATTAACATGGCTGATAAGAACATCAATAAATATTGGTTCTATGCCTGGGCAGTGGCCTCTAAGCTTTGTATCAAAGCTCGGACATTTCGGGCAGACACCAAAGGAGCGAAGCTGCTATGACCATTGTTCAGTTGGCAACCAAAACGACCAGGGAGGCTGACTCCAGCGCCCCTCTGCTGTCGGACGACTTTCCCCACGCCCAGAGTGTTCCACCAAACGAGGCCTGGCAGTGGATCCAGTCCCGGAACTCCGTGCTCGTGGATGTTCGAACGGCGGAGGAGCGGGAATTCGTTGGCTATGTTCCGGACAGTCTGCACGTACCCTGGGCCATGGGAACGGCTCTGAACCGTAATCCGCGGTTCGTGCGTGAGCTTGAGGCCAAGGCAGGCAAGACCACCTCCATTCTGTTGCTGTGCCGAAGCGGCAAACGCTCCGCCCTGGCACTGGAAGCCGCACTTGCAGCGGGCTTTGAACAAGTCGCCAATATTCACGAAGGGTTCGAGGGCGATCTGAACCCTCATGGCCAGAGGGGTCACCACAATGGGTGGCGCTTCCATGGTTTGCCATGGCGGCAGGGCTGAGGCTTTGTTAGTTGATGCGACAAGCAGACCCCGTAAAAAAGAGTCTTGACTGACTTTTTCTCAGACTGACTATTTCCCGAATGGACTAAGAGGCCTGTTCCATGGCAAAGATTCCAACGCCACCGCCGACACTGAGCGATCAATCCGCCAGAAAACTTTCGAATACCACTAAAACCACGGCACAATACTCGATCATCTCCCCCCGCTGGCTGACTCACCTTTTGCAGTGGTCGCCTGTTTAGGCCGGGGTTTACCGCGTCAACAAGGTACGTAATCCGGTCGATATCCGCACCGCCTGTTCGGTGACTGATGATGGTCACTTGCCCGATTCCTTTGTGGATTATGAAGACGAGCCCAGGGAATACTGGCTTCGCCAGGTGGCGACCAAGCTCAATATCCATACCCGTGTCTCCGATCTTTACTCAAGCCCCCATGACCAGATCAAGGAGCAACTGCGGCTGATTATAGAAACCGTCAAGGAGCGCCAGGAAAGCGAACTGATCAATAACCCGGATTACGGGTTGCTTGCCAACGTCGCCGACTCCCAGCATGTATTACCGCTATCCGGCGCACCGACGCCGGACGATCTGGACGAACTGCTCGTCAAAGTATGGAAAGAGCCCGGTTTTTTTCTGGCGCACCCGCTTGCCATTGCCGCCTTTGGTCGCGAGTGCACTCGTCGTGGTGTGCCGCCCGCAACCGTGAGCCTGTTTGGTTCCCAGTTCATCACCTGGCGAGGCGTTCCGTTGATTCCGTCGGACAAGGTCCCGGTTGCCGACGGCAAGACGAAGATCCTGTTGCTGCGCATCGGTGAAAAGCGGCAGGGCGTGGTGGGGCTGTTCCAGCCGGGTCTGCCGGGCGAACAAAACCCCGGACTCTCTGTGCGCCTGATGGGTATCGATGATCATGCCATCGCATCCTATCTGATTTCCCTGTATTGCTCCCTGGCCATTCTCACGGACGATGCCGTGGCGGTTCTGGAGGACGTGGAGGTTAACAAGTTCCACGACTACCCGGACACTTATAAAAAATGAACTCGCAAAAAATAAGCCCGGCGAATTTGAGCAATCAGCAAATGGATAGGTCATCCGATGAGCAACGACTTCCAGCAACTACCCGATCTGGAAAGCCTGAATGAACTGGCAAATGAACTGTTTCGCCAGCCACCCGATGCAGACCAGCCAGGATCGGAGCCGGGGTTGCCGAATTACAGTTCGCCGCCAGCACCTGGCGGCTTGCCGGCGACCGGTTTCCTGAATCAACTGCCACAGGCCACGTCACTGCCTGAGACGCCGCCGTTTAAAGCGTCTGCGCCTGCGGTGGCCGAAGTACTGCCGGTGCCCTCGGTGGTAACGCCACGAGTGGCACCCGTGCAGGCCCAGACGCCCGACATTCATGGGCTTCAAAGTACAGTAACGCCCATGCTTCCTGATGGAGGCGGGTTGGCTGCGGGTGTTCCGGAAGCTTACGCGGCCCACCCTTCGCTCCAGCCGGATACTGTGGATTTGGGTGGCGATCTGGGTCGCATTCGCGACCGCGGCCAAAGTGATGAGGCCGAGGCTTACGTGCCGGGCGGCAGCCATTACTACTTCATGGACGATCCTGCCCCGGAGACGGGGCTGGATGCTTCCTCGCCGGAAAACGGTGCGACCGCTGCCGCTGAAGGGCAGCCGGGTGCGCCCTACTATTTTTTACAGTCCCAACCCCAGCCCCAGCCCCAGCCAAAGACGCCCAAACTCGCCAAGGCCCCGGAGCCATCCCGGGGGCCGGTAGCTCACGAAGGGTTTGACGTGCAGGCGCTGCGGCGTGATTTTCCAATCCTTGCAACCCGCGTGAACGGCGGGCGCCCCCTGGTGTGGCTGGATAACGCCGCAACCACTCATAAGCCGCGTTCGGTGATTGAGCGGTTGTCGCATTTTTACGAACACGAAAATTCGAACATCCATCGCGCCGCCCATGAATTGGCGGCCCGGGCAACGGATGCCTACGAGTCCGCGCGGAAGAAAGTTGCGGATTTTCTGGGCGCGGGCTCAACCGAAGAAATCGTTTTTGTGCGCGGCACCACTGAGGGTATCAACCTGGTCGCCCAGACCTGGGGTAAGCTGGCCGTTGGCGAGGGAGATGAGATTGTCCTGTCGCACCTGGAGCATCACGCCAACATCGTGCCTTGGCAGATGCTGGCGGCGGAGAAAGGCGCCCGGATACGGGTTATTCCAGTCGATGATCGCGGCCAGGTCCGGCTGGACGAGTTTCAGAAGTTGCTGAACAGCCGCACCCGGATCGTCGCGGTGACCCAGGTCTCCAATGCGCTGGGCACCGTCGTGCCCGTCAAGGACATCATTGATATCGCCCACCGGGCGGGTGCGCGGGTTCTTGTGGATGGGGCCCAGTCGGTTTCCCACATCCCGGTCAACGTCCAGCAACTGGATGCGGATTTCTTCGTGTTTTCCGGCCACAAAATATTTGGTCCCACGGGCATTGGCGTGGTTTACGGCAAGCGTGACCTGCTGGAACAGATGCCACCCTACCAGGGCGGCGGCAACATGATCGCCGATGTGACCTTCGACAAGACCACCTATCATCAACCCCCCACGCGCTTTGAGGCCGGCACCGGCAACATCGCAGACGCGGTGGGCCTGGGAGCCGCACTGGATTATGTGCAACGGATTGGTCTGGCGAACATCGCCCGCTACGAACATGAATTGCTCGAATACGGCATTGTAAGCCTGCTGACCGTGCCGGGGTTGAGGCTGGTCGGCACCGCCGCAGACAAGACCAGTGTCATGAGTTTCGTACTCGATGGTTTCACTACCGAAGAGGTAGGGCAGGCCCTGAGTGAAGAAGGCATTGCCGTACGCTCCGGGCACCACTGTGCGCAGCCCATATTGCGGCGTTACGGACTGGAAACGACGGTTCGCCCAAGCATCGCCTTCTACAATACTCATGAGGAACTCGATTTTCTGACGAAGGTACTGAAACGCCTGGTGGGCAAACGGGGATACTGAAGCCTTTGGAGCTAAGTCGTACACAGTCTGAGGCAAATCAAGAGCCAACTCACTATCCGATTTTTGATCAGTATTTTTTCTGAACAGGTGAACGAAACCATGACACAGTGGTATCAGGACAACGCAGAATCCATCGGCCATACGCCGCTTATCCTTTTGAATCGAATCACCGACAGGGCACCGGCCACCGTGCTGGCGAAGATCGAAGGGCGGAATCCCGCCTACTCGGTCAAGTGCCGCATTGGCTCGGCCCTGATCTGGGATGCGGAGAAACGTGGCCTGCTCGGTCCGGGCAGGGAACTGGTCGAGCCCACCAGCGGCAATACCGGTATCGCGCTCGCCTTCGTTGCTGCAGCCAGGGGCATTCCGCTGACGCTGACCATGCCCGAGACCATGAGCATTGAACGTCGCAAACTGCTGGTCGCCTACGGTGCAAAGCTGGTTCTGACTGAAGGGGCCAAGGGGATGGGCGGCGCCATCGCGAAGGCGGAGGAGATCGCCGCATCGGATCCCGACAAATACGTGCTGCTGCAGCAATTCAAGAACCCGGCCAATCCGGCCATCCACGAAACGACCACCGGGGCGGAAATCTGGAAAGATACCGATGGTGCCATCGACATCTTTGTCTCCGGTGTCGGCACCGGCGGCACCATCACCGGCGTGTCGCGCTTTATCAAGCACACTCAGGGCAAGGCGATCCAGTCGGTGGCGGTCGAACCCACGGCCAGTCCAGTACTGAGCCAGACCCGCGCCGGCGAGGAGATCAAGTCCGGTCCGCACAAGATTCAGGGCATCGGTGCCGGCTTCGTGCCACAGGTGCTGGATCTGTCGCTGGTTGATAGCATCGAGCAGGTTAGCAACGAGGATGCGGTGCTCTATGCCCGCCGCCTGGCGCGTGAGGAGGGAATCCTGTCGGGCCTCTCCAGCGGCGCAGCTGTTGCTTCAGCGGTGCGCCTGGCACACAAACCGGACAACGAGGGCAAGACCATCGTGGTGGTGCTGCCGGATTCGGGCGAACGCTACCTGAGCTCGGTGCTGTTCGAAGGACTGTTTGATGATGCGGGGCTGGTTCAATAACCGTAACACGCATAGGTAAGGGGGCGGGTGCCACCCCTTACGTGGAGACTGAGGTCGTTACAAGAATTTTCAGCTTTGGTGCGTCCAAAGCCGATAAAGTTTTCTCGCCAGGGCATCGAGACTGAACCCGATCAGGCCAATGACCAGAATTGCGGCCATCAACTCATCGTAGGCAAGCCGGTCGCGGGTATCGAGGATGAAATACCCCAGACCGGCGCTGACCCCCAGCATTTCAGCCTTCAATATCAATGATTTTAATGCTGACGAATATAGTGGACCCCACGGTCAAGACAGAATTTGCCTGAGTTTAAGCTAATACCTCGGCCATGTTCGCAGCTGCACAGCGCTGCCCTGTTTCTTCGTTCTGCGATGTCGCCCTTCGGCCACTGAAATGATCGGGTATGGATGCCCCGCCACCCAAGCCGCTCAGGTAGACCTCGTCGGGTGTCCGGTACCCCAGGGACTGGTGGGGCCGCTCCGCGTTGTAGAACGGAAAGTACTCCGTCAGCCCGACGGTCAGCTCGCCGACCGAGGCGTAGCCCTTCAGATAGATGTCCTCGTACTTGAGCGTCCGCCACAGCCGTTCGACGAAGATGTTGTCAAACGCACGACCTCGGCCGTCCATGCTGATCGCGACGCCAGTAAAGTGGACCCCACGGTCAAGACAGAATTTGCCTGAGTTTAAGCTAATGCCTCGGCCATGTTCGCAGCGGCACAGCGCTGCCCTGTTGCTTCGTTCTGCGATGTAGCCCCTCGGCCCCCGAAGTGATCGGGTATGGAGGCACCACCACCCACGCCGCTCAGGTAGACCTCATCGGGTGCTCGGTAACCCATGGACTGGTGGGGTC
>NZ_SNWH01000007.1 GCF_004361885.1 Halomonas ventosae
GGCGTCCATGGTATTGCTGAGTCGCCAGCTCAGCACCTTGCGGCTGTACCAGTCGATAATGGCGACCAGGTAGACGAACCCGCGTGGCAGACGGATGTAGGTCACATCCGTGCTCCACACCTGGTTCGGTCGCGTGATCGACACACCACGCAGCAGGTACGGATAGACCTTGTGATCGGGGTGCGGCCGGCTGGTCATCGGCCCAGGCGCCATGCCGGCGAGCCCCATGCCGCGCATCAGCCGCTGCACGCGCTTTCGGTTGATCTGATAACCACGGTAGCCCAGCTCGACCACCATTCGTCGACTGCCATAGAACGGACGGCGCGTGTAGATCTCGTCGAGCGCATGGCATAGCTCGAGGTCCAGGGAGGCCGGTGGCTTGGGTTTCTGCCGAGCATACACCGTTGATCTGACAACACCTGCCAGCAGGCACTGCCGGGCCAGTGGCACCTCGTCCGAAGGATCGATCCAACTGTTTGTCGAACAGCGTCGAGGAATCCTCGAGCAGGGCCTTCTTCCACTGACTGACCTGCACCGGATGAACGCCGTAGTCCCGCCCGATCTCGTTGGCCGTCTTCAGCCCTCGGACCGCCTCCAGGGCCACCTTGGCCTTGAGCTCCGGGGAGTGGGTGTTGCGTTTCTGATTGGACATCATCGATCCCTTCGAAATCGGCCAGGCGATAGCTTAAACCAGTGTCTGGATTTCAGGGTCCACTATAGCCCCGCGTGGGAATCCGCCTGGGGGACCTCTGCGACAAGGGCAGTCAGCTGCGCCCCGACGTGGTGTGGTTCGGCGAGGCCGTGCCACATTTTGCGGATGCCTGCGAGATCGCCGCCGAGGCGGACCTGCTGCTGGTGGTCGGTACGTCGCTTGCCGTCATGCCGGCCGCCTCCTTGCTCGACCATACCCCGCTGGACGCGCCCTGCGTGCTGGTCGACCCCGAGACCCATGCTAGAATGCCGCCCCTCCGGCCGGGAGCAAGCCAGCATGCAGGACGACACCTTCCACGACGCCGTCACCGAACGCAATCCCGTGACCGCTCCTTCCAGTGACCCCGCGACCGCTCTCTCCAGTGACCCCGCCACCGGTCTTTCCAGTGACCCCGCCACCGGTCATCCGCGGCCACCGCGCCGCGAGTTCAAGGCGCGGGGCAGTTTCGTCACCCGCTGCGGGGGTTGCCATCTGCCGCAGCTCAACTGCCTCTGCCCCTACCGGGTCAGCGCCACGAGCGAGGCCAGGGTGTGGCTGCTGACCCACCCCGTGGAACACTTTAAGCCTACCAATACCGGACGGCTGATCAGTGACGTCTTGCCCGACACCGAGGTCTTCACCTGGTATCGCACGGTACCGGACGAGCGGCTGTTGGCGCTGCTTGAGGATTCGCGCTACGCGCCCTTCGTGATCTTTCCCGACGACCAGCCGGACTATGCCGATCGGGTGGTCGGCATGGAGAGCGTGACCGAGCGTCAGCAAGGTGGCCGGATACCGGTCTTCATCATCCTCGACGGCACCTGGCGGCAGGCGCGTCGAATATTTCGCAAGAGCCCCTACCTCGACCGGCTGCCGGTGCTGCCGCTGGCCACCCAGCGACTGACCCGCTATCGGCTGCGCAAGCCGGCCTCCGCCGCTCATCTGTGTACTGCCGAGGTGGCCATCGAACTGCTGCGCCAGGCTGGAGACGCGACCGCGGCCGAGGTGCTCGATGACTATTTCGATGCCTTCAATGACAGCTACGCCGCCAGCCGGCGCCACCACAGGCTCGAGGCACCGACGGCGGCGATGCGGCGGCTACTGGTGCGCCGCAACCCTGACGCCTGATCAACCGCCGAACAGTGCTCCGGCGATGCGAAAGCCGGCAATCCAGGTACCGGCGGCGGAGCCGAGGGTAGCGGTGAGGAAGACGAGCAGGATGCGCGAGACCCGGTTGCGCCACCAGCCCTTGAGCTCGGTCACGTCATGGCGCAGGGTCGAGAAGTCCCGCACCTTGGGCTTGCGCAGCCACAGCTCCACCCCGGCGGCGACGAAGCCGGCACCGATGGTGGGGTTGAGCGAGGTCAGCGGGGCGGCGAAGAAGGTGGCTACTACCGTGAGCGGGTGGGCAAGGGCCGCCAGAGTGGCGGCCGCGGAGAGTACGCCGTTGATCAGGAACCACTCCGCCACCAGCTGCCAGCCCAGTTCGGTGTTGCGCGAGAAGCCGATGGCGAAGCCGGTTAGTACCAGCGCGGTGATCGCCCAGGGCAGGGCTTTCCATACCTTCGACGGCGGCGGGGTGGCCTCGAGGCGCCGGCGCTCCGGGGTGGGGTCGGCGGGCAGCGGCTGCTCCAGTTGCTCGGCCATGCCCTTCATGTGGCCGGCGCCGATCACCACCAGCACGTGGCGATAACGGCCGGGACCGGCGTCTTCCGCCAGGCGCAGCACCATGTAGCGGTCCCGCTCGCTGATCAATGGTACGAACAGGGATTGTGACTCGGCGGCGAACTCGCTGAAGGTGGACTCCAGAACGTCGCCCTCCTTGAGCCGTTCGATCTCCTCGGCGGTGACCTGCTGGCGCGACAGTACGCTGCCAAGCAGCCCCGAAAACAGCGAGAAGCGCTGCCACCAGGGCACGTTGTGGTAGATGCGCTTGAGGGTGATGCCCACGTCGCGGTCTATCAGCAGCAGCGGCAATCCGGCGTTGCGGCTCTCCTCCAGGGCGGCACGCATCTCGGCACCGGGCTCGATGCCCGACTGCTCGGCGACGCGCTGCTGGAAGGCCCCCAGCGCCAAGCTGGCGGCCACCATCCCTGCCTTGCCCTGACGGAAGATCTGAAACAGGTCCTGTTCACCCAGGGCGTCGGGATGGGTGAGGCTATGGTGGCGCGAGTCGCACAGCTCGATCGCCACGGCGTCGAACTCGCCGGAACGGATCAGCGCACGCACGTCGGCGGCGCTCTCGGCGGAGACATGGGCGGTGCC
The DNA here is from genome assembly GCF_004361885.1 of Halomonas ventosae. Classification (GTDB taxonomy): domain Bacteria; phylum Pseudomonadota; class Gammaproteobacteria; order Pseudomonadales; family Halomonadaceae; genus Halomonas; species Halomonas ventosae_C. The sequence goes on from NZ_SNWH01000007.1 coordinate 2,957, forward strand.
CAGCAGCGTATAGCGGGTCTCGCCAATTTGAACGACCCGGCGCGGGCCGCCAACCATGTCGTTGTTCGGGGGGGATGAGGTATCGGGGGCCTGAATATCGGTCATGTCGGCTCGGGTCGAAGGGAGGGGAGTATCATTCATTGCGGTGGTGTGCCGCCGCCATCATTTGCGCCAGAACATCGGCGTGAACAGCACCAGCACCGTGAGGATTTCCAGGCGCCCCATCAGCATGGCAAGGCTCAACAGCCACTTGGCAGCATCCGGCAGACTGGAGAAATTGCCGGCGGGGCCGATGGTGTCCCCCAGGCCGGGGCCGACATTGGCGACGGCGGTGGCGGCACCGGAGAGCGCCGTAACAATGTCCAGGCCCATCAGCGAGAGGCCCAGCGCGACACCCGCGATGGTCAGGAAGAAGAAGAAGGAAAAGGCCACCACACCGCGCGTGACGTCATCGGTCAGCGGTTGACCGTTGTAGCGAGAGGCAAAGACCCCATTGGCATGCACCAGGAAGCGCAACTGGTTGCGCAGCATGATGGCCGCGACCTGGAAGCGGAAGACCTTCATGCCTCCACTGGTTGAGCCGGAGCAACCGCCGACGAAGGTCAGGTAGAAAAACGCCACGATCGCCACGCTGCCCCAGCTGGTGTAGTCGTCCGAGGCGTAGCCGGTGGTGGTGACCACGGAAATGACGTTGAAAGTCACCTGGGTCAGTGCCTCGAAGGCGGGCGTGCCCTGCCAGATCCGCCACAGGGTGAGCCCGAGAATCACCACCAGCAACATCAGCAACAATCCCTGGACTTGCTGGTCTCGCCAGAGGGCCCCGTGAACGCCCCGCAAGACCCGGATGTAGAGCACGAACGGCAGGGCGCCCATGAGCATGAACAGGGAGGCGAACCACAGTAGATGAAGCGTGTCGGCGTAGGCGCCGAAGGACGCATCGGTGTTGGCGAACCCACCAGTGGCAAGCGAGGTCATGCCATGCACGACCGCATCCAGGGGCGCCATGCCGCCCAGCCAGTAGCTGACCATGGCGATCAGGGTGAAGCTGCAGTAGATGCTCAGGGTCGCCTTGGCGATGCCCCCGGTGCGCGGCATCACCTTGTCGGACCAGTCCGACGACTCGGTATGGAACAGGCGCATCCCGCCCACCTTGAGAAACGGCAGGATGGCGATGCCCATGACGATGATGCCGATGCCGCCCAGCCACTGCATGATGCCACGCCATAGCTTCAAGCCATCGGAGAGGTTTTCGATGCCGATGAGGATGGTCGACCCGGTCGTGGTGATGGCGGAGACTGACTCGAAGACGGCATTGGTCACCGACAGTTGAGGCGCACCCAGGGCCAAGGGGAGGCTGGCGAAGCCGCAGATGGTGACCCAGCTCAGGGTGGTGATGACAAACATCTGCCAGGGTTTCAGGGCGATCTCCGCCTGTTGGGTGGTTAGCCAGGTGAAGGCTGCCGCGCCCAGCAAGATAAGGATCGAAAGGCCAAAGGCCCTGGCATCGGGGTCTTTCTCGATGAGCAGGATGAGCCAGGGCACGGCCATGAAAACGGCCAGTACCAGCCACAGCAACGACAATACCTTGAAGATCGGCGCCCAGGGGCGCACGCGCGCACTGATCGTCCTGTTGACCATGCCGGTCATGGATGCCGCCTGCGCTGGCCTTGGGTCGGACGTCGTGTCATCGATAAACGCATGACGATCCCCGCTAGGTTCACTGTGAGTCCCTTGACCCGCAGACGTCTCGCGGGCGGCGTGGCGATGGTTACCTTGCCACCGGAGACGCTGGGGTTGCGACGGTCAGAAAAAGGTTAAACCCACCTGGAACAGCCGCTCCACGTCACGCAGGCGGCGCTTGTCGATCACAAACAGGATGACATGGTCGCCCGACCTTACTACCACGTCGTCATGGGCGATCAGCACCTCCTTGCCGCGCACCACCGCGCCGATGGTGGTGCCCTGGGGCAGGTCGATCTTGCCGATGGCGCGACCCACCACCTTGGACGACTGGGTGTCGCCGTGGGCGATGGCCTCGATGGCCTCGGCCGCGCCGCGGCGCAGCGAGTGGACATTGACGATATCGCCGCGCCGCACGTGGGTCAGCAGGCTGCCGATGGTGGCCTGCTGGGGCGAGATGGCGATATCGATCTCGCCGCCCTGCACCAGGTCGACGTAGGCGGCGTTGTTGATCAGCGTCAGCACCTTCTTGGCGCCCATGCGCTTGGCCAGCAGTGACGACATGATGTTGACCTCGTCATCGTTGGTCAGCGAGCAGAAGATGTCGCACTCCTCGATGTTTTCCTCCTCCAGCAGCCGCTTGTCGGTGGCGCTGCCGTTCAGCACCACGGTACGGTCGAGGCGTTCGGAGAGCTGGCTGCAACGCTCGATGCTGTGCTCGATGATCTTGACCTGGTGGCTGTGTTCCAGGTGCTCGGCCAGGCGCTCGCCGATGTTGCCGCCGCCGGCGATCATCACCCGGCGAAAGTCACGCTCGAGGCGGCGCAGCTCACTCATCACCGCGCGGATGTCGCGGCGGGCGGCGATGAAGAAGACCTCGTCGTCAGCCTCGATGACGGTGTTGCCATGGGGAATGATCGGCCGATTCTTGCGGTAGATCGCCGCCACCCGGGTGTCCACGCTGGGCATGTGGCGGCGCAGGAAGGCCAGCTCCTGACCGACCAGCGGGCCGCCGTAGAAGGCCTTCACGGCCACCAGCTGCACCAGGCCACCGGCGAACTCCAGCACCTGCAGGGCGCCGGGGTGCTCGATCAGCCGGCGGATGTGGTCGGTGACCACCTGCTCAGGGCTAATCAGCACATCGACGGGTACCGCATCGTGGGCGAACAGCCCCTTGCGCGTCAGGTAGGCGGTGGAGCGTACGCGGGCGATCTTGGTCGGGGTGCGAAACAGGGTATGGGCCACCTGGCAGGCGATCATGTTGACCTCATCGGAATTGGTCACCGCGATCAACATATCAGCGTCCTCGCAGCCGGCCTGGCGCAGCACCATGGGATAGGAGGCGGCCCCTGACACCGTGCGGATGTCCAGGCGCGTATGCAGTTCGCGCAGGCGCCCGTTGTCGGTGTCCACCACCGTGATGTCGTTCTCCTCCCGGGCCAGGTGCTCGGCCAGGGTGCCGCCGACCTGGCCGGCGCCGAGGATGATGATCTTCATGGTCGTCGCTGTCCGCTCCGGTCAGAACGCCGGGGATAGAGAGCGGCGCACTGCTGTGCGCCGCAACATAAGAGCTAGCCTAAACCAGCCGTCATGAGAAGAACAGGTCGCGCCCAGGATCAGTCTAGGGTGAAGCCAACCTTGATGGTGACCTGCCAGTGGGCGACCTGCCCGTTGTCAATATGGCCGCGGGTATCCACGACCTCGAACCAGCGCATGCCATGCAGGCTCTCGGCGGCCTTGGTCAGGGCGCTCTGAACGGCGTCCTCGATGCTTTTCTCCGAGGAACCCGTCAACTCGATGTGCTTGTAGGTGTGGTGGCTCACGTAACCTCCCGTGTTGGTGCAATGGAGCGTCCGCTCTCAGGCGGGGTGCTTTTCCAGTCTGGCATAGAAGAAGCCATCATGGCTTTCGGGTTCCGGCAGCAATTGCCGTCCGGCACCTGAGGGGCGTCCCCAGGCCATGTCGGCCAGCGACGTGGCCACTGCCCCCGGGGTGTGCGCGAGGAAACGCGCGATCTGCTCGGCATTCTCCTCGGGCAGTACCGAGCAGGTGGCGTAGAGCAGGGTGCCACCGGGGCGCAGCAGCGGCCAGAGGTTGTCGAGCAGTCGTGCCTGCAGCTCGGCGAGGCGGGGGATGTCAGAGGGGCGGCGTAGCCGCTTGATATCGGGATGGCGACGGATCACGCCGCTGCCGGAGCAAGGGGCATCGAGCAGGATGGCATCGAATGGCGTGCCATCCCACCATTCACGAGTGGTGGCGTCGCCCTCAGCCAGGGTCGCGATGAGCCCCAGGCGCGCCAGGGTATCCTCGACCCGAGCCAGGCGCGCGGCATCGCTGTCGACGGCCTGAAGATCGATATCGAACAACTCCAGGAGATGGGCGGTCTTGCCGCCTGGGGCACAGCAGGCGTCCAGCACGCGGGCGCCGGGACGCGGGGCGATCACCGGACCTAGCAGCACGGCGGCAAGCTGGGCCGACTCGTCCTGGACGCTGACATGGCCCTCGGCGAAGCCGGGCAGTGTCTCGACGTCGCGAGGTGCCTCGAGGGTCACGCCGTCCGGGGCGTGCGTGCATAACCGGGCCGGGATGCCCGCGGCGGCGAGGCGGTCCAGGTACATCTCGCGGTCGCCATGGCGGCGGTTGATCCGCAGTGTCATGGGGCCCGGTATGTTGTTGGCCGCGCAGATGGCGCGCCAGTCGTCGGGCCAGGCCTGACGCAGAGCCGTGAGCCACCAGCGAGGGTGCAGCAGCGCCACGGCCGGGTCGCGGTCGACCTCGGCCTGGAGCTCGGTGTTCTCGCGCTGCAGGCGGCGCAGGCAGCCGTTGAGCACCCGGGTGGCCCACTCCTTGCCGAGCAGGCGGGCGGCACCGGCGGTCTCGCCCACCGTGGCGTGGGCCGGGATGCGCAGGTAGAGCAGCTGGTGGATGCCGAGCAGCAATAGCGCCTGGACGTCGGCGTCGCGGGCTTTGAACGGCTTGTCCAGCAGCTTGCCGGCCAAGGCCTCGAGGCGTGGCAGGGTGCGGCAGGTGCCGTAGCAGAGCGCCTTGAACAGGGCGCGGTCCCGGGCCACGACCTGATGGTCGTCGAGGCCGGTGAGCGAGCCCTTGCCGAGAATCACCGGCGCCAGGGCGCGGGCGGCGGCGGCCCGCACGGCCTGGCCGTTGTCGCGACGGCCTTGGCGAGAAGGGGGAGCGTTGCGCGCCTGATTCATGGGGTGGCCTCCTCATCGGTGCGTCCCAGCCGGGTGCCGGGTGCGAGGCGCTCGGCGCGGGCCTTGAGCAGCTCGCTCACCGCCAGGGGCTTGCCGCCGGGCAGCTGGGCGCGGGTTACCTCAAGCACCTGGTCGCCGGTCGGGCCGCAGGCGATGCGCAGCGCCTGGGGACCATGGGCGAGCAGGCTGCCGGGGGAGCACGAGGCCTCGTCCGCGGTGGGCGAGGCGGCCCGCGCCATCAGCAGGCGCAGGCGGTCATCCCCCAGCGCACACCAGGCCACCGGCCAGGGATTGAAGGCGCGCACCCGGGCGGCGAGTTCCACGGCGGGGCGGCGGAAGTCGAGCTCCGCCTCGGCCTTGGAGAGCTTGGCGGCATAGGTAACTCCTGCCTCGGGCTGGGGAGTGGCGTCGAGCCCTTCGCCGGCCAGCGCATCCAGCGCCTCGACGATGGCCTCGCCGCCCAGGCTCGCCAGGCGGTCGTGGAGCTCGCCACCGGTGGTGGTGGGGGTGATCGGCGTGCGCTTGACCAGCAGCATGTCGCCGGTGTCCAGCCCCGCATCCATCTGCATGATGGTCACGCCGCTTTCCGCGTCGCCGGCCTCGATGGCCCGCTGGATAGGGGCCGCCCCGCGCCAGCGTGGCAGCAGCGAGGCATGCACATTGAGACAGCCCAGCGGGGGGATCTCGAGCACGGCACGCGGCAGGATCAATCCGTAGGCCACCACTACCATGATGTCGGCGCCATGGCGTGCCAGCTCTGCCTGAGCCTCGGGTGCTTTCAGGCTGGCCGGCTGGAAGACCGCCAGGCCGTGTTCGAGGGCGAGGGTTTTCACCGGACTGGGGGTCAGTGTGCGGCCGCGACCGGCCGGGCGGTCAGGCTGGGTATAGACGGCAACGACGTCATGGTGGCTCGCCAGCAGCGCCGTCAGGCTTTTGGCGGCGAAGTCGGGGGTGCCGGCGAAGATCACACGCAGGGGTCGGGACATGGTCAGGGCCTTGCCAGTGGGCGATGCCCCTCATGATAACGGAGGTGGCCGGAAACGACGAAGGCCGACGCCTTGGCGTCGACCTTCCCCGGGTAACAGGGCCGGCGGTCAGGCGGGCTGCATCTGCCGGTGGCGCTTATTCATCTTCTTCAACACCCGGTCGCGCTTGAGCGCGGAGAGGTGGTCGACGAACAGCACCCCCTCCAGGTGATCGTGCTCGTGCTGGATGCAGTGGGCGAGCAGGCCCTCGGCCTCCATCTCGTAGGGCTGCCCGTCACGGTCGAGTGCCTTGAGATGCACCTTCAGGGCGCGGGGAACCTCGGCGTAATAGTCGGGGATCGACAGGCAGCCCTCCTGCATTGGCTCCCGTTCGTCGCCGATGGGCGTGACGGTCGGGTTGATCAGCACCAGCGGGTGCGCGTGGTCGTCGCTGACGTCCATGACGATGACCCGGCGGTGGACATCCACCTGGGTAGCGGCCAGTCCGATGCCGCGTGCGTCGTACATGGTCTCGAGCATGTCCTCGACCAGCCGGCGCACCTCGTCGTCTACCGTCTCAACCGGCGTGGCGATGGTGCGCAGCCGCTCGTCGGGAAATTCGAGGATGGGTAATTTGGCCATGGCGTTGCAATCACCGTTATGCTGTCATTTACAAGATGACACTATTCTAGAAGTCCACGCTTGGTGGGAGTACCGCCAAGTGTGCATTGCATCGATAGCATCTGACTATACCATGTCGTCGCCGTTCCATGGCGTCATCAGGCTTGAGGCTAGCAACGCGGGGAGAGCAGGGATGAGACACACAGGAGGTGCAGCGGAGGGGCGCCGATGGCTGAGAAGGGGATTGGGTAGGCTGCTGGTGGGCGGAGTGCTTGGCCTCGTCACCCTCTTGACCCAGGCTCAGGGCCTTTCCTGGGAGAATGGCCTGAGAGGCGATGCGCCGGATCGCTATACGGTGGTCAGAGGTGACACCCTGTGGGACATCTCCGGGCGTTTCCTGCGCCATCCCTGGCAGTGGCCCGACGTGTGGCAGGTCAATGCGCAGATCGACAATCCACACCTGATCTATCCCGGCGACGTCGTCTACCTCGATGAGTGCAACGGGCGCCCCTGTCTCGGCCTTGAGCGTGGCCAGGGCATCGTGCGGCTCTCGCCGGAGATGCGGAGCATACCCCGCCGCGAGGCCATCGAGCCGATACCGCTGGATGGCGCACGCCAATTCCTGCGCGACCACCGCGTCGTCGACGATGCCGAGACACTCGACGAGCTGGCCTATGTGGTGGCCGGTGATGACGGCCGCCTGATCAGTGGCAGCGGCGATCGCTTCTATGCCCGCGGGCGGGTCGAAGGCGATGGCCGCTTCGGCCTCTATCGGGTGGGGGAGCGCTATGTCGACAGCGCCAGCGGCGAAGCGCTGGCGCTCGAACTGGAGAGCGTCGGCCAGGCACGCCGCCTGCGCCAGGAGGATGACATCGCGGTGATGGAGGTGACCTCCTCTCGCCAGGAAGTGCGCAACGACGACATCGTGCTACCCCTCGAGGAGCGCCAGCTGGTCACCGAGTTCCTGCCCCGCGCTCCCGAGCGGGAAATCGACGGGCGAATCCTGGCGGTGCCTGGGGGGGTGCGCTTTATCGGCCGCCTGCAGGTGGTGGCGCTGGACCGTGGTCGGCGCGATGGCCTCGAGGCGGGCCATGTGCTGATGGTCGAGCAGCGTGGCGAGCGGGTCAGTGACCCGCGCACCAGCGAGGCGTTGCGCCTGCCTGGCGAGGAGGCCGGCCTGGTGATGGTCTTCCGCCCCTACGCGAAGGTGAGCTACGCCCTGGTGATGGAGGCTAGCCGCATGCTCTCGGTGGGCGATCGCATCCACAGCCCGCAACGCCTGCTGGATACGGCACTGTGATAGCCGGCGTTAACATGCAGACGCGGGAATGGCTGGCACTGGCCCGATTGCCCGGTATGGGCGCTGCGCGTCTGGCCAAATGGGTGGCGGAGCGGCCGGACTGGCCTGACGGCTGGCTGGCCGTGCTGCCGCGCGAGGCGGCCATGGCCCTGCGGCTGTGGCTCGACCATCCCGACCGCAGCCCCCTCAGCGCCGAGCTGGACGCCGACGAGGCCTGGCTCGCCGCCGAGCCCGGCCGTCACCTGATCCATCCCGACCATCCCGCTTGGCCGAGGCTGCTCGGGCAGATAGCCGATCCTCCGCCGGTGCTCTGGGCACTCGGCGATCTCGAGGCCCTCGGTCCGCCCCGGCTGGCGATGGTCGGCTCTCGGCGGCCGACCCGCGAGGGGCTCACCAATGCCGCCGGCTTCGCCCGGGAGCTGGCTGCGCGCGGCTGGTGCGTGGTCAGCGGCATGGCTCTGGGCATTGATGCCGCCGCCCAGCAGGCGGCACTCGATGCCGGTGGGACGAGCGTGGCAGTACTCGGCTGCGGGGTGGATGTCATCTATCCGCCGCGTCATCACCGCCTTTATCGGCGCCTGCAGGAGAGCGGCGGATTGCTGCTCTCCGAACATCCCCCGGGCACTCGGGCCCGGGCCGGCTTCTTTCCGCGCCGCAATCGCATCGTCACCGGCCTCTCGTTGGGCGTGCTAGTGGTGGAAGCCGCCGAGAAGAGCGGTTCGCTGGTCAGCGCCCGGCTGGCCCTCGAGCAGAACCGCGAGGTCTTCGCCCTGCCCGGCTCGATCCACAACCCCATGGCGCGAGGCTGCCTGCAGCTGATTCGTGACGGCGCGGTGCTGGTTCGCGAGCTGGACGACATCCTCGCCGAGCTCAGCCAGTGGGCGGTGGTCAGCGCCCCCGCTGCGGTTTCTTCAGCGCCCGAGCCGACCGAGGCCGCGGAGAATTCGCTGCTGCGCTGGCTGAGCGACACGCCCACGCCGGTGGATGCCCTGGTGACGCTCACCGGCCGCGGCGTTGCCGACTGCCAGCGCGGCCTGCTCGAACTGGAGCTGGAGGGGGCGGTGACCCAAGCCGCTGGGGGCTGGGTGCGCCTGCCGACTCGATCAGGGGCGTGATAGGATATGCCCTCTGATGTCGCCATCCGGCCAGTCGACACCCGGCAAGGAGACCCATGACCGAGGCCAACGCTCTCGATGAGGCCATCACGGCCCTGCGTGCCGGTGGCGTGATCGCCTACCCTACCGAGGCCGTCTGGGGGCTGGGGTGCGACCCCGACGACGAGGCGGCCCTTAGCCGCCTGCTGCGCCTCAAGGCGCGCGATCCGGCCAAGGGCGTGATCCTGGTGGCGGCCAGTATCGCGCAGTTCGCGCCCTGGTTGGAGGGGCTGCCCCTCGAGCGTCAGGCTCCGCTGGTGGCGAGCTGGCCGGGGCCGACCACCTGGCTGGTGCCCGACAATGGCCGCTCCCGCGCCCTGGTGCGTGGCAACCATGACCGGGTGGCGATGCGGGTCAGTGCCCACCCATTGGTCGTGGCGCTGTGCGAGGCCTTCGGCGGGCCGCTGGTCTCGACCTCAGCCAACCGCGCCGGCGAGCCGCCGGCGATGAGTGCCGGCGAGGTCAGGGCCGTCTTCGGCGACGCGCTCGACGCGGTGTTGGACGGCCCGCTGGGTGGCCTCGAACGCCCCAGCAGCATCCGTGACCTGGTCAGTGGCCGGGTGCTGCGTTCGTGACCCAACACCTTTCTCATCCATCCTTTTCCAGTCCATTCTCTATCCCGCTCAGGAGGCTCCGTTGGCCCACGCCCATCTCGATGACGTCAAGTGCTACCTGCTCGATCTCCAGGAGCGCCTCTGCGCCTCGCTGGCCGGTGAGGACGGCAAGGACTTCCGTGAGGATGCCTGGCAGCGGCCGGAGGGGGGCGGTGGCCGCTCGCGGGTGATCGAGGATGGCCAGCTCTTCGAGAAGGGTGGCGTCAACTTCTCGCATGTGTTCGGTGCCCGCCTACCGCCCTCATCTACCCAGGCGCGGCCGGAGCTCGCCGGACGCAGCTTCCATGCGCTAGGCGTCTCCTGGGTGCTGCATCCGAAGAACCCCCATGTGCCCACCAGCCATGGCAACGTGCGCTTCCTGATCGCCGAGAAGACCGGTGAGGCGCCGGTGTGGTGGTTCGGTGGCGGCTTCGACCTGACGCCCTACTACCCCGTGCTCGAGGATGTAGTGCACTGGCACCGGGTGGCGCGCGACGCCTGTGCGCCTTTCGGCGACGAGGTCTATCCCCGCTACAAGGCCTGGTGCGACGATTACTTCTATCTCAAGCATCGCGACGAGACCCGTGGCGTCGGCGGGCTGTTCTTCGACGACCTCAACGCGGGCAGCTTCGCTGAGTGCTTTGCCTTCCAGCGCGCGGTGGGCGACGCCTTTCTTGAGGCGTACCTGCCCATTGTGCGCCGCCGTCGTGATACACCCTTCGGTGAGCGCGAGCGCAACTTCCAGCTCTACCGCCGCGGGCGCTACGTGGAGTTCAACCTGGTCTGGGACCGCGGCACCTTGTTCGGACTGCAGAGCGGCGGGCGTACCGAGTCGATCCTGATGTCGCTGCCGCCGCTGGCGCGCTGGGAGTATGACTGGCACCCCGAGCCGGGTAGCCTCGAGGAGGCCCTCTACCGGGATTATCTGCGGCCCCGCGACTGGCTCGGCGAGCCGCACGAGGAGAACGAAGCATGACCGATCGCTACTGCGTCTTCGGCCACCCGGTTGGCCATTCGAAGTCGCCGGCCATCCACGCCGCCTTCGCCGCGCAGACCGGCGATAACATCGAGTACACCGCCATCGAGGCGCCGCTGGATGACTTTGCGGGTGCCTGGCGGCGCTTCGTGGCTGAGGGCGGCCGCGGGGCCAACGTCACCGTCCCCTTCAAGGAGGCGGCCTTCGAGCTCTGCGACACGCTCAGCGAACGCGCGCGTCGAGCCGGGGCGGTGAACACCCTGATTCTCGGCGGTAACGCCCTGACATACGGCGATACCACTGACGGGGTCGGTCTAGTGCGCGATCTGAAGCGCCATGGCGTGGAATTGACCGGGGCCCGCATCCTGGTGCTGGGCGCCGGGGGGGCGGTGCGCGGCGTGCTAGAACCGCTACTGTCCGAGGAGCCGGTGAGCCTCTTCGTGGCCAATCGCACCGCGGCCAAGGCCGAGGCGCTGGCCGCTGACTTTTGCGAACTGGGTACGATCGCCGGCGGTGGCTTCGAGGCGGTGGAAGGGCCCTATGAGCTGATAATCAACGGCACCAGCGCGAGCCTTGCCGGTGACCTGCCGCCGCTTCCCGAGGCGCTGTTCAACGACGGCGGCATCGCCTACGACATGATGTACGCCAGCGAGCCCACGCTCTTCCTGCGCTGGGCCGCCGAGCGCGGCGCGGCCACCATCGACGGGCTGGGCATGCTGGTCGAGCAAGCGGCGGAATCGTTCTTCCAGTGGCGCGGCAGGCGCCCCGATACCGGCCCGGTACGCGAGGCACTCAGGCGGACGCTGTGACTTTGGCGTCGCTGTCAGCATCTCTTGACGTAGAGCCCTTAGCGGCGTTTCACATAGAGCCCTCAGCGTCTCTTGACGTAAAGCCCCACCATGCATAGCGCCACGCCGGCCAGCGAGGTCAGCATGCCGCCGTTGACCATCCAGGGATGGCGTTCGCTCCAGGGCACGAACGGCTGAACGGTGTCGCGGCAGATGCCGGCCCGGTAGTCCCAGTGCCCCTCCTGGACGAGCAAGCAGTCGCGCACGTCACCCAGTTCCATGAAGTAGGCTCCCATCAGCACTAGGATGGGGGCAACCAGCAGCAGCAATCCGATCTTCAGCATGGCGTCGAGCATTCCTTCAGGGGCGCGGGCAGTGGGGGGTGCGTCCAGCGCGGTGGGCCCGCTCATAGCGAGCCATGGCCTCGTCCATGGCCGCTTCCAGGCCGTCGATGCGCTGGCCGTGGCTGGGGTGGGTGGACATCCAGACGGGGGGCTGGGCGCCGCCGGCGGCACTCATGTTGTTCCACAGCGCGATGCTGGCGCGCGGGTCGAAGCCGGCGTCGGCCATCAGGTTCAGGCCCAGGATGTCGGCCTCGCTTTCGTGGCTGCGCGAGAAAGGCAACAGGATGCCATACTGGGCCCCCATGCCCAGCGCCGCCATCATGGTATCGCCCGCAGGGCCCTGCATGCCGGCAGCCGACGAGATCGCCGACAGGCCGAACTCGGTGGCGGTCTGGGTGGAGGCGCGCTCGTTGGCATGGCGGGCCAGCACATGGGCGATCTCGTGGCCGATCACCGCGGCGAGCTGGTCCTGGTTCTGCGCCACCCTGAGCAGGCCGGTGTTGATGCCCACGTAGCCGCCGGGCAGGGCGAAGGCGTTGGCCTGCTCGGAGGCGAACACCTCGACCTGCCAGTTCTGGTTGCGCTCCCGCTCGGGCAGGACGCGAACCACGGCCTGGGTCACGCACTGCACGTAGCGCAGCGGGGCGCCACCCACAGTGGGCAGCTCCTGCTGGTACTGGGCGAAAGCCTGGGCACCCATCTGGTCGAGCTGGGCGTCGGACATCAACATGAGTTGCGGGCGCCCGGTAGGCGAGGTGGAGCAGGCGGCGAGGCTGACGCTTAGGGCGCCAGCGGCAAGGTAACGGGTCAAACGCATGGTGAGCTCCTATCGATGCCAGATCAGCGAGACTCTGGACGGGGCGTCGAGGTTCGCCACAAGATACCCCGAACGTCGGTGAGGTCAACCGGCAAACCTGCACACAGGGAGGAAACCCCATGGACGCCGAGCTATCGCGTCGTTTGCTCACGTTGCTGGATCACCTCGAGCACTGGCTGCCGCCACCCTCGGTGGAGGTGGATTGGTCGCGGGATGTGGCCGCCCTCTGGCAGCGCCATGCCCTGGGGGGGCGGCTGCTGCCAGTGCCGCCCCGTGACGCCCTGGCACTCGATGACCTGCTGGGCATCGAACGCCAGAAGCTGGCGCTGGTCGACAACACCCGCGCCTTCCTGCAGGGCCATCCCGCCAACCATGCCCTGCTGTGGGGCTCGCGGGGCAGCGGCAAGTCGTCGCTGATTCGTGCTTTGCTCAACAGCCTGTCCGCCGAGGGCCTGCGCCTGGTGCAGGTGGACCGCCACGATCTTGCAGCGCTGCCGATGCTGGTAGAGCAGTTGCGCCACCAGCCGCAGCGTTTCGTGGTCTACTGCGACGATCTCTCCTTCGAGGGCCATGATGATGCCTATAAGGCGCTGAAGAGCGTGCTGGATGGCGCCCTGACCGGTCCGCCGCCCAACGTGCTGCTCTACGCCACCTCCAACCGCCGCCATCTGTTGCCCGAGTCGATGAACGACAACGAGGGCTCGCGGCTGGTGGGCGATGAGCTTCACCACGGCGATGCCGTGGAAGAGAAGATCTCGCTCTCCGATCGCTTCGGCCTGTGGCTGGGCTTTCACCCCTTCAGCCAGGACGTTTACCTAGAGGCCTGCTGCCACTGGGTCACCCAGCTGGGCCGTCGCGAAGACTGGAACGCCGAGGCGCGGGCCGAGGCGATCCGTTTCGCCACCCTGCGCGGTGGGCGCAGCGGCCGCGGTGCCTGGCAGTTCGCTACCCAGTGGGTCGGCAAGCGCCGCCTACAGGGGAAGTAGGCAAAAGCCTGTCGTCGGGATAGCCCCAAGGGTTGATCAAGTCAGTCGCCTAGCGGCGGCTCTTGCGTGCCTCCTTGGTGCGTCCCAGTTCCCGCTTCTTGGCCTTCTCCCTGTCGCTGGCATCGGCCATGTTGTCGTAGGGGTTCTTGCCCGAGCGGAATTCGAAGCGCATGGGCGTTCCGCGCACCTTGAGCACCTTGCGGAAGGTATTGGTCAGATAGCGCTTGTAGGCCTCCGGCAGCGCGTCGGTCTGGTTGCCATGGACGACGATGATCGGCGGGTTGCTGCCGCCCTGGTGGGCCATGCGCAGCTTGATGCGTCGTCCGTGTACCAGCGGTGGCTGGTGGGCTTCCACGGCATCCTGAAGAATGCTGGTCAGGCGGTGGGTGGACCAGTGGGCATTGGCCGAGGCGAAGGCGCGCTCCAGCGAGGGATAGAGATCCCCCACCCCGGTGCCATGCAGCGCTGAGATAAAGTGCAGGTCCGCATAGTCGGCAAAGCCCAGGCGTCGCCTGATCTCGGCGCGCATGCTCTCCTTGGCCTCGTGTTCCAGGCCGTCCCACTTGTTGACCGCCAGCACCAGGGCGCGGCCGCTGGTCAGCACATAGTCGAGCAGGTGCAGATCCTGTTCCACCAGGCCGCTGCGGGCGTCGAGCACCACGATGGCCACGTGGCACTCCTTGATCGCCTCCAGGGTCTTGATGATCGAGAACTTCTCGGCGATCTCGCTGACATTCTTGCGCCGCCTGACCCCGGCGGTATCCACCAGCACATAGGGTTTGCCGCGCCGCTCGAAGGGGATCTCGATGGCGTCGCGGGTGGTGCCGGCTTCGTCGAAGACCACCACCCGCTGCTCGCCGAGCATGCGGTTGACCAGGGTCGACTTGCCCACGTTGGGGCGGCCGATCACGCCGATACGGATGCCCCTGGTGCCGGTGTCCGCGGGGATGCTCTCGTCGCGTGCGGCAAACGGCTCGAGCACCGCTTCGATCAAGGTGGTGACGTTGCGCCCATGGGCCGCGGCGATGGGATGCGGGTCGCCAAGCCCCAGCTGCCAGAATTCGGCCATGGCGCTGTGCTCCTCCAGGCCATCGACCTTGTTGACCACAAGCCAGGTCTTTTTCTGGTTGACCCGCAGGTGGTTGGCGATGGCCTCGTCGGCGACGTTGAGGCCGGCGCGGGCGTCGACCAGGAACAGCACGATGTCGGCCTCGTCGATGGCCACCAGTGACTGCTCGGCCATGGCGGCGTCGATGCCCTCCTCGTCACCGCTGATGCCACCGGTATCGATCACCGTATAGGCCTTGTCGCCGAGCATGCCGTTGCCGTACTTGCGGTCGCGGGTCAGCCCGGGGAAGTCGGCCACCAGAGCGTCCCGTGAGCGGGTTAGCCGATTGAAGAGCGTCGACTTGCCGACGTTGGGGCGGCCGACCAGGGCGATCACCGGCGTCATGGACGCAGCTCCAGGGCTTCCAGGGTGCCATCGTTAGCCAGCGCATAGATGCGCCGGCGGTCGGTGAGCGGGCGCACGCCGATCCCCGAGCCGTCGACGTGGGTGCGTCCGACAACATTACCCTCACGGGCGTCGATCAGGTGCAGATAGCCCTCGGCGTCGCCCACCACCAGATGGTCGGTGGCGTAGGCCGGCGCGGTGAGCGAGCGGCCCTCCAGCGTCTCGTTGCGCCAGAGCTCGTTGCCGGACCCGGCATCCACGGCGATGACGTGGCTGGCCTCGTCGACCACGAACAGGACATTTCCCACCAGGATCGGGGTATGGTAGCTGGAGAGCTCGCGGGCCCACTGTATTTCGCCGGAGGGCGCGTCGAGGGCGGCCAGGCGGCCGTTGTAGCTGGTCACAAAGAGCCGGCCGTCCTGGGTAAGCACCGGCTGGCCGGCCAGGTCGACCAGGCGGTCGATCTCGCTGCGCCCCTGGGGAATGGCGATGCGGCGCTCCCAGAGCGGCTGGCCGCTGCGGTTGTCCAGCGTCACCAGCCGGCCGTTGGCGAAACCGGCGAAGGTGACCGGGTCGATCACCGTGGGCGTGCCGGTGCCGCGTAGGGTCAGCGAGGGGCGCGGACCGCTGTAGACCCAACGCTCGTCGCCGCTTTGGCGATCCAGGGCGGTGATGCGTCCATCCACGGCCTGGACGACCAGCAGCTGCTGGTTGGCCTGGGGCGCCGCCAGCACCTCGCTGGTAACCTGTGTGCGCCACTGGATCTCGCCATCGGTCTGGTCCAGGGACAGCACCTCGCCGTTGCGGGTAGCCAGGTAGAGGCTGCCAGCAACGGCGGTCAGGCCGCTGGAGACCGGCGTGTCGAGCTCGACCGCCCAGCGGGTTTCGCCGCTGTCCGCATCCAGCGCTTCCACCAGGCCGCGGCCGTCGGCGGCGAATAGGGTGTCGCCATCCTGGGCCGGTTCCACGGGGTAGCCGGCCTCGCCCAGCCCCTTGCCGATGCGCTCGCGCCACAGAGTCTTAAGCTCGGTGGTGGCATTCAGGGATTGCAGTTCCCGCGGGGCGTATTCGGGCTGGGGCTTGCTGGCGCAGCCGGCCAGCAGAGCCAGCGCGGTAGTAGTGGCGGCAATCAGCAGGGTGGGTCTCATAGCATGGCCTCCTCGGTGCCCAGATCGTCCAGCTTGAGCTGGACGCCGTACAATGGCTGGTCACGTTGCTCGGCAAGCGTCAACGCGTGGTGCCACGCCTCGCGCGCCAGCTCAACGTGCCCCAGGGCATGCTGGGCATCGCCGCGGACGTCGGCGCGCAGAACCGCTAGGCTCTCGGGCACGCCCTCCAGGGTGGCCAGGGCCGTCTCGGCATTGCCGGCAGCGAGCTGCAGGCGGGCCAGCCGCAGGCGCGCCAGCCCTTTGAGATAGCCACGCTTGCTCTCCTCCACCACCGTCTCGAGGGCGGCCCGCGCCCGCTCACGGTCGCCTGCGTCGATGGCCAGGCGGGCGTCGAGCAGGCGTGCCAGATCGGCGTAGAGGGTCTTGGCGTGTTCGTCGGTGATCTCGCCGACCAGTTCGTTGGCCCGCTGTCGGGCCGGCTCATCCAGGCCATTCCGGCCGGCGAGGTCGAGCAGCTGCTGGTAGCGCAGGGAGGCGGCCTCGGCCTTGCTCGCCTGGTAGTCCTGCCAGGTGTTCCAGCCGAACACGCCGGCCGCGGCGATGACTACGCCGGCGATCAGCGAGGTGCCGTTCTGCTTCCACCAGCGCTTGATGGCCTCAAGCTGTTCTTCCTCGGTTCTCAGCTCCGCCACGGGCGGTCTCCTCTGATGCAGGTGTCCGTCAGGCGAAGGGTTCGCCTTTCAGCAGGGGGGTCAGGTGCTCGACGAGCCCGGCCTGGGGGAGGCGCTGCTGCTCGCGCGCCTCGCGCAGGAACTTCAGGGTCACGTTGCCCTCTGCGAGCTCGTCCTCGCCGAGCAGCAGAGCCAGACGGGCGCCGCTGCGATCGGCCTTCTTGATGCGGCTCTTGAAGCTGCCACCGCCGCAGTGCAACTGCACGCGTAGCGCCGGCAGTGCCTCGCGCAGGCGCTCGCCGAGCAGCAGGGCGGGGGTGGTGGCCGATTCGTCCATGGGCAGCAGGTAGACGTCCAGCTCGTCACGGGCGCTGTCGGGCACCAGCGCCAGGGTCTCGAGCAGCAGCACCAGCCGCTCGAGACCCAGCGCGAAGCCCACTGCCGGGGTCGGCTTGCCGCCGAGCTGCTCCACCAGGCCATCGTAGCGGCCGCCGGCGCACACCGTGCCCTGGCTGCCGAGTGCCGTGGTGGTCCACTCGAAGACGGTACGCCCGTAGTAGTCCAGGCCGCGCACCAGCCGCGGATTGATCACGTAGTCGATGCCGGCAGCGTCGAGCAGCGCGCAGAGCTGCTCGAAGTGGGTGCGGGAGGCGTCATCCAGGTGGTCCATCAGCCGCGGCGCGGCGTCGAGTATCTCCGACATGGCGGGATTCTTGGAGTCGAGGATGCGCATCGGATTGCTGGTCAGGCGCCGACGGGAGTCTTCGTCGAGCGTTTCGTAGTGGGCCTCGAAGTAGGCCACTAGGGTGTCGCGGTAGGCGGCACGGGCCTCGGCGGAGCCCAGCGAGTTGAGCTCCAGGGAGACGTGCTGGTACAGGCCCAGCGCCTTCCACAGGCGGGCCGAGAGCAGGATCGTCTCGGCGTCGATGTCTGGCCCCGCGAGGCCGAAAGCCTCCACGCCGACCTGATGGAACTGGCGGTAACGGCCCTTCTGGGGGCGCTCGTGGCGAAACATCGGTCCCTGGTACCAGAGGCGTTGGGTCTGGTTGTGCAGCAGGCCGTGCTCCATGGCGGCGCGCACGCAGCTGGCCGTGCCTTCCGGGCGCAGGGTCAGGCTGTCGCCGTTGCGGTCATCGAAGGTATACATCTCCTTTTCGACGATATCGGTGACCTCGCCGATGGAGCGCTTGAACAGCGCTGTCTGCTCGATGATGGGCGTGCGGATCTCGGCGTAGCCATAGCGGCGCATCAATGCCTGGACCTGGCCCTCAACGTACTGCCACAGCGCCGACTGGTTCGGTAGCAGGTCGTTCATGCCGCGGATGGCCTGGATCTTCTTCTTGCTTGGCTCTTTCTGACTCGCTTGGGACGTGCTCAATGCTGGCTCCTTGTCTGCTCGCCGGTCTATTCGCCGGACGCCACCCGGGGTCAGGCGCCCCGGGCGATGACATCCTGTTCGGCCTGCTGCTTCTGGCGCACCTTGCCGCGGATCAGTCGTTCCAGATCATCCACCAGGTGGTCGTTGCGCAGCTTGCTTGCCGGTTTGCCGTCGATGTAGACGAGGTTGGCAGGGCTGCCGCCGGTGAGGCCGATATCGCTCTCCTTTGCTTCGCCCGGGCCGTTGACCACGCAGCCGATAACCGAGACATCCAGCGGCGTCATGACGTCCTCCAGGCGCTCCTCGAGCGCGTTCATGGTGGCGATGACGTCGAAGTTCTGGCGCGAGCAGCTCGGGCAGGCAATGAAATTGATGCCCTTGCTGCGCAGGCGCAGGCTCTTGAGCATGTCGTAGCCGACCTTGATCTCCTCGACCGGGTCGGCGGCCAGGGACACGCGGATGGTGTCGCCGATGCCGTCCATCAGCAGCATGCCCAACCCGATGGAGGACTTGACGGTCCCCGAGCGCAGCCCGCCGGCCTCGGTGATGCCCAGGTGCAATGGCTGCTCGATGCGCGTGGCCAGGTCGCGGTAGGCAGCCACGGCCATGAACACATCGGAGGCCTTGACGCTGACCTTGAAGTCGGGGAAGTCGAGGCGGTCGAGGTGATCGATGTGGCGCATCGCCGACTCGACCAGGGCCGCGGGAGTCGGCTCGCCGTACTTCTTTTGCAGGTCCTTCTCCAGGGAGCCGGCGTTGACGCCGATGCGGATCGGGATGCCGTTGTCGCGGGCGGCTGAGACCACGGCGCGCACGCGATCTTCCTTGCCGATGTTGCCGGGATTGATGCGCAGGCAGTCGACGCCCAGTTCGGCGACGCGCAGGGCAATCTTGTAGTCGAAGTGAATATCGGCCACCAGCGCGACCTCGACCTCGCGCTTGATGCGTCCGAACGCCTCCGCGGCGTCCATGTCGGGCACCGAAACGCGCACGATGTCGGCGCCGGCGGCCTCGAGCTGGCGGATCTGTGCCACGGTGGCGGTTACGTCCAGGGTGTCGGTATTGGTCATACTCTGCACGGAGATGGGAGCATCGCCCCCGACCGGTACGTTGCCGACATGGATCTGGCGTGACGTGCGACGAATGATGGGGGATTGTGCGTGCATGGCGACGGACTCATTCTCCCAGAGTGAAGCGGGCGACGTTATTGGCCCCGGCGCGGGCTTGCAGGTCTACCGGCTTGCCGCCCCACACCAGCTCGACGCCGGTGGCATTGCCCACGGTCAGGCGGAACGGCGGTTCGCCCTCGACACGCGCCGTGGTGCCGGGCTCCTGAAGGCCGACGAAGACCCGCTGGTTGCTGGCATCGAAGATCTCGGTCCAGGACTGTTCGTTGAAGGTCAGCTCCAGCACTCGCCTATCGGCAGCCGTAGCCTCGGCTGCGGGCTCGGCTGTCGTTTCGGGCTCGGCCTCCCCGGCTGCTCCGCCATTGTTGGCATTGTTGGCGATGCCATTGTTGTCGGCGACGCTATCGTCGGGTGCCGGCGCCTCTGCCGACGAAGCCGCCGCGTCGGTCGACATCGCCGGCTCGGCAGCACCCGGTGCCCCGGCAGGGGCATCGCTGGGCGAAGTGTTTTCGACCAGGCCAAGGTCGCTGTCTGGCTCGGGCAGCGGCGGCAGGTCGGTCTCGCCGCGGGTGTCCTCGGTGACGGCGGTGCTGCCATCCAGGCTATCCACCGACACCGGCCCGGTGTCGCCGGGAGCGGGCGGCTGGCTGCCGCCGCGGCTCTGCCACCACATCAGCGTCAGCCCGATCAGACCGGCGATCACCAGCAGGGTGACCAGGCGGAACAGCCAGGCGCCCAGGCGCGAGGGTGGGCGGGTGATCTGCACCGGGGTGATGCGGTGTTCGCTCTCCTGGCTGGCGAAGCGCGCCTTGTAGGATTCCAGCACGGGGCGCTCGTCGATGCCCAGCAGGTGGGCGTAGCTGCGCAGGTAACCACGGCGATAGGCCGCCACGGGCACTTCTTCGTAGCTGTCGGCCTCCAGCCCCTCAATCACCGCCACGCGCAGGTTGAGGGCGGCGGCAACCTCTTCGCGGTCGAGGCCCTGGGCCTCGCGTTCGCGACGTAGCATCTCGCCAGGAGACGCCTGGCGAGATACGCTCTCGACGGCATCATCGGTGTGAGTGTCGCTCATGGCTGAGCATCCTTCATCAGTAAACGGTGGTCAGGGCCTGGCACGGCATCACTCCAGCAGGTCGGCATAGAAGCTGGCGCTGGCGGCATCACCGCGGCGTTGGGCAATGTCGCGGGCCAGGCGCAGGGCCTCGGCTCGTGGACCGGCCAGGCGCATGTAGGTTTCGAGCTGCTGTTCGGCGCGCACCAGGTTGCCTTGGGTGTACTCGAGCTGGGCCAGCAGCAGGTAACTGCGCGGGCGCCGCGGATCGATAGCTTGAGCGCGGGCCAGGCTCTTGCGAGCGGCCTTGACATTGCCCATCTCGAGCCGGCACTGGCCGAGATTGGCGAACAGCTGGGCTCGGCTGTCGTACTGGGTATCGCGGGAGGCCTGCTCGAGCTGTTCGCAGGCCTCTTCTAGGCGGCCTTGATCATACAGGAACGCGGCATAGTTGTTGCGTGCCCGGGTGAGCGAGGGGTCGGCCTCGATGGCACGACGGAAAGTCGCGTCGGCAAGCCTGGCCCCCCCCTGGCGCTGATGGACCATGGCCATGGCCTGCAGCGCCTGGGCATCACGCGGGTTCATTTCCAGGGCGCGGCCCAGGGCATTCATGGCGCGCGATAGGTTGTCGCGCTCGAGATAGGCGATGCCGAGTCGGGTATAAGCCTCGGCGGCCTCCTTGTCACTTCCCCCGGAGAGGCTGGTCTGGGTGGCGCAACCGGACAGCCACAGCGAGCCCAACAGCATGGTGGCGGCAGGTATCAGCCTCATGCCGGTCATGCGTGGGCGACGGGTCATGGCATCCTCTCCAAGGGGACAAGGAACCGCTGGCCGCGGGTGGCTTTCACCACGCGGCCGACGGTAAAAAAGGCCTGTCCATCAAAGCGCCGAGCCCGCTTGAAGTCAAGGTAACCCCGGCTCAGTCGGCGTCGATCTGGATGGACTGGATATAGCGCTCGTGGCGCTTGGTGCGGTCCTTGACCCGGCCCACCAGTTGGCCGCAGGCGGCATCGATGTCATCGCCACGGGTGGTGCGGATTGGTGCTGTGTAGCCCAGCTCATAGAGCCACTGCTGGAAGCGCACCACCTGATTGCGCGAGGGCTTCTCGTAACCCGAGTGCGGGAAGGGATTGAATGGGATCAGGTTGATCTTGCACGGCAGCTCCTCGAGCAGGACGGCGAGTTGCTCGGCATGCTCCTGCTGGTCGTTGATGTCCTTGATCACCGTGTACTCGATGGTCACCATCCGCGTGTCCTGGCACTTGGCCAGGTAGCGGTGGCAGGCATCGAGCAGGCTACGGATGTTGTACTTGCGGTTGAGCGGTACCAGCTCGTTGCGCAGTGCATCGTTGGCGGCATGCAGCGAGATGGCCAGGCTCACGTCGAGCTCGTCGCCAAGCCGGTCGATCATCGGCACCACACCGGAGGTGGAGAGCGTGACACGACGCTTGGAGAGGCCATAGCCGTCATCGTCGAGCATCAGCTTCATCGCTGGGACGACGTTGTCATAGTTGAGTAGCGGCTCGCCCATGCCCATCATCACCACGTTGGTGACGGGGCGATGGGCGGTGTCGCGGCGCGGGCCCACGCTGCGCTGGGCCACCCACACCTGGCCGATGATCTCGGCGGCGGTGAGATTGCGCTGAAAGCCCTGCTTGCCGGTGGAGCAGAAGCTGCAATCCAGCGAGCAACCGACCTGGGAGGAGACGCACAGGGTACGACGCCTGCCGTTGTCGGCGGGGATCAACACCGTCTCGACATAGCTGCCATCCTCCACCTCGAGCACCCACTTGCGGGTGCCGTCGCTGGAGGTGCCCTCGTAGACCACGCCCGGGCCGCGGATTTCGGCAACCTCGGCCAGGCGCGAGCGCAGCGCCTTGGAGAGGTTGGTCATGGCGGCGAAGTCATCGCAGCCCTCGATGTGGATCCACTTCATCACCTGGGCGGCGCGAAACTTCTTCTCGCCGATGGAGAGGAAGAAGGCTTCCATCTCCTCGCGCTTCATGCCGAGCAGGTTGGTGAGACGGGGAGCAGTGGTGGCGGTCATGGCGGTCAGCGCGGGAATATCTCGTTCGCTTCGAAGAAATAAGCGATCTCACGCTCGGCGGACTCCGGGGAGTCGGAGCCATGCACCGCGTTGGCATCGATGCTCTCGGCGAAATCGGCACGGATGGTGCCCGGCACCGCTTCCTTGGGGTTGGTGGCGCCCATCAGGTCACGGTTCTTGGCGATGGCGTCCTCGCCCTCGAGCACCTGCACGACCACTGGGCCGGAAGTCATGAAGCCAACCAGATCCTTGAAGAAGGGGCGCTCCTTGTGCTCGGCATAGAAGCCACCGGCCTTCTCCTCGGAGAGCTGGAGCATCCTGGCCGCCACGATCTTCAGGCCTTCCTTCTCGAAGCGGCTTTCGATCTCGCCGATCACGTTCTTGGCGACGGCATCGGGCTTGATGATGGACAGGGTGCGCTGGTTGGCCATGAGGGCGTGTCTCCGCTTGGTTGGTCAATGATGTGGTGATGGATGGATGCAGTGGCGATGGATAGCGCCGCGTCGCCTCTGGCTCCGCAGGGGAGAGGGCGGCGCGGCGGATCGGATGATATGGCCGGCGGTCTTGCAGCGAGCGCCGTCGGGGCGAGGAGTATAACGCTGCGTGCTGGCGTTGAACAATCGTTCAGACGCTGAAGCTCATTCGTCAGACGCTGAAGCTCTCGCCGCAACCGCACTGGTCCTTGACGTTGGGGTTGTTGAAGCGGAAGAAGCGGTTGAGGCCTTCCGAGACATAGTCGACCTCGCTGCCATCGAGCATCTCCAGGGCCTCGGGGGCGACGTAGACCGTGACGCCGTGCTCCTCGAAGGTCACGTCGTCGTTGGCCGCCTCGTCGGCGAAGTTAAGCACGTAGCTGTAGCCGGAACAGCCGCTGGGCTTGACTGAGACGCGCAGGCCAAGCCCGTGGCCCCGCTCGTCGAGCACCCGGTGGATCTGCTCGGCGGCGGCAGTGGTGATCGAAAGGTGTGCCATGGTCTCTCTCCTAACGTGGTGGGATTAGACCGCCCGGCGAGGCAGCCCGTTGAGGGCGTGTCGCAGGCTATCCAGTGTGCGGTTGATGTCATCCTGGGTGGTGAAGCGGCCGAAGCTGAAGCGCAGCGAGGCCAGGGCCAGCGAGCGTGACAGGCCGATGCCCTTCAGCACATAGGAGGGCTCGACGCTTGCCGAGTTGCAGGCCGAGCCGGTGGAGAGCGCGATATCGCGCAGCGCCATCAGCAGCGATTCGCCCTCCACGCCTGCGAAGGCCAGGTTGAGGATGTTGGGCACCGCCACCTCGACCGCGGTGTTGCGGTGAATGCCGTGGATATCGGCAATGCCCTCGAGCAGGCGGTCGCGCAGCGCGGTGATGCGCGCCTGATCGGCTTCGCCCTCGGCAGCGGCGATGGTGAAGGCCTGGCCCATGCCGGCGATCTGGTGGGTGGCCAGGGTGCCCGAGCGCATGCCGCGCTCATGGCCGCCGCCGTGGATCAGCGCCTGCAGGCGGATGTCGGGGCTGCGCCGCACGTAGAGAGCGCCGATGCCCTTGGGGCCATACACCTTGTGACCGGAGAGCGACATCAGGTCGATGCCCAGCCGGCCGACGTCCAGCGGGATACGCCCCACCGCCTGGGCGGCATCCACGTGGAAGACCGCTCCACCGGCATGGGTGACCTCTGCCAGCGCCGCTAGGTCGTGGATGACCCCAAGCTCGTTATGCACGGCCATCAGCGACACCAGCACGGTGTCCTCGCGCATCGCCTCACGCAGCTGTGCCGGGCTGATCCGCCCGTCGCGGTCCGGCGTCAGCCAGGTCACCTCGAAGCCCTCGTCCTCGAGTGCCGCGGCGGTGTCGACCACCGCCTTGTGCTCGATGATGGAGGTTACCAGATGGCGCCCACGTGCCCGGTTGGCGCGCATGAAGCCAGTCAGCGCCAGGTTGTCGGCCTCGGTGGCGCCGCTGGTCCAGACGATCTCACGGGGGTCTGCGGCGATCAGGTCGGCGACTTGGCGGCGGGCGCTCTCCACGACCTGTTCTGCCTGCCAGCCGAGCATGTGGCTGCGCGAGGCGGGGTTGGCAAAGATGCCGTCGAGGGTCAGGTGGTGGCTCATGACCTCCGCCACCCGCGGGTCGACGGGGGTGGTGGCGGCGTAATCGAGGTAGACGGGTGCGCTCATGGGTTCGCTGTTCTGATCGTCAAATCGGGATGGTGGGCTCAGGTATCGGAGCCGCCGGCTCAGCTGGTGGAAGCCAGGATGCCCTCGTTCCAGCGGCCGCGCTGGCGGCTGGCGATGGCCTGGATCTCCCCGCGCTCGGCCAGCTGGGCCAGGGTGACCTCCTTGAGGAAGCCGTGGATGTGCTCTGAGAGCTCGCACCACAAATGGTGGGTCAGGCAGGTGTCGCCTTGCTGGCAGTCCGAGAGTCCGCCGCAGCGGGTGGTGTCCACGGACTCGTTCACCGCCTCGATGACCTGAGCCACGGTGATGCCCTCCGCTGCTTGGGCCAGCAGGTAGCCGCCGCCCGGGCCACGCACGCTGTCCACCAGGCGGGCACGGCGTAGCCGCGCGAACAGCTGCTCCAGATAGGAGAGCGAAATCTCCTGGCGTTTGGAAATGTCGGCGAGGCAGATGGGGCCGGTGTCGGCATTCATGGCCAGGTCGAGCATGGCGGTGACGGCGTAGCGTCCCTTGGTGGTCAGGCGCATGACGAATTCACCTCGGCACCGACCCATGGGTCGGCGGTCTATGAACGTGATCCGGCATTATGGTAAAGACCGAGTATCCTGGTCAACCATTGCGCCGTCGTGGGGCGGCATCGACCGCCCGCTGGCCCTGTGCCGCGTCCTCGCTGTGCTGCTCTTCCGGGGGCGGGGGGCAACAGCTATCGACGTCGGCGAGGATGTTGGCGAAGTCCTCATCGCGCAGTTTCGGCAGGCGGCCGTCGCGGTAGCTGGCGTCGACCTTGCGCAGGGTCATGCACATGCGCTCGATGCGCTCGTCCACGGCGTGCATATGGTCGAGCATGGCCTGGATGGAGCGGGCCACCGGATCGGGCATGTCCTGGCTGACACCGTAGGCGTCGAAACCGAACTTGCGGCGCATCGCCTCGCGGCGCGCGGGGTCCACTTCCGGCTCCTCGGCCTGGTCGGGCTCGGCACGCTTCACGACCTTACCGGGGATGCCGACCACCGTGGCCCCGGCGGGCACCGCCTTGGTGATCACGGCGTTGGAGCCGATCTTGGCCCCAGCGCCGACCGTGAACGGACCGAGGATCTTGGCGCCGGCGCCGACGATCACGCCGTCTTCCAGGGTTGGATGGCGCTTGCCCTTGTTCCAGCTGGTGCCGCCCAGTGTCACGCCTTGATAGAGGGTGACGTCGTCGCCGACCTCGGCGGTCTCGCCGATCACCACGCCCATGCCATGGTCAATGAAAAAACGCCGGCCGATTTGCGCGCCGGGATGGATCTCGATGCCGGTCAGCCAGCGCGAGAAGGTGGACAGGGTGCGCGCCAGCCACTTGAGGTTATGGCGCCATAGCCAGCTACCCAGGCGATGGGCGAGTAGCGCATGCAATCCGGGGTAGTTGGTCAGCACTTCCAGGAAGTTGCGTGCCGCCGGATCGCGGGCGAATACGCTGTTGATGTCCTCGCGCAGACGTTCAAGCATGCAGCGGTCCTTAGGTGACGGGGCGGTGGGCGGTGGCTTCATAGTGAGGGCGCGATGGTCCGGCTTCAAGCGACAGGCCTCCATTACTCATGGTGCTCGACCTGCTGCTCGGTGGCGGTGAGGATGCCGCGCAGGATATTGAGCTCCATCCGCTCGGGGCGTGCGCGTAGGGTGAAGCGGCGCAGTCGAGCCATCAGCTGTCGCGGCGTGGCTGGGTCGTGGAAACCGATGGCGACCAGGGTGCGCTCCAGGTGCGCGAAATAGTGCTCAAGTTCCTCATGGCTGGCCAGCGGCTGGGACGGTGGCGCCTCGACCTGGGCCGCCGTTTCCTGCTGGCCCAGCCAGGCCTGGCGGCATTCGTAGGCCAGCACCTGCACCGCGGCGGCCAGGTTTAGGGAGCTGAAGTCGGGGTTGGCGGGGATATGCACATGGGCGTGGCAGCGCTGCAGTTCGCTGTTGGTCAGTCCGCTGTCCTCGCGGCCCAAGACCAGGGCGACGCGCGCCTCGGGGCTGGCCAGCTCTTCTGGCAGCCGCTCGCCGAGCGCGCGGGGCGTGATCATCGGCCAGGGCAGAGTGCGCGAGCGGGCGCTGGCCCCGACGACCAGGGTGGCGTCGCCCACCGCCTGCTCCAGTCTCTCCACCCGGCGGGCGCTATGCACGATGTGGTCGGCCCCTGAGGCGCGGGAGACGGTCTCGGCGGTGAGCGGCGCGCAGCGCGGCGCCACCAGGGCCAGATCGGACAGGCCCATGTTGTGCATGGCGCGGGCGGTGGCGCCGATGTTGCCGGGGTGGCTGGTGCCAATCAGGACGATGCGGATGCGCTCGAGCATGGAGGGCCTGTGGATGCGGGGGGAGGCGGGCGATTCTATCACGTCGCTCCGGGGCGTCGAATGGCACGCCCCGCGCGCTTCTGCTAGGATGCGCGCCGACCCGTTCTTTAACACCCCTGACTCCCCAAGGCCCGATCATGCATCCGATGGTCCAATTCGCGCTGCGTGCGGCGCGCAGCGCCGGCGAACAGTTCCTGCGCATCCGTGAGCGCATCGAGAACTCCCACCAGGAGCACAACCTCGACCGCCTGCTCGAGGATGCCGCCCGCAATGCTGAAACGCTGATCGTGCGTCAGCTGGCCCGCGGCTATCCCCAGCATGGCGTCCAGGGGCGCTTCACGCCTCACCGTGCCGGCGAAGGCGAAGGGGTCGACACCCTCTGGCGTATTGAACCTTTCCACGGCTACTCCAACCTCTGCGTCGCCTCGCCCGGTTTTGCGCTGTCGGTGGTCTGTCTCGTCAAGGGCCGCCCGGAGCATGCGGTGATGATCTGTCCCTTCAGCGATGACGAATACCTGGTCAGCCGCGGCCGTGGTGCCCAGCTCAACGGCAAGCGCCTGCGCGTGACGAAGAATACCGCCGTGGCCGGCACCCGTATCGCCATGAGCCTGCCCGAGACCTGGTTGCGCTCGCGCTTTCTGCCCAGCTACCTGACGCTGATGCAGCAACTTGGCCCGCAGATCGAACTGCAGCGCGCCTCGGGCAGTGGCCTGCTCGACATTGCCGAGCTGGCGGCGGGGCGAGTGGATGCGGCCTTCGTGCTGGGCCTGGAGGAGCAGGACCTGCACGTCGGCTCGCTGCTGCTCAAGGAGAGTGGCGCCTTGATGGGCACTCCCGATGGCCAGCCCGGCGTGGTGCCCGAGGGCCAGCTGATGGCCGCCGGACCGCGCCTCTACAAGGCCCTGGTGCAGCAGCTCAAGCCGCACTTTTAAACTGAAGAACAACACCCCCGCGACCAGGGCCGCGGGGGTGTTGTGTTTCTGGAGGGAGGAGAAGCATCAGGCTGCCTCCCAGCTTCCAGCTGTCAGGGGAGCTCCTCGACCTCGGGATCTTCCTTCTTCGGCGGGATCAGGTCTTCGCGATCGAGCTTGAGCGGCAGCAGCAAGGCGGAGGCCACGTAGATCGACGAGAAGGTACCGACCACCACGCCCAGGATCAGCGCCAGGGCGAAGTAGTGGATCATGTCGCCGCCGAGCAGGAATAGCGCCAGCAATACCAGCAGAGTGGTGCCGGAGGTCGCCAGGGTGCGCGACAGGGTCTGATTGATCGCTTCGTTGAAGATGGTCGGCATGTCGTCGATGCGTGACTTGCGGATGGTCTCGCGGATGCGGTCGTAGACCACGATGGTGTCATTCAGCGAGTAGCCGATCACCGCTAGCAGGGCGGCCAGCACCGTGAGGTCGAACGCGAACTGGAACAGCGAGAAGAGGCCGACGACGATGATCACGTCGTGCAGCAGGGCCAGTAGGGCGCCGATGGCAAACTTGTACTGGAAGCGTGCCGCGACATATAGCATCACGATACCCAGCGCCACCAGCAGGCCCATGCCGCTCTGGTCGCGCAACTGGCCGCCGACCTGAGCGCCGACGAACTCAGCGCGCACCAGGGAGACATCGTTGCCGGCCTGCTGCAGCAAGGCTACCACCTGATCACCGACCCCAGCCTCGAAGGCCTGTTGCAGGCGGATCAGCACCTCGTTGGAGGCGCCAAAGGTCTGCACCGCGACATCCTGGAAGCCGGCCGTCTCTAGCGCCTGTCGCACCGAGGCGAGGACAGGCGCGGTGGCGAAACGGACCTCCACCAGGGTGCCGCCGGTGAAGTCCAGCCCCAGGTTGAGCCCCAGCAGCAGCAGCGCGACCACAGAGACTAGCAGCATCGCCGCTGAAATCGCGAAGGCGACCCGGCGGTGGCCCATGAAGTCGAACTGTCTTTGTTTCAGGGATTTCATAGGCACCTCTTATATCCAGAGCTTCTTGATGGGCTTGCCGCCATAGCACAGGTTGACCATGGCGCGGGTCACCATCAGAGCGGTGAACAACGAGGTCAGGATGCCCAGTGACAGCGTCACCGCGAAGCCCTTGACCGGCCCGGTACCGATGGAGAACAGGATCAGCGCCACCAGCAGCGTGGTGATGTTGGCATCGATGATCGAGGTGAAGGCGCGCTCGTAGCCCGCATGGAGGGCCTGTTGTACCGAGAGCCCGGTGCGCAGTTCCTCGCGGATGCGCTCGAAGATCAGCACGTTGGCATCTACCGCCATGCCCAGCGTCAGCACGATACCGGCGATGCCGGGCAGCGTTAGAGTGGCGCCGAGCAGCGACATGGCCGCCACCAGCAGGGTCAGATTGAGCGCCAGGGCGACGTTGGCGAAGATGCCGAACACCTTGTAGCGCAGCAGCATGAACAGCACCACCAGCAACAGACCGACCTGTACCGACATGATGCCGCGCTGGATGTTCTCGGCGCCGAGGCTTGGCCCGATGGTGCGTTCTTGGGCGAAGTAGATCGGCGCGGCCAGCGCGCCGGAACGCAGCAGCAAGGCGAGCTCCGCCGCTTCGGTGGGCGAGTCGAGCCCGGTAATGCGAAAGCTGTTGCCCAGGGCGCTCTGGATGGTCGCCAGGCTGATGATGCCGCGCTCCGTGTAGGGTTCGCGCTCGATAACGGCTTCGCCATCCACCATCCGTGTGACTTCGCGTGTCTTGTGCTCGATGTAGAGCACCGCCATGTTGCGGCCGATGTTGGTGCGGGTGGCCCGGTTCATCAGGGTGCCGCCGGTGCCATCCAGATTAATGTTGACCTGGGGGCGGCCGTTCTGGTCGAAGCTGTGGTTGGCATTCGCGACGCTGTCGCCGGTGATGATCACATCGCGCATCAGCTCGGCGCTACGCGAAGGATTGTTGCGAAACGGGAAGGTTTCGGTCTCGTTCTCCGGGGTGTCGGGACGTGCCTCGAGGCGAAACTCGAGGTTGGCGGTGGCCCCGACGATGCGCTTAGCGGCCGCGGTGTCCTGGACGCCGGGCAGTTCCACCACGATGCGATCCGGCCCCTGGCGCTGTACCAGCGGCTCGGCCACGCCCAACTCGTTGACCCGGTTGCGCAGGGTGGTCAGGTTCTGGTTGATGGCGTAGTCCTGTAGCTCGTTCACCGCCTGGTCGGTGATGGTCATCACTAGCCGAGCGCCACGCGCAGCGTCCTCGCTGGCGTAGTTGAAGTCAGGGAACTCGCGGGCGATCAGGCGGCGCGCCTGGTCGCGGTCTTCGGCATTGGCGAAGGTCAAGGAGATGGTGTGCCCTTCGATCTGGGTATCGCGGTAGCGGATCCGTTCGTCGCGCAGCAACTCGCGCATGGCGCTGGCGTTGACCTCGAGACGCTGCTGCAGAGCGGCGTCCATGTCGACTTCCAGCAGGAAATGTACGCCGCCACGTAGGTCGAGCCCCAGGGTCATGGGCGAGGCGGAGAGCGACTGCAGCCAGGCCGGCGTGGACTCCGCCAAGTTTAGCGCTACCACGTAGTCGCCGCCCAGCATCTCGCTGATGCGATCGCGAGCCCTGATCTGGTCGTCGGTGTCGGAGAGGCGAATCAGTACGCTGTTGGGTTGGCTCTCCACGGCCTTGATGTCGATGCCGGCCTCGCTCAGAGAGGTACGGATGCGCTCTAGCTGGCGCTCATCGATGGTGAAATCGCCGCGGTCGCTGCTGATCTGCACCGCCGGGTCCGGGGGGAAGAGATTGGGGAGGGAATAGACTAGGCCGGCGAGGAGCACGACGAGTATCAGCAGATACTTCCACAGGGGGTAACGGTTGAGCATGGGGCCCTGCCCTCAGGTTGCGGACGTTGGAGGCTGACGTGGCGACCGGTGAGGGCGGGAGCCGGTCGCGCGGCTCCTGCCGCACCGGCCGCAGGACGGCCCCCCGCCGCGCCTCTCGGGAGGTTGCGGCGGGGCGGGAAGCGGCCCGGGTCAGATGGACTTGAGCGTGCCCTTGGGCAGCACGGCGGCCACGGCACTCTTCTGCACGTTGACCTCGGTGCCTTCGGCAATCTCCATGCTCAAGAACTCGCTGTCGTCGCTGACCTTGGTGATGCGGCCCAGCATGCCTCCGCCAATGACGATCTCGTCACCCTTGGAGAGGTTGCTGATCAGCTGCTTGTGCTGCTTGGCACGCTTAGCCTGGGGGCGCCACAGCAGGAAGTAGAAGATGGCGACAAAGCCGACCAGCATGACGATCTGGGCGATGCCGCCACCGGCAGCGCCGGCATCCTGGGCCATGGCCGGGGAAATGAAGAAGTCCAGCATGTATGACGATCTCCTGGGTAATGAAAGCGGGATATTCATCGGCCGGCCTGTCGGGCCGGCCGTGGGTCAATTCGGTGCGGGAGGAACCGGCAGGCCGCGCTGCGCATAGAAGCCTTCCACGAAGTTCGCCAATGTACCCGCTTCGATGGCACCGCGCAAACCAGCCATCAGGCGCTGATAGTGGCGCAGGTTGTGGATGGTGTTGAGCATCGAGCCGAGCATCTCACCGCAGCGATCGAGGTGGTGAAGGTAGGCGCGGGAGAAGTGCCGGCAGGTATAGCAGTCGCAGCTTTCCTCAAGCGGCCGGGTATCGAAGCGGTGCCTGGCATTGCGGATCTTGACCGTGCCCTCGGCAGCGAAGAGGTGGCCGTTGCGTCCATTGCGGGTGGGCATCACGCAGTCGAACATGTCGATGCCGCGACGCACGCTCTCCACCAGATCCTCGGGCTTGCCTACGCCCATCAGGTAGCGGGGGGTGTTGTCGGGCATCCAGCTCGGCAGGTACTCGAGGACCCGCATCATCTCCTCCTTGGGCTCGCCCACCGAGAGACCGCCGATGGCCAGGCCGTCGAAGCCGATCTCGAGCAGGCCCTTCAGCGACGCCTCGCGCAACTGCGGGTACATGCCGCCCTGGATGATGCCGAACAGCGCCGAGGGCGAGTCGCCATGGGCGTCACGCGAGCGGCTTGCCCAGCGCAGCGAGCGCTGCATGGAGAGCTCGGCCTCCGCCTCGGTGGCCGGGTAGGGGGGGCATTCGTCGAAGATCATCACCACGTCGGAGCCCAGCGAACGCTGTACCGCCATGGACTCCTCGGGGCCCATGAATACCTTGGCGCCATCCACCGGCGAACGGAAATGCACGCCCTGCTCAGTGATCTTGCGCATGGCGCCCAGCGAGAACACCTGGAAGCCGCCGGAATCGGTGAGGATCGGCCTGTCCCACTGGGCGAAATCGTGCAGGTCGCCGTGGGCCTCGACGACCTGGATGCCGGGGCGCAGCCAGAGGTGGAAGGTGTTGCCGAGGATGATCTCGGCGCCGATCTCCGTAACCGATACGGGCGTCATGCCCTTGACGGTGCCGTAGGTGCCCACCGGCATGAAGGCAGGGGTTTCCACCGTTCCCCGCGGAAAGGTCAAGCGGCCGCGGCGCGCCCGGCCATCGCTGGCCAGGCGCTCGAATGTCATGAAGCTCTCTTTACGCATGGGGACTCTCTTTACGCATAGGGACTCTCTTTACGCATAGGGGCGGGGAATCGGGTGACAGGGATAATGAGTCAGGGCTTGCGCGTCAGGAACATGGCATCGCCATAGCTGAAGAAGGCGTAGCGCTCGGCCACCGCCGCTCGATAGGCCGCCAGGGTCGTCTCGAACCCGGCAAAGGAGGTCGCCAGCATCAGTAGGGTTGACTCCGGCAGGTGGAAGTTGGTAATTAGGGCATCCACGCAGCGCCACGCGTAGCCCGGATAGATGAAGATATCGGTTTCGCCGCTGTAGGGGGCGATATGGCCGTCCTCGTCGGTGGCGCTTTCCAGGCAGCGCACGCTGGTGGTGCCCACGGCCACCACCCGGTTGCCTCGAGCCTGGGCTGCGCGCACCTGCTCGCAGGCGGTCTCGTCCACCTCGATCCACTCGCTGTGCATGTGGTGCTCGCGGATGTCGTCGGCGCGCACCGACTGGAAGGTACCGGCGCCCACATGCAGAGTGACGTAGGCGCTCTCCACGCCCTTGGCAGCCAGTGCCTCGAACAGCGGCGCGTCGAAGTGCAGCCCGGCGGTGGGGGCGGCCACGGCCCCGTCGCGCCGCGCATAGATGGTCTGGTAGCGCTCGCGGTCGGCCAGCTCGTCCTCGCGGGTGATATAGGGCGGCAGCGGCATGTGGCCGTGCTGCTCCAGCAGGGTGATCAGCGGCGTCTCGCCCAGGAAGCGCAGCTCGAACAGCGCCTCGCGGCGCCCCTCCACCACGACACGGATGCCCCCCTCGAAGACCAGCTCGGTGCCGGGTCTGGGCGACTTGCTAGAGCGCAGGTGGGCGAGGCCACGATGGGCGTCCAGGGGGCGCTCCAGCAGCATCTCCACCTTGCCGCCGCTGGCCTTGTGACCGTGCAGGCGGGCGGGAGTCACCCGTGTGTCGTTGAACACCAGCAGGTCCCCGGGGGCGAGTAGCTCGACCAGGTCGGGGAAGCGGCGGTGGGCAAGCTGGCCGTTTGCGCCATCGACGCACAGCAGACGGCAGTCGCTGCGCTGCTCGGAGGGATAACGGGCAATCAGCTCCTCGGGGAGCTCATAGTGAAAGTCGGCGCGCTGCATGGGGCGTTTCGGTCCGGCTTAAGGGCGTATCGGGCGGCTAGGCGAGCCGCGCAAAGCGCGACAGGATACCGTCTCGCGGCAGGGAAGTCAGCTGGTCGATTGACCTGCTCCGGCGCCCACGTATAATGCATGCGCGTTGCCGGCGTGGCGGAATTGGTAGACGCAGCGGATTCAAAATCCGCCGGGTGCAAGCCCTTGTCGGTTCGAGTCCGACCGCCGGTACCATCAATAAAACAGTCGCTTACGGGCGGCTGTTTGCGTTTCGTCCCTCCCTGTTTTTAGTGTTTGGTCGCAGTTTGGTCGCAGAAGGCCGAACTCAAGCTCGGCAGACGTGAGCCAATATCGTCCAGGCCCGCATCGAACATGTGCGAGTAGCGGCTGGTGACGATCAGGCTGGAATACCCCAGCAGGTCGCGCACCGTGGTCATGCTCTCGCCAGCCTGGGCCAGCGTGCTGGCATAGCTGTGGCGCAGGTCGTGGAAGCGCAGGTCGGGCCGCCCTACAACCTGGCGGGCATGCTCCCACACCGTTCGGAGGCGAGAGTAGGTCGTAGCAAACGGAAGATCCTCCAACCATGCCCGAGCGTCCTTCGGTACCGGCACCACTCGGGCCTTGCCGCTCTTCGTCTGTCGTCTGGTCTGGTCTCAACAGGATGCGACCACCGTGGACGTTCTGCGGATCCAGAGCCAGCAGCTCGCCCTGGCGCAGCCCGGTGAGCGCTGCCAGAGCGATCACCCGTTTCTCGACAATCGAGTGATCGGGGATGGCTTGTAGCAGTTGACTCATCTGCTCGATGGTCAGGTACACATGCCGCTCGTTCTTCGGCATCTTCTTGCGGATCTTGTCGCCCAGGGGGCGGTCCAGCCACTCCCATTCCCGATAGGCGAGGTTCAGAACCGAATGGCACTTGCTTAAGCTTTTTCGGGTGTCCTTGTTGGTGAATTTCTTCACGCGCTTGATGTCGGTGCATTTTCAGTAATCGGTGGGGTCGTGGCCGTCGTTGGATGGCTCGCGGCCCCAGCCGATCTGGCCGCTGCCCCACCCGGATCGTTGTTATTTGCCCCATGAGGCTCTGGCGTTCTTCTTCCGTCAGCGGTGAACGTGCGGTGACCTGCCGGAAAACCTGAACGCTATGTTTAAAACTGACCTGCTGGGGCAGGCAGTCCGTCCACTCGCTGGAATGCACCATCACCTGGCGAATCAAGTTGTAGGTCAGCAGATACACCCAGGCCTCCTTTTCCACCATGGCGGGCGTCTTGCAGCGTAGCACTTCCATGCCCAAGGTTGTCTTGATATCCCGAAAGCTCAGCTCTATCTGCCAGCGCGCCTTGTAGAGCGCCTGGATCTGCTGGCGTGGCGCCTGCTTGGAGGAGCACAGGGTCGTGACGATGATCAGGTTCCCTGCGGCCAGCTCCCGCACCGGCAAGGTGTCGAAGGCTTCCTGGCTCATCCACTCGTGCTGTTTCTTGGGTTTCTGCCAGGTGGCAATGTGGTCCTTACCACCCAGCCGCTTCCCGATCTGAAAGTCGGTCTGGCGGGCGAAGTGTTGGCGCATTACCACATCGACACCGCGGGCCTTCAAGTCGGCGATGAGCGCATAAGAAGGGTAGTAGCGATCGGCGATGACGATGTCGCCCGATTCAAAGGTGTCGAGCATCTCTCGCAGCAAGGCATGTTCTCCCGTGCCCTTGCCTTTCACGGGCCCCATCGCCGCATTGAGAATCGCCCCGCTGCTCAAGTCCATGATGGCGACCAGCCGAGCGATCGGGAACCCGAGACCGGGTTTCTGGCTGGTTTGCTGAGGAAAGCGCTGCTGGTTCTCGGGCGTGTCCGGCATCGACACCGTGGTACCGTCGATCAGCTTGATCGGCCGGCCCTGCCAGTTCCAGGCAGGCGGCACCTCCTCCGCCAGGGTGCGGCCAAGATAGCGCGCCAGGTCGGCCACCATGGTCCCCGGCAGTCGCTGGCGAGCGCGACAATAGGCGCCGGTGCGGATACTCCCCGAAGACTGCTGGTGAAGCTCCCGGTTCAGCATGAGGCGATTGACGGCTTATTGACAGGAGGCGTCGGCATCCAGAGCTTGCGCGATAAACGTCTCCAGGGTGGCAACAGGAGGAAAGAGCCGGTGGCGACAAGCCGGCAGCGTCTCATCAAGATCGGAAGCGGTGAAGGCCGCATGGAGTTGAGCGCACAGCTCGGTATGGTGCGGACGGCTGGCATGATGCGCGACACGGCTCTGTTGGCACTGATGAAGTGGGGCAGTAGGATATGTCATGAGAGCGGACGTTGGATCGGTGGCTTGTGTGTGGTTTAGCGACTTACACAATACCACAATCCATCGTCCGTTTTAATTAATATCAAAGACTTACATCATCCCTAGGCCTTAACCTGGATCCGTGAGCCCTTTCGTAAAAACCATTTATAATCAGCAAGATAGGCTATTTTTTGCTTCACCCAAAATGCCTCCCATTTTGCAGGTAAGCTATTGATAATAGGAGATTTCCTATGAGAGGCTCACGGATTCAGGCTTAAGTAAGTGCCATTCGGGCCTTTGCGCAATTTGGAGACCGGCATGAGCGAGACCCGCCCGCCCGAAGACGATGAGGACCTGACCCGCTCGGTGCCTTTCACGGCCGCCGACGTGGAGCTGGCCGAGCGTCGCTGCCTCCACCAGGGCTTCTTCCGCCTGGAGGAGCTGCACCTGCGCCACCGTCTCTTCGAGGGCGGCTGGAGTGACAGGATGGTGCGCGAGGTCCATCGTCGCCACGACGCCGTGGGAGTGCTGCTCTATGATCCCGAGCGTGACTGCGTGGTGCTGGTCGAGCAGTTCCGCCCCGGTGCCCTCGACGATCCCCGGTCGCCCTGGAAGATCGAGGTGGTGGCCGGGTTGGTGGAGCGTGGCGAGAGCGCCGACGAGGTGGCCCGCCGCGAGACCATGGAGGAGGCCGGCTGCGAGGTGGACGAGCTGATCGAGTTGCACACCTACTACCCGAGCCCGGGGGCCTGCGACGAGCGGGTTACGCTGTTCTGCGGGCTGGTCGACAGCCGTGGCCTCGGTGGGGTGCATGGCCTTGACGAGGAGCACGAGGACATCCGCGTGCATGTGCTGCCGTTTACCCGCGCCTGGGAACTCCTGCAGGCGGGGCGACTCGACAATGCGATGTGCTTGATCACCTTCCACTGGCTGGCCGGCGAACGCGCATCGTTGCGAGCAAGGAGGTAGCGTGCCGAGAAACGCCTATATCACCGACCTGAAAACCCTGCAGGGCGAGTGTACCGCCAACTTCATTCGGCTGACCCGGCTGCTCGGCGACCTGGAAGTTGGCGAGACCCGCGAGGTCGAACTGGTCAACCATGGCCGCCGGCTGGGGGTTCTGTGCCTCAAGCTGCAGGAGCGTGCGCCCTACACCAGCATCGTGCGTGTCTCCCAGCGCGGAGTGCTCGATACGGTGATCGACACCCCACGCATGCGTGTTCACCTCTACCACGACGTGCGCATGGCCGAGGTCACCGACTTCCAGCGCCAGCGTCACTTCGATGGCCGCTACCGCTATCCCAACTCGCGCATGCACCAGCCCGACGAGAAGCTGCAGCTCAATCGCTTCCTGGGCGAGTGGCTGGATCATGGCCACTCCCTCGACCTGCCCCAGCTGCCCTGAGGAGGATGCGGTACTGATGCGACTGGTCCAGCTCACCGACTGTCACCTGCAGGCCGACCCCGCGGCCCGCGCCCGGACAGGCACCCCACTGCGCCAGCTGGAGGCCGTGATCGCGGCGGTGAACCGCGAGCGACCGGCGCTGGTGCTGGTTACCGGTGATGTCAGCGATGACGAGACGGCGGCCTCCTACCGGCTGGCGGAACAGGCGCTGTCACGGCTCGAGGCGCCCTGGTACTGGCTCCCCGGCAACCACGACCAGCCGACACTGATGGCCGAGTGTCGCGCGCTGCATAAGGAGCTGGACTTGGGCCACTGGCGGGCGCTGCTGCTGGATACCCATGTCAGCGGCCGGCTCGGCGGCGCGCTGGGCGAAGCGGCCCTGAGCGCCCTGGACGAGCGTCTCGCGGCCGACAGGCGGCCGACGCTGCTGGCGATGCATCATCCGCCGCTGCCCGTCGGCTCGGCCTGGCTCGACGCGATCGGCCTGGCCGACGGCGAGGCCTTCTGGCGGGTCGTCGCCCCCCATCGCCAGGTGCGTGCGGTGTTGTTCGGCCATGTCCACCAGGCCTTTCATGGCGCCCATGCCTTGGGCGACGGCGAGGTGCCGGCGTATGGCTGCCCCGCCACCAGCGATCAGTTCCTGCCCGGCGCCTCGAGCTTCGCCCTCGACGAGGCCTCGTGTCCGGGCTATCGCCTCATCGAGCTTCGCGATGGTGCGTTCAAGACCTGGGTGGAACGCATCGAGGCGTGAGGGGCAAATAGCCATAGTGACTATGAAAAGAGAAGCGGCTATAAAAAGATAGTTATTAATTCTTTTGGGTTATTATTAGCCCGGCGTTACCCTGTCCCGCATGATCTCACCCGCCCAACGTCATGCGAGGTAGCCGGGCCATGAGCAGTCTTCATGCACCATCACGCGAGAGCGCCGTCGATGCCGCCGGCCTGGCCCCATCGCGCCAGCGCCAGACCCACCTTCAGCAGCTCGAGGCCGAGTCGATCCACATCATCCGCGAGGTGGTGGCGGAATTCGCCAACCCGGTGATGATGTACTCTATCGGCAAGGACTCCTCGGTGATGCTGCACCTGGCGCGCAAGGCCTTCTATCCCGGCCCACCGCCCTTTCCGCTGTTGCACGTCAACACCACATGGAAGTTCCGCGAGATGATCGAGTTCCGCGATCGCATGGCCGCGGACTCCGGTATGGAGCTGATCGAGCACATCAATGAGGAGGGACGTGCCGCCGGCATCAATCCCTTCGACCATGGCTCTAGCGTCTATACCGACGTGATGAAGACCGCTGCCCTGAAGCAGGCGCTGGATAAGTACGGCTTCGATGCCGCCTTCGGCGGAGCGCGTCGCGACGAGGAGGCTAGCCGCGCCAAGGAGCGGGTTTTCTCCTTCCGTGACCGGCACCACCGCTGGGACCCCAAGAACCAGCGCCCGGAGCTGTGGAACCTCTACAACACCCGGGTCAATAAGGGCGAGTCGATTCGCGCCTTTCCGCTATCCAATTGGACCGAGCTGGACATCTGGCAGTACATCTATCTCGAGGCTATTCCCATTGTGCCGCTCTACTACGCCGCGCCACGGCCGGTGGTGGAGCGCGACGGCATGCTGATCATGGTCGACGACGAGCGTATGCCCCTCAAGCCAGGCGAGGTGCCCGAGATGAAGTGGGTACGCTTCCGCACCCTGGGCTGCTACCCGCTGACCGGCGCCGTGGAGTCGAAGGCCACCACCCTGCCCGAGATCATCCAGGAGATGCTGCTGACCCGCACCAGCGAGCGCAGCGGCCGCGCCATCGACCACGACCAGGCCGGCTCCATGGAGAAGAAGAAGCGCGAGGGCTATTTCTGATGTCACACCAATCGACCCTGATTGCCGACAACATCGAGCAGTACCTGCACGAGCACGAGAACAAGGATCTGCTGCGCTTCATCACCTGCGGCAGTGTTGACGACGGCAAGTCGACGCTGATCGGCCGGCTGCTGCACGACTCCAAGATGATCTTCGACGACCAGCTCGCGGCGATCACCCAGGCCTCGAAGAAGAGTGGCACCACCGGCGAGGCGGTGGACCTGGCGCTGCTGGTCGATGGCCTGCAGTCCGAACGTGAGCAGGGCATCACCATCGATGTGGCCTACCGCTTCTTCTCCACCGACAAGCGTAAGTTCATCATCGCCGACACCCCGGGCCACGAGCAGTACACCCGCAACATGGCCACCGGCGCCTCCACGGCGAGCCTGGCGATCATCCTGATCGATGCCCGCTACGGCGTGCAGACCCAGACTCGGCGGCACAGCTTCATCGCCGACCTGCTGGGCATCCAGCACCTGGTAGTGGCGGTCAACAAGATGGACCTGGTGGGCTTCGACCAGGCGCGCTTCGAGGAGATCGTCGCCGACTATCGCGACTTCGCCGGCCAGTTGTCCGCGCCGGACATCCACTTCGTGCCGCTCTCCGCGCTCGAGGGCGACAACGTGGTCAATCGCAGTGAGCGCATGCCCTGGTACTCCGTCGGTGGCCAACCAGGCCCGGCGCTGCTGGAGCTGCTGGAGAGCATCGAGGTCAGCCGCGATCGCAATCTCACCGACCTGCGCTTTCCGGTGCAATACGTTAATCGTCCGAATCGGGACTTCCGCGGCTATGCCGGCACCCTGGAGGCGGGCATCCTGCGGCCGGGCCAGGCGATCAAGGTGCTGCCCTCCGGGCGGGTCTCGAGGGTCGAGCGTATCGTCACCTTCGATGGCGACCTGGAAGCCGCCTGGCCAGGACAGGCAATCACCGTGACCCTGGGTGATGAGATCGATATCTCGCGGGGCGACTGGATCGTCGCCGCGGACGCCGAGGTGGCCATCGCCGATGCCTTCGAGGCCGACATCGTCTGGATGCATGACGAGCCGCTCCTCCCTGGCCGCCAGGTCGACATCCGCCTGGCCGGGCGCTCCGTCCCGGGGCAGGTCGGCGAGATACTCTACCAGGTGGACGTCAACAGCCTGGAACGCCACCCGGCAGAGCGCCTGGAGCTCAACGCCATCGCCCGCTGCCGGGTCGAGCTG
The DNA here is from genome assembly GCF_004361885.1 of Halomonas ventosae. Taxonomy (GTDB): domain Bacteria; phylum Pseudomonadota; class Gammaproteobacteria; order Pseudomonadales; family Halomonadaceae; genus Halomonas; species Halomonas ventosae_C. Next base: position 43,019 of record NZ_SNWH01000007.1, read on the forward strand.
ACCGTCGCGGTGCCGCTCGACGATTACGGCACGAGCCCTGGCACCGGCAGTTTCATCGTCATCGACCGGCTCACCAACGTCACGGTGGGCGCGGGGATGATCCGCGGAGTTGCGCAGTCAGCCGCTCACTCGTCGGGTGAGGTGGACTGGGCCGGCTTCGAGCTGGAGCTCAACGCCCTGGTGCGCAAGTACTTCCCCCACTGGGAGGCGAAGGATATCCGCGAGCTGCTGCAATAATGTCTGAACATCGCCTTTTTGCGTGAAGGTGGCGAAGTACCCCTTGTGGGAGCGCAATTTATTGCCGGTTCGACGCTTCGACGAATGGCGCCGACAGGCGCCCTTGTGCTGAGCACTTGTCCCCGGGTAAGCCCCATCTGACTCGGTCCCGAAAGAACCTGCTCTGGTAGGCTGTGTCCAAATCGACACTGTCCCCGGAGCCCGCCCCCGATGATCGTCCTGGCAATCGCCCTGCTGCTGGCCCTCTTGCTGCTGCCCAACCTCTGGGCCAAGTGGGTGCTGGCGCGCCACGCCCGGGGTCGCGAAGAGTATCCCGGGACCGGCGGCGAACTGGCGAACCACCTGATCCGGCGCCTCGGGCTCGAGGGGGTCAGGGTCGAGATGACCGACCAGGGCGACCACTACGACCCCGAGGCGCGACGCGTGCGTCTCTCCCGGGAGCACTACGAGGGCCGCTCGCTCACCGCGGTGACGGTGGCGGCCCATGAGGTGGGCCATGCCATCCAGCACCAGCAGGGCTATGCGCCGCTGCTGGCGCGTTCCCGGCTGGTGGCGGTGGCTCAGAAGGCCGAGAAGATCGGCGTGTTGCTGATGATGGCCGCCCCCTTCCTGTTCGTGTTGACCCGCCTGCCGGGCGGCCTGGCCATCGTGGTGGCCGCCGCGGTGATCAGCTTCGGCACCGCCGCCCTGGTGCACCTGGTCACCCTGCCGGTGGAGTTCGACGCCAGCTTCCAGCGCGCTCTGCCGCTGCTCAAGGAGTACATCCCTGCCCATGACATGGCCGGCACCCGCCATGTGCTCACCGCCTGCGCCTTCACCTATGTGGCGGCGTCGCTTTCCAGCATCCTTAATCTGGGGCGCTGGCTGGTGATCCTGCGGCGTTGACATCCTGGCAGGCTGGGAGTAATAACTAAGTTATTACTCCTGCTGCGCTACTGGAGGCGTGAAATGCGGACACATCTCAGAAAGATCGGGAATTCGAAAGGCGTGCTGATTCCGGCGGCTATGCTGGCTGAGTTGGGTATCCGTGATGAGGTTGACATTCATCTGGAGGGGCAGCGGCTGGTGGTGGAGCCCGTCAAGAAGCCACGCAGTCACTGGTTCGATGGTTATGACGCCAGTTACGACGAGGCGGCCTGGGAGGATATGGTCGACGTCGAGGTGGATGAGGATGAGGATGAGTGGCAGTGGTAGGTCGTGATATCCGCCGCGGTGAGGTCTATTGGGTCAATCTCGATCCGACGGTGGGCACAGAGATACGCAAGACCCGCCCCGCGCTGATCCTCTCACCCGACGATATGAACGCTGCACTCCCCAGAATCATCGTGGCACCGGTCACCAGCAAGGGGCAGCCACTCGGCTGCCGACCCACCCTGAGCTTTCAGGGCAAGCCGGTACGAATACTGCTTGATCAGCTTCGCTCCATCGACAAGCGTCGGGTTCTGGACAAGATGGGAGACATTTCGCCTTCAATCTGGCACGCCACCCTGCTGGAGATGTTCCAATAGCTGAGCCTGCCCCCCGATGATCGTCCTGGTAATCGCCCTGCTGCTGACCCGCTCGCGGCTGGTGGCGGTGGCTCGTGTCAATGAGCACAGCAGGTGCGGCTGCGCTGGCTCGGGGTTAGGCTGGGAGGCAGCGATATTCTACGGAGCCTGCGACCATGAACGGCACGTCTCGATATGATCCCTGGCCAGGGTGGCAGGAGTGATGCCCGCGCTGCGACGCGCCACCCTGTTCGTGAAGCGACTGGTGGGGATCGCAGCCAGGCCGATGAAGCGTGACAATGGCCATGGCGGCCTGACGGTCACTCCTTACCGCGGCTATGGCTCACCGCAAGAGGCCTTCCTCACGGGTCGCGTGTTTCGCCAGGCGCCGCTGAGCAAGCGAGTGCCACGGCAAGGCTTCCTGCGCGACCTGGTCGATGTGGTGCGGCGCATTGCCCGGCATGGCGTGGCCGATGCCTGTGTCGATATCCGGCTGGGCGACAACCACGTCTGCGTGGCCACCGACCGCGATGGCTATTTCGATGCCCAGTTGCCGCTGGTCTCGCCATTGCCGGGTGACAGCGCCTGGCACCGCGCCGAACTGTGGGTGACGGCGGGCGAGGAGGGACCGATGCGTGCCAGCGTGGAGGTCTTCATCGCGTCCGCCGAGACCGACCTGCTGGTGATCAGCGACATCGACGATACGGTGATGTACACCGGCGTGGCCGACAAGCTGCGGATGCTCTATCGGCTGTTCATGGAGCGCCCGGATCAGCGCAAGGCCTTCCCCGGGGTAGCGGCGCTCTACCAGGCCTTGCATCGCGGTGCCGACGACCGGGGCAAGCGCCCGATCCTCTATGTATCACGCGGGCCCTGGGCGATCTACGAGATGCTGGAGACCTTCTTCCAGCTCAACCGCATTCCGGTGGGGCCGATCCTGTTCCTGCGCGAGTGGGGTATTTCCCTGCGGCATCCCTGGCCGCGTCGCGCCGAGGACCACAAGCAGCAGCTGATCGACCGCATGCTGGCGATGTTCGAGGGCGTGCCCTGCATCCTGATCGGCGACAGCGGGCAGCATGATCCCGAGGTCTACACCCGCATCGTCAAGGCCCATCCCGATCGTGTCGAGGCCATCTATATCCGTCGCGTGGACCGGCGGGTGGACCGTCAGCGCGCCATCCAGGTGCTATGCGACCAGATACGCCACACCCGCTGCGATCTGGTGCTGGCCGCCGACAGCGTGCTGATGGCCGAGCATGCTCACGCCCAGGGCTACATTTCTCGCCATGGCCTGGACGCCGTTCGCCGTGACGCGATGGCGCCCCACGGGGAGTCGCCCTGATCCGTTGCTGCAATGTCGGGCCGCAGTACCGGCGACTCGAGCCGTTTATGCAGGCTGTCGCACCCTGGATGTCGATGCTCGTCTCATCTGGGCCGGTTGGCGATGACCACCGCGCGGCGCGGGGCGGGGTAGCCCTCGCGGGTGCGGCTCGGGTCGTCGGGGTCGAGGAAGTCGGCCAGCGACTGGAAGGTCATCCAGTCGGTGGCGCGCTGCTCGTCCACGGTGGTCACCGCTTCGTCCACCACCCGCACGTTGGTGAGCCCGCCGCGTTCGAGCCACCGGCAGAGCGCGGCGGAGGAGGGCAGGAAGTAGACGTTGGGCATGGCGGCATAGCGCTCGCCCGGCAGCAGCACCGTGGTTTCATCACCCTCGACCACCAGGGTCTCCAGCACCAGCTCGCCGCCGGGGCGCAGGGCCTCCTTGAGCTGTTGGATATGCTCCAGGGGTGAGGGGCGGTGATAGAGCACGCCCATTGAGAACACCGTGTCGAAGAAGGCAAGCCCTCCGGGCACCTCCTCGATGCCCACCGGCAGGAAGTGGGTGCGCCCGCCGTCGGCGTCGCCGACGAAGTGGCGCACCGCCCGGAACTGCCAGAAGAAGCGCGGCGAGGGGTCGATCACCAGCACGAATTCCGCCCCGGCACCGGCCATGCGCCAGGCGTGATAGCCGTTACCGCCGCCCACATCCAGCACGCGCCGCCCGGCCAGCGGCGCCAGGTGCGGGGCGAGGCGCTGCCACTTCCAGTCCGAGCGCCATTCGCTGTCGATGAAGGTGCCGCCGAGCCGGTAGGGGCCCTTGCGCCAGGGCGCGAGCTTGCCCAGCAGGTTCTCGCACTGGCGTCGCTGGCCATCGGTGAGGTCGACCTCGACGCTGACGGTGTCGGCGTCCAGGCGCACCCACCTCTCGTCGGGCAGGGGGGGCAGCTTGGCCACCGCCTTCTCCCAGGCCGGCAGGTCGCCGAAGCGCTGGCGGTCCAGGCCGCGGGCGAGCTGGTCGGGCAGGCGGGCTAGCCAGGTCTCGAGCCCCTGGTCGAGAAAGGCCTGGTAGAGGGCGCGGTGTGCTGGTGCGATCGGCACCTTACTCCTCCCGGGACGTCGCGGCGCTGGCGTCCTTGAAGGCGATCAGCGAGGCGAAGTTGAGAAACTGGAACCAGGCGTGGGCGCGGGAAAAACCGGCCCCGGCCAGGCGCGCGTGGTGCCCCGCCAGGGTATCCGGCACCAGCACGTTTTCAAGTGCGGTGCGCTTCTGGCTGATCTCCATCTCGCTGTAGCCGTTGGCGCGCTTGAAGTCGTGGTAGCGCTCCACCAGCCAGGCGTTCTCCTGCTCGTCGGCGGCACGAATCTTCTCGGAGAGCAGCAGCACGCCGCCGGGTTCCAGCGCCTGGTAGAGCCGCCCGATCAACGCATCGCGGTCCTCGGGGGCCAGGAACTGCAGGGTGAAGTTGAGCACGATCATGCCGGCGGGGGCATACTCCAGATGGCGGATGTCGCCCTCGAGCACCGTCATGGCGTGGTTGGGGCACTCCGCGGCGAGGGTCTCCCGGGCGCGGGCCACCATGGCCGGGGAAAGATCCACCCCGGTGTAGCGGAAGGCCTCCGTCGGTAGCGTGCCGGCCAGGGCCAGGCCGGCAGCCCCCAGCGAGCAGCCCAGGTCGTAGACGTGAGCGCCGTGGCGCAGGTGGCGGGCGGCGATCAGCCCCAGCATGCCCAGTATCTGGCCATAGCCAGGTACCGAGCGGCGGATCATGTCGGGAAAGCAGGCGACCACCTTCTCGTCGAACGAGAAGCGTGCCACCCGGTCCAGGGGTGTCGAAAAGATCGCGTCACGGTAAGATGCGTCACTCATGGAACTGACCGGATGTCGTGAGAAAGGGGCGTCATTCTACGTCCCGCTCGCGCCGGCTGCACGACAGGAGGTCAAGGAGCAAGCCATGCCCCACCCCATGATCGACCAGCAGGATGCCTGGCAGGCCCTGGCCGCCCACGCCCGCAAGATGCGCACCACGCACCTGGGGGAGCTGTTCAGCAACGCCCCGGGGCGCCACGCGGCCTTCACCCGCCGCGCGGCGGGGTTGACGCTGGATCTCTCCAAGCAGCGCTGGCGCGACGAGACCCTCGAGCGGCTGCTCGCCCTGGCCCGGGAGGCCGAGGTGCCCGAGGCGATCCGCGCGCTGCTGGCCGGGGAGCGGGTCAACCGCAGCGAGGACCGCCCGGCCCTGCACACTGCACTACGGCTGCCGCCGGAGGAAAGCCTGGTGGTGGAGGGCGAGGACCTGGTGCCTGCGGTGCATGCCACGCTGGCGCGCATGGCGACCATGGTCGAGCGCTTCCACGCCGGCCAGTGGCGGGGCGCCACCGGCCGGGCGATCCGCGACGTGGTCAACCTCGGCGTCGGCGGCTCCGATCTGGGCCCGCTGATGGTCACCCATGCCCTGGCCGACTATCGCCCGGAGGGCGTGCATACCATCGGCGTACACTTCGCCTCGACCATGGACGGCTCCCAGCTGGCCGACTATCTCTCCCGGCTCAATCCCGAGACCACGCTGTTCGTGCTCTCGTCGAAGTCCTTCACCACCATCGACACCCTCTCCAACGCCCGCACCGCGCGGGATTGGTTGATGGCCCGGCTGATGGGCGAGAACCGCGAGGAGGGCGTCGACGCCGAGCTGGTGATGCGCCAGCACTTCATCGGCCTCTCGGCGAGCCCCGAGAAGATGCACGAGTGGGGCATCGCCGATGAGCACCAGCTGGCGTTCTGGGAGTGGGTCGGCGGGCGCTACTCGCTGTGGGGCGCCATCGGCCTGCCCATCGCCCTGGTGGTGGGCATGGATCACTTCCGCGCGCTGCTCGCCGGGGCCCATGCCATGGATCGCCACTTCAGCGAGGCGCCGCTTTCCGACAACCTGCCGGTGCTGCTGGCCCTGGCGGGGATCTGGAACGTCAATTTCCTCGACATCCGGGCCCACTCGATCCTGCCCTACGACGGCCGCCTGGAGTACTTCGCCGCCTACCTCGAGCAGCTGGAGATGGAGTCCAACGGCAAGTCGGTGACCCATGACGGTCGCGAGGTCGGCTACTCCACCTGCCCGGTGCTGTGGGGCCAGCTGGGGCCCAATGCCCAGCATGCCTTCTACCAGCTGCTGCATCAGGGTACCCAGTCCGTGGAGTGCGACTTCATTGCCCCCAAGGTGCGCTACGATGATGTGGCAGACCCCGCCACCCGCGATCACCTGATGGGCCAGCACCGCCTGACGCTGGCCAACTGCTTCGCCCAGTCGCGGGTGCTGATGCTCGGCGACAAGGCCATCAAGGAGGACGGCCCGCGTCCGGTGTACAAGCATTACCGCGGCAACCAGCCCTCCAGCACCCTGCTGCTCGACCGGTTGACGCCGGCGACCCTGGGGTCGCTGATTGCCCTCTACGAGCACAAGGTATTCGTCCAGGCGACCATCTGGGACATCAACCCCTTCGACCAATGGGGCGTGGAGCTAGGCAAGCAGATCGCCGGCGAGACCCAGCGCATCCTCGAGCACCAGGCGGATATCGCCGACATGGACGATTCTACCCGCGGCCTGATCGAGGCCGTCTGGTCGGCGGAGCGCGGCTCGTGATGATACTGGCTGCATGTACAGGAGATGCGGTATGCTGAGTGCCGCCTGGCACCCGCCGGCCGCCAGCGGAGTCCTCTATCTGCATGGGTTCAACAGCGGCAGCGCCTCGCCCAAGGCGGCGCTGGTGCGTGAGGCCTGCGCCTGGCTCGGCCTGCCCTGCGCGACGCCGCAGCTGCCCCACCGTCCGGCGGCGGCGTTGGTGCTGGCCGAGTCGTGGCTGGCCAGGCTGGGGCCGCGCCCGCTAGTGGTGGGCAGCTCCATGGGCGGCTTCCTGGCGACCCTGCTCGCCGAGCGCCACGACCTCGCAGGGGGGCTGATCAACCCGGCGGTGGCGCCGGCGAACCTGGTGGCCAAGTGGATCGGCGAGCGTTTCGACAATCCCTATACCGGCGAGCGCTTCGCCATCGAGGCGGCGCATCGCGAGGAGCTCGAGGCGCTGACGCCGGCGCGAGTCACCGCCGAGCGCTACCTGCTGTTGCTGGGCACCGCCGACGAGACGCTGGACCCGGGGGATGCCTTCGCGCTGTATCGTGGCGCCAGAACCATCCTGCATCCGCAGGGCGATCATGGTCTCGCGGCAGTAGTGGCCGACTACCTGCCGGCGATTTTCGCCCACGGCGGCCTCCATCTGCCGCCAGGCTGGTCGGGCAGCACGGCCCCCGAGACATGAGGGCGCCGGCCTCCCGGGTGATACGAACGATCGCAACCACTTTGGGTGATGCATGACGCAATACAGTGCCAGCTCCATCGAGGTTCTCTCCGGTCTCGAGCCGGTGCGCAAGCGCCCCGGCATGTATACCGACACCTCGCGGCCCAACCACCTGGTCCAGGAGGTCATCGACAACAGCGTGGACGAGGCACTGGCCGGGCATGCCGGCGAGATCAGCGTGCGGCTGTTCGAGGATGGCGGTGTCGAGGTCGCCGACGATGGCCGCGGCATGCCCATCGACATCCATCCCGAGCACGGCGTCTCCGGGGTCGAGCTGATCATGACCCGGCTGCACGCCGGGGGTAAGTTCTCCCAGTCGAGCTACCGCTTCTCCGGCGGTCTGCACGGGGTGGGGGTGTCGGTGGTCAACGCCCTCTCCAAGCGCCTGGAGATCGAGGTGCTGCGCGACGGCAGCCGCCACGGCATGGCCTTCGAGCACGGCGACAAGGCCTCCCCCCTGCAGGTGATCGGCAGCGCCCCCAAGCGCGCCCGCGGCACCGTGGTGCGTTTCTGGCCCGAGGAGAGTTACTTCGATAGCCCCGGGCTCTCGCTGCCGCGACTCAAGCACCTGATGCGCGCCAAGGCGGTGCTCTGCCCGGGCCTCAAGGTCAGCCTGGTCGAGCCCGACGGCAACCAGAGCGTCTGGCAGTACGCGGATGGCCTGCGCGACTACCTGGCCCAGGCCACCGACGGCTATGAGGTGCTGCCGGCCTCGCCCTTCATCGGCCACTTCGCCGATGATGAGCACGGCGTGGACTGGGCGATCCAGTGGCTCCCCGAAGGCGGCGAGCCGCTGCTCGAGAGCTACGTCAACCTGATTCCCACCCCCCAGGGCGGCACCCACGTCAACGGCTTTCGCACCGGCCTGCTCGACGCCCTGCGCGAGTTCTGCGAGTACCGCAGCCTGTTGCCCCGGGGCGTCAAGCTCACCGCCGAGGATCTCTGGGAGCGGGTCTCCTACGTGCTCTCGGTGAAGATGCTCGACCCGCAGTTCGCCGGCCAGACCAAGGAGCGGCTCTCCTCGCGCACCGTGGCGGGCTTCGTCTCCGGGGTGGTCAAGGACGCCTTCTCGCTGTGGCTCAACCACCACGTCGACCAGGCCGAGGCCCTGGCCGAGCTGGTGATCAATGCCGCCCAGCGTCGCCAGAAGAGCTCCAGGAAGGTGGCGCGCAAGAAGGTCACCTCGGGCCCCGCGCTGCCCGGCAAGCTCGCCGACTGCTCGGGCCAGGACCCGGCCGGCAGCGAGCTGTTCCTGGTGGAGGGCGACAGCGCCGGCGGCAGCGCCAAGCAGGCACGCAACCGCGAGACCCAGGCGATCCTGCCGCTGCGTGGCAAGATATTGAATACCTGGGAGGTGGAGTCCCATGACATCTATGACTCCCAGGAGGTCCACGACATCGCCGTGGCCGTGGGCATGGACCCGGGCAGCGATGATCTCTCCAAGCTGCGCTACCACAAGATCTGCATCCTCGCCGATGCCGACTCCGACGGCCTGCATATCGCCACCCTGCTGTGCGCGCTGTTCGTGCGCCATTTCCCGGCGCTGGTGGATGCCGGCCACGTCTTCGTGGCCATGCCGCCGCTCTACCGCATCGACCTGGGCAAGGAGGTGCATTATGCCCTGGACGAGAGCGAGAAGGCGGCCATCCTGCGCAAGCTGGAAGGCAAGCGCGGCACCGTGAACGTGCAACGCTTCAAGGGCCTGGGCGAGATGAGCCCGCTGCAGCTGCGCGAAACCACCATGGCGGTGGAGACCCGACGCCTGGTGCAGCTCACCCGCGAGGTCGACGACGGCACCATGGAGATGATGGACATGCTGCTGGCCAAGAAGCGCGCCGGCGACCGCAAGAACTGGCTGGAGGACTACGGCAACCTGGCGGATATAGAGGTATAACCCCCAATGACCATGGATATCCAGGTGGCGGAGGGCGACGTCGAGCGCCTCTCGCTGCGCGAGTACACCGAGAAGGCGTACCTTGACTACTCGATGTACGTCATCCTCGACCGGGCGCTGCCGCATATCGGCGATGGCATGAAGCCGGTGCAGCGGCGCATCGTCTACGCCATGCGCGAGCTGGCGCTGGGTGCCAACGCCAAGTACAAGAAGTCGGCGCGCACCGTCGGCGACGTGCTGGGCAAGTTCCACCCCCACGGCGACAGCGCCTGCTACGAGGCGATGGTGCTGATGGCTCAGCCCTTCAGCTACCGCTACCCGCTGGTCGACGGCCAGGGCAACTGGGGCAGCCCCGACGATCCCAAGTCCTTCGCCGCCATGCGCTACACCGAGGCGCGGCTGTCGAAGTTCGCCGAGGTGCTGCTCGCCGAGCTCGGCCAGGGCACCGTGGACTGGACCCCCAACTTCGACGGCACCATGAACGAGCCGGTGGTATTGCCGGCGCGCCTGCCCCATGTGCTGCTCAATGGCGGCACCGGCATCGCCGTGGGCATGGCCACCGACATCCCGCCCCACAACGTGGGCGAGGTGGTCGAGGCCACCTGCCACCTGCTGCGCCACCCCGAGGCCACCACGCTGGACTTGCTCGCGCACCTGCCGGCGCCGGACTTCCCCACCGCGGCGGAGATCATCACCCCGCGCAGTGAGCTGCGAAAGCTCTACGAGAGCGGGCGCGGCTCGGTGAAGTTGCGTGGCTGCTACGTGCGCGAGGAGGACAAGGTAGTGGTCACCGCGCTGCCCTACCAGGTGAGCGGAGCCAAGGTGCTCGAGCAGATTGCCGCCCAGATGCAGGCCAAGAAGCTGCCGATGGTCGCCGACCTGCGCGACGAGTCGACCCACGAGGAGCCGACGCGGCTGGTGATCGAGCCGCGCTCCAATCGTGTCGACATCGAGGCGCTGATGGCGCACTTGTTCGCCACCACCGACCTCGAAAAGAACATCCGCGTCAACATCAACGTGATCGGCCTGGACGGCCGCCCGCGGGTCATGGCGCTGCCCGATCTGCTCGGCGAGTGGCTGCGCTTTCGCCGCGCCACGGTGCGTCGGCGCCTGGAGCATCGCCTGGGCAAGGTCGAGGACCGCCTGCACCTGCTCGAGGGTCTGCTGGTCGCCTACCTCAACATCGACGAGGTGATCCGCATCATCCGCGAGGAGGACGAGCCCAAGCCCGCGTTGATGGCGGCCTTCGGGCTCTCCGACCGCCAGGCCGAGGCGATCCTCGAGCTGCGCCTGCGCCACCTCGCCAGGCTCGAGGAGATGAAGATCCGCGGCGAACAGGACGAGCTCGAGGCCGAGCGCAAGCGCCTGCAGGAACTGCTGGGCAGCGAGGCGGCGCTCACCGACCTGATCGAGGCGGAGCTGCGCGAGGCCGGCGAGGCGCACGGCGATGCCCGCCGCTCGCCCATCGTCGAGCGCGAGGAGGCCCGGGCGCTCTCCGAGGTGGAGCTGGTCGGCGCTGACCCGGTTACCGTCGTGCTCTCCGAGAAGGGCTGGATCCGCGCGGCCCGCGGCCACGAGATCGACCCCGCTGGCCTCTCCTACAAGGCTGGTGACCGCTTCCACCTCGCCGCCCGAGGCAAGACCAACCAGCCGCTGGTGCTGCTGGACGACACCGGGCGGGCCTACACCCTGTCGGCCCATAACCTGCCCAGCGCCCGCGGCCAGGGCGAGCCGGTTACCGGGCGAGTCAATGTGACGGCCGGGGCCCACATGGCCGGCCTGATGCTGGCGCCGCCGGACAGGCGCTTCCTGTTGGCTTCCGATGGCGGCTACGGTTTCATCGCGCCCCTCGAGGCACTGATCGGCAAGAACAAGTCGGGCAAGGCGATCTTGAGCGTGCCCAAGGGCTGCAACGTGCTGCCGCCGCTGGCGCTACCGACCGAGGAGGGGGCCAGCCTGGCGGTGGTCTCCAACGAGGGGCGGCTGCTGGTCTTCCCGCTGGAACAGCTGCCTGAGATGGCCAAGGGCAAGGGCAACAAGATGATCGAGATTCCCGGCAACCGGGCGGCACGGCGCGAGGAGTTCGTGCGCGACCTGGTGGTGTTGCCTGCCGGCGCCGCCTTGGTGGTGCATGCCGGCAAGCGCCACCTGACCCTCAAGGCCGGCGATCTCGACTACTATCGTGGTGAGCGCGGCCGGCGCGGCAGCAAGCTGCCCCGCGGCCTGCAGAAGGTCGACCGGTTGGAAACACTGCCCGCCAACGCCTGATAAGGCGATATTGCGGCGCCAGGGACAGGCCGAAGAGGCGGTCCTACGCCAGGAATGGCGTCGGTAACGCCCAGGGAGGGGTTCACAGCGCCTTTTCCTAGTGCCTGTCGCCGGGTAAGCCGCGGAAACAACTGAGTTCCAGAGGCAACCATGACGCGACGAATCCTGATCCGCGCTACCGGGGTGGCACGCCCCGGTCAGCTGGCCGGCCTGGGCAAGGCGCTGGCGACCAGCGGCGCCCGGCTGCTGGACATCAACCAGAGCGTGACCTTTGGCATCCTCTCCCTGGAGGCCCTGGTGGGGCTCGCCCAGGAGAGCGACCTGGAAGGCGCCCTGGCGGCAACAGGGGAGACGCTGGGCCTGGATATCCAAGCGATCCAGGTGAGCGCCGAGGACTACCAGCGCTGGAGCGTGCAGGCGAGCCAGCCACGGCTGATCCTGACCCTGCTGGCCCCCCATCTGCCGGCTGGCATCCTCGCCGAGGTGGGGGCGCTGACCGCCGAGCACGGCCTGACCGTGGAACTGATCCACCGCCTCTCCGGTCGCGAGCCGCTGGATGGCGGCGTGCCCGAGCACGGTGCCTGCGTGGAGTGCTGGCTACGCGGCGAGGAGGTCGACCTCGACGCCCTGCGCGAGAAGGCCCTGGCGCTGGGCGCCATGCACGGCGTGGACATTGCCCTGCAGGAGGATTCCATCTGGCGCCGCCACCGCCGCCTGGTCTGCTTCGACATGGATTCCACCCTGATCCAGGCCGAGGTGATCGACGAGCTAGCGCGCCGCCACGGCGTGGGGGACGAGGTGGCGGCGGTCACCGAGCGGTCCATGCGCGGCGAGCTCGACTTCCGGCAGAGCTTCCGCGAGCGCATGGCCAGGCTCAAGGGGCTGGACGAGTCGGTGCTCGCCGAGATCGCCGCGTCACTGCCGCTGATGGATGGCCTCGAGCGGCTGATGTACCACCTCAAGCGACTGGGCTATCGCACGGCGATCCTCTCCGGCGGCTTCACCTACTTCGCTCGTCACCTGCAGGAGCGGCTCGGCTTCGACGAGGTGCATGCCAACGAGCTGATCATCGAGAATGGCAAGCTCACCGGCGAGGTGCGCGAGCCGATCCTCGACGCCGAGCGCAAGGCCGAGCTGCTGCGCGAGATCGCCGCCCGCGAAGGCCTGGCCATGGAGCAGACCATCGCCGTGGGCGACGGCGCCAACGACCTCAAGATGCTCGCCGCCGCCGGGCTGGGCATCGCCTTTCGCGCCAAGCCGCTGGTGCGGGCCCAGGCGCGCCAGTCGATCTCCACCCTGGGGCTCGATGCGGTGCTCTACCTGATCGGCTACCGGCAGAGCGACCTGGAGGAACCGGGGCAGTGAGCACGACCTTCGCGGCCTGAGCGAGCGCTTCGAGCGGCCGGGCGTCCACCCGCCGTTCCAGACCGCGGCATCGTCACCAGCGTCGTCGCGGCGTTGCTCGAGCGCCGGAGTTGACAAGGCCTGCCAATGCTGATTCTCTAGTGTCATGAACATGACGGCATACGACCTCGACCTACGACTACTAGCCCGCTGCTGAGCGTGCGGGCGATGCATGCTGCATCGCCAGAAGGTCCCAGTCGAAACGAGGTCGTATCATGTCAATCACCACCCGTAGATCCCCTCTCGAACGCCATGCCGTCGCGAACGTCACACCGTTCGTGTGGCCGGTGTGCGCGTGTTCGATACCTCGTGTGACGCCCCGACTGGCCGCCGGCCTGCGGGGCGTTGCCGTGTCTGAATCCTGTGCAAGATTGCCGCATCGCCAGTCCCAGGGAGAATGCCATCATGATGCTCGATAACCCCGCTACCAAGTACCGCCCCTTCGTGGGCGTCGACCTGCCCGATCGCCAGTGGCCCAATCGCCGCATCGAGCAGCCGCCCATCTGGGCCAGCGTCGACCTGCGCGACGGCAACCAGTCGCTGATCGACCCCATGGACCAGGAGCGCAAGCAGCGCCTCTTCGACCTGCTGGTCAAGATCGGCTTCAAGCAGATCGAGGTGGGCTTCCCTTCCGCCTCCCAGACCGACTATGACTTCGTGCGTTCGCTGATTGAGGGAGGTCGCATACCGGATGACGTCACCATCCAGGTGCTCACCCAGGCCCGCGACCCTCTGATCGATCGCACCTTCGAGGCGCTGAAGGGAGCGACGAACGCTATCGTCCACGTCTACAACGCCACCGATCCGATGTTCCGCCGCGTGGTGTTCGGGGTCGACAAGCCCGAGTGCATCCAGATCGCCGTGGACGCCACCACCCGCATTCGCCAGCGCATGGCCGAGGCGCCCGAGACGAACTGGACCTTCCAGTACTCGCCGGAGCTGTTCACCACCACCGAGATGGACTTCGCCAAGGAGATCGTCGAGGCGGTGATGACCGCCTTCGGCGCCAGGGCCGACAACCGGATGATCGTCAACCTGCCGGCCACGGTGGAGGTCGCCACCCCCAACAACTATGCCGACCAGATCGAGTGGTTCTGCCGCCACATCAAGGATCGCGACGCGCTGATCGTCAGCGTTCACCCCCACAACGATCGTGGTACCGGCGTGGCTGCCGCCGAGATGACCCTGATGGCCGGTGCCGACCGTGTCGAAGGCACCCTGTTCGGCAACGGCGAGCGCACCGGCAACGTCGACATCGTGACGCTGGCCATGAATATGTACACCCAGGGTGTGCATCCAGGGCTCGACTTTTCCAACATCACGCCGATCATGCGTGAGGTGGAGCACTGCAACCAGCTGCCGGTGCATCCCCGGCATCCCTATGTCGGTGACCTGGTGTTCACGGCCTTCTCGGGTTCCCACCAGGACGCTATCAAGAAGGGCATGGCCGAGCGCCGTGATCACCCCGAAGCCGTCTGGGCGGTCCCCTATCTGCCCATTGACCCGCTGGATGTCGGACGCAGCTACGAGGCGGTGATCCGCGTCAACAGCCAGTCCGGCAAGGGTGGTGTCTCCTACTTGCTCGAGCAGGAGCACGGCATCGAGCTGCCGCGCCGGCTCTCCATAGAGTTCAGCCAGGTGGTGCAGGAAGTGGCCGACCGACTGGGACACGAGATTACCTCGCAGATGATCTACCAAGCCTTCGTCGACGAGTACCTGGCCAAGGACTCGCCCTTCAAGCTGGTCGGCCACCGCCTCTCATCCGAACCCGACAGCCCCCGAGTGAGCCTGGAGGCGACCATCGAGGAAAATGGCGACCATCGCACCATCCAGGGGGAAGGCAACGGTCCGCTGGCCGCCTTCATCAAGGCGTTGGCTGCGGCCGGGCATGACGTGGAGATCATCGATTACCATGAGCACTCCCGCGGCCAGGGGGCCGACGCCGAGGCGATCGCCTATGTGGAAGTGCGTGTGGGCGACGAGGCGGTGTTCGGAGTCGGCACCGACGAGAGCATCACTAGTGCCTCCATGAAGGCGGTAATAAGCGCCCTCAACCGCCATTTCTCCACCCGTGCCCCGGCGCCCAATGTCACCGCCGACACTTTAGCTTGAAGCTTCCGGCTTACAGCTTATAAGGGTGTCTTGCTCCCCTCGCCGGGGATCTCCCGCACCAGCCGCGGTATCAGAAAGCCCGGTAATACCTCCCGCAGGCCCGCGACCAGTTCGCGGGCCTCGGCGTCGGCCACGTCGAAGTGCGCCGCCCCGGCCACCGGATCAAGCACGTGGAGGTAGTAGGGCAGAATGCCGGCCTCGAACAGGCGCTCGGAGAGCGCGGCCAGGGCCGTCACCGAGTCGTTCACCCCCCGCAGCAGCACGCTCTGGTTGAGCAGGGTGACGCCGGCGGCGCTCAGCTTGCGGCATGCCGCGATGACTGCGGCGTCGATCTCGTGGGCATGGTTGATGTGCAGCACCACCACCTTCTGCAGGCGGGTGGCGGTAAGCCAGCCGAGCAGGGCCTCGTCGATGCGCTCGGGGATCACCACCGGCAGGCGCGTGTGGATGCGCAGCCGCTTGAGGTGCGGGATCGCCTCGAGCCGCTCGACCAGCCAGGCCAGCTGGCGGTCGCTGGCGGCCAGCGGGTCGCCACCGGACAGGATGGCCTCATGGAGCGTGGCATCGCGGCGAACGTGCTCGAGGCTTTCGTCCCACTGAGCCCGCGAGGGGGCATTCTCCGCATAGGGGAAGTGGCGGCGAAAACAGTAGCGGCAGTTCACCGCGCAGGCGGGGCTCGCGATCAGCAGCACCCGGCCGGCGTACTTGTGGATCAGCCCCGGCGCCGGTGCATGCTCGGCCTCGGCCAGCGGGTCGGCCACATAGCCGGCCGTCGACACGGCCTCCTCGCCCAGCGGCAACACCTGGCGCAGCAGGGGGTCGGACGGGTCGCCGGGGCGGATGCGCGACAGGTAGGTCTCGGGCACGCGTACCTCGAACAGCGCATGGCCACGCTCGGCACCGGGCCAGAAGGCCTCGTCGAGCCCCAGTCGGCGGCACAGCTCGCGCGGATCGCGGATCGCCCGGGCCAGCTGCGTCTGCCAGCGAGCCTGCACGGGCAAGGGCTTGGTCTCCGGGTCGGGGCGCTGCAAAAGGGCGTTGCTTCGGGTTATCATGCGCCACACCAGTCAAGGCGAACGGGAGCGAGTTCCCGTCGAATTTCATCTGCTTGCGCGCGCCCCGGCAGTGCCGGTGGCGCGCTCGAATATGGGTTAGAGATCATGGCCAACTATTCTACCAATGAATTCAAGGGCGGTCTGAAGGTGATGCTGGACGGCGATCCGTGCAGCATCGTCGAGAACGAGCTGGTCAAGCCCGGCAAGGGGCAGGCCTTCAACCGCGTCAAGCTGCGCAACCTGATGACTGGCCGGGTACTGGAGCACACCTTCAAGTCGGGGGACTCCCTGGAAGCCGCCGATGTGGTCGAACTCGAGATGGAGTATCTCTACACCGACGGCGACATGTGGTATTTCATGAAGACCGATGGCTCCTTCGAGCAGTACGCCGTGGACAAGAAGGCCCTGGGCGACACCGAAAAGTGGCTCAAGGAGCAGGTGCCCTACACCGTGACCCTGTGGAACGACAATGTCATCAATGTTACCCCGCCGAACTTCATCGAGCTGGAAGTGGTCGAGACCGACCCGGGGCTCAAGGGTGACACCGCCCAGGGGGGCACCAAGCCGGCGACCCTCTCCTCGGGCGCCGTGGTACGGGTGCCGCTGTTCATCAACGAGGGCGAGGTGCTGAAGGTGGATACGCGCAGCGGCGAGTACGTCTCCCGCGCCTGAGGTGCGGCCCTTCCTGCGCTCGCTCATACGTCGTTGAATCCCGAGACGGCTTGCTCATTTAGCGCTGCTAAACTCCGCCGCCTTACTCGGGATTCGCCTCGTCTGAGCATCGCTCGGAGAGGGCGAAAACTGGGTTGATGAAGCTCTCAAGGCCACGCTTCGGCATGGCCTTGGCGGTTCTGGAGGCCGGAACATGACAGACGACTGGCGCCCCACGGCGACCCTCGAGACGCTGCGCGAGCGGGCGCGCCTGCTCGCCGGGGTGCGCGCCTTCTTCGCCGCGCGTGGCGTGCTGGAGGTGGAGACCCCGGTGCTCGGCCACGGCGGCAGCACCGAGGTGCATCTAGCCTCGCTCTCCGCTGAGGCCACTACCCCGGCCGGGCGCGAGCGGCTCTGGCTGCAGACCTCCCCGGAGTTCGCCATGAAGCGGCTGCTGGCCGCGGGCTCAGGGCCGATCTTCCAGCTGGCCAGAAGCTTTCGTGACGGCGAGGTAGGGCGGCGCCACAATCTTGAGTTCACCCTGCTGGAGTGGTATCGCCCCGGGCTGGGGCTCGAGGCGTTGATCGAGGAGAGCGCGGCGCTGGTGAGCAGCGTGCTGGGCCGAGAGCCGGGGGATGAGACGCGCCCGCTGCGCCGGCGCCGCTACCGCGAGCTGTTCCGCGAGCACCTGGCCATCGACCCCTTCAGCGCCCCGCTTGCCGAGTTGCGGCGCCTGGCCGGCGAGGTGGGCGGGCTGGGCATGGCCGACAGCGACCGCGACGACTGCCTCGACCTGCTGATGAGCCTCGCCATCGAGCCCCGCCTCGGGCGCGACGGGCTCGAGGTGGTCGTGGACTATCCGGCCAGCCAGGCTGCCTTGGCCCGTCACCATCGCGACCCGGAGGACGGTGAATGGGTCGCCTCGCGCTTCGAGCTTTATCTGGAAGGACTAGAGCTGGCCAACGGCTATGATGAGCTCACCGACGCCGCCGAGCAGGCGGCGCGCTTCGAGCAGGACAATACCGCTCGCCGGGCGATGGGCCTGCCCGAGGTGGACGTGGACGTGCGCCTGCTGGCTGCCCTCGAGCACGGCATGCCCGAGGGCAGCGGCGTGGCGCTGGGCCTCGACCGGCTGATCCAGCTGGCGCTGGGCAAGTCGAGCGTGGCGGAGGTCATGGCCTTCGCCACGCCGCACTGCTAGCAATTGTTCCAGGCGGTTGTGTGGCCTTCACCGCTCGGGGCTGATCCGTCGACAGGCCCCGGGGCGCCGGACCGACGAGGAGGCGCTGTGAACCCTTCCCTGGGCGCTACCGATGCCATCCCTGGCATAGGACCTCCTCTTCGGCCTGTCCCCGGCGCTCCCTCGCTATGAGTATTTAAGCGCTCCCAGCGACTGCCCCATGTGCATCTTGGCGCCGGGCTCAATCTCGTCGGTGAAGGTGACCGGCTCGCTGAACGCCATCACCACCGTGGAGCCGAGCTTGAAACGGCCCATCTCCTGGCCCTTCTCGAGGCGCACCAGGGCGTCGAAGCGCATGCGCTGCACGTCGCCGCGGGGCAGGGGCGTGATCTGGCCGGCCCAGACTGTCTCGATGGCGGCGACGATCATCGCCCCCACCAGCACCATCACCATGGGGCCCTGGTCGGTGTCGAAGTGGCACACCAGCCGCTCATTGCGGGCGAAGAGGTTGGGCACGTGGTTGGTGGTGGCGGCATTCACCGAGAACAGTCGCCCCGGCACGTAGACCATCTCGGTCAGGGTGCCGGCGAGGGGCATGTGTACGCGATGGTAGTCGCTTGGCGAGAGGTAGATGTTGGCGTAGCTGCCGCCCCGGTAGCGCCTCGCCTGCTTCTCGTCTCCACCGAGCAGCTCCATCATCGAGAAGCGTCTCCCCTTGGCCTGCAGCAGGTGGTCGCGGTCGATCTGGCCGTACTGCGAGAGGGTGCCGTCGGCGGGGCACAGCAGGCCCTCGCCGAGGGGGCGGGCGTCGTTCGTCAGCGCCCGGGTGAAGAAGTCGTTGAAGGTGGCGTAGGCTCCGGGATCGGGCTCTGCCGCCTCTTTCATGTCAACGCCGAAGACGCGTATGAAGGTGCGGATGAGTGTGTTCTTCAGCCAAAGCGACCGGCAGTCGGCGAGATAACCCACCAGCCGCGAAAGCAGGTGGTGGGGAAGGGGATACTGGATGAGGGCGAAGAGCTTGGCGAGTGACAAGGCAAGAGGTCTCTGGGGTGAATCGGATGGACAGCACCGAGGCGGCCCCTTCTGGAGTCAGAGCCTGGCTGAGGGACGTGGGGCTATGGTCATGCCCGTTGCGGGAGCAAGCACCGCCGCTGAGGTCTGCCCCCTCAATGGATAGCTTCCAGCTTCCAGCTTACGGCTTTTCTACCGGCGTATCGTCGCGGTTGCCCCACTCCTTCCATGAGCCGGGATAGCCGCGCATCTTCTCGAAGCCCAGCGCCTTGCCCACCAGCCAGGTGAAGCCGCTGCGGTGGTGGCTCTGGCAGTGGGTCACCACCTCCATGTCCGGGGTCAGGCCCAGCGCCTCGAGCTCGGTGATGAGCTCCGCATAGTCGCGGATTCGCAGTCCGCGCTCGCGGTCCATGGCGTCGGTCCACTCCATGTTCACCGCGCCGGGAATGTGACCCAGGCGGGCGTTGTCGCCCTTCCTGCCCTCGTATTCAGCGCGCGAGCGGGCATCCCAGATCGCAAAATCCTTCTCGCCCAGGCGCTCCTGTATCTCGAGGCGGTCGATGGCGACCTCGGGGTGCAGGATCTGTGCTTGGTAGTCGCTGGGGCTGGGCGAGCGTGGCTCGGTGGAAACCGGCTGGCCGGCCTGCCGCCAGGCGTGGATGCCGCCGTTGAGATAGGAGTAGCGGGTGTGGCCGATCAGCGCCAGGGTCCACAACAGACGTCCGGCCCAGCCGCCACCCTCATCGTCGTAGGCAACCACATGAGTATCCCGGGTCAGACCGAGCGACGAGAACAGTCGGGACAACGCCTCCTCGGTGGGCACGTCATTGGGCACGCTGTTGCCTGATGAGTCCTCGCCGCGCATCAGCAGGCGGTGATCCAGGAAGACGGCGCCGGGAACATGCCCCTCGCCGTAGCTCTCGGCCCGGAGCGGCACGTCGATGATCAGCAGCGAGGGTTCATCCAGGTGGTCGGCGAGCTGGTCTGGCTCGACGATCAGCGGTAGCAGGTTGTCTTCGGAACTCATGGCGCTCTCCTTCATAGTCAGGTTCCTTGATGCAGGCGTCAGGCGTCGCCGAGGCTTTCGAGGATGCGTTGGTAGCTGGTGAAGCGTTGGGGGTGAATGTCGCCGCGCTCCACGGCGGCGAGCAGGGCGCATCCCGGCTCGTGGCGGTGGCGACAGTCGCGGAAGCGGCAGTGGCCGAGCCACTCGCGGAACTCGATGAAGCCCGCGGTGACCTGCTGTTCATCCAGATGGCCCAGGCCGAACTCGCGGATTCCCGGCGAGTCGATCAGCTCGCCCTCGCCCGAGGCCAGCCCTGGCAGGACATAGAGGCGGGCGGTGGTGGTGGTATGGGTGCCCTTGCGCGTGTCCTTTGACAGCGCGCCGATGCGCAGTTCCTCGTCCGGCAGTAGGCGCTCGATCAGCGAGGACTTGCCCACGCCACTCTGGCCCACCAAGACCGAGGTGCGCCCGGCCAGCCGGGCGTGCAGGGCCGCCAGGCCGCCCTCGCGAGCGGTGGTGGTGGTGACCACCGGGTAGCCCAGGCCCTCGTAACGCCCCAGCAGGTCGCGCAGTTCACCACCGTGTTCCGGCAGCAGGTCGGTCTTGTTGAGCACCAGCACCGGCGCGATGCCGGTGGCCTCGGCGGCCACCAGGTAGCGGTCGATCAGGTTGGCATGGGGCGCCGGCTCCACCGCGAAGACGATCAGGAGCTGGTCGATGTTGGCGGCCACCGGCTTGAGCTGGCCGCGTGCGTCAGGGCGCTCCAGGACGTTGTCGCGCTCGACTCGGGCCACCACCACGCCGTCGTTGGCGTCATGGGCGGCGCGCCAGATTACCCGGTCGCCGGTCACCAGCCCCTCGAGGTTGGCGCGCAGGTGGCAACGCACTGCGTCACCGCCCTGGTCGGCACGCACGTCCAGGGTGCGACCGAAGTGGGCGACCACTCGGCCGCCCTGCTCGGGCCCGTACTCCCCGGCGGTCAGCTTCTCGCCGTCGCGGGTGTCGCGCCGTTCGGCACGCTGGGTGCGTTCGGCCTGGACCTTCTCGATGCGCCAGCGCTGTTGGCGGCTCAACTTGCGTTTGCTCATGGGGGCCTGAAGCTCGCTACAATGGGCTTCATTGTACTCACCCAAGATGCCTGCTGTCGCCAGCGGGCGCCCTGCAAGGAACGTCACATGGCAGAGCATGCTTCCTCCGAGACCCCTGACACCCAGGACCCGCGCCAAAACCGCCTGGTGTGGATCGACCTGGAGATGACCGGGCTCGACCCCAACCGCGAGCGAATCATCGAGGTGGCGACCCTGGTCACCGACGGCGAGCTCAACGTCGTCGCCGAAGGCCCAGTGATCGCAGTGCATCAGCCCGATGCCCTGCTGGAGGCGATGGACAAGTGGAATACCCGGACCCATGGCGCCTCCGGCCTGGTGAAACGGGTCAAGCAGAGTCCGGTCGACACCGCCACGGCCGAGCGGCTTACGCTGGCCTTTCTCAAGGAGCACGTCGAGCCTGGCACCTCGCCCATGTGTGGCAACAGCGTCCACCAGGATCGCCGCTTCCTGGAGCGGGAGATGCCCGAGCTGCTGGCGTTCTTCCACTATCGCAACCTGGACGTTTCGACTCTCAAGGAACTCGCCAAGCGCTGGAACCCGGGGGCCCTGGCCGGCTTCCAAAAGCGCAACGTGCATCTGGCCATGGACGACATCAAGGAGTCCATCGCCGAGTTGGCGCACTATCGCCGCACCTTCCTGCGCCTGACGGAGGACGAGCGAGACGAGGAAGAGTAAAGCCGGAAGCTTGAAGCGCGGCGCTTCGCGCCTGGAAGCTGGAAGAAGAGGCGTGATTCATGTCGTGCAGACAACAAACTGCCTTCCAGCTTCCAGCTTTTAGCCTGCGGCGATAAGCCGCTGGCGCTTCTCCCGCTGGCGGGCCAGCGCCCAGCGCACGTGCTCGCGCACCAGCTCGGAGGGGTAGGGCAGGCGCGCCCACAGGGCGGCCTCCACGGCCTCGCTCCAGGGAGCGTTGCCGAGCCCCACGGCGAGGTTGCGCAGCCAGCGCGCGTAGCCGATGCGCCGTATCGGACTGCCGGCGGTCTTGTCCAGAAACTCCTCCTCGCCCCAGGCGAACAGCGAAAGCAGGCTGGCGCGATCCAGCTCGTGGCGCGGCGCGAAGTCGGCCTCGCGGGAGAGGCGGGTAAAGCGAGTGAAGGGGCAGACCAGCTGGCAGTCGTCACAGCCGAATACCCGGTTGCCCATGGCCGCCCGGTAGCGTTCAGGAATGGCCCCGTGGAGCTCGATGGTCAGGTAGGAGATGCAGGCCCGGGCATCCACCACCCGATCCTCGACGATGGCGCCGGTGGGGCAGGCGGTGCGGCAGGCGCTGCAGCTGCCGCAGTGGTCGCCCGCGAAGGGTTCGTCCACCGGCAGCGGCAGGTCGGTGTAGAGTTCGCCCAGGAAGAACAGCGAGCCGGCCCTGGGGTTGAGCAGCATGGCGTTCTTGCCGAACCAGCCAAGCCCCGCCTTGCGGGCCAGGGCGCGTTCCATCACCGGGGCCGAGTCGACGAAGGCGCGATAGCCGATTGGCCCCACCTCGGCCTCGATCCATTTCGCCAGCGTCGCCAGCCGCTTGCGCATCAGTTTGTGGTAGTCGCGGCCGGTGGCATAGCGGGAGACATAGGCGGTTGTCGGCTGGCCGAGAACCTTCGCCGTGTCCACCTCGGCAGGCAGGTAGTCAAGGCGCACGCTGATCACCCGCAGCGTGCCGGGCACCAGTTCCGCCGGCCGCGTGCGCCGGGTGCCATGCTTGGCCATGAACTCCATCTCGCCATGGTGTCCCGCCTCCAGCCAACGCTGCAGGTGGTGCTCGTCTTCCGTGAGGTCAGTATCGGTGATGCCCAACTGCTGGAAACCCAGCTCGCGCCCCCAGGCCCTGATCCGCTCGGCAAGCGCATGGAGGTCGGGCGAGGTATCGCAGGTTGTTGCCGGCATGCTCATGATCGAGAAATCATCACCTAATACTAATAATAGTGGCCTTGGCGGACAATTTGCCGTTAGGGCTTGGCGCGAGGCGAGAAAAACTTACACTTCATGGTAAAGCAACCGTTAGACGGGAGACACCGATGGCCATTCCAGCGCGCGAGTCCGACGACACTTCGAGCATGGCTCCTGTTAGCCGGCCGCTCTACCGTGCCGATCAGGTAGGCGAGCTCGACCGGCGCACTATCGCCTCGGGCATCGACGGCTTTGCCCTGATGCAGAGGGCGGCCGCGGCGGCCTGGCACTCCCTGACCCATGTCTGGCCTGGTGTGCATAGGATCACGGTACTCTGCGGCGGGGGCAACAATGGCGGCGATGGCCATGTGCTGGCGGCACTGGCAGCGGCCGAAGGCTATACGGTCCAGCGGCTCCTGCTCAAGCCCATCGAGGAGCTCACCGGCGATGCGGCCCGTGCCGCCGAGATGGCCAGTGCCGCTGGCGTGGGTAGCCAAGCCTGGCGCGAGGGCATGCCCTTCGAGGGCGAGGTGATCGTCGATGCGCTGCTGGGCACCGGGCTTTCCGGTGAGGTACGCGGCACGATTCGCGATGCCATTGCCGCGGTCAATGCCAGTGGCCTACCGGTAATGGCCATCGACATCCCCTCTGGCTTGCATGCCGACACCGGTGCGGTGCTGGGTGTCGCCGTTAAGGCCACGCGAACGGTAACCTTTATCGGCGACAAGCTGGGGTTGCATACCGGCGCGGCAAGGGACCACGTAGGCGAGCTGGATTTCCGCCCGCTCGCGGTGAGTGCCGAAGCGCAGACCGACATCGTCCCGGCGGCCCGCCTGCTCGATGCCGGCATGATCTCGGCCTGGCTGCCGCCTCGCCAGCGCTGTGCCCACAAGGGCGAGTTTGGCCATGCACTGGTGCTGGGGGGAGCTCCAGGATTTGGCGGGGCCGCGCTGATCGCCGCGGAGGCCTGCGCCCGACTGGGGGCCGGCCGGATCAGCCTGGCCACGGCCCCCGAGCACGTGACCGCCAGCCTGGTGCGACGCCCCGAGGTCATGGTGCATGGCGTGCGCGGTGCCGGTGACCTGGGCGAGCTGCTCGAAAAGGCCGATATCCTGGTGGTAGGACCGGGACTCGGCCAGGGCAGCTGGGGGCAGGGCATGCTACAGGCGGCCCTGGCGAGCGCCACGCCGCTGGTGGTGGACGCCGACGCTCTCAACCTGCTGGCGTCGCGGTTCAGTGGTCACCGGCGAGACGACTGGATCCTCACCCCCCATCCGGGGGAGGCCGCCCGCCTGCTGGGGCTGTCCGCCGGCGAGGTCGAGGCCGACCGTCCCGCGGCGGCTCGGGAGCTGCAGCGGCGTTTCGGTGGCGTGGTAGTGCTCAAGGGAGCGGGTACGCTGGTGGCCGGGCCCGAGCAGCTTGCCGTCTGCCCCCACGGTAATCCGGGCATGGCCAGCGGTGGCATGGGCGATGCGCTCTCGGGCATGCTCGGCGGCCTGCTGGCCCAGGGGCTGCCCCTGGAGACGAGCGCTCGACTGGCGGTGCTGGTGCATGCGCTGGCCGCCGACATGGCCGCCGAGGATGGCGGCGAGCGTGGCCTGCTGGCCGGCGATCTGGCATCCTACGCGCAACTGTTGATCAATCCCGTGACGCCGATCGGCCATGCAACTGCGACTCGATGACGAGCAAAGCCAGGTCGCCTTCGGCGAATGTCTGGGACGCGCCCTGGCGGGGCAGGGGCACGTTCATCTGACTGGCGAGCTGGGCGCCGGCAAGACCACGCTGAGCCGCGGCATCCTGCGTGCCTACGGTCACCGAGGGGCAGTCAAGAGCCCCACCTATACCTTGCTGGAGCCCTATGAGCTGGATGGCGTCCGGGTGCATCACTTCGACCTCTACCGTCTGGGAGATCCCGAGGAGCTGGAGTTCATCGGCGGTCGCGACCTGCTCGGCGAAGATGCGCTATGCATGATCGAATGGCCGGAGCGGGGCCAGGGCTGGCTGCCCGCGCCGGACCTGGAGGTGCTGCTGCGATTGGCCGGCAGCGGGCGCGAGGCGACACTCGTGGCGAGAAGCGACCATGGCCGGGCGGTGCTCGAGCGTCTGGCAGCGATGCCGGCAGTGGCCGACTGGAACATCAACCGTGAGGGTGGCGTAGCGCGATGACACGCTTGATACCGCGAGGGCGCCTGCTGACCGGGTTGGCAGGCTTGACGCTGTGGCTCGCCAGTGGCCTGGCCGGTGCCGCCAGCGTCGATAACCTGCGCCTGTGGGCGGCTCCCGATCACGTGCGGCTGGTCTTCGATCTCTCCTCGCCGGCGCGGGCCAATGTTTTCAGCCTCGACAATCCGCGTCGCCTGGTGATCGACCTGGACGATAGCCAGCTCAACACCAGCGTCGACCGTCTGGACCTGGAAGGGAGCGCCATCAGTACCCTGCGCACCGGCGTGCGCGACGGCAATGGCCTGCGCGTGGTGCTGGAACTCGCCCGTAAGGTCGAGCCCCGCCACTTCAGCCTGGCGCCCAACGACCAGTATGGCCACCGGCTGGTCGTGGACCTGGAGTACCCCGGCGAGAGTGCCGTGGAGGATCCCATCGACCCCATCGAGGCGATGATCCGCGAGCAGGAGATCGCCGCCGAGCGGGCTCGCAGCGAGGCGGTGGCACAGGGTCGCAGCCCGGCCGACATCGCCGCCACTCGTGCCCTGGCGCAGGCCAAGCCGCATCCCAAGCGTGACATCATCATCGCCATCGATGCCGGCCACGGCGGCGAGGACCCGGGGGCGATCGGTCCCTCGGGCACTCGCGAGAAGGATGTCGTGCTGGAGATGGCCCAGCGTCTGGCGCGGCGGGTCAATGCCACGGAGGGGTTCCGGGCGGTGATGATCCGCGACGGCGATTACTACGTGGGGCTGCGCCAGCGCACCCGCATCGCCCGCGAGCAGAAGGCCGACTTCTTCGTGTCGATCCATGCCGATGCCTTCAACAGCCCGCGGCCCAACGGTAGTTCCGTCTATGCGCTGTCCCAGCGGGGAGCCACCTCGGAGACCGCCCAGTGGCTGGCCGCCAGCGAGAACCAGGCTGACCTGATCGGCGGGGTCGATGGCAGCCTGTCGCTGGACGACAAGGATGAGGTGCTCCGCGGCGTGCTGCTCGACCTGACGATGACCGCGACCCTCAATGACTCCCTGACCATCGGCGGTCAGGTGCTCGACCAGCTGGGGCGCATCAACCGGCTGCACAAGTCGCGGGTTGAGCAGGCCGGCTTCATGGTGCTCAAGTCGCCGGACATCCCCTCACTGCTGGTCGAGACCGGCTTCATCTCCAATCCCGACGAGGAGCGCCGGCTGCGCGACGGCGGCTATCAGCAGAAGATGGTCGAGGCGCTGTTCGGCGGCATCCGCGGCCACTTCCAGCGCAATCCGCCACCGGCCAGCCTGCTGGCCTGGCAGCGTGACCGTCATCGCCGCCCTGAAGGCAACGAGTATCGCATCCAGCCCGGCGACACCCTCTCCGAGATCGCGGCCCGTCACGGCGTGCCGGTGGCTCAGCTCAAGCAGGCCAACGAGCTCAACGGCGATGTGATCCGGGTCGGACAGGTGCTGCGCATCCCCCGCTCATAAGCCCCTTCGGAAGCGATAAGCGTGAAGCTGTAAGGTAAGAAGGTGCCTTGCTTGAACTAGGTTACTGGCAGCATTTTGGCTTACGGCTTACGGCTTACGGCTTACGGCTTACGGCTTATACGGAGTAACATGTCAGAGAGGCGACACATCCAAATCCTCGATCCCCGCCTGGCCAACCAGATCTCGGCCGGCGAGGTGGTCGAGCGGCCCGCGTCGGTGGTCAAGGAGCTGGTGGAGAATGCCATCGATGCCGGCAGCCGGCGCATCGAGATCGAACTGGAGAAGGGCGGGGCTCGACTGATCCGCGTGCGCGACGACGGCAGCGGCATCGGCGAGGCCGACCTGCCGTTGGCGCTGTTGCGCCACGCCACCAGCAAGATCGTCTCCCTGGAAGAGCTTGAGGGCGTGGCAAGCCTGGGCTTTCGTGGCGAGGCGCTGGCCTCGGTCAGCTCGGTGGCACGCCTGGAGTTGACCTCCAATACCGACGAGGAGCCAAGCGGCGGCTGGCGTGTGGTGGCCGAGGGGCGGCGCATGGAGCCGCGGGTGAGCCCGGCGCCGCATCCGCGCGGCACCTCGGTGACGGTTCGCGATCTGTTCTTCAACACCCCGGCGCGGCGCAAGTTCCTGCGCACCGAGAAGACCGAGTTCGGCCACGTCGAGGAGGCTTTCCGGCGCCAGGCGCTGTCACGCTTCGACATCGGCTGGGTGCTGCGCCACAACCACAAGACCCTCCACCAGCTGCCGGCGGGCGATGACCCGGTGGCCCGGGAGCGTCGTCTCCAGTCCCTGCTCGGCAAGGCCTTCCTGGAGAACGCCCTGTACCTGGATCTGGAGGTGGGCGACTTGCGGCTGTGGGGCTGGGTCGGGCTGCCGACCCACTCCCGTGCCCAGGCCGACCAGCAGTACTTCTTCGTCAACGGCCGCGTGGTGCGCGACCGCCTGGTTGCGCACGCCATCCGCCAAGCCTATCGCGACGTGCTTTTCCACGGCCGCCATCCGGTGTTCGTGCTCTACCTCGAGGTCGACCCCCGGGCGGTGGATGTCAACGTCCATCCCACCAAACATGAGGTGCGCTTTCGCGACGGACGCATGGTCCACGACTTCTTGTTTTCGAGCCTGCACCGCGCACTGGGCAAGGCCCGGCCCGGCGAACGTGACGAGGCCTGGAAAGCCGAGGAAGCCGAGCAGGAAAAGGGGGCGGGCGATGTGCGTGAAGCGCCGCCGGCCTGGCAGCAGCAGCCCATGGCGCTGCCCGGCCACGAGGCATCGGGCGATGGGCCTGGTGATAGCGGTCGCGATAGAGTGACGCCTGACCGGGTACGGGCCTTTATGGAGGGTTACCGCGCACTGCATCCCGATCACGAGGAGAGCCTGCTGACCCCTCAACCGGCGGCCTCGGCCATCGGTGGCGGCGCCACGGAGGTGGCCCTCGATGAGTGTCGCGCCGGTCAGGCGGCGCCTGCTCCGCGCCCGGCGATGCCCGAGGAGGACACGACCCGCGCGCCGCCGCTGGGCTATGCCGTGGCCCAGCTGCACGGGGTCTACATCCTGTCGCAGACCGAGCGCGGCCTGGTGGTGGTGGACATGCATGCCGCTCACGAGCGCATCGTCTACGAGCGCATGAAGGCCCAGGTGCATGGCGCCGCCGGGAATGACGGTGGATTACAGGCCCAGCCGCTGCTGGTGCCGGTGTCGCTGGCGGCGAGCCCCGCCGAGGTGGCTACCGCCGAGGCCGAGCATGACTCCTTCGCGCGCCTGGGCGTAGAGCTCGACGTGGCCGGCCCCGAGACCCTGCTGGTGCGACAGGTGCCGGTACTGCTCGCCGAGGCCGACGTGGAACCGCTGGTGCGTGACATGCTCGCCGATCTGGAGCGCTATGGGCGCTCCGACCGGCTCGAGGCACGCATCAATCAGTTGCTGTCGACTATGGCCTGCCACGGCAGCGTGCGCGCCAATCGCCAGCTGGGGCTCGAGGAGATGAATGCCCTGCTGCGCGACATGGAACGCACCGAGCGCAGCGGCCAGTGCAACCACGGTCGCCCTACCTGGACCGAGATGAGCTTGAAGGAGCTGGACCGCCTTTTCCTGCGTGGTCAGTGAACTCGATGTGCTGAACCGGACTGTTTTATGGGAGACACCGGGGACAGGTCATAGAGGAGGTCCGATTCCAGGGATGGAAACGGTAGCGTCCAAGGAGGGATTCACAGCGCCTCCTCGCAGACCTGTCGCCGGGTTCATCTCTTCTGGAGCCTGAATGCCTGACGACCGCCCTCCCGCCATTCTGCTGATGGGGCCCACCGCCGCCGGCAAGACCGACCTGGCTATTGAACTCCATGAGCGGCTGGGCGGCGAGCTGATCAGCGTCGACTCCGCCATGGTCTATCGCGGCATGGACATCGGCAGCGCCAAGCCCTCGCCCGATGAGCTGGCGCGAGCGCCGCACCGGCTGATCGATATCCGCGACCCGGCCGAGCCCTACTGCGCCGCTGACTTCTGCGAGGATGCCCTTCGCGAGATGCATGCGATCAGCGACGCAGGCCAGGTGCCGCTGCTGGTCGGTGGTACCATGATGTACTTCAAGCGCCTGCTCGAGGGGGTGGCCAATCTGCCCGCCGCGGCCCCGGCGGTGCGCGCCGAACTGGAGGAAAAAGTGGCGCGTCATGGCCTGGCGGCGCTGCACTCGGAGCTGGCTCGCGTCGATCCGCTCTCGGCGGCGCGCATCCATCCCAATGATCCCCAGCGGCTGATGCGGGCCCTGGAGGTCCAGCGCGTCAGTGGTCGCCCACTGAGCGCGCTGTGGGCCGAGCAGCGCCGTGAAACCTTTCCCTTTCGCACACTGTCGATTGGCCTTGCGCCGGCGGATCGTGGTCTGCTCCATGCGCGCATCGCCCGGCGCTTCACGGCGATGCTCGATGCCGGGTTCCTCGATGAGGTGGCGGCCCTGAAGGCCCGCGGCGATCTCGCGGCCTCGCTGCCCGCCATGAAAAGCGTAGGCTATCGTCAGGCCTGGGCCTGCCTGGAGGGTGAGTTCGGGCGTGACGAGCTCGAGCAGCGCGGGATCATCGCCACCCGTCAGCTGGCCAAGCGCCAGCTGACCTGGATGCGCCGCTGGCCGGGTTTGCACTGGGTCGACAGCCTGGGCCCCGACCCCTTGGGCGAGGTACTGAAACTCGTGCGCGAATTCAGCACTTAGCGTAAGATGGCCCTTTCGGTGGCGGGGTGAACAGTCCCCCTCGGGTTATCCAGCGCTGCCCCTGTCGTGGCAGCAACGACGACCGACACAACATCAACCCCAGAGACACTTCAGGGAGAGCAACATGTCCAAAGGGCAGTCCCTTCAAGACCCGTACCTGAACATCCTGCGCAAGGAGCGCATTCCGGTATCGATTTTCCTGGTCAATGGCATCAAGCTGCAGGGTCAGATCGAATCCTTCGACCAATTCGTCATCCTGCTGCGCAACACCGTCAGCCAGATGGTCTACAAGCACGCCATCTCCACCGTGGTGCCGTCGCGCAACGTGCGCCTGCCGGCCCCGGATGCGCAGCCGGACCCTGATGCGTGAGGTATTGATTGTTTTTTGAACGCCCCGACGCCGGCGAAACGGCGATCCTTGTCCATGTGGAGTTCCAGGACGAGCAGGAGCGCGAGGATGTGGGGGAGTTCCTCGAACTCGTGCGCTCGGCCGGCGCAAAGCCGGCCACCCTGATCACCGGCAGTCGCAAGCGCCCAGATTCTCGCACCTTCGTGGGGTCGGGCAAGCTCGAGGAGTTGCGTGAGGCGAAGGACGTGCATCATGCCGAGCTGGTGATCTTCAATCATGGCCTGAGCCCCTCCCAGGAACGCAACCTGGAGCGCGAGCTCAAGTGCCGGGTGATCGACCGCACCGGCCTGATCCTCGATATCTTCGCCCAGCGTGCCCGCACCCACGAAGGCAAGCTGCAGGTGGAGCTCGCCCAGCTTGAGTACCTGTCGACGCGCCTGGTGCGCGGCTGGACCCACCTCGAGCGCCAGAAGGGCGGCATCGGCTTGCGCGGGCCGGGCGAGACCCAGCTCGAAACCGACCGCCGCCTGCTGCGGGCGCGCATCAAGGCGATCCACAAGCGGCTCGACAAGGTACGCAGCCAGCGCAGCCAGAACCGCCGGGCCCGCTCCCGGGCGGAGATCCCCAGCGTCTCGCTGGTGGGCTACACCAATGCCGGCAAGTCCACGCTATTCAACGCCCTGACGTCCGCCCGGGTCTATGCGGCCGACCAGCTCTTCGCTACCCTCGACCCGACGCTGCGTCGCCTGGAGATCGAGGACGTAGGGCCGGTGGTGCTGGCCGATACCGTGGGCTTTATCCGTCACCTGCCCCACAAGCTGGTCGAGGCCTTCCGCGCCACCCTGCAGGAGGCTGCCGAGGCCTCGCTGCTGGTGCATGTGATCGATGCCGCCGACCCTGATCGCGAGCGCAATGTCGCTCAGGTCGAGGCGGTGCTCGACGAGATCGGCGCCCTCGAAGTGCCGACCCTCAAGGTGATGAACAAGATCGACCTGCTCGACAGCGCACCACGCATCGAACGCGACGGCGAGGGCCGCCCCGAGGTGGTCTGGCTCTCGTCCCGCGAGGGCAAGGGGCTCGAACTGCTGGAGCAGGCGCTCTCGGAGTGCCTGGCCGATGACATCATCGACTTCGAGCTCTGCCTGGCCCCCGAACAGGGCAGGCTGCGGGCCGGGCTGCACGACCTCGGTGCGGTGCGCGGGGAGCGCTTCGATGACGCGGGTCACACCCTGCTGGAGGTGCGCCTGCCGCGGCGCGACTTCCTGCAGCTGATGGCGCGACTGGGCGAGCACGCCGACGATTACCTGCCGGCGGCACTGCAGGCGCCGCCGGTGTGGGAGGCGTGATGCGACAAGCCCCTCCCTTGGACGGGAAGGCCAGCCGCCACGACACGCTGGCTGCCACGCTACGAAGACAGGGACGCCGGGCCGCGCCGGGCGATACCCGCAGGATCGCAACCGATACCCGTTGCCGGTACGCTGGCCGCGGAATGCAACGCATAGTGGAGACGACGTATGGCTTGGAATGAGCCTGGTGGTGGCAACCAGCATGACCCCTGGAGTGGGGGTGGCCGCGGTGGCAGTGGCGGCGGAGGTAAGGGGGGTGGCAATCAAGGGCCGCCCGACCTCGACGAGGCCTTGAAGAAGTTTCAGAACAAGCTCAACAGCATGCTGGGGGGGCGCGGCGGCAAGCGCGGTGGTCCTGGCGGCAAGGGCGGCGGTGGCAAGCCACGCAATGCCTTCACCCTGCCGGGCCTGCTGATCGTGGTGGCCCTGGCCATCTGGGCGGCGAGCGGCTTCTACCTCGTCGACCAGTCCGAGCGCGGGGTGGTACTGCGCTTCGGCAAGTTCCAGCAGGTGGTCACCCCCGGGCTGCACTGGAACCCCCCGCTGATCGACGATGTGCGCATGGTCAACGTCACCCGGGTGCGCTCGCTGACCCAGACCCAATCGATGCTGACCCAGGACGAGAACATCGTCGAGGTCGAGATATCGGCCCAGTACCAGGTCGCCGACCCGCGCAACTTCGTGCTCAATGTGCGCAACCCCGAGCTCAGCCTCGAGAACGCCCTGGACAGCGCGCTGCGCCACGTGGTCGGCGGTACCGACATGATCGATATTTTGACCTCCGGGCGCGAAATCCTCGGCAGCTCGGTAGCCAGCCGCCTGCAGTCCTACCTGGACAGCTACGGCACCGGTATCCTGCTGCAGACCATCAACGTCGAGTCTACCTCGCCGCCGGATGCAGTCCAGGACGCCTTCGATGATGTCATCCGTGCCCGCGAGGACCGCCAGCGCACCATCAACCAGGCCACCGCCTACGCCAACGCCATCATTCCCGAGGCGCAGGGCCAGGCACAGCGCCTGGTCGAGCAGGGCCAGGGCTATCGCGAATCGGTGGTCGCCGAGGCTAAAGGCCAGGCGAACCGCTTCAACGCGCTGCTCGTCCAGTACGAGTTGGCACCCTCGATCATGCGCGAGCGCCTCTATCTGGATGCCCTTAGCGAAGTGTTCGCTAATACCTCCAAGGTGATGGTCGACGCCGCCGACGACAGCCCGCTGATGGTCCTGCCGCTCGGCCAGCGTTTCAGCGGTGGCAGCGCCGGCAGTGATGCCAGCCAGCAGGGCCAGCAGGATGAATTGGATCCGCGGGTGCTTGAGCGCATGCGCTCAAGCCAGTCGTCGAGCAGCAATAGTAACAGCAGCAACAGTGGTATCCGCAGGGAGGGCCGCTAATGATGATCAATAATCGTTCCCTGCTCGTCGTCGGTGGCCTGGCCGCTCTCGCCTGGCTGGCCAGCAATAGCCTCTATGTGGTCAACGAAACCGAACGGGCGGTGAAGCTGCGCTTCGGCGAGATCGTCGAGGAGAACATCCAGCCGGGATTGCATTTCAAGATCCCGATCACCCAGACGGTGCGCACCTTCGACACTCGGTTGCTGACCCTGGATACCGATCCCAGCCGCTACCTGACGCGCGAGCAGAAGGCGGTGATCGTCGATTCCTACGTGCAATGGCAGGTGATCAACCCCACCCAGTACTACGAGGCCACCGCCGGTGACGAGATGATGGCCCGGCGACTGATCCAGCCACGGGTCGACGAGAGTCTGCGTAACGAGTTCGGTCGCCTAAACCTGCAGCAGATCATCGCCGAGCGCCGCGATGACCTGATGACAGGGCCCACCGAGCAACTCGACGCCCTGTTGCGCGACGAGCTAGGGGTGGCGGTCCGCGACATTCGCGTCAAGCGTATCGACCTGCCGGAGCAGGTCTCTTCGGCGGTCTATGAGCGCATGCGCTCCGAGCGTGAACGTCAGGCACGCGAGTGGCGCGCCCAAGGGAAAGAGGAGGCCGAGCGCATTCGCGCCAACGCCGACCGCCGTCGCCAGGTACTGCTGGCCCAGGCTCGGGCCCGTTCCGAGACCCTGAGAGGTGAGGGCGATGCTGAAGCCGCGGCGATCTTCTCCGATGCCTATGGCAAGGACGCGGAGTTCTTCAGCTTCTGGCGCAGCCTCAACGCCTACCGTGATAGCTTTGTGGGAGACGACAACATGCTGATCCTCGACCCTTCCAGCGAGTTCTTCCAGTACTTCAAGAGTCCGCAGAGCACGGAGCAGTGACTGTCCCGGCGGGCGGTGCGCCGCCCGCCGGCCGGGGTTCAACCGACCGGCAAACGTGGTAGAATCCTTCAACCGGGCGTGGCCCGGTTTTTTTGTGGCCTCTCCACTCCCGGCGCTCCCGTTCGTCAGCACGCCAGGCGTGGCTCGGGCATCGTCGCAGGCCAACCATCGTTTTGCAGGGTGAACGACATGACCATCGCTGACCGCTGGCTGCTCCCCGACGGCATGGACGAGGTGCTGCCCCCTCAGGCCAGCCGCATGGAGGAGCTGCGCCGTGCGTTGCTCGACCTCTATCACCGCTGGGGTTACGATCAGGTGATGCCGCCGCCGGTGGAATTTCTGGACTCCCTGCTCACCGGCACCGGCACCGACCTCGATCTACAAACCTTTAAGCTCACCGACCAGATGACCGGCCGCCTGATGGGCGTGAGCGCCGATGTCACGCCCCAGGTGGCGCGTATGGATGCCCACTCGCTGCGTCGCCAGGGGCCGGTGCGGCTCTGCTACTGCAGCAACGTGCTGCGCGCCAAGGCCGACCAGCACCAGGGCGGTCGCAGCCCGGTACAGGTCGGCGTGGAGCTGTTCGGCCACGCCGGCCTGGAAGCCGACCTGGAGATCCTGCGCCTGGCGCTGGCCAGCCTCGAGACCGCCGGGGCAATGGAGATCCATCTGGCGTTGGGCCATATCGGTATCTACCGTAGCCTGGTGCAGGCAGCGGGGCTGGATGCCGACCAGGAGCGTGCGCTGTTCGAGGCCCTGGCCCTTAAGTCGCCGGGCGAGTTGACGGCACGCGTGGCGCAGAGCGTGCGTGACCCAGGCCTGGCGGCGATGTTCCGTGCCCTGGGCGATCTACACGGCGGGCTGGAGGTGCTGGAGGCCGCCCGTGAGGCCTTCGAGGAGGCGCCCCAGGCGGTGGGCGCGGCACTCGATCAGCTACGTGACCTGGTCGACGGGGTGCTCGCCGAGCATCCCGAGATAGCCCCCTACTTCGACCTGGCCGAACTGCGCGGCTACCAGTATCACACCGGCATGATGTTCGCCGCCTATG
The DNA here is from genome assembly GCF_004361885.1 of Halomonas ventosae. Taxonomy (GTDB): domain Bacteria; phylum Pseudomonadota; class Gammaproteobacteria; order Pseudomonadales; family Halomonadaceae; genus Halomonas; species Halomonas ventosae_C. The sequence goes on from NZ_SNWH01000007.1 coordinate 77,804, forward strand.
TGCCGCACTATGGTCAGGCGTTGGCCAAGGGCGGACGCTATGATGACACCGGTCGCGCCTTTGGCCGCGCCCGGCCGGCCACCGGCTTCTCCATGGACCTCAAGTTGCTGGCCACCCTGGACAGCGCGGACCCTCGGCCGGATGGCATCTGGGCCCCGGCCGAAGGGGAGGGGCTTGCCGAAGCCCTTCAGGCGCTTCGTCGGCAGGGAGAGCGGGTTGTCCAGGCGCTCCCCGGGCAGCGCACCGGGCCGGCGGAGCATCGCTGCAACCGCCGGCTGGAACGTATCGACGGGCGCTGGGAGCCGCGCTTGCTCGAGAGCTTACATGACCGGGCCTGAGGGCCGGCGGTCAATGACCTTGGCCCTGGGCCTTTCCACGGGCACGGTGCCGCAACGAGAGACGAGAGCACAATGGGTAAGAACGTAGTCGTACTGGGCACCCAGTGGGGTGACGAAGGCAAGGGCAAGGTGGTCGACCTGCTCACCGAATCCGCTTCCGCCGTGGTGCGCTTCCAGGGCGGGCACAATGCCGGCCACACCCTGGTTATCGATGGCGAGAAGACCGTCCTGCACCTGATTCCCTCGGGTATCCTGCGCAACGACAAGATCTGTGTGATCGGTAACGGTGTGGTGCTGTCGCCCGAGGCGTTGATGGAGGAGATTCGCGAGCTGGAAGGCAAGGGCGTACCGGTGCGCGAGCGCCTGCGCCTGTCGCCGGCTTGTCCGCTGATCCTGCCCTACCACGTGAGCCTGGACCAGGCCCGCGAAAAGGACCGGGGCGTAGCCAAGATCGGCACCACCGGTCGCGGCATCGGCCCGGCCTATGAGGACAAGGTGGCGCGTCGCGGTCTGCGCCTCGGCGACATGCTCCACCGTGAGCGCTTCGCCTCCAAGCTCGGCGAAGTGCTTAGTTATCACAACTTCGTGCTGACCCAGTACCATGGCGTGGAGCCGGTGGACTTCCAGAAGGTGCTCGATCAGGCGATGGCCATGGCCGAGGAGCTGCGCCCCATGGTCTGCGACACCGTGGGCCTGGTCCACGAGATGCGCCGCGCCGGCGAGAACATTCTTTTCGAGGGGGCCCAGGGCTCGCTGCTAGACATCGACCACGGCACCTACCCCTTCGTGACCAGCTCCAACACCACTGCCGGCGGCACCGCCACCGGTTCTGGTGTGGGGCCGCTCTATCTGGACTACGTGCTGGGCATCACCAAGGCCTATACCACGCGGGTCGGCTCAGGCCCCTTTCCCACCGAGCTATTCGACGACCACGGCCGTCACCTGGCCAAGAAGGGTCACGAGTTCGGTGCCACCACCGGACGCGCACGCCGCTGTGGCTGGTTCGATGCCGTGGCCCTGCGTCACGCCGTGCAGATCAACTCCGTCTCGGGCCTGTGCCTGACCAAACTCGACGTACTCGATGGCCTGGAGAACATCCGCGTCTGCGTGGGCTATCGCAGCAAGGATGGCGAGGTGCTCGACACCCCCGTGGACTCCGAAGGTTATGAAGCCATCGAGCCGCTCTACCAGGATCTGCCGGGCTGGAGCGAGTCGACGCTTGGGGCGCGTCGTGTCGAGGACCTGCCGGCCAATGCGCGCTCCTATATCAGCTTTCTGGAAGAGCGGGTGGGCACCTCCATCGACATCATCTCCACCGGCCCGGATCGCAACGAGACCATCGTGCTGCGCAATCCCTTCGCGGACTGACTGACGATGCGGCGGCTCGCTCAGAAATCGATGCCGCGACGGGCCTGCAGGCCGCTGTTGAAGGCGTGGCGCACCTCCTGCATCTCGGTGACCGTATCGGCCATGGCGATGAGCTCGCGATGGGCATTGCGCCCGGTGATGATCACTGTCTGCTCGGCGGGGCGCTCTTCCAGAGCCTTCTTCACGACCTGAATGTTCAGGTAGCCGAACTTGAGCATGTAGGTGATCTCGTCGAGCACCACCAGATAGACGCCCGGGTCGCCAAGCATCCGCTGGGCATCGGCCCACACCGCTTGGCAGGCCCGGGTGTCGGCCTCGCGGTCCTGAGTGTCCCAGGTGAAGCCGGTGGCCATGATAGCCACCTCGAGGTTGGAGTCCTTTGCCAGCCGCTCGCGCTCGCCGCACTCCCAGAGCCCCTTGATGAACTGCACCACACCGACCCGATAGCCGTAGCCCAGGGCACGGGTCACCGTGCCCCAGGCCGCGGTAGTCTTGCCCTTGCCGTTGCCGGTGAAGACCAGCAGCAGCCCGCGCTGCTCGGTGGCTTGGGTGATCTTTTCGTCGACGCGGGACTTGAGTTTCTGCATGGCCTGCTGGTGGCGGGTGTCGCGATCGCTCATCGGGGCTCCGTAGGTTGTACAAGGCTTGTCCAGTAAGTCGACAGCATACGCCCCCAGCAGCCCGGCGTCAGCTATCCCAGCTCATGCCCGTTCGCGCACCTGGGCCTCCATGCGGGCCAGGAAGACCGCCATGATGCGCTCGTAGAGCGCGCGACCGAGCACGGCATCCTCGATGCCGGCGTCCACGTTGGGGTTGTCGTTGACCTCGATCACCACCACCCGGTCACCGGCCTGCTTGAGATCCACGCCGTAGAAGCCGTCACCGATCAGCCGAGTGGCCTTGAGCGCCGCCTTGATCACCGCCGCGGGCACCTCGGCTGGGTCATGGGTGGTGAAGCCACCACTCTTCACCCGTGTGCCAGAGTGGTCATAGATCTGCCAGTGGCCGCGGGCCATGTAGTAGCGGCTGGCGAACAGCACCTGGCCATCGAGCACGCCGATTCGCCAATCGTAGTCGGTGGGCAGCCATTCCTGCAGCAGCAAAAGTGCCGAGGTCGTGAACAGTCGGCTGGCCTCGCGTTCGAGCTGCTCCACCGATTCGACCTTGACGATGCCCCGCGAGAAGGCGCCGTCGGGAATCTTGAGCACCAGGGGGAAGTCGAGGCCGGCGAGGCGGTCTTCCAACGCTCGGCGATCGCCGCGCTTGAGCAGAACCCCCTGTGGTGCCGGCACGCCCCGTGCCCGCAACAGGGCGTGCAGATAGACCTTGTTGGTACAGCGCAGGATGTCGCGGGGGGAATCGATCACCACCAGCCCTTCATGTTCCGCCCGCCGGGCCATGCGATAGGTGTGGTGGTCCAGCGCGGTGGTCTCGCGGATGAACAGGCCATCGAACTCGGCAAGCCGGCCGGCATCCTTGCGGGTGACCAGCGAGACATCGATGCCCAGGCGGCGTCCTGCGCGAATGAAGGCCTTCAGCGCCGCGCGATTGCTGGGCGGCAGGGCCTCCTGTGGATCGACCAGGATCGCCAGGTCGAAGCGGTAGCGGCGTCGTGCCTTGGGGGTGCGCCACACCTTGCGGGAGTGGCGGTTGAGGGCGCTGGCGAACAGGTCCTGCTCTTCGGGCGCCAGCTCGCGCAGCCTCAGCGGCTTGAGGCGCGACAGTCGCCACACGGCGTGGCGACGCACCAGGCGGGCCTCCAGCAAGGGGCAGGGCAGGCGCTCGAAGAGCCGGCGTGCCAGCCGCGCCAGGCCGGGCTCACGACATTCGCCGAACAGTACTCGCAAGGTCAGCTGGTCGCCGGGCAGCGACCCCTGGCGTGCCAGCTCGCCGAGCAGCGGGTCGAGGCCATCGAGCTGGAGGTCGACCAGCGCCTTGCGGCCCAGGGCGTTGAGGGTCTCGACCGCGGGCAGTACCCGCTGCCCGCGGGCCTGGGCCAGCAGCGAGACATAGTAGCCCGTGCCCAGGTAGTCGAGTTCGCTGCACAGGTTGATCACATGGGTGGTGCGATCCTGATCATCATTGAGGCGCTGTAGCCGGTCCTGGGCGAGAAAGTCGTCGGCGGTGATCAGGTCTTCGGTGGGATAATAGGGCCGCCAGTCTTCCAGTCGATCGACGACGATGCGCAGCGGACACATGGCAGGGCTTCCAGGCAAGGCGGCGAGATGCCGCCGGAATGTGGCCAGCATGCCCTTGAGCCGGCTCTCCGACAAGATGGCGTTCATGTGAAAAGATTTCATGGACGATGCTGATGACAGCGATATTGGCCATGATCACAATCGTCTCTGCGATGTTGGAGATACGAGATGACCGTCACTCTGCGCCAGGCCCTGAGCCATGACCTGGATGCCCTCTATCGCCTGGAACAGGTGGCCTTCAGCGGCGATCGCTTCAGTCGCCGCCAGCTTTGGCATCTGCTCAACCGGGCCAATGCCCTGACCCTGCTCGCCGAGCAGCGCTCACACGACGATGGACCGTCGAACTTGTTGGGCTATGGCACCCTGCTGTTTCGTCGTGGTACCCGTCGTGCCAGGCTGTATTCCTTCTGCGTGCATCCTGACGCACGCGGTGGTGGGCTGGGCCGGCGCCTGCTGGAAGCCCTGGAGGATAAGGCGCTGGCGCGTGAAGCCGAGGTGCTCGGCCTCGAGGTGCGGGTCGATAACCAGGCGGCACTGGGACTCTACCAGCGGATGGGCTTCTGTCCCGAGCGTTGGTTGGCCGACTACTACGAGGATGGCTGCGCGGGCTGGCAGATGGCCAAGCCGCTGCTGAGCGAACCGCTGGCCGCACAATCCCGCGAGGGCTGATAGAATCCCGCTTTCGTCTTCCTCGACCAGCCATCTTCCCGCCATCAGGAGATGTCCATGCCCTCCTTCGATATCGTTTCCGAGTTCGACAAGCACGAAGCCAGCAATGCCGTGGATCAGGCTAACCGGGAGATCCAGACCCGCTTCGATTTCAAGGGTGTAACCGCGAGTTTCACGCTCAACGGCGAAACCGTCTCTTTGGAGGCCGAGGTCGACTTCCAGCTCAAACAGATGCTCGACGTGTTGCGCAACAAGCTCATCGCCCGCGGCGTCGATGCCCGCTGTATGGACGTCCAGGAGCCGGTGCTTTCGGGGGTTCGCGCCCGCCAGGAGGTGATCCTCAAGCAGGGGCTCGACCAGAAGCAGGCCAAGGACATCGTCAAGCGCATCAAGGAGAGCAAGCTCAAGGTGCAGGCGCAGATTCAGGGCGAGAAGGTCCGGGTCACCGGCAAGAAGCGCGATGATCTCCAGGCTGTGATGGCGCTGCTGCGCGGCGAGGAGGGCCCCGACTTGCCGCTGCAGTTCGACAACTTCCGCGACTGATGGCCGTGTTGGCGCCTTGATGGTGGGCGCTTGGATCCTCTTGCGCCCGAGCCGCTTGGCCTGCGCTGATCATGACTGCTATCGCATGGCTTTGAGCTCCAGGCGTGAGGCACCGTACAATGGATAGCCATCACCGACAGGAGCCATCCTCGATGTCCGAACCGCAGCCGATCTTTCTGAGTGACTACCGCCCGCCCGCCTACCGAGTGACCCGCACCGAGCTGACGTTCGACCTCGACCCCCACGCCACCCGGGTCAAGGCGCGCCTGCATATCGAGCGCCACCCGGAGCACGAGGCCGGTACGCCGCTGGAGCTCGACGGCGAGCGGCTGGTTCTCAAGCGCATTGCCATCGATGGCCAGCCGTTGGAGCCGGACGAGTACCAGGTCGGCGAGGCGGGGCTGGTCGTGCATCGGGTACCGAAGGCCTTCCTGCTCGACACCGAGGTCGAGATCGCCCCCGACGGCAACACGGCGCTGTCGGGGCTCTATCGCTCGAGCGGCATGTTCTGCACCCAGTGCGAGGCCGAGGGTTTTCGCCGCATCACCTTCTACCCGGATCGCCCCGATGTCATGGCGAGCTTCTCCACCACGGTGATCGGTGACGCCGAGCGCGAGCCGGTGCTGCTCTCCAACGGCAATCCGGTGGAGCGTGGCGAGCTGCCCGGCGAACGCCACTTCGTCACTTGGGAGGACCCGCACCCCAAACCCAGCTACCTGTTCGCCCTGGTGGCCGGCGATCTGCGCAAGGTCGAGGATGCCTTCACTACCATGAGCGGGCGTGACGTGACCCTGCAGATCTGGGTCGAGGAGGAGAACCTCGACAAGACCGAGCACGCCATGGCCTCACTGAAGCGCGCCATGCGCTGGGACGAGCAGACCTATGGCCGCGAGTACGACCTGGACCTGTTTATGATCGTGGCAGTCAACGATTTCAACATGGGCGCCATGGAGAACAAGGGGCTTAATATCTTCAACTCGGCGGCGGTACTGACTCATCCCCGCACCGCCACCGATGCCGCCTTCCAGCGCGTCGAGGGGATCGTCGCCCACGAGTACTTCCACAACTGGTCGGGCAACCGGGTTACCTGTCGCGACTGGTTCCAGCTCTCCCTCAAGGAGGGCTTCACGGTATTTCGCGACCAGTGTTTCTCGGCTGACATCAACTCGGCACCGGTCAAGCGCATCGAGGACGTCGCCTTCTTCCGCACGGCCCAGTTCGCCGAGGACGCCGGTCCCACCGCCCACCCGGTACGCCCCGACCACTATATCGAGATTGGCAACTTCTACACCTTAACCATCTACGAGAAGGGCGCGGAGATCGTGCGCATGCTCTCGAACCTGGTGGGGAAGGAGGCTTTCCGCCGTGGCAGCGATCTCTATTTCGAACGCTTCGACGGCCAGGCGGTGACCATCGAGGATTTCGTGGGCTGCATGGCCGAGGCCTCCGGCCAGGACTTCGAGCAGTTCATGCGTTGGTACTCCCAGGCCGGAACCCCGCAGATCGACGCCCACGGCGAGTACGACTATGCCAACGCCGAGTACCGCCTTATCCTGCGCCAGCGTACCCCGGCGACCCCGGGCCAGCCGGAAAAGCAGGCGCTGCATATCCCGGTCCGCCTGGGCCTGGTAGGCACCAAGTCTGGACGTGACCTACCGCTCACCCTGGAGGGTGAAACGCTTGGCACCGATACAGTGATCCACCTGCGCGAGGAGGAGCAGGAGTTCCTGTTCACCGAGGTCAGCGAGGCGCCAGTGCCCTCGCTGCTGCGCGGCTTCTCGGCCCCGGTCAAGCTGCACTTTCCCTACAGTCGCGAGGATCTGGCCTTCCTGCAGGCCCACGACACCGACGGCTTCAACCGCTGGGATGCCGGGCAGCGTCTCTCCTTGCTGGCCCTGGACGATCTGATCGCGGCTCATCGTAATGGCGTCGAGAAGGTCATGGACCCGCGGGTGGTCGAGGCCTTTCGCGTGCTGCTGGAGGCACAGCCCGACGACAAGGCGATACTGGCCCAGATGCTGACCCTGCCCTCCGAGGCCTACATTGCCGAGCAGCAGCCGCTGGTCGACGTGGATGCCATCCATGCCGCACGCACCTTCGTCAGGCAGGGCCTGGCCCTGGCGCTGCGTGACGACTTTCTGCGCATCTACCGCGAGAACCAGGACGACGCCCCCTATGCGCCGGAACCCGAGCAGATCGCCCGGCGCAGCCTCAAGAATGTGGCGCTCGCCTATCTCATGGCCATCGAGGATGAGGACGCCGTGCAACTCGCCCGCGAGCAGTTCGAGGCGGACCACAACATGACCGATGTGCGCCATGCGCTGACCCTGCTGGTACACAGCTCGCGCAGCGATATCGCCGACCCCGCCCTCAAGACCTTCGGCGAGACCTGGGCCCACGACCCGCTGGTCATGGACCAGTGGTTCGCCATCCAGGTGACCCGTCCGCAGCCGGATGTGCTCGACCGTGTCAGGTTCCTGATGGCGCACCCGGCCTTCTCGCTGAAAAATCCCAACAAGGTGCGGGCACTGATCGGTACCTTCGCCAACCAGAATCCGGTGAACTTCCATCGCGCCGACGGGGCGGGCTATCGGCTGCTGGCCGATACCGTGATCGAGCTCAATCGCCTCAATCCGGAGATCGCCGCTCGTCTGGTTACGCCACTGACGCACTGGGCGCGCTTCGATGAGGATCGCCAGGCATTGATGAAGGGTGAGCTCGAGCGTATCCGTGCCGAGAAGCTCTCGCCGAATGTCTACGAGCTTGTCGAGAAGGCTCTGGCCTGAAGGGCAAGCCGCTCACCCTAGTTGGTTGGCACGGGAGACGATGCCCGCCTCTTCGGCGGCGCTGTCGGCCAATGCCCGGCCAGCCTCGTCATAGACGTGGAAGACCGCGTTGGCGCCCAGCTCGCGGATCGGTTCGATCTCCTCGGGGTACTCCACCACGGCGGTGATCTTGCCTGGAAACTGCCGGGAACGAAGTTGCTTGAGGGCAAAGAGGTTGCCGGCATGGTGGGGCATAGCCAGCACTACCATCCTGACACCCTGGGACATCAACAGCTTGTCCCAGAAGTCCGAGTCGACGGCATCACCTTCGAGAACATTGAAGCCACGTTTGCTGAGGGTCTCGACGCTATGAGGGTTGCTGTCGATGCCCAGCACGCGCAGCCCGTATTCCTTCTGCAGGCGACGGTAGACGCTACGCCCGATGCGGCCCATGCCCAGCACCACGGCCTCGGCATCGCCGACCTCGATGGGTCGGTCGCTCGGGGCCAGCTCGGACACCGGGACGGGCGGCAGGCGCGGCTCCAGCCAGCGATAGAGTCGCTCGCTGTAGCCGTTGAGGATCGACGAGGCCGCGAAGCTGATGGCCACCGCCAGGGAAATCACCACCAGCCACGCTTCCGGCAGCCAGCCGCTGGATACTGCGATGGCGCCGACGATCAGGCCGAATTCCGAATAGTTGGTCAGGCTGAGGGTGGCCAGCAGCGAGGTGCGGTGTCGCATCTTGAAGCGCATGAAGACGAGTTGATAGGCCAGGCTCTTCAGCGGCAGGATCAGCACCAGCAGCAGGGCGACGCCGAGCATCTCGGTGTTGGGCATGGCCGTCAGCCCGATGCTCAGGAAGAAGCCCACCAGCAGCAGCTCCTTGAGGCTGAACATCGAGCGGGCCAGGCTCTGCGCCGCCGGGTGGGGAGCCAGCAGCAGCCCGATGACCAGCGCCCCCAGGTCGCCCTTCACGCCCACCGACTCAAAGAGCGCATAGCCCAGCACCAGGGCCAGCAGCATGCCGAACAGCATCTGCATCTCGCCATGGCCGAGCCAGTCGAGCAGAACCCGCAGCGCCGGCGCCAGGGGCATCAGCAACAGCAGTCCCAGTGCCCAGGGGCTTGGCGGGGTTCCGGTGGAAGCGGTGATGAAGATCACTGCAAAGATGTCCTGCATGATCAGCACGCCAATGGCCAGGCGGCCGTAAGCGGTCTGAGTCTCGCTGCGCTTTTCCAGCACCTTGACCACAAATACCGTGCTAGAGAAGGAGAGGGCGAAGCCGAGCAGGCCCAGGGTAGGCCACCCGGTGGCGTCTAGTAGGCCGAGTCCCAGCCACTTGAACATTGAAAGCACCACCATCATCAGCAGCGTCGAAACCAGCATGTGCAGGGAGGCGCCTCCCCAGACATCACGGCGCAGCAGGGTGCGCACGTCGAGCTTCAGGCCGATGGTGAACAGCAGCAGCGTGACGCCGATGTGGGCAAGGAGCTCGAGCAGCGGAGTCTTGTCGTAGCCCAGCGCATTGAGCACGAAGCCCCCGGCGAGAAACCCGACCATGGGCGGCAGGCGCAGCCCCACGGCGGCGATGCCGCCCACGAAGGCGGCAAGAAGAAAGGCCGGTTCGATCATGCATGCTCCTTGTTCTGCCTGCGATGGCAAGACAGGTAGTGTAAGGAAGTCATAAGGTGATGGGCATTCATGGGCATAATATGCCGTCATACGATGACGCTGTCATGATCGGCACGCAACGAGACGCGAGAGGAGCGCAGATGGCCAGGTTGATCCTCAACGGCAAGTCGGCGCAGCTGCCGGCGGTCAGGCAGGCAGTCTTTGCCTGCCGCGAGGCGGGGGAAGATATCGACGTTAGGGTTACCTGGGAGCGGGGCGATGCCGAGTGCATGGCCCAGCAGGCCGGGCGCGACGGCGTCGAGCGGGTGATCGCCGGCGGAGGCGACGGTACGGTTAACGAGGTGGTCAACGGCCTGATGCGGCTGTCGCCCGAGCAGCGCCCCGGCCTGGGAATCCTGCCGCTGGGCAGCGCTAACGACCTGGCCACCTCACTGGGTCTATCGCTGAAGGCTGAGGCCGCGCTACGCTCGGCCCTGCAATTCCCGCTGCGGCGCATTGACGTGCCACGCCTGGACGACCGTTACTTCCTTAACATGGCCACCTGTGGTTTTGGTGCCGAGATCACCTCCTCCACCCCCGAGGCCCTCAAGCGCTTGCTTGGTGGCGGTGCCTATTCGCTGATCGCGGCAGTGAAGGCCTGGGACTACCGGCTCTATCCCGGCGTGTTGCGCTGGGAGGGTGGCGAACGCCGTGCCAAGCTCTTCCTGCTGGCCATCGGCAACGGCCGTCAGTCGGGCGGTGGCCAGGTATTGGCGCCCGATGCCATGCTTAACGATGGCCTGCTTGACGTGCTGCTGCTGCATAACGTCACTTCCCTCGCGGAATTGCGTGCCATGCGCCGCGAGCTCGCCGAGCGTCCCTCCCGGAGCCGCTACGTCGATGCCTTTCGCACCGATGGGCTTGCCTTCGAGGCAGAGCAGGCGCTTCCGTTGACCCTGGATGGAGAGCCCCTGCAGCGCCGCCGTTTCCAGGTAACGGTCAGTCCCGGAGCGCTGGCACTGGCGGCCCCGCCTGAGTGTGCACTTTTTTCGCGGCCTTCATGAGGCAGTGTCCAGCGCCTGAATGAGCCACGCCTGCAAGATCGGTGATCGAGAAGGCACGCAATGCCGCCGAGGTTGGCCAGGCAGAGACCGAGGCGGCATGATGAAGGATCACACTACCTTTTCGGAGGACTCCGCGATGCTCACTCCCTTCCATCTGGCCGTGCAGGTCCATGACCTGATCGAGGCGCGCCGCTTCTATGGTGAACTGCTGGGCTGCCCGGAAGGCCGCTCCAGCGACACCTGGGTCGATTTCAACCTCTATGGCCATCAGTTCGTCTGCCACCTGAACCCGGCGCTGGGGGAGAAGGGGATCGATGATCACCGCAACCCGGTGGATGGCCATGGCGTGCCGGTGCCCCACTTCGGTGTGGTGCTTGAGATGCCCGACTGGCAGACACTGGTCGACCGCCTCAGAGCGGCGGGCGTGCGCTTCGAGATCGAGCCCTATATCCGCTTTCGCGGCGAACCCGGCGAGCAGGCCACCATGTTCTTCCGTGACCCCAGCGGCAATGCCATCGAATTCAAAGCGTTTGGCGACATCAACGGCCAGTTGTTCGCCACCTGAGAGCACGCCGCCTTGCAGGAACGGGCATCCCTCTGGTGCAATGGCTTCTTTTTCGTCAGGAGCAAGAGAATGGCAATGAAACCCTGGATGCCGTTGGTGGCGGCCATGGTGATGGCCATGGGATTGGCCGGTTGCGGCAACGGTGACGACGAGCCGGCTCCCGCCCAGGACGAGCAGGGGGGGCAAGCTACCGATCCGCCTGCCGCCGAGATGGTGCAGACGTCGGGTGCGGTGGAGTCGTCCGCGCAGGGGCAACAGCCCGTCGCCCCTGACTCGACGAACGCGGCCCCCAGCGAGGGGGATGCGGCAACAGGGGTGGACGTGGAGGGCGAAGGAGCACTGGATGTCCAGGCCGAGACGCTGGGTGAGTCGCCGGCCGACACCCTTGACGATAGCGCGGCTCTGCCCGGTGAGACGACCCGCTCTGATGTTGACGCCATCATCAAGGAGACGGAGCGGCGCTTCGAGGAAGCCAGTCGCCGCATCGATGAGCAGTTCGAAACGGCTATCGACGAGCCATCGGTCGAGCTTGAGCCCATGGACTCGTCTCCGGCGCTCGAATCGGAGACCCCGACCGGCTCGTCCGGGGGTGGCGAGCTTGACGAACAGCAGGCCTTGCCCGGAGAGCACAGCCGTTCGGATGTCCAGGCGATTATCAAAAAAACCGAGAAGCGCTTCGAGGAGGCGAGTCGCAAGATCAATGAGCAGTTCGAGGCGGCGGAGCCTGGCGCGCGGCCAAGCCCGTGACAAAAAAGGCCCACCATCATGATGGTGGGCCTTTTTTGTGGCGACCGGCAAACGTGATCGTCCGGTCACCTCCGGATCAACCGAGGATCAGTCGGCGGGCCGGATGTTGGAGGCCTGAAGGCCTTTCTTGCCTTGGGTCACCTCGAAGGTGACCTTCTGGCCGTCCTGCAGGGACTTGAAACCTTCAGCCTGAATTTCGGAGAAGTGAGCAAAGAGGTCATCACCACCGTCGTCCGGAGAGATGAAGCCATAGCCCTTGGTGTCGTTGAACCACTTGACAGTGCCAGTTGCCATCGTCGATTTCCTTAACTAGCTAAATAATGGTGCTGGGTCCGGGGTTGATACGCTTTGCCGCAGACCCGTCATGCGTGGGCAAGGCAAGAAAGAAGTGCGCACCGGATGCATCGACAAAATCGAAGTACAACTGACGACGTTTCCACTTGCTGACCAACGCTACGGATAGTGCAACAGCGCCAGGGTTGCGTCAACACGGTCGTGCAAGGAAACTGGCGCTGCGCCCGCAAGCTCACTGTAGATGCAAAGCCTGTGAGCGTCCAGCCTACATCCCGCCCTTTTCACCCATGGAAATCTCCCTCATGAGCCCAACTCGACTCGTTCCCACGGATACCCACAGCAAGCTGATCGGCTATCTGCTGTGGCTGTTCGGCTTCCTCGGTGCCCACCGCTTCTACTATGGCAAGCCGGTTACCGGCACGATCTGGTTCTTCACCCTGGGCCTGCTGGGTATCGGCTGGCTGATCGACCTCTTGTTGATCCCCTCCATGGACCGCGAGGCGGATCTGCGCTTTCAGGCCGGCCCCATCAACTACTCCCTGGCCTGGCTTGCGCTCACTTTCCTGGGGGTATTTGGAGTTCATCGTTTCTATCTCGGCAAGTGGCTGACCGGTCTTCTCTACCTGCTGACCTTCGGGCTCTTTGGTCTCGGCGTGCTCTACGACTTCTGGACCCTCAACGACCAGATCTCCATGCGTCACGCCCGGCGTGACGGGTAGGTGGTGCCGTGGATGTCGATACACCCTTCTGGCCTTTCCTGGTGGCCATCACCCTGCTGAGCATGAGCCCGGGAATCGACACCCTGCTGGTGATCCGCAATACCGCGCGGGGCGGCTGGCGCGACGGCGTGGTGACCAGCCTGGCCATCTGCTGCGGGTTCTTCGTTCATGCGGCGGTCTCTGCGCTGGGGATCTCGCTGATCCTGCTGCAATCGGCCTAAGTCTTCGGTCTGCTCAGGCTGGCACTGACGCGCCAACCCGGCTAAACCGGACTTCGTCCGGCACGCAAGCCAGGCACTTGACGCTATAAGAGCAAACCATTGCCATCAGCAACACCGCAGCTTGCAGCTCAGTTTCGGGCTAGCAACGAGCGGTCGTAGCGCACTGTCTTCTCCCTCGGGCTCAGCATCGAGACGCCCTGGGTCTCGCCGCCCCTGGCCAGGCTCTCGAAGATCACCCGATAGGCGAGCACGGCCTGCACGTAATTGCGGGTCTCGCGAAAGGGGATGCTCTCGACGAAGAGGTCGAACGCTTCCGGCGCGTCGTGCAGCCAGCGGTCGACCCGGCCGGGACCGGCATTGTAAGCGGCCGCGGCGGCGAGACGGTTGCCGCTGTAGCGCTCGATCAGCTCGCTCAGGTAGCTGCTGCCCAGGCGGATGTTCACTGCGGGCTCAAGGACGCCGTAGGGGCCGGGGTCGCCGATCCCCAAGCGTTGGCCGAGCTGCGCCGCGGTGGCCGGCATCAGCTGCATCAGCCCCCGGGCGCCCGCGGGGGAGAGTGCCACGGGGTTGTAGGCACTCTCGCGCCGGGCGATGCCCATCAGCAGGTAAGGGTCGACCCCGGCGACCTTGCCCCAGTGTAGGAAGTCATCGCGATAGGCCTCGGGGAAGCGCCACGCCAGGGCGTCCCACAGCTGGCCGACGATGGTGGTCTGCACCAGCTCGGCGAGCCAGCCCCGCTGCGCGGCGTAGTCGGCCAAGGCCCGGGCCTGCTCGGGGGTGGCGCGGGCCACGGCGCGGTACCATTCGCTGTTGGCCAGGCCGGGTTCACCAATCCGCCGCAGTGCCTCGGTGCGCCGTACCGCAGGCCAGTCGGCGACGCGCCGGCGGGTGGTCGCATCGACGCTGTGGCGCTGCATATTGAGGGCATAGGGGCGATCCAGTCGGTCGGCGGCGGCAAAGCCAAAGAAGCTGCGATCGCCGGCCGCCGCGGTATAGGCCTGTTCCGCGGTGGCGGTGTCGCCTTGTTGCTCCAGGGCGCGCCCCAGCCAGTACTGCCAGCGGGCTTCCCGGCGGGTCGCGTCAGGCATGCGCTGCACCCAGTCAATGACGTCCTGCCAGTTCCGCTCGGCCAAGGCCGAGCGCACGCGCAGCTCCAGCAGATCGCTATCGCCGAGCCGAGCCACGACCGCGTCGCGCCATCCACCGTGCTGGTCGATGTCGCGCACCATTGCGTAGAAGGCCAGGTCGCGCTCGATGGTGTCGCGGTGGCGGGGTGCCAGCGAGAGGTGGGGGGAGAGCTTGCGCCAGGCCTCCATCGCCGCCTCGGTATCGGCGCGGGTGAAACCGTACATGGCTGCGGCGAACAGCGGTCCACTGCCCCGGCAGCCGGGGCCGATGCAGGCCGGTACCTGGGTCACGGCCGAATAATCCTTGCGCAGCCGCTCGAGGCTTGCCCTGGCGGATTGCCAGTCACTGTTCAGCTGTCGGCCCAGGTAGTTCATCAGCCCGGTCTCGCCGGCCTGCCAGGCGAGCATCATGCGCTCCCAGATATCGGCCAGCCCGATCTCGCCGCGGGCGCGCAGGGTGTCGAAGAGGGTATCGCAAGCATCCGGTTGCGAGCGGCCGACCAGCCACAGCTCGCGCCCGCCCTGGGCGGCCTTCTGCGGCGCGCGGTCGAGCAGCGCCGTATAGTAGTAGCACTGGCGGACGGTCCCCTCGGGCACGCCGTCGGCGACCGCCAGCAGTCTCTGCAGGCGACCGGCAAGGCCATACTCGTCGATGGCCTGGCCGCGCATCCAGTCGCTGAGCGGGGAGTCCTCGTGGCGCTCGATGAAGGTCAGCACCTGCTCGGGCGCCACATCCGGCAGGCGCCGGCGCAGTCGATGGTAGTCGACGTAGCCGGCAAGCACATGCCCCTCGATAGCACCCTGGTCGATCCTCTCCCACTGGGCGTTGCGGGCGGCGGCCAGGGCCTCGCGCATGGCGCGGTCGTCGGCCTGGGTGGCCAGGGGCAGGCAGCACAGGGCAATGGCGAGTATGGCCGTGCAGCGGCCGAATGACAGGGACATGGGATAACCTCTTGCGATTCGCTGTCGTCAAGCCGACATGGTCGCCGATGGTGGGGCAGTTGAGTAGTGTCGCCGCGCCTGGCCGTCAACGACTGTTCGTCAACGACTGTCCGTCAGACGAAGGATAGCCTATCGTGTAGCGGTATTTGCGCCTGTCGGCAAGGAGAACGAGATGGCCAGATTCGGTGGCGGCTTCCTGATGGCGCGACTGCGGCGTCGCGCCCACCTGCTGGGCCAGGTCGGGCGTGCCCTGCGGCTGTTCCTGCCCATGACCCGTGACGTGATATGGCGACGCTACCGCCCGGTGCCCTGGGGCGCCTTTTTGTGGATGTTGGCGGCGCTGGCGTATCTGATCTCGCCGCTTGATCTGATTCCCGACATGCTCGTGTTGCTGGGGCTGGTGGATGATGTGGTGATCGTCGGTTGGCTATTGACCCGGGTCGATCGGCACCTGGCGGGCTATCGTGCCTGGCGGGAGCGCGCCACCGAGAGCGGGCCCACCACCGGCGAGGACGCGACTTGAACGGCTTGAAAAGCCGCTCTCGGACCCCATATCGGTGACAGTTCCAACGCCGGTGGCGTTGCCACCACTGTCATGTCGAAAGAGGGTTCAGCCACATGACCACCGCCACACATGAAGAAACCCTCGGCTTCCAGACCGAGGTCAAGCAGCTGCTGCACCTGATGATCCACTCCCTTTACTCCAACCGGGAGATCTTCCTGCGTGAGCTGATTTCCAACGCTGCCGACGCCTGCGACAAGCTGCGCTATCAGGCGCTGGATAACGACGCGCTCTATGAAGGCGATAGCGAGCTGCGCATCGAGATCGACCACGACCCCGAGGCGGGCACCGTGACCGTGCGCGACAACGGCATTGGCATGAACCGCGAGGAGGTGATCGAGAACCTGGGCACCATCGCGCGCAGCGGCACCGCCGAGTTCCTCAAGCAGCTCTCCGGCGAACAGCAGAAGGATGCCCGGCTGATCGGCCAGTTCGGGGTCGGCTTCTATTCCGGCTTCATCGTCGCCGACGAAATTATCGTGCGCACCCGCAAGGCGGGCAGCGACAAAGCCGAGGGTGTCGAGTGGCACTCCAGGGGCGAAGGCGAGTTCACTGTCGCCGATATCGAGCGCGAGAAGCACGGCACCGAGATCGTGCTGCATCTCAAGGCGGACGCCCGTGAATTCGCCGACGACTTCCGCTTGAAGAGCCTGGTGCGCAAGTACTCCGATCACATCGAGGTGCCGGTGCGCATGCCCAAGGTCGAGAAGGCACGCGACGCGGACGGCAACGAGATCGAGGGCAGCGAAACCACCACCTGGGAGACCGTCAACGAAGCCACTGCGCTGTGGGTGCGCCCCAAGAGTGAGATCTCCGACGACGAGTACAAGGCCTTCTACAAGCATGTGGCCCATGACTTCAGTGACCCGCTGACCTGGAGCCACAACAAGGTCGAGGGCAAGCTGGAGTATACCAGCCTGCTCTACGTGCCGAGCCGCGCGCCGTTCGATCTCTATGAGCGCGACGGCGCCCGGGGTGTGAAGCTCTACGTGCAGCGCGTGTTCATCATGGACGATGCCGAGCAGTTCCTACCCCTTTACCTGCGCTTCATCAAGGGCGTGCTGGATACCCGTGACCTCTCGCTCAACGTCTCCCGCGAGCTGCTGCAACAGGATCCCAAGGTCGAGAAGATCAAGTCCGCGCTGACCAAGCGCGTGCTGGACATGCTCAAGAAGCTGGCCAAGGACAAAGAGGCCTACCAGACCTTCTGGAACACCTTCGGCAGCGTGCTCAAGGAAGGCCCCGCCGAAGATTACGCCAACCGCGAGAATATCGCCGGCCTGCTGCGCTTCTCCACCACCCACACCGACACCGGCATTCAGGATCAGTCGCTCGCCGACTACGTAAGCCGCATGAAGGAAGGACAGGAGAAGATCTATTACATCGTCGCCGACAGCTTCAATGCGGCCAAATCGAGCCCTCATCTGGAGATCTTCCGCAAGAAGGGCATCGAGGTGCTGTTGCTCCATGACCGCATCGACGAATGGCTGATGAGCCATCTCACCGAGTTCGAGGGCATGGCCTTCGTCGACGTGGCCAAGGGCGAGCTCGACCTCGGCGAGATCGAGGGCGAGGAAGAGAAGAAGGCGCAGGAGGAGACCGCCAAGGCCAAGGAGGCGCTGGTCAAGCGCGTCAAGGCCGCCCTCGGCGCCGAGGTTCAGGACGTCAAGGTGACCCACCGTCTGACCGACTCGCCGGCCTGCGTGGTGCTGCCCGAGCACGAGATGGGCTTCCAGATGCGCCGGATCATGGAAGCGGCCGGCCAGAAGCTGCCGGAGGTCAAGCCGATCCTCGAGCTCAACCCCGAGCATCCGCTGGTGGCTCGCCTCGAGGCGGCCGAGGGTGAGGGCTTCGATGATCTAGCGCGGATCCTGCTCGATCAGGCGGTCATCGCCGAGGGTGGCCACCTTGACGACCCTGCCGCTTACGTCAAGCGTCTCAACGCCCTGCTGAGCGGCTGACACCGTACGCCACAGTACCCACGACGCCACCTTCGGGTGGCGTCTTTATGTCGAGTGCTGTACCGGCCAGGCGGTAACGGGCATGATTCCGCCAGCAGGTTGGTATGCTGCGTGAGTATTCTTTTCGGTGATATCAGGAGCGTGTTTCGTGCTGCGACGCAGCAAAAAACCCGCGACAAGGCCTTGTGCCAGGGGCCTGCAAAAGGTAACACTGGTAAATCAGCAATAACTACACTCTGACACGTCATCCTGACCAACATTGGCCACATGGGGGATCCATTGTGAAGATAGGCGCACCAAAGGAGAGTGCCCGGGGAGAAGCGCGCGTCGCGCTTACCCCCGAGAGCGCAAAGCAGATCCAGAAGCTGGGCCACGAATGCCTGATAGAGGCCGGGGCCGGGGTGGCCGCGGGCTTCCACGATGAGGCCTACCGTGAGGCGGGGGTCAGCGTCGTCGACGGGACTGATGCCCTCTGGAACCAGGCTGAGGTGGTCATCAAAGTCCGCGAACCCTCCGAGGAGGAGGCTCGCCGCTTGCGCGAGGGTCAGACCCTGATCGCCTTCTTCTGGCCGGCTCAGAACGAATCGCTGCTCGAGTTGTGCAAAGCCCAGGGCGCCACCGTGATCGCCATGGACATGGTGCCGCGCATCTCGCGGGCGCAGAAGATGGATGCGCTCTCGTCGATGGCCAATATCGCCGGCTACCGGGCGGTGATCGAGGCGGGTAACAACTTCGGGCGCTTCTTCACCGGCCAGGTGACCGCCGCAGGCAAGGTGCCGCCTGCCAAGGTGCTGGTGATCGGCGCCGGGGTGGCAGGTCTGTCCGCCATCGGCACCGCCACCAGCCTGGGGGCCGTAGTACGCGCCTTCGACGTGCGCCCGGAAGTGGCCGAGCAGATCGAGTCGATGGGCGCCAAGTTTCTGTTCCTCGACTTCGACGAGAGCCAGGACGGTTCCGAGACCGGCGGCTATGCGGCCCCATCCAGCCCCGAGTTTCGTGAGAAGCAGCTGGAGTGCTTCTGCGAGCAGGCCCCGGAGGTTGACATCGTCATCACCACGGCGCTGATCCCCGGCAACCCGGCACCCAAGCTGTGGCTGGAGGACATGGTCGAGGCCATGAAGCCCGGCTCGGTGATCGTCGACCTAGCGGCCGAGAAGGGCGGCAACTGCGACCTGACCAAGCCCGATGAGAAGGTGGTCACCGACAACGGCGTGACGGTTATCGGTTATACCGACTTCCCCTCACGCATGGCCACCCAGAGCTCGCTGCTGTATGCCACCAACATCCGCCACATGTTGACCGACCTGACGCCAGAGAAGGATGGCGTGATCAAGCACGACATGGAGGACGATGTGATCCGTGGCGCCACGGTGACCCACCAAGGCGAGATCACCTTCCCGCCGCCGCCGCCCAAGGTCAAGGCGATCGGCGCCTCCAAACCCAAGCCCAAGGAGAAGGAGCCGACGCCTGAGGAGAAGAAGGCCGCCGAGCATGCCGCCTTCAAGGCGCAGACCAAGCGACAGGTGACCCTGCTCGGCGTGGGTGGCGCGTTGATGTTGTTGCTTGGCCAGGTGGCTCCCGCCTCCTTCATGCAGCACTTCATCGTCTTCGTGCTGGCCTGCTTCGTCGGCTTCCAGGTGATCTGGGGCGTCAGCCATTCGCTGCATACGCCGCTGATGGCGGTGACCAATGCGATCTCCGGCATCATCATTCTCGGGTCGGTGCTGCAGATCGGCTCTGGCAGCGTCGTGGTCGGCGTGCTCGCGGCGATCTCGGTGCTGATCGCTTCCATCAATATCGTGGGTGGCTTCCTGGTGACACGCCGGATGCTGGCCATGTTCCAGAAATCCTGAGCGGCGGAGAGACGACATGTTGGGTCAAGAATTCGTATCTGCCGCGGCGATCGCGGCAAGTGTTCTGTTCATCCTCTCGCTGGGGGGGCTGAGTAACCAGGAGAAGGCCAAGCGCGCCGTCTGGTACGGCATCGTCGGCATGGCGGTGGCGGTGTTCTTCACCGCCTTCGGGCCGGGCATCGGCGGCTACTGGTGGATGGTTCCGATGATGATCATCGGCGCAGCGGTGGGCGCTTATGTGGCCAAGAAGGTCGACATGACCGAGATGCCCCAACTGGTCGCGGCGTTGCACAGCTTCGTCGGCCTGGCGGCGGTGTTCGTGGCCTGGAACGCCGATCTCGAGCGGCGTCGTGTGATGGCGGCGCGGCTTGCGGATGCCTCGATGCAGGAGTTCTCGGCATTCGCCGCCCTGGTGGCCGAGAAGACGCCTGCCGAGCTGACTTTCCTGCAGGTGGAGGTGGTGCTCGGCATCTTCATCGGTGCGGTGACCTTCACCGGTTCGGTGATCGCCTTCGGCAAGCTGGCCGGCAAGGTTGACGGCAAGCCCAAGCAGCTGCCCGGCGGGCATCTGCTCAATGCCGGTGCGGCGGTGCTGTCGCTGCTGCTGGCCATTCTTTACCTGAACGGCGCCGGTTTCTGGACGCTGCTGGTACTGGCGGCGCTGGCCTTCTTTATTGGCTACCACCTGATCATGGGCATCGGTGGCGCCGACATGCCGGTGGTGGTATCGATGCTCAACAGCTATTCCGGCTGGGCCGCGGCGGCCATCGGTTTCACGCTGTCCAACGACCTGCTGATCGTCACCGGCGCGCTGGTCGGCTCCTCCGGTGCCATCCTGTCGTACATCATGTGCAAGGCGATGAACCGCAACTTCATCAACGTCATCCTCGGCGGCTTCGGTGGCAGCCAGGGGCCGGCGGCGGAGATCGAGGGCGAGCAGGTGTCCATCGATGCCGGCGGCGTGGCCAGCGCCCTCAACGATGCCGACAGCGTGATTATCGTGCCGGGTTACGGCATGGCGGTCGCCCAGGCGCAGAACGCAGTCAGCGAGTTGACCCGCAAATTGCGCGCCGCCGGCAAGAATGTGCGTTTCGGCATTCACCCGGTGGCGGGTCGCCTGCCGGGGCACATGAACGTGCTGCTCGCCGAGGCCAAGGTGCCCTACGACATCGTGCTGGAGATGGACGAGATCAACGACGACTTCCCCGATACTGACGTGGTGATCGTCATCGGCTCCAACGACATCGTCAATCCGGCGGCTCAGGAGGATCCCAACAGCCCGATCGCCGGCATGCCGGTGCTCAAGGTGTGGGAGGCCAAGCAGGTCTTCGTCTGCAAGCGTGGCCAGGGGACCGGCTACTCCGGCATCGAGAACCCGCTGTTCTTCAAGGAGAACACGCGGATGTTCTATGGCGATGCTAGGTCGAGCATCGACTCGCTGCTGCCGCTGATCGACTGATCCGGCGCACCCGGGCCGCATCGCCGGCCCGGCCTTGTTATCTCGATACGCCCCTTCGTGGGGCGTTTTTTCGTTACACTTCCCACATCCATCCATCCATCCAACGTCGCGGGGCGAGCATGTCAGATCAACCCATGCGTGTGGCGGTGCTCGGTGGCGGCAGCTTCGGCACTGCCCTGGCCAGCATCGCCGCCGATAACGCCGCCGAGGTGCGCCAATGGTTGCGCGACCCCGGCCTGGCGGCGCAGATCACCCAAGAGCACCGTAACAGCCGCTACCTGCCGGACTTCGTCATCAATCCTGCGGTGGTGGCTTCAAGCGACATGGCCGAGGTTCTCAAGGACGCCGATCTGGTGCTGGTGGCCATTCCCTCCACGGCCTTCCGCGAGGTGGTGCGCCAGGCACGGCCCTGCCTTCATGACACGCAGATACTGGTCAGCACCACCAAGGGCATCCAGGAGGAGGGCTTCAAGCTGATGAGCCAGATCCTCGAGGAGGAAACCGGCTTTCCGCACATCGGCGTGATCTCGGGGCCCAACCTCGCCGCGGAGATTGCCGACAAGCAGCTCACCGCCACGGTGATCGCCAGCGATGATCCAAACACCCGTACCTGCGTGCAGACGGCCCTGGGCTGCGATTACTTCCGGGTCTACGCCAGCAATGATCGCTATGGGGTGGAACTGGGCGGGGCGCTGAAGAACATCTATGCGATCGCCGCCGGCATGGCGGCGGCACTGGGCATGGGCGAGAACACCCGCAGCATGCTGATGACCCGAGCACTGGCCGAGATGAGCCGCTTCGCGGTGGATCAGGGGGCCAATCCCATGACCTTCCTAGGGCTGGCTGGCGTGGGTGACCTGATCGTCACCTGCTCCTCGGCGCTGTCGCGCAACTATCGTGTGGGCCAGGCGCTGGGCGAGGGCAAGACCCTGGACGAGGCCGTCGACGCCCTGGGCCAGGTCGCCGAGGGCGTCAATACCGTGCGTTTGGTGCGCAACAAGGCGCATGAGGAAGGGGTCTACATGCCGCTGGCCGAGGGCCTCTACCAGGTACTCTTCGACGGCGTGCCGGCTCGCGATATGGCGCGATTGCTGATGCTCGGCGAGCAGAGCAGCGACGTGGAGTTCGTGCTACCACGCAAGGTCGTGCAGCAGGATCGGCGCCAGGGGAGTAAGCATCATGGCTGAACGCCTGCTGATCATGCGCCACGCGGAGGCCGCCCCGGGCCGGCCTGACAACGAGCGCGAGTTGACCACTGCGGGACAGGAGCAGGCCCGGCGCATGGCTCGCGGGCTCGCCGCCCGCCAGGATCTGGACCTCGCGCGCTTGCGCCTGCTGACCAGCCCCTACGTGCGGGCCCGGCAGACGGCGGCGCGAATCGCCGAGCCCCTCGGGCTGGTGGTCGAGCCGCTGGGGCTCATGACCCCTGATGATCCCGCCGAGGCGGTGATCGAATGGCTGCTCGTCGAGCCCCATGACCGGCCTCTAATGCTCGTCAGTCACATGCCGCTGGTCGCCTCGCTGACCGGGCTGCTGGTGGAAGGGCGGGGCGATCGCGGCCCCGGCTTTCTGCCGGCCGGCCTGGCGGAGTTCGAAGCCGAGGTATGGGCGCCGGGCTGCGCGAGACTGGTGGGCTTCACGACTCCCGCCGAGCGGGGCTAGATCAGCCCGGCCAGCTGCAGGCCAAAGGCGCCGAGGGTAATGGTCAGGCTGGCCATCAGCGTGGTCAGGGCAATGATATTGGCGGTGAGCCCGGCATTGGCGCCCATCGCCTTGGCCATCACGAAGGCGGCGGCGGCAGTGGGACTGGCGAAGAACAAAAACATCACCCCAAGCGCCGGACCTTCGAAACCGGCGAGCCAGGCAGCGCCCGTGGCCAGCATCGGCAGGGTGACCATCTTCATCAGGCTGGCGCTGAGGGCCAGCCGGCCCGAGTGGCGGATCTCGCTGAACGAGAGCGTGGCGCCGATGCAGATCAGCGCGAGCGGCAGGGTCAGCGAGGCGAAGTAGTCGCCGGAGGTCGCAAGCCAGCCGGGCAGCGGCCAGCCCGTCGTCGCCACCGGCACGGCGACGACGACCGCCAGGATCAGCGGGTTGGTGGCGATATGGCGCAGCATGCTGCGCCAGTCGGCCCTTTGTCCCTCCTGGTAGGTGACCAGGGCGATCACCGAGAAGGCGTTGTAGGTGAGAATCACCACGCCCAGCAGCAGGCTGCCGGTGGAGAGGCCGAAGTGGCCATACATGCCCGCGGCAAGCGCCAGGCCGACGATGCCGCAGTTGCCGCGGAAGGCTCCCTGGATGTAGACGCCGCGCTCCCGATAGGGCACCCGCAGGCTCGCCCACCCCCAGCAGAACAGCACGCTGCCGAGGGTGGCCACGGCGAAAAAGCCGAGCAGGCTCGGATCGAGGGCGGCGCTCAGGTCGGCGCGGACGATACTGAGGAAGATCAGCGTCGGCAGGGTCGCCTTGAACACCAGCTGCGATGCGGTGGCGACGAAGGCGGGGTCGATCCAGCGTGCCCGCTTGAGCCCCAGGCCGATGAAGACCATGGCGAAGACCGGTAGGGTGATCTCAAGTGTCGAGCGAAAGAGCTCGTACATCGCCATCAGCGCGTCAGCCACAGGCCGACCACAATGGCAGCCAGTACGGTAGCGAAGAAGATTCGGTTGCGCAGGTGGGTATGGCGTGGGGACATCGGCGTGCTGGGGCTCCAGAAGTGGGTCATGGCCGGAGATCATTTGGCAAGATATGGTAATCTCGTTAGCCTGCTAGCGCCAAGACGGGCCTTCGTTACCCCCCAACAGGACGTTGTCATGCCCCCCGCTGAGACCCCGAGACCCACGCTGTTCCCTACCCATGCCAAGGGCATGAGCGAGCCGCGTTCCCTGAGGCTGGCCGGCGGCCGCCTGGCGGCGCTGGCCTGGGGCGATGACCAGGCCCCCACCTGGCTGGCGCTGCACGGCTGGCTGGACAATGCCGCCAGCTTCTCCCGTCTTGCGCCGCGGCTGGTTGCCGCCCTGGGCATCCGTGTGGTGGCCATCGACTTCGCCGGCCACGGCCTGTCCCGCCATCGGCCCGGGGACTATGCGCTCTGGGACTACTGCCACGACCTTCTCGATGCCTGCGACCATCTAGAGCTTTCCCGAGTGCCCCTGCTGGCCCATTCCATGGGGGCCGGGGTAGCCTGCCTGGCGGCCGCTGCCCTGCCGGAGCGCGTCGCGACACTGGTACTGCTCGATGGCCTGGGGGCGCTGACCACCGAGGCCGTAGACGCGCCTGCCCAGCTGCGCAAGGGACTGCTCGCCGACCGGCGTCCGCTCTCGCCGGCGCCGCGCTATGCTGATAGTGAGACCGCCGTGATGGCACGGGTCGTCGGCGGAGCGACGCCCATCGATGTCGAGACGGCACGCCCGCTGGTTGCCCGCAACCTGGAAACGCTACCCGATAGCCATGTGCAGTTGCGTACCGACGCCCGCCTGCTGCGTCCGTCGCTGGTTCGGTTCACCCCCGAGCAGGTGGCGGCCACGCTGAGCGCGATGTGCTGCCCGGTGCTGCTGGTAGAGGGAGAGACCGGCATCCTGGGCGAGCGGGCTCGGGCACAGCAGGCTCGGGCGGCAGTGGCGAGGCTGACCCGCCGCGTGTTGCCAGGAGGGCATCATCTGCATCTCGAACCCTTGACCGTGACGCAGGTAGCTAAGGTCATCGCCGCCTGGCACAGCGCCGAGCGCGGCGCCGATAAGGAGCCTGGACCATGACCGAACATCACAAGGCCGACACTCCCCGTGACCAGACGGTGGCGCTGGTGCTCGGCAGCGGGGGAGCCCGCGGCTATGCGCATATCGGGGTGATCGAGGAACTCGAGGCACGCGGCTATCGTGTGGTGGCGATCTCGGGGTGCTCCATGGGTGCCGTGATAGGCGGTGTCTTCGCTGCCGGGCAGCTGGCTGCCTATCGGGACTGGGTCTGCCGACTGGATTATGTCGATGTGCTCAAGCTGATCGACGTGACCTGGAGCCCGATGGGCGCCATGAGAGCCAACAAGGTGATGGACAAGCTCGAGAGCCTGATCGGTGATACTCGCATCGAGGACCTGGCGATTGCCGTGACCACGCTGGCGACCGACCTGACCCGCCAGCGTGAGGTATGGTTCCAGAGCGGCTCGTTGCTTGAGGCGATCCGTGCTTCCATCGCCATCCCCGGGGTGATCACGCCGGTGCATCGCGGTGACCAGGTGCTGGTGGACGGCGGACTGCTCAACCCGCTGCCGATCACTCCCACGGTGTCGGCCCAGGCGGACTTCGTGCTGGCGGTGAATGTCACCGCGCATAGCCCTCTCCCGGTCACTCTGGAAGAGCTGCTGCCCCCGGATGAGGCCGCCCAGGAGCAGGCCCGAGAGCAATCCCGGGAGGCTGCTGGCAGCAGTGTCGCCAGCTGGATCGGCGGTGTTCGCGGGGCCACTCGACGGCTCTTCGATGGCCTGGGCAGTAGCGATCCCGCCGCTGACACGGGTGCCAGGCGCAAGGTGGTGGACGAAGCCCTGGAGCGCGGTCGACGCGAGTGGGGGCGCCTGGATATGGTGCTGGCCTCTTTCGATATCACCCAGGCGGCCTTGGCCAAGTACAAGGTGGCAGGCTACCCGCCGGATGTGCTCATTGAGGTGCCCAAGACGGTCTGCGGTGCCTACGAGTTCCACCGTGCCGAGGCGCTGATCTGCCTTGGCCGACACCTGACCGTAGAAGCGCTGGACCGCTTCGAAGGGCGTACTCATCCCGGTTGAGGGAGTTCGTCTGTCGGCGTGGAGTCTTCATCCACTAAAGACGCCGGGGGAGGCAGGGATAAGAGGGATAGCGAGAGGAATAAGGCAGTGTCTTGAGCACCATCAGCGCTGGCCACTGCGCCCCCTGAGCAACACATAGGCCGCCCCGGTGCCGCCATCGATCGCCGTGGCCGAGCAGAAGGCCAGTACGCTCGGCCATTCCCTTAGCCAGGCATTCACATGGCTCTTGATCACCGGGTAGTCGCGGGTGGTGCCCCAGGCTTTGCCATGCACCACCAGCACGCAGCGTCGGCGGTAGTTTTCAGCGTCGTGCAGGAAGGCCTCCAGTTCCGCACGGGCCTCCTCGAGGGTATGGCCATGCAGGTCGAGCCCCGCCTCCCAGCCGATGCGTCCGCGCTTGAGCTGCTGACGGATGCGCCGGGGAAGGTCGGGCAGCGCGAAATCGAGAAACTCCGAGGGCCTTACCGCTTCCACACGGCCATCCGAGGTACGACCGACTGCCGCCGTATCGTCCCTGGCCGATATCGCCGCGGCCCGGCGCTCGGCTGCGGCGATATCGGCGCGGCGCCGCCGACCGGGATCGGCGCGATTGCTGGCGAGGGGCCGCACGCCGGCATCACGCAGCGCCTGGCGAAAGGCGCTGATGTCGTCGTCATCCGGGTAATGGCGATTGCGGGTCATCGGTATTCGGCTTGTAACGCAAAGCGTCAGTATACCGCCCTTGCCGTGGCTGTGAACCGCGGGCCCGGTTACAATCGGCTCTCGCCCCACCCGAACCCTTCAACTCCAGGATGCCCCGTGGCTGAATCTCTCCCCGATGTGTCTTCCTCCACGCTCGTGCTGAGTGACCAGGCTCTCGCCGAGGGGCTGATCACCCTGCGCGACTGCCTGCGCTGGGCCGCCAGCGAGTTTCATCTGACGGGTCTCTTCTATGGCCACGGCACCGATTCCGCCTGGGACGAGGCCGTGGCGCTGACGCTGGGCGCCCTGCACCTGCCCTGGAACGTCGACCCGGCGGTGCTCGAGGCGCGGCTGCTGCCCATGGAGCGCGCCCGCATCGTGGCGCTGGTTCGCATGCGTATCGAGACCCGCCGCCCGCTGCCCTACCTGCTGGGTGAGGCCTTCTTCGCCGGCTTCCCTTTTAGAGTCGACGAGCGGGTGCTGATCCCCCGCTCACCCATCGCCGAGTTGATCGAGCATGGCTTCGCCGCCTGGTTTCCCGTCGAACCGCCGGCGCGGGTGCTCGACCTCTGCACCGGCTCAGGCTGCATCGGCATCGCCACGGCGCTGCACCTGCCCGGCTGCGAGGTCGACCTGGCCGACATCAGCCCCGATGCCCTGGCCGTGGCCCGCCTCAACATCACCCGCCACGAGGTGGGCGAGCGGGTGCGTGCGGTGGAGTCCGACCTCTTCGCGGGGCTGGCCGGGCAGCGCTATGACCTGATCGTCTGCAATCCGCCCTACGTGGATACCCGCGATCTGACCACTATGCCCGCCGAGTTTCGCCATGAGCCGGCATTGGCGCTGGGCGCCGGGACCGACGGGCTGGACATCGTGCGGCGCATCCTGCGCGAGGCTCGTGACTATCTCACCTCGGCAGGCGTGTTGATCGTCGAGGTCGGCAACTCCGATCACCACCTGGAGGCGGCCTTCCCTGAGGTGCCCTTCCTGTGGCTCGAATTCGAGCGCGGCGGCCAGGGAGTCTTCGCCCTGACCGCTGACGAGCTAGACGCCCATGCGGCGTCCTTCGCCTGATTCCCCGCTCCCCATCCAGGAGACGCGCCCATGTCTGGCAACACCTTCGGCAAGCTGTTCACCGTCACCACCTTCGGCGAGAGCCATGGGCCTGCGCTGGGAGCCATCGTCGATGGCTGCCCGCCGGGGCTGCCGCTCAGCGAAGAGGACCTGCAGCATGACCTGGATCGCCGCCGCCCTGGCAGTTCGCGCCACACTACCCAGCGGCGCGAACCCGACCGGGTACGCATCCTCTCCGGGGTCTTCGAGGGAGTGACCACCGGCACCTCCATCGGCCTGTTGATCGACAATACCGACCAGCGCTCCAAGGACTACTCGAAGATCAAGGACCAGTTCCGTCCGGCCCACGCCGACTACAGCTACCACCATAAGTACGGCATCCGCGACTATCGCGGCGGCGGGCGCTCCAGCGCCCGGGAGACCGCGATGCGGGTCGCGGCCGGCGCCATCGCCAAGAAGTATCTGGCCGCCCATGGCATCGTCGTGCGCGGCTACATGAGCCAGCTCGGCCCGATCACCATCGATTTCAAGCAGTGGCAGGCGGTGGATGACAACCCCTTCTTCTGTCCCGACCCTCAGCGCGTGCCCGAGCTCGAGGCCTACATGGACCAGCTGCGCCGCGACCAGGACTCGGTGGGGGCCAGGATCAGCGTGGTGGCAGAGGGTGTGCCGCCGGGGCTCGGCGAGCCGGTGTTCGACCGCCTGGACGCCGAGCTGGCCCATGGCCTGATGAGCATCAATGCGGTCAAGGGCGTGGAGATCGGCGATGGCTTCGCCGCCGTGGCCAGCCGCGGCAGCGAGCATCGCGACGAGATGACCCCCGAGGGTTTTCTCTCCAACCATGCCGGCGGCATTCTGGGTGGCATCTCCAGCGGGCAGACGATCATCGCTCATCTGGCCCTCAAGCCCACCTCCAGCATTACCATTCCGGGGCGCAGTATCGATGTCCATGGCCATGCCGTCGACGTCATCACCAAGGGGCGCCACGACCCCTGCGTGGGCATCCGGGCCACGCCCATCGCCGAGGCGATGATGGCGCTGACGCTGATGGATCACTGGTTGCGACATCGTGGCCAGAATGCCGAGGTCCAGGTAGCGACTCCACAACTTCGCTGAGCTGCGCCTTCCAGCATGGCTGCTACACTGCATGAACCACTAACAAGAGTGACGCCATGAAGATCAACGTCGAGTTCGACCTGACCCCCGAGGAGTTTCGCCGAGCCCTGGGCCTGCCCGACGTGGAGGCCTTCCAGAAGGATCTGCTGAACCGTATCTACAAGCAAATGGAGTCGGGAACGGAAGGTTACGACCCGATGAGCCTGATGCAGCCCTTCCTGCAGCAGCCTGGCTTGTCACAGAACCTTTCCCAGGGACTCTCCCAAGGGTTATCCAACTTCGGCAACTACCAGCAGATGATGCTCGACATGCTGACCAAGGCCGCCAGTTCCGCGGGAAGCGCTAGCGGAACAGCGAGCAAGGATCAGAAGGCGCAGGCAGGGAAGTCGGAGGATACACAAGCGTCATCTGATAGCTCGGCGGGAACGTCCACGGCGGGCAGCAGTTCTCGCAAATCCACGGCCAGCGCTCGCTCCCGCAGCAAACGCGAGAGTTGATGGCTTCATCGTGGGCGACGTCCATGCCGTTGCAACAGCGGAAGCGACGGACTAGACTTTGTGCAATGCAGCAAACCATTCGATTCCATTCCTCAAGGGGGATTCTTCATGCAGGACAAGATGATCGAGACATTCAACGAGCAGACTCGTCAATTCTTCGAGCCGATGCGCAAGCTCAATTCGCTGATGCTGAGCAACATGGAGAAGATGGCCCATTACCAGATGGAGTCCATGAAGCGCTACAGCCAGATGGGCACCGAGCGCATGCGGGACGCCAGCGAAGTCAGTGATGCCGAGAGCATGCGCGACTTCGGTACGCGTCAGGCGGAGATGATGAATGAGCTCTCCAAGCAGATGCTCGAGGACGCCAAGGCGATGAGCGAGATGAGCCTGGAGTTCAAGGCTGAACTCGAGAAGCTCTATGCCGAATCCGGCAAGCAGCTCGCCGAGCAGGCTGAAAAGGCCGGTCAGGCCGCCAAGGGCGAGACAACGAAGTCCGGCGAGAACTCCGATGAGCCCGCTAAGGCCAACAGCCAGTCGACGTCACGCAAGCGTTGATATCGCATTACTCTGGTGGCGTGCTGTCCGGTACCCGATGACGAGTGCCGGGCAGTGTCGTTGTGGGCCATAGTGTCGTTGTGGGCGCG
This sequence comes from Halomonas ventosae, assembly GCF_004361885.1. Taxonomy (GTDB): domain Bacteria; phylum Pseudomonadota; class Gammaproteobacteria; order Pseudomonadales; family Halomonadaceae; genus Halomonas; species Halomonas ventosae_C. The sequence continues at coordinate 107,602 of NZ_SNWH01000007.1, forward strand.
AGGCGATAGTGTCTTTGTGGGCCATGTCTTGCCTGGCGCAAGTTGATGCGATGCTAGCCGTAGATGGCCGAGGGCCGGTGCCTGGCTGTCAGGCATACCGACCTTCATGATGAAGGCCTTCATGATTAACAGGAGAGGTCAATGCAGTCAGCGGTGCAAGCACCGACACCGAACGAGCTCGAGGCGTGGCATGGCCGGCTCGTTGTGATCGGCGAGGAGTACAAGGCCCTGATGCAGGATCTGCTGGAGCGCATGGTACCCAGCGATGCTGCGGAATCGGTCTATGAAGACATGCATCAGAGCTTCCAGGCCGGTGCCCAGTCGCTGATGCAGAATCCGCCCCTGCTATGGCAGGCCCAGTCCCGGCTGCTACAGGATCAATACCAGCTGTGGTTGCAGTCGCTGCGTGGCCTCGCTGGTGAAGAGGTCGAGCCGCTGATCACACCAGACAAGGGCGATCGCCGCTTCAAGGACGATGCCTGGCGCGACGATCCTTATTATCGGGCGATCATGCAGCAGTACCTGCTGTTCTCGCGCATGGTGGAAGAGCTGATCGAGCGCCTGGATGGCCTCTCGGAAGACCAGAAGCGCAATCTCAGCTTCTACGCGCGCCAGCTGGTCAACGCCATGGCGCCAACCAATTTCGTCGCCACCAATCCCGAGGTGCTGCGCAAGACTATTGAGACCCGCGGCCAGAACTTGGTCGAGGGCCTGGCCCGGCTGCGCAAGGATCTGGCCAACTCCGCCGAGGGACTCAATGTCACCATGACCGATCGCAGCGCCTTCGCGATCGGTGAAAACATCGCCGTCACCCCGGGAGCGGTGATCTATCAGAATGAGCTGATCCAGCTGATCCAGTACACGCCCAGTACCGAGCAGGTCTACAAGACCCCGCTGCTGGTGGTGCCGCCCTGGATCAACAAGTACTACATCCTTGACCTTCGTCAGGATAACTCCCTGGTGCGCTGGCTGGTGGAGCAGGGACACACCGTCTTTCTGATCTCCTGGCGCAACCCTGGCCCCGAGCAGCGTGACCTGACCTGGGCCGATTACATGCAGATGGGGCCCATCGCCGCTATGGAGGCCATCGAGCAGGCCACCGGCGAGAAGTCGGTCAACCTATTGAGTTATTGCATTGGCGGAACTCTGGCCGCCTCGACCGTGGCTTACCTGACCAGCACCCGGCGTGGCCGCAAGGTCAAGTCGGTCACCTACATGGCCACCCTCCAGGATTTCCGCGACCCAGGCGATATCGGTGTCTTCCTCTCCGAGCGGGTGCTCGAGGGCATCGAGGCTCAGCTAGAGCGCGATGGCTATCTCGACGGTCGGGTCATGGCTTACTCCTTCAACCTGCTGCGCGAAAACGACCTTTTCTGGTCCTTCTACATTAACAACTACCTGAAAGGCGATGCACCAGCACCCTTCGACCTGCTCTATTGGAATACCGATGGCACCAACCTGCCGGCGGGTACGCATGCCTGGTACTTGCGGCACATGTACATGGAGAACCGCCTGGTCCAGCCGGGTGGCATCGAGCTCGACGGGGTCAAGATCGATCTGCGCAAGATATCCACGCCGAGCTATTTCATCTCCACCAAGGAGGATCACATCGCCAAGTGGAACAGCACCTATTACGGCGCCTTGTTGCCCAAGGGGCCGGTCAAGTTCGTACTGGGCGGCTCCGGCCATATCGCCGGGATTGTCAATCCGCCCAGCAAAAACAAGTACGGCTACTGGACCAATGATGCGCTCCCGGAGACTCATGAGGAGTGGCTCGAGGGTGCCGAGCAGCATGAGGGCTCCTGGTGGCCGCACTGGCAGGCGTGGATGACCGAGAATGGCTATGTGGACACCGAGAAGCTGGTGCCGGCACGCCAACCCGGTGATGGTGAGCTGGAGATCCTCGAGCCGGCTCCGGGGCGCTATGTGCGCATGACCATTCCCGAGGTGCTGGGAGAAGCCTCGACTTCGTCGGAAACCTGAAGCTGAAAGTGCGGCGCTCCGCGCCTAGAAGCTTGAAGAGAACCCCTCGTAGCCTGGCTGCGGGGGTTTTTTATGTTCCAGCGGAAGCCCTGGCTTCGAGCTTACGGCTTCCGGCGCAGCTGGAGTCCCGCCAGCACCATTAGGGCGGCGAGCAGCCAGGTTGGCCAACTGCCGGTGCGGGTGAAGGGGGTGAGGCCTTGCATGGGGGTAACCTCGCCGACGAGGACTGCGGTCTCGAACTGCGCTGTCCTGGCGATGACCTTGCCTCGTGCGTCGATCAGCGCGGTGACACCGTTGCTGGTGGCGCGCACCACCGGGCGGCCGTTCTCCAGCGCCCGCAGGCGGGCCATCTGCAAGTGCTGCAGCGGGCCGAGGGAAGCGCCGAACCAGGTGTCGTTAGAGAGCGTGAGCAGCAGCTCGGCGTCGCGGGCCCGCGCTGCCACCAGGTCGGCATAGATGATCTCATAGCAGATGGCATTGCCGATGGTTAGCCCTCCGACGCGGATTGGCGCCTGGTCGGCGGGGCCCGGGACCATGGTCGGTGCCGGCAGGTCGAAGAAGGCGATGGCGCCGCGCAGCAGGCTCTCCAGGGGCAGATACTCGCCGAACGGGACCAGGTGGGCCTTGCGATACTCGCCTTCCACGTCGCCACGGCCGATGACGCTGTTGTAGTAGCGTCCGTCGTCACGCTGCAGGATGCCGGTGAGCAGGGTGGTATGCGCTGGAAGGCTGGCTCGGGCACGCTCGAGGTAGGGGGCGGCCTGGTCCTCGAACATGGGCAGGGCGGCCTCAGGCCAGATCACCAGGTCGACGTTATCATCGAGCTCGCGGGTCAGCTCAAGGTAGGTGTCGATGGCGCGACGCTGCCCTTCGGGAGTCCACTTGATCAGCTGGGGGAGGTTGCCCTGGAGCAGGGCAACCCGCACCGGCTCGCCGGCGGGTGTCGTCCACTGGGCAGGCAGGGCCAGTGGCACCAGCCACAGTGCGGCGAGCGGCGCGGCGGCCCAGGCGCGGCGTCGAAGGAGCTCGACGCCGAGGCTGCCGGTGAGGGCGGTGATCAGCGTCAGCAGGTAGACCCCGCCCACCGGCGCCCAGGGGGCGAGCGGCGCATCCACCTGGGCAGTGCCCAGCAGCAGCCAGGGGAAACCGGTGAATAGCCAGGTGCGCAGCCACTCCCCCAGCACCCAAGCGCCCGCGAAGCTCAGCGCTGCCAGGCGCGGCCCACACAGCCACCGGTAGAGCCAGAAGGTGAGGGCGAAGAACAGCGCCAGGCCGGCAACGAACAAGCCCGTTAGCAACAGCGCCAGGGGCACCCCGGTGTAGCCGTAGTCATGGATCGAGACATAGACCCAGGAGGCCCCGGAACCAAACAGACCCAGCCCGTAGCACCCGCCGCGTAGGGCCGCCTGGCCGGGTCTCAGGGACGGCAAGCCGAGGTAGACCAGGCCGGCAGCCACCGGGCCCAGCCACCAGAGCGAGAAGGGCGCAGTACTCAGGGTAGTGAGGCAGCCGGCGACCAGCGCCGCCAGGCAGCCCGCTACCATCTTCAGTCGAGCGTCAGCCATGCAGTCCATCCGTGGTCATCAGGTGGTGGCGTCACTCCTCGGCGTCTTGCTCGCAGGGCTCGGCCTCGAGCAGGCGAATGCGGCGGTTGTCGGCATTGAGAACGGTGAAGCGCCAGCCGCCGATCTCGGTGTGTTCACCGCGCCCTGGCAGGTGGCCGAAACGCTGCATCACCAGGCCGCCCAGGGTATCGAACTCGTCGTCCGAAAAGCGGGTACCGAAGCGATCGTTGAAATCCTCGATGGTGGTCAGGGCACGGATCGCATAGCGATCCTTTGCCAGTTCGCGGATATCGATCTCCTCGTCGATGTCGTGTTCATCCTCTATTTCGCCGACGATCTCCTCGAGGATGTCCTCGATGGTGACGATGCCCGCCGTGCCGCCATACTCGTCTACCACCACCGCCATATGGTTGCGGGTATCCTGGAACTCCTTGAGTAGGCTGTTGAGACGCTTGGATTCGGGTACGAACATGGCCGGTCGCAGCACCTCGTCGAGCTGAAAGGGTACGCCATTCTGCTGGCCGCCTTGCAGCAGCGGCAGCAGGTCCTTGGCCAGCAGGATTCCCTTGACCTCATCGAGGTTCTCACCGATCACCGGATAGCGGGAATGGCCGGTCTCGAGTATCACCGGCAGGTACTCCTCGAAGGGCTGGTCGAGGGCGATGGCGGTGATCTGGGAGCGTGGGATGAGGATCTCGCGCACCTGCTGGTCGCTGATGTTCAGGGCGCCCTCGATGATCATCATGGCGTCCTGATCGAGCTTGAGGCGGGCGCCTGCCTGGCGCAGGAACTCCAGCAGTTCGTCGCGGGAGCTGGGCTCGTCGTTGTCGCTGGACAGGGCACTGAACAGCTTGTCGAGCCAGGACTTGCTACCCTGGCTGCTCGATCGGTCTTCGCTCATGCGTCAGCTCTCTCGTCCTCGGTGTCGGAATCGCGATTCGACGGCGCATAGGGATCGGCAAATCCCAGCGACGCGAGTATCTCACGCTCGAGGGTCTCCATGGCCTCGGCTTCGTCGTCCTCGAGATGATCATGCCCCAGCAGGTGCAGGGTGCCATGGACCACCATGTGAGCGTAGTGAGCATGCCGCGACTTGTCCTGCTCCGCCGCCTCGCGGACCACCACCGGGTGGCAGATCACCAGATCGCCCAGTAGTGGCAGGCTGACCCCAGGCGGGCTCTCGAAAGGGAAGGAGAGCACGTTGGTGGATGCATTGCGGTGGCGATAGCGGTGATTGAGGGCCTGGCTCTCGGCCGCGTCGACGAAACGAATGGTGAGCTCGTGGCGAGGCTCGTCGGCCTGGCGCCCCAAGACCGCGGCCACCCACGCCTCGAGCTCGGCCTGGGAAGGCAGGCCGTCGGCCACAATGGTCACCTGACGGTCGATGAGCGGCAGGTTCATGAGTCGACGTGCCCCGGGGCGTCATGGCGCTGCTTGTCCTGGCGGACGCGCTCCAGGCGTTCCTGACGCAGGGCCTCGCGCTCCTCGCGGTGGGCGCGCTCGGAGGCCTCCTCTTTGGCCTCGAAGTGGTCATAGGCCTCGATGATGCGCTGCACCAGTGGATGGCGCACCACGTCTTTGGCGGCGAAGTGGGTGACGCCGATACCCGGGGTTCCCTTGAGCACCTCGAGCACCTGGATCAGCCCCGAGGTCTGCCCGCGCGGCAGGTCGACCTGGGTGACGTCGCCGGTGATCACTGCCGTGGAGCCGAAGCCGATGCGGGTCAAAAACATCTTCATCTGCTCGCGGGTGGTGTTCTGGCTCTCGTCGAGGATGATGAAGGCGTTGTTGAGGGTGCGCCCGCGCATGTAGGCAAGCGGGGCGATCTCGATCACCTGACGCTCGATCAGCTTGGCCACCTGCTCGAAGCCGATCATCTCGTAGAGGGCATCGTAGAGGGGGCGCAGGTAAGGATCGATCTTCTGGGCCAGGTCGCCGGGCAGGAAGCCGAGCTTTTCGCCCGCCTCCACGGCGGGGCGCACCAGCAGGATGCGGCGCACCTCCTGCTGGTTGAGGGCCTCCACCGCGGCGGCCACGGCGAGGTAGGTCTTGCCGGTGCCCGCCGGGCCGATACCGAAGTTAATATCGTGGGCGCGGATGCTCTGCACATAGCTCTGCTGGTTGAGGCCGCGGGGCTTGATCAGGGTGCGCGGGGTGCGCAGCAGCACCTCATCATCCGGCTCGCCGCTTGTCTCCTCGTCCAGCGCCTCCAGGCCCGACTCCTGCAGGAAGAGATGCACGGTGTCCGGATCCAAGTCGCTGGCCTCGGTCTCGCGGTAGAGTTGTTCCAGCACGTTGGCGGCCGCCTTGACCCGCTGGGTGGGGCCGGCGAGCTGGAAGATGTTGCCGCGGTTGCGAAGCGTGATGCCAAGCCGCGATTCGATCAGCTTGAGGTGCTCGTCACGCTGGCCGCAGAGGTTGGCGAGGCGACGCGGGTCGTTGGGCTCAAGGTTCAGGGTAATGATGCGGTTGGCCGGAGAGGATGGCTGGCTCAAGACAGAGGAATCCCTGCAGGATGAATGTAGTGTCAGCTTACTGCCCCGGTGGTGACCGGGGCAACGCATACACCGCAGAGAAGGGCTCAGCGCTGATCCATGGCAAGCCTCAAGCCTGCGGCTGAGACCCTCGAGGCGGCGATGAGGCCATTGCTGGCTCAGAGGCGTGCTCATCGGCTCGGCTCACCCGCTGGCACGCATGTCGCGTCAGTCAGTAGGCCGCCGGCGAGGCGAGCTCGCCGCGCAGCGAGTTGGGCAGCGCCTCGCTGATCTCCACATCGACGAAGAGACCGATCAGCTCGAAGGGATTGGCGGCAGGGAAGTTGACCACGCGGTTGTTCTCGGTGCGCCCAGAGAGCTGGCCCGGATCCCGTGGCGAGAAGCCGGTGACCAGAATGCGCTGAGTGGTGCCCACCATGCGCCGACTGATCTGCATCGCCTGCTGATTGATACGCTCCTGCAGGATTGCCAGGCGCTGTTTCTTGACGCTTGGCGGGGTCTCGTCGGCAAGGCTGGCTGCCGGCGTGCCGGGACGCGCCGAGTAGACGAAACTGAAGGAGTGGTCGAAGCCGATACGCTGGATCAGCTCCATGGTGGCCTCGAAGTCTGCCTCGGTCTCGCCGGGGAAGCCGATGATGAAGTCCGAGGAGAAGCTGATATCCGGGCGCAGCGCACGGATGCGCTCCAGCTTCTCGACGTATGCCTCGACACGGTGGCCGCGCTTCATCGCCGCCAGGATGCGGTCGGAGCCAGCCTGAACGGGGAGGTGCAGGTGGCTGACCAGTTCGGGAATCTCTGCGTAGGCCTCAATCAGGCTGTCGGAGAACTCCACCGGGTGGGAGGTGGTGAAGCGGATGCGGTCGATACCCTCCACCGCCGCCACGCAAGCGATCAGCTCGGCCAGGTCGATCTCGTCGCCGAGGCGGTTCTCGCCGCGGTAGGCGTTGACGTTCTGCCCCAGCAGATTGATCTCTCGCACGCCCTGATCGGCGAGGTGGATCACCTCGTCCATCACCGCCTCGAAGGGCCGCGAGACTTCTTCGCCGCGGGTGTAGGGCACGACGCAGAAGGTGCAATACTTGGAGCAGCCCTCCATCACCGAGACGAAGGCGGTGGCGCCGTCGGCGCTGGGCTTGGGCAGATGGTCGAACTTCTCGATCTCGGGGAAAGTGACATCGACCACCGAGATCTGGTCGTTATGCCGCGAGTCGAGCATCGATGGTACCCGATGCAGGGTCTGCGGGCCGAACACCATGTCGACATGGGGAGCACGCTTGCGCAGCGCTTCACCCTCCTGACTGGCCACACAGCCACCGACGCCGATCACCAGGTCGGGCTTGGCTTGCTTGAGCTTCTTCCAGCGGCCGAGCTGGTGGAAGACCTTCTCTTGGGCCTTTTCACGGATCGAGCAGGTGTTGAGCAGCAGGACGTCGGCATCGTGCTCGTCGTCGGTGAGCTCGAGCTGGTGGGATTCGCCGAGCAGATCCGCCATGCGCGCGGAGTCGTACTCGTTCATCTGGCAGCCATGTGTCTTGATGAAGAGTTTCTTCGCCATAAGAATAGGTCGCGGCAACTGGCGCGACGATGCACCGGTGGATGAGCATTGGGTTTGCAAGTGGCCGAATGACCACCTCTGACAAGGCGATTCATTATACGCCCCGGCCGCCTTCGGGGCCAGCCGCCGCCAGCAGCGGCTGTGGTATTCTGTGCCCCTTATACGGCACGGGCGGGGCGTGCCCTGGTCAGAAAGTGAGCGGCAGCGGCGCAGGGCGTCAGGCATGCCGACTGACAGGAGCTTTTCAGCGGTTTTCCCGAGGGTTATCCACCGTCGCTGTGGACAAACCCATACCACGAACATCAGCATCGCCGCCGTGGCCCGCAGAACCGCCCCCCAGCGGGCGATCCATGTGCAAGAGCCGCGACGCGCGAGGCTTGGACAGCCAGGATAACGCATGACGATACAAAGACTCAGAACCCTGACACTGGGCGTGGCGCTCGCCACGCTCTCACCTCTGGCGCTTGCCCAGCAGGCCGACGGTGCCGCCTGGGTCTCTGACGAGCTCACCACCTACGTCCGCAGCGGCCCCACCGACGGCTACCGAATCATTGGCACCCTGACCGCCGGCGAACCGGTGACGGTTCTGGAGACCAGCGGTGACTACAGTCGAGTGCGGGATTCTGAGGGCGATACCGTCTGGGTGCTAAGCAGTGAGCTTCAGGATACTCCCAGCGCTCAGCAACAGCTGCCGGCGCTGGAAGCTCGGGTGGAGGAGCTGACCGAGAAGCTTGCCAATATCAATGACACCTGGCAGAACCGGACCGCCTCGATGACCGAGACCCTGAAGGTTCGCGAGCAACGCATCGCCGAGCTCGAGGCTCGCAATGCGGCGCTCGAAGCGGAGACCGAACAGTCGCGCGCCACCATCCGCGCGCTCCAGGCGCGTCTGGACACTCAGGAAGAGGATCTGCTGATGCGCTACTTCATGTACGGTGGTGGGGTGGCGGGGGCCGGCCTGCTGGTGGGGCTGATCGTGCCTCATCTGCCACGGCGGAGGCGCAAGCGCGATCGCTGGTTCTGACGCCGTTTCGGCGGGAGGAATGATGGACAACGAATGGCTGCAACGCTGGCGCCAGGGGCGCATCGGTTTCCACCGGGATCGCCCCCACCCGGTGCTGGTTCGTCACTGGCCTGACCTGGGGGTTCGCGCCGGTACCAAGGTACTGGTACCGTTGTGTGGCAAGAGCCTCGACATGCGCTGGCTGGCGCAACATGACCATCCGGTGCTGGGCATCGAACTGGCCGGGCAGGCCATCGAGGCGTTCGTCGCCGAGGGCGTGGGTGAAGTAACCCGCTACCGCCAGGCCGATTTCGACATCTGCCGCCAGGGCAGCGTGGAGCTGTGGTGCGGCGACTTCTTTCACTTCCATATCCAGCAGGCAGCGGATATCGGCGCCTTCTATGACCGCGCCGCGCTGATCGCGTTGCCGCCGGCCACCCGTCAACGTTATGCCTTCCACCTGGCCCAGCTGATCCCTCCCGGCGCCCGAGGACTGTTGATCAGCCTGACGCGTGGTCCGGGTGATGACTGCGGCCCGCCGTTCAGCGTCCCCGCTGAGGAGATTCACGAGCTGTTTGCGCCCAACTTCCGCCTTACCCACCTGGAGGATGGCAAGCCCGAGGCCAACGGCTTTCGCGAGAGCGCCTGGGCGCTGGAGCGTCGTGGCCCGCTACCGCTGCGTGGCACCGGGGCCGTGCGCTCGGGGTCGAGCCGCAGGTAGTGAGGGCTGGCGCAGCCGACCAGTCAGCCCGTCGCGAGAAGCAGGGCGCAGGCGCCCAGGACATGACGACGTTGCATGAACAATCTCCCGATGGTGGCAGGGCCTTGATGAGTGTGGTGCAGGGCCTCGAGTGAAACCTGCGGCCCGAGAGGCGGGGAAACGCTGCGACGCGCCGTTGTGTGAGCGCTACACTACAGGGACAGTTACAGGAGCCGCGACATGATCCGCCCCGCCACTCTGGAGGAGATCCCGCAGCTTGTCGACATCTGGCTGCGTGCCTCGATGCGTGCCCACGACTTCATCGCCGACGCCTACTGGGAGTCCCGCGTCGAGGCCATGACGCGTGAGCACTTGCCGCGGGCACAGGAGCTTGAGGTGCTGGAAGTCGAGGGCCGGGTGATCGGTTTCACGGCGCTCAACGGCGATCACCTCCAGGCGCTATTCATCGATCCGCAGGTGCAGAGCTACGGCTACGGTTCGCGGCTGATGGCTCACGCCATGGCCGGTCATGAGCGACTGACCCTGCATGTCTTCACTCGCAACGTGCGCGCCGTCTCCTTCTATCGGCGGCTGGGTTTTCATCTTGTCGATGAGTGTCAAGACCCGGAGACCGGAGAGCGACAATCGTGCATGGCCTGGTCACGCTGAGCGGATGGCGACGCTGCAGCGTGGTCCGCCATGTGTCCTGCCAGGCAGGGTCCTGAGTCTCGCGGGGCTTTGGTAGAATCCCCGACTCACGCGATCGCCTGCCCACCCTGATGACGGACGACCCCATGACCGAAACGACCCGCGACTTTATGATCGCGCCCTCGATCCTCTCCGCTGACTTTGCGCGGCTGGGCGAGGAGGTGGATGACGTGCTCGCCTCCGGGGCCGACATCGTCCATTTCGATGTGATGGACAACCACTATGTGCCTAACCTGACCATCGGGCCCATGGTCTGTGAGGCGCTGCGCAAGCACGGTGTCAGCGCACCCATCGACGTGCATCTGATGGTGCGTCCGGTGGATCGCCTGATCGGCGACTTCATCGACGCCGGAGCCAGCATCATCACCTTTCATCCAGAGGCCACGGACCATATCGACCGCTCTCTGCAACTGATTCGTGACGGGGGCTGCCAGGCGGGTCTGGTGTTCAATCCAGCCACGCCACTCTCTTATCTCGACTACGTCATCGACAAGCTCGACATGATCCTGCTGATGAGCGTCAACCCCGGCTTCGCAGGGCAAGCCTTTCTGCCCAGGACGCTCGACAAGCTGCGCGAAACGCGCCAGCGTATCGCCGCTTCGGGTCGCATGATCCGCCTGGAGGTCGATGGTGGCGTGAAGGCCGACAACCTCGCCGAGATCGCCCACGCCGGCGCCGATACCTTCGTGGCCGGCTCGGCGATATTCAAGCAGCGCCGCGAAGATGACCCGCATCGCTACGACAGCGTGCTCCGCGATTTCCGCACGCAGCTGGCCAGTGTTCAGGGCATGCCGTGACGGAGACGTTTTCCGCTGCGCTATGGCACCTCTACCTGGTGGAAACCGCCGGCGGCGCCCTCTATACCGGCATCACCACCGACGTGGCCCGACGCCTGGCCGAGCACCGGGCCGGTCGTGGCGCCAAGGCGCTGCGCGGCAAGGGGCCGCTGGTGCTCTGCCACCAGGAACCCGTCGGCAGCCATAGCGAGGCCTTGCGCCTGGAGGCACGCCTGAAACGCCTGACCGCCTCGGCCAAGCGCGCCTGGCTGGCTGAGCGCAAGGTGATGATGTCACCCTCACCGCAAGGCAAGAGGTCTCATGCACCGCATACTCCATGATATCCGCCTGATCACCTTCGACCTGGACGGCACCCTGGTCGATTCCGTACCCGACCTGGCGATGGCGGTGGATGCCGCCCTCGCCGATCTCGACCTGGCGCCGCCCGGCGAGTCCCGGGTCCGCGACTGGGTGGGCAACGGTTCGCTCAGGCTGATAGAGCGCGCCCTGGGCGATGCCTTGGGGCAGGACCCTGATGCGGCGCTGCTGGTCCGGGCCCACCAGGGCTTCCTCGACCACTATGGTCGCGCCCCCAGCGCCCATACCCGGCTCTATCCCGGAGTGCGCGAGGCGCTGGACGGCCTGCGCGACCGCGGGCTGCCCCTGGCGCTGGTGACCAACAAGCCCAGCGCCTTCATCGCGCCGATCCTCGAGGCCTTCGGCCTGCAGCGGCATTTCGGCCTCTGCCTGGGGGGCGACAGCCTGACGAAGAAGAAGCCCGACCCAGCTCCGCTGCGGCATGTGGCGGCCCACTTCGGCGTTGCGCCGGCGGCCTGCCTGATGGTCGGTGACTCGCGCCATGACATCGAGGCCGGACGCGCCGCGGGGTTTCGTACCCTGGCCGTGCCCTACGGCTACAATCACGGCGAGTCGGTGCGTGATAGCGCCCCGGATGACGTGGTTGAATCGCTGGCGGAACTCGTTTAACGTGAGTTTGGCTAATGCTATAAGCGCGGGCCAAATCAATACGTTATTGCTATAAGACGCGGAAACCCCTCGATGATCAGCCGCATGAAGCCGGACTCCTTCACAACCGCCGGTGGCGTCATGGCCGCCGCACGACGCCTGCCCCGTTCACCTGCCCGCGGCGGCTGGCGATGGTGATGTTCGCGCGCTGAGACGGACCGCGGGCCGTCGCCTCTCTCACCATCGTCGTTTTCCCTTTTTCGAGGATCCGGGCATGATGACTCCCGACCGCTTTCGCGAGCTGGCCGACGCCGGTTACAACCGCATTCCGGTCACCCGCGAGGTGCTGGCCGATCTCGACACGCCGCTCTCCACCTATCTCAAGCTGGCCGACGCCCCCTGGACCTTCCTGCTCGAGTCCGTGCAGGGCGGCGAAAAGTGGGGCCGCTACTCGATCATCGGCCTGCCTTGCCGCGAGCGAATCGAAGTGCGTGGCTTCACCGTCAGCCATTTCGTCGATGACGCATTGCATGGCGCCGGGGAAGCCGAGGATCCGCTGGCTTGGATCGAGCAGTTCCAGGGCCGCTTCAAGGTGCCGCGCCTCGATGACCAGCCGCGCTTCGACGGTGGTCTGGTGGGATATTTCGGCTACGACACCATTCGCTATATCGAACCGCGCCTGCGCGGCGTCGACAAGCCCGATCCCATCGGCGTGCCGGACATCTTGCTGATGGTCTGCAACGACCTGGTGGTGTTCGACAATCTCTCCGGGCGCCTGACGCTGTGGACGCATGCCGACCCCGCCGAGCCGGAAGCCTACGCCCGCGCCCTGGAACGGCTGGAACGTCTGGAGATCCGCCTGCGCAGTGCCACCGTGAATACCATTAGCCCCGGTACCGGCCGTGGCGCGGTGGAGGAGGAGCATTTCACCTCGGGTTTCACCGAGGAGGGCTTCAAGGCGGCCGTGGAGACGATCAAGGAGTATGTGCTGGCCGGCGACGTCATGCAGTGCGTGCCGTCCCAGCGCATGTCGATTCCCTATCAGGCGCCGCCCTTGGACCTCTACCGAGCCCTGCGCAGCCTCAACCCCTCGCCCTACATGTTCTACCTCAACCTGGGCGATCATCAGGTGGCCGGCTCGTCGCCGGAGATCCTCACGCGGCTCGAGGAGGGTGAGGTCACGGTGCGGCCCATCGCTGGCACCCGCAAGCGCGGCCACAGCGAAGAGGAGGATCGCGCCCTGGAGGCCGATCTGCTGGCCGACCCCAAGGAACTCGCCGAGCATCTGATGCTGATCGACCTGGGGCGCAACGATGTGGGTCGCATCAGCGAGACCGGCTCGGTGGAGGTGACCGATCGCATGGTGGTCGAGCGCTACTCCCATGTGATGCACATCGTCTCCAACGTGGTCGGGCGCCTGAAGCCGGGCCTTTCCGCCATGGACGTGCTGCGCGCCACCTTTCCGGCGGGCACAGTCTCCGGCGCGCCCAAGTTCCGGGCACTCGAGATCATCGACGAGGTGGAGCCAGTCAAGCGTGGTGTCTATGCCGGTGCGGTGGGCTACCTCTCCTGGCACGGCAACATGGACACCGCCATCGCCATCCGCACCGCGGTGATCAAGGATGGCCAGCTGCACGTCCAGGCCGGCGCGGGCATCGTCGCCGACTCGGTGCCCGAGATGGAGTGGCAAGAAACGCTCAACAAGGGCCGCGCCCTGTTCCGTGCCGTGGCCATGGCCGAGCGTGGCCTGGACAACCTCGAGTGACCCCTGATGCCTGTCGTCCGGCGCTGGCCGGGCGAGTGCCGGAGAGCCTGCCATGTCCGTGCTGATGATCGATAACTATGACAGCTTCACCTACAACGTGGTGCAGTACCTGGGGGAGCTGGGCGCCGAGGTGGTGACCCACCGCAACGACGCCATTACCCTGGAGGAGATCGAGGCCCTGGCCCCGAGCCATCTGGTAATCTCGCCGGGGCCCTGTGCGCCCGACCAGGCCGGCATCTCCCTGGCGGCCATCCGTCGCTTTGCCGGGCGTATTCCCGTGTTGGGGGTGTGTCTCGGGCACCAGGCCATCGGCCAGGTCTATGGCGGCAAGGTGGTGCGTGCCTCCCAGGTGATGCATGGCAAGACTTCGCGTATTCGCCATCTTAGCCAGGGCGTCTTCGAGGGCCTCGAGGATCCCCTGGAAGTGACGCGCTACCACTCGCTGGTGGTGGCACGCGAGGGCCTGCCCGACTGCCTCGAGGTCACCGCCTGGTGCGACGACGACGACGTCACCCCGGGGCTGATCATGGGGCTGCGCCACCGTGAGCTGGATGTCGAAGGCGTGCAGTTCCATCCCGAGTCGATCCTGACCCGCCAGGGCCATGAGCTGCTGGCCAACTTTCTTAAACGTCGTGTCTAGGCGCTGAGCCGAGCCCGAGTCGAGGCTGATTAGAGGGTAGTAATTATGCAGATGCGAGAGGCCATTGCGGTGGTGATGCGCCGGGAGAACCTGAATTTCGCCGAGACCCATGAAGTGATGCGCCAGATCATGACCGGCGAGGCCAGCGATCCCCAGATCGCCGCCTTCTTGGTAGGCATGGCCATGAAGGGCGAGACCGCCGAGGAGATCAGCGCCGCGGCCCAAGTGATGCGTGAACTGATGAACCCGGTGCGGCTCACGGCCGACAACCTGGTCGACATCGTCGGCACCGGCGGTGATGGCGCCAACCTCTTCAATGTCTCTACGGCGGCGAGCTTCGTGGTGGCTGCCGGCGGGGCGCACGTCGCCAAGCACGGCAACCGCGGCGTTTCCTCGTCATCGGGCAGTGCCGACCTGTTCGCCGTGGCCGGCATCAACCTCGATCTGGATGCCGAGCAGGTGGGCCGCTGTATCAAGCAGGTTGGGGTGGGCTTCATGTTCGCGCCCAGCCATCATCCGGCGATGCGCTATGCCGTGGGCCCGCGTCGCGAGATGGGCGTGCGCACCCTGTTCAACATCCTCGGGCCGCTGACCAATCCTGCCGGCGTCCCCAGCCAGGTGTTGGGGGTCTATGCCCCCGAGCTGGTGCCACTGATGGCCGAGGTGCTGCGGCGACTGGGCAGCGAGCACGTGCTGGTGGTGCATGCCGAAGATGGCCTTGACGAGATCTCGCTGGCGCAGCCGACGCTGGTCGCCGAGCTGAAGGACGGCGAGATCCGCGAGTACATCATCACCCCGGAAGATTTTGGCATCGAGCGTCAGTCGCTGGACTCGCTGCGGGTAAAGAGCGCCGAGGATAGCCTGCGGCTGGTCGAGCAGGCCCTGATCGGCGAGGGGGCAGCGGCGGACATCGTCGCCCTCAATGCCGGTGCGGCGCTCTATGCTTCAGGGGTGTCCGACAGCCTCAAGGAGGGCGTGGCCATGGCCCAGGACGCCCAGGCCTCCAAGCTGCCGCTCGAAAAGCTCAAGGAACTCGCCAACTTCACCCGCGTGTTTTCCCAGTGAGGTCCGACATGACCGAATCCCGTTCCCTGCCCACCATCCTCGAGCGCATCCTGGCGCGCAAGGAACAGGAAGTTGCCGAACGGCGCCGCGCGGTCTCCGAGCAGGAGCTGCTGCGCCTGGCTGCCGAGCAGCCCGCGCCGCGGGGCTTCGTCGCCGCCCTCGAGCGCGCCATCCAGGCCGGCGATCCGGCGGTAATCGCCGAGATCAAGAAGGCCTCACCCTCCAGGGGGGTAATCCGCGAGGACTTTCGCCCCGGCGAGATCGCCGCAAGCTACGCCGAAGGCGGTGCAGCCTGTCTTTCGGTGCTCACCGATGCCGACTTCTTCCAGGGCCACGAGGACTATCTGATCGAGTCGCGCGAGGCCTGCGACCTGCCGGTGATCCGCAAGGACTTCATCACCCATGGCTACCAGGTCAGCGAGGCGCGCGCCCTCGGCGCCGACTGCATCCTGCTGATCGTCGCCGCCCTGGACGATGCGCGGATGGCAGACCTGCATCGCCAGGCCGTGGAACTGGGCATGGACGTGCTGGTGGAGGTCCACGACGCCCTGGAGCTCGACCGAGCCCTCAAGCTCGAGCTCACCCTGGTAGGCATCAACAACCGCGACCTGCACACCTTCGACACCCGGCTCGAGACCACCCTGGAACTGCTGCCGCGGATTCCGCCCGGCGTCAGCGTGGTCACCGAGTCCGGCATCCACACCCGCGATGACGTGCTGCGCATGCGCGAGCATGACGTCAATGCCTTCCTGGTGGGCGAGGCCTTCATGCGCGAGGCCGACCCCGGCGAGGCCCTGCGGCGGCTGTTCTTCTAGGCAAGTTTGCGGACCTTACTCTGTAGGAGCCCGGCTTGGCCGGCGGTTCGACGGTTCCACGCTTCGACGATGGAGGCCGCAGGCCTCCCCGGTTCCAGCCGGTTTTGTGAAGTCCCACTCCAGTGCCTAACCTGCTCTCCAGCACTTCTGCTGACAGCCCACCAAGCGACTCCCAATGGCGATCAAGAAATCCGAACTCTACTCCTCTCTCTGGGCCTCCTGCGACGAACTGCGCGGCGGCATGGACGCGTCGCAGTACAAGGACTACGTCCTGTTCATGCTGTTCATCAAGTATATCTCGGACAAGTACGCCGATTCCGACGACTTCGCGCCGCCGGTGATCATCCCCCAAGGCGCCAGCTTCGCCGATATGGTCAAGCTCAAGGGCAAGAGCGACATCGGGGACAGGATCAACACCCAGATCATCCAGCCGCTGATCGACGCCAACCAGCGCCTGGCGCGCAGTGACTTTCCCGATTTCAACGACCCCAACAAGCTCGGCGAAGGCAAGGCGATGGTGGATCGCCTCACCAACCTGATCAGCATCTTCCAGAAGCCGGAGCTCAACTTCGCCAGGAACCGTGCCGAGCACGACGACATCCTGGGCGACGCCTACGAATACCTGATGCGCCACTTCGCCCAGGAGAGCGGCAAGAGCAAGGGGCAGTTCTATACGCCTTCCGAGGTCAGCCGGATCATGGCGCAGGTCATCGGCATCTCGCCTGAGCGTGCTGTGGCGGCCACCACCGCCTACGACCCCACCTGCGGCTCGGGCTCCCTGCTGCTCAAGGTCGCCGCCGAGGCCGGCAAACACATCACCCTGGAAGGGCAGGAGAAAGACGTCACAACCGCCGGTCTGGCGCGCATGAACATGATCCTGCACGACTTCCCTACCGCCAACGTGGTGCAGGGCAACACCCTGGCCAATCCCAAGTTCAGAGACGGCGAGCAGCTGCGTACCTACGACTACGTGGTGGCCAATCCGCCGTTCTCGGACAAGGGTTGGAGCGCCGGCATCACGCCAGAAGATGACCCCTGGCAGCGCTTCGCCTGGGGCGCACCGCCGGCCAAGCAGGGCGACTACGCCTACCTGCTGCATATCCTTCGCTCGATGAAAAGCACCGGCAAGGGCGCGGTGATCCTGCCCCATGGCGTGCTGTTCCGGGGCCACGCCGAGGCCGCCATCCGCCGGCAACTGGTGCGCTCCGGGTATCTGAAAGGCATCATCGGCCTGCCGGCCAACCTCTTCTACGGCACCGGCATTCCCGCCTGCATCCTGGTGCTGGACAAGGAGAACGCCCAGGCGCGAAAGGGGGTCTTCATGATCGATGCCGCCCGGGGCTTCATCAAGGATGGCAACAAGAACCGGTTGCGCGAGCAGGACATCCACCGCATCGTCGATACCTTCAACAAGCAGGCTACCGTGCCGCGCTACGCCCGTATGGTGCCCTTCGACGAGATCGCTGACCCGAAGCACGACTTCAACCTCAACCTGCCACGCTACATCGACGCCAGCGAACCCGAAGACCGCCACGACCTGCACGCCCACATGAACGGTGGGATTCCCGTGCGCGACATCGACGGTGACCGCGCCGCCATCCCGCCGGTGCCGGGTTTGGCCGCCTACTGGGCCGTCTTCCCCAGCTTGCGGGCAGCGCTTTTCCGGCCCACGCCTCACACTGGCTACGTCGATCTTGCCGTGGCTCTCCAGTCGCTAAGAAGCACTATCCTTGAGCACGCCGAGTTCACCGCTTTCCGTGAGCGGGCTTCTGCCCTGTTCGACGATTGGCGCTCGCGCAACCGGCCGGTGCTCAAGGGCTTCGGCATCGACGACCAACCCAAGGCCCTGATCACCCGGGTGAGTGAGGATCTGCTGAACATCTTCCGTGCCGCGCCCCTGCTCGACCCCTACGACATCTATCAGCACCTGATGGACTACTGGTACGAGACCCTGCAGGACGACGCCTACGAGGTTGCCGCCGACGGCTGGGTGGCGGAAACCCGCCGCGTGCTGGAAGAGGTCAAGAGCGGCAAGAAGAAGGGCGAGATGAAGGACAAGGGCTGGACCTGTGACCTGATACCCAAGCCCTATATCGTCGCGTGCTACTTTACCGAGGAGCAGGGCGAACTGGATGCTCTTCAGACCGAGCTGGACGCCCGCATCGCGGACATGAGCGAACTGGAAGAAGAACACGGCGGCGAGGACGGCGCCTTCGCCGAGCTGGACAAGATCAACAAGGGCGAGGTCAGCAAGCGACTCAACGAGATCAAGGGCGACCCCGACTACGCTGACGAAATCAAGGTGCTCAAGCAGTGGAACCAGCTCGACAAGCGCCAGAGCGAGCTGAAAAAAGCCATCAAGGAGGCCGACGCCGCCCTCGACCAGCAGGCTTATGACAAGTATCCCGAGCTCAGCGTCGAGGAGATCAAGACCCTGGTGGTGGACGACAAGTGGCTCACCGCCCTGGAAGCCGCCGTGCAGGGCGAGCTGGAGCGCGTCTCCCAGACCCTCACCGGCCGCGTGCGCGAGCTGGCCGACCGCTATGCGACCCCGCTGCCGCAGCTGAGCCGGCAGGTAGAAGCGCTCTCGGCGCGGGTGGACGAGCACCTGAAGACGATGGGAGTGGCGTGGGCATGACGGACGAGGTGCTGGAAGTGTGTGACGCCTCGGCGGGGTATGCGCGGCAGATGGACAGGCCGGCGGTGCCAGAGGGCTACAGGGACACGGAGATCGGGATTATTCCCGAAGACTGGGAGGTGTCCGCAGCTCGTCAGAAAGGGGAGATTCTTGCAGGGAAGGCATTGGCCATTAATGCGCCAGGCGAACAGCGCCCTTACCTCAGAACAAAGAACGTCCTTGATGGGCGAATTGACATCACCGATGTGCTCAAGATGCCGATGACGGATGAGCAGTTTAGACAATTCCAAGTTAGGAATGGCGATGTCCTGCTTAACGAGGGCCAGAGTCTTGAGCTTGTTGGGCGATGTTCGATTTATAATGATGAATATCCCGAACCCTGTGCCATTCAGAATGCCCTCTTGCGTTTCAGGGCTCGATCAGGTGTTTGTGAAAATTTCGCCTCGCACCTTTTCCGGCACTGCCAGCAGACTGGGGTCTTCTCACGGATTTCGCTCCAAACCACTTCGGTGGCTCATCTTGGTTCAACGCGGTTCGGGCGCTTGCGCCTTGCTTGGCCCACTGAAGCAGAACAGCGCGCCATCGCTACCGCCCTAAGCGATGTGGATTCCCTTCTGGGGTCGCTGGACCGCCTGATCGCCAAGAAGCGTGATATCAAACAGGCTGCCATGCAACAGCTCCTGACCGGCGAGACGCGGCTGCCTGGTTTTGAGGGGGCGTGTGAGACGAAGACCCTAGAGGAAATTGCGGATATTCGAAGCGGCGGCACGCCAAGCACTACTAACCAGGACCTCTGGAATGGCGGTGTCGCATGGTGTACCCCAACGGATATCACGGCGCTACACGGTCGGAAGCACCTTACGGAAACCGAGCGCACAATATCGCAAAAAGGTCTTCAGGCTAGCTCTGCCGAAGTTATTCCTCCCAACTCGATCATTATGACAACCCGCGCCACCATCGGAGAGTGTGCGATCAATACGATTCCAATGACCACGAATCAGGGTTTTAAAAACCTGATTCCATTAAACGCGGACAGCGAATTTCTTTTTTATTTGATGACTACTCAGAAACAGCTCCTTCTCCAGCTCTGTGGGGGGAGTACGTTTCTTGAGGTTGGCAAGAAACAATTACAGACATTTAAAGTAACGCTGCCATCGGATATCGAAGAACAAGCCGCCATCGCCACCGTCCTCTCCGATATGGACGCCGAACTCGAAGCCCTGGAACAGCGCCGCAGCAAAACCGCCGAGCTGAAACAGGGCATGATGCAGGAGCTGCTGACCGGGAGGACACGTCTGGTATGACCGACAGGGCCGTCACCGATCCGGCGCTGGTCGCCGATCTTCGCCAGCTTATCGATGGTGCCCGCCAGCGCGCGGCGGTGGCGGTCAATGCCGAGTTGACCCTGCTCTACTGGGAAATCGGACGCCGTATCCACCGGGAGGTCCTGGCGGGCAAGCGGGCCGGTTATGGCGAGGAGATTGTCTCCGCGCTGGGGAGACAGTTGACCCATGAGTACGGCAGGGGCTTTTCGGCCAAGAACCTGCGCCACATGATCCGCTTCGCCGAGGTCTTCCCGGAGGAGGAGAAAGTCTCCGCACTGCGGAGACAGTTGAGCTGGACCCACCTCAAGAGCCTGATCTATCTGGACGACTCGCTGAAGCGCGAGTTCTATATCGAGCTGTGCCAGCTCGAAGGGTGGTCGTCTCGCCAGCTGCAGGAGCGCATCCAGTCGATGCTCTTCGAGCGAAGCGCCATCTCGAAAAAGCCCGAGCAGACCATCCAGCACGAGCTATCCACCCTGCGCCGGGGCGGCCAGGCGTCGCCCGCGCTGCTGCTCAAGGATCCCTACCTGCTCGACTTCCTCGGCCTCAACGACCGCTATCTGGAGCGTGACCTGGAAGACGCCATCCTGCGCGAGATAGAGCAGTTCCTGCTGGAGCTGGGTGCGGGCTTCACCTTCGTGGGACGCCAGAAGCGTATCCAGATCGACGACGAGGACTTCTACATCGACCTGCTGTTCTACAACCGCAAGCTCAGGCGGCTGGTGGCCATTGACCTCAAGCTCGGGCGCTTCAAGGCCGAGTACAAGGGACAGATGGAGCTCTACCTGCGCTGGCTGGCGCGCCACGAGCAGGAGGCAGGGGAAAATCCGCCGCTGGGTATCATCCTGTGTGCCGGCAAGCAGCGCGAGCAGATCGAGTTGCTGGAACTGGACAAGAGCGGCATCCATGTTGCCGAATACCTGACAGTGTTGCCTTCCCGAGAGGCCCTGCAGGCCAAGCTGCATCAATCCATCGCCGCCGCCAGGGCGCGGCTGCAGGGGGGCCAGGACGAGCCGACCGACTGAGCCACGCAAGGAGCCCGCCAGATGTCGCACGCCACGCGCCCTGAGCGCCTGACCCAGAACCGCGTGATCCACCTGCTGACCCGGCCGGAGGCTGAGGGCGGCTTGGGCTATCGCTGGCTGGGCAACTGGAGCCGTCGGCAGGGCAATCGTGCCATCGAGGCCGAGCTGCTGCGCGACAATCTGCGCGAACGTGGCGACTCCGAGGCGCATATCGCCGCTGCGCTGCACAAGCTGCAAACGGCCGCCGATGTCACCGGCGTGACGCTCTACCAGGCCAATCTGCGCACCTACAACCTGCTGCGCTACCCCGTGAAGGTGCTGCTCTCGCCGGGGCAGCCGCACGAGGATGTGCACCTGATCGATTGGACCCACCCCGAGAACAACGACTTCGCCCTGGCCGAGGAGGTGACCCTCAGGGGTGGGCACGAGCGCCGGCCGGACCTGGTGCTCTATCTCAACGGCATCGCCGTGGCGGTGATCGAGCTCAAGCGCAGCTCCATGGAGGTGGCCGACGGTGTGCGCCAGCTCATCACCAACCAGGAGTCGATCTTCAACGAGGGCTTCTTCACCACCGCGCAGCTGCTGCTGGCCGGCAGCGACGCCCAGGGGCTGCGCTACGGCACCACCGGCACGCCGGAGCAGTTCTTTGTGCAGTGGAAGGATGAGGAGGGCGGCAGCACTGCGTCGCCCGGAGTATTGCTGGACAGGCCGCTGGCGCAGATGTGCGGCAAGCAGCGCCTGCTGGACCTGATCCGTAACTTCGTGATCTTCGATGCCGGCCAGAAGAAAGTGCCGCGGCCGCACCAGTATTTTGGCGTCAAGGCGGCCCAGGAGCACATCGCCCGGCGCGAGGGCGGGGTGATCTGGCACACCCAGGGCAGCGGCAAGAGCATCCTGATGGTGCTGCTGGCCAAGTGGATCATGGAACACGACCCGGCGGCGCGCATTCTGGTGGTGACCGACCGCGACGAACTGGACCGCCAGATCGTCGGCGTGATGCGCAATGCCGGTGTCGTGGGCGAGGATGATTTTTCGCCTCGCATCACTTCACGCGCACAGTTCATGGATAAGCTGGGGGCGACCACGCCGCGGCTGCTCTGCGCCCTGGTGCACAAGTTTGACCCGGGCGATCTCAGGGGCGACCCGCCGCCAGTGCACGGGCGCTTCTATGTGTTCGTGGACGAGTGCCACCGTACCCAGGGTGGCGCCATGAACCGGCAGATGAAACGCTGGCTCGCCGACGCCATCTTCATCGGCTTCACCGGCACGCCCCTGCTAAGGCGCGACAAGCAGACCACCCGCGAGGTCTTCGGCACCTATATTCACACCTACAAGTTCCCCGAGGCAGTGGCCGATGGCGTGGTACTGGACCTGAAGTACGAAGCCCGCGATGTCCCCCAGCGGTTGACCTCTCGGCAGGCCATCGACAAGTGGTTCGAGCAGAAGACCCGGAACCTCAACAACTACCAGAAGGCGGTGCTACGCAAGCGCTGGGCCACGCTGGAGGAGCTGATGAGCTCCGCCGAGCGCAAGCAGCGCATCGTCGCGGATATCATCGAGGACTTCGGCCTCAAGCCGCGCCTGAACAACGATCGCGGCACGGCCATCCTGGTGGCCGCCTCGATCTATGATGCCTGCCATTACTTCCGGTTGTTCCAGAATACGTCATTCGGTCAGTACTGCGGCATCATCACCTCCTTCGAGCCCAGCCACAACGCCATCTCCCGCGAGCCGGCCAACAGCGACGAGCGCTACAAGTTCGACACTTATACCCGGTTTGTGCTGAAGGAAGGCCAGAGTACCGCCCAGTACGAGGCCGAGATGAAGCGGCGCTTCATCGAGGAGCCGGCCAACACCAAGCTGCTGATCGTGGTGAGCAAGCTGCTGACCGGCTTCGATGCGCCCTCGTGCAGCTATATCTACCTGGACAATGAACTGCGCGACCACAACCTGTTCCAGGCCATCTGCCGGACCAACCGGCTCGACGGCGACGACAAGGACTACGGCCATATCGTCGATTTCAAGCAGCTGTTCGGCGATGTGCAGCAGGCGATCGCCGTCTACAGCTCCGATGAGCTGGACCTGGACGATGGCGGTGCGGCGGAAAACAACGTCGAACTGAAGGACTGGCGCAAGGAGGGTCGCAGGAAGCTCGACACGGCCCGAGAAGCGCTCAAGTACCTGTGTGAGCCGGTGCCGCCGCCGCGCGAGATCGAGCACTACCTGCACTATTTCTGCGGCGATGCCGGGGCGCCGGAGGCGCTGGACGATACCGAGGTGCTGCGCATCGCCTTCTACAAGGCGGTGGCCAGCTTCGTGCGCGCGTATTCCGCCATCGCCCAGGAACTGGAGGCCGTTGGCTACTCAGCGGGAGAGATTGCCGCCTTGCAGGACGAGGTGACCTTCTTCAGCGAAGTGCGTGCCGCCATCAAGTGCCACTCCGGCGAGGAGCTGGATATCAAGCCCTTCGAGGCGGACATGCGCCACCTCATCAACACCTATATTCAGGCGGACCCGGCGAGCAATCTCGGCTCGGTGGACAGCTACTCCCTGGTGGAGCTTATCGTCGAGACAGGTATTCATGATGCCATCGCCAAGAAGCTCAATCAGCAGGGCAAGCTGTCGAAGAACGGGGTGGCCGAGGGCATCATCAACAACGTGCGCAAGACCATCATCCGTGGCCAGCTCACCGATCCACGCTTCTACAAACAGCTCTCGACTCTGCTGGACGACCTGATCGCGGACTGGCGCAGCGAGACGGCTTCCTACCAGCAGTTGCTGGAGCGCGCCGAGGCCCTCGTCCAGCAGATGGCGCAGGGGCAGCGTGGCGAGCCGGTGCCTCCTGAGCTTGACGATCGGCCCGAGGCGCAGGTGATCTACCACAACTTGCCGGATATCCTGGCCGCGTCGCGCCCGGCAAACGAAGTGCATGAGCCCTCACTCGACGCTGACGAGCAGCGGCTGCGAATCTCGCTGGCCATCGACCGGGCCATGCGCGAGCTGGCCCCGGCCGGCTGGCGTGGGGACGACGCGCGCGAGCGGCAGGTACTCAACGCCCTGTTCCCTATCCTCGGGAGAAATCGAAAGACCACCGAGGCTGTGTTCGATCTGATCAAGCAGCAGGCGGGTTACCCGTGACCGAATCGATCACATTGGGGGATATCGCCATCGAGGTGACGCGCAAGAATGTCCGCAACGTGCATCTTTCCGTGCATCCGCCGGACGGACGGGTCACCCTGGTGGCGCCCCGCGCGACCCGCCTGGAGGTGGCGCGCACCTATGCAATTGCCAAGCTGGGCTGGATACGCGACCAGCAGGCGAGACTCCACGCTCAGGCCCGAGAAACGCCCCGTCGGCTCGTTGAGCGAGAGAGCCACTATCTCTGGGGCCGGCGCTACCTGTTGAGCGTGGAGGAGCGTGAGGCCCGCCCGGGCGTCAAGTTGGATCATAAGCGCATTACGCTTACGGTGCGGCCGGGAAGCGATCGGGAAAAGCGTGCTGATGTCATGCATGAGTGGCACAAGCGACTGTTGCATGACGCTATCCCCCCGCTGATTGCAAGCTGGGAGGCTCGCCTGGGCGTTCGCGTCTCGGCTTACCACCTGCAGCGCATGAAGACCAAGTGGGGAAGCTGCAATCCCTCGAAGGGCAATATTCGACTGAATACGGAGCTGGTCAAGAAACCCAAGGACCTGCTGGAGTACATCATCGTCCACGAAATGGCCCACCTGATTGAGCCCACCCACAATGAACGCTTCATCACCCTTCTGGATCGGCACTACCCAGGCTGGCGCGAGGCTCGTGACGAGCTCAATGCCTTACCCTTGAAGGCCGAATACTGGTAAGTCGAAAAGCAACTCAGAAGGCCGGTGAATCGGGGTAGACCAGGCTGATCAGGCGCTCTCCCGGCTGGGCTTCGAGGGGTGACTGGTCGCTGGCGACGCGGATCCGCCCCTGGGCGTCGATGCAGAACAGCGGCAGCAGGCGATGGCCATGGGTCGCGACATAGTCGTCCATAGCGAAGGCCTCGTGCAGTCGCGTGGTTCTCACCTCCGCCCCTTGGGCTACCAGGCTCGCCAGCTTGTGCCAGGTCACCTGCTCGCCGAACAGGCACGGCAGCTCGGTGAGTTGTTCTGGCCGTTCCCGAGAGGATGCCTGCTCCCCACTGACCTCGATACGAAAGACCTTGCCGTGGCCCAGCTGTCTTGCGAAGTAGAGGGCGGCCAGGTCG
Organism: Halomonas ventosae; assembly: GCF_004361885.1. GTDB lineage: Bacteria > Pseudomonadota > Gammaproteobacteria > Pseudomonadales > Halomonadaceae > Halomonas > Halomonas ventosae_C. The sequence goes on from NZ_SNWH01000007.1 coordinate 132,857, forward strand.
TTCTGCTCGCGGTAGGGCGAGAGCGGCAGGAAGTGGCCAAGCCCTGCCATGTCCAGATGCATCTGGGCGTGTTCCGAGGCCGGGTTGCCGTAATAGGTCGGCAGGCCGGTCATGCGTGCCGCCTCGAGGGCTTCCCAGTCATGGTCGCAGAGGCGCACGACAAAGCCTGCCTCCTGGAGTGCCTGGCCCACGGCACGTGCCACCGGATTGGCACCGAGGATCAGGAAGCCCCGGGGCGGCGGAGTGGTGACGCCGAGCGCATCGGCGATGGGTCGCGACAGCAGGCCCTGGACCACCACCGTGGCGATGATCACCAGGAAGGTCACCGGCACCAGCATGTCGGCCCCCTCGATGCCCTCGGCCTCGAGCTTGAGGGCGAACAGTGAGGCCACCGCTGCCGCCACGATGCCCCTTGGTGAAACCCAGGCCAGCAGCGTCTTCTCCCGCCAGTCGAGCCCGCTGCCCGCGGTGCACAGCCATACGGTCAGCGGTCGCGCCACCACCATCAGCACGCCCAGGTAGGCCCAGGCCGGCCAGCTCAGCAGCGCCAGCTGGTCAACGCCGAGCCGCGCGGCGAGCAGGATGAACAGCCCCGAGATCAGCAGTACCGACAGGGTCTCCTTGAACTCGATAATAGGCCCGGTGGGAACCCGCGGCATGTTGGCCATCCATACGCCCATCACCGTGACGGTCAGCAGCCCGGACTCATGAAAGAGCTGGTTGGAGAGGGTATAGAGGGTGAGCATGACCATCAGCGTGCCGAAGCTGTGCAGTTGGCGAGGCAGCCAATGGTGGCGCAGCACGCAGCCCCACAGGTAGCCGCCCAGGCTCCCCAGGCCGAAGCCGATCAAGGCGGTCAGGCCGAACAGCCCGAGGGTGTGGGTGACAGCATTGCGCGAGGCGTCGATGACCACGTACTCATAGACCAGCACCGCACCGATGGCGCCGATGGGATCGATAAGGATGCCCTCCCAGCGCAGGATCTGGGCGAGCGACGGTTTGGCGCGCAGCGTCTCGAGCAGGGGCAGCACCACCGTGGGGCCGGTGACCACCAGCAGGGCGCCGAGCAGGCTGGCCATTGCCCATGACAACTCGAGAAGCCAGCGAGCGGCCAGGGCGCTGACCACGGCCGTGATCAGCACCCCCCAGGTCACCAGGCGACGTACCGTATGGCCATGCCCGCGCAGCTCGGCGAAGTTCAGGGTCAGGCTGCCTTCGAAGAGGATCACTGCCACGGCCAGCGAGACCAGCGGAAACAACAGATTGCCGAGCAGGGCGTCGGGATCGAGCAGGCCGCTGACCGGTCCGACCAGAATGCCGGTGAGCAGCAACGGCAGGATGGCGGGCACCTTGATCCGCCAGGCGAGCCACTGGCAGGCAAGGGAGAGCAGACCGATGGCGGTGAGCAGGAGGGCGGGGCTTTCCATGGCGGGTTTCCTGTCGAAGGGGCGGCAGATTCGTCACTGGCGAGGGGGCGCACAATCGCTGCCGTCGTGCCCGGGGTCAGCGCTGGAAGAGCCAGAGCAGCGCCGAGACCACCAGGCTCGCCAGGATCATGGTGGTGATCGGGAAATAGAAGGCGAGGTTCTCGCGGCGGATCACGATGTCGCCGGGCAGGTGGCCCAAGGGGAGTCGTGACAGCCAGGGCCACAGCAGCCCGGCGGCAATGATCAGCAATCCGACGAGGATCAGGGTGCGGTTCATGCCTCTTGGCTCCTGTCGTGATATGGGAAGGGGGATCGTCGTCATGAGGCTCAGGGGCGCCGCAATCAACCCTGCTTAAGGGCGACCAGCAGCGCCTGCAGCGGATGGGGCAGCACCTGTTCCGAGAACCGCGCCACCTGGCTGCGGCACGAATAGCCGGTGGCGAGCAGCCGGCCGGCATTGGCCTCGCTCTCCACCTTGGGCTGCCACGACTGGGCATAGATCGTCTTCGACGTCTCTAGATTCCTGGCCTCGTGGCCGTAGGTGCCCGACATGCCGCAGCAGCCGGTGGCGACAAGCTCGAGTTCCAGGCCGAAGGCGGCGAAGACCTGCTGCCAGGCCCGGGGGCTGCCCGGAGCATTGGTGGCCTCGGTGCAGTGGGCGAGCAGTCGGTACGCCGGGTCCTGCACCTTCAGGCCTTGCGGGGCAACCCGCGGCGCCAGGTGGGCAACCTGGGTCACCAGCCACTCCTGTAGCAGCAGCACCTCGGGCACGGCCTGCGGGCCCAGCGTCTTGGGATACTCCTGGCGATAGATCAAAGTCATGGCCGGATCGATGCCAACCAGCGGCACGCCGAACTCGGCGAGTGTTTTGAGGCGCCTGGCCTGCGTCCGTGCGGTACGCGCGAAGGCGCCCAGGAAACCCTGTACCTCGAGCGGCTTGCCGCCGGGCGAGTAGGGCGCGACGAAGACCCGCACGTCGAGTCGGCTGAGCAGCTCGACGATGTCCATCACCAGCGTGGCCTCGAAATGGCTGGTGAAGGCATCCTGGAGGAGTACCACGCTGCGCGCCTTCTGCGCCTCGGTGAGCAGGCCGAGCGACGTCGGCGTCGCCTGTGCCACGCCCCAGGCGGTGAGCTGCTTGTTCAGGCTGGCACGGGAAAGCCGCGGGCTGTCCACCAGGCCGAGCGGGCCGGCCAGCAGCCGGTCGACGAGGCGATTGCCCAGGGCGGCGTTGTAGAGCGGCGCCATTCGGGCAAGTGTCGGCAGCACGAACTCCATGCCGCCCACCAGGTAGTCGCGCAGTGGGCGCAGGTAGCGGCCATGGTAGACCTCGAGGAAGCGCGAGCGCGAGTCGGGGACGTTGACCTTCACCGGGCACTGACCGGCGCAGGACTTGCAGGCGAGACACCCTGCCATGGCGTCGTACACCGCGTGGGAGAAGTCGGCTTCGCCGCGTCGCTTGGCCAGGCTGTTTCGTAGCCGCAGCGGGAAGTCCTTGACGAAGCCCCAGGGACCCTCGGCCTTCTTCTTCCTTGACTCCTCGACCAGGTCGACGCCGGCCTCGCCCTGCAGCCGCAGCCACTCGCGGATAAGGCTGGCGCGCCCCTTGGGGGAGTGGATGCGGTCGCGGGTGGCCTTCCAGGAGGGGCACATGGCGTCATCGGGGTCATAGTTATAGCAGGCGCCGTTGCCGTTGCAGTAGACGGTGGCCGCGTGGGCCTGCCAGACCCGCTCGTCGATCTGGCGGTCGAGCTGACCGCGGGTGGCTACGCCGTCGATGGTCAGCAGCTGGGGATCGACCCAGGTCACCGGCTGCGCCTCGATGTCCCGGGAAACGGCGGGCGGCGAGGCGATCTTGCCAGGGTTGAGCTGGTTGTGGGGGTCGAAGGCGGCCTTGACCGCTTGCAGGCTGGGATACAGCTCGCCGAAGAAGCCGGGAGCATACTCCGAGCGCACGCCCTTGCCATGCTCGCCCCATAGTAGGCCGTGGTACTTCTTCGTCAGCGCGACCACCTCGTCGGAGATCTCACGGATCAGCCGCTCCTGGGCCGGGTCTTTCATGTCGATGGCCGGACGTACGTGCAGCACGCCGGCATCCACATGGCCGAACATGCCGTACTCGAGGCCGCGGGCATCCAGGGTGGCGCGAAACTCGGCGATATAGTCCGCCAGGTGCTGCGGTGGGACGGCGGTGTCCTCGACGAAGGGGATGGGTCGCTTCTCGCCCTTGGTGTTGCCCAGAAGGCCCACGGCGCGCTTGCGCATGCCGTAGACCTTCTGGATCTGCTCGCGCCCCTCGGCCAGCGTGTAACCGAGGCGCTCGACGCTGGCATCGGCCTCCAGGTGGCGGCAGAAGGCGGCAACGCGCTCGGTCAGCTGCTCGGGGTCATCGTCATTGAACTCCACGAGGTTGATGCCGCGCACCGGCGTCTCACCGCTGGGAAAGAACGCTGCCACGCTGTCCCAGACGAAGTCCTCCATGGCCAGCATCAGCACGCTGTCGTCCACCGTCTCGATGGAGGTGGGCCGCGCCTGTGGCTGGGCTTGTGAAGAGGTACTGCTTGCCATCAGCGCCTTGGCATCGCGCAGCGCCTCCATGAAGCCGGCGTAGCGCACGTTGACCAGCGTTGAGTGGCGGGGGATGGGCAGCACGTTGAGCACCGCTTCATCGAGCAAGCCCAACGAGCCCTCCGAGCCGCACAGCAGGCTGTTGATGTCGAGGCGACCCTCGGCGTCGCGAAGGTGCGCCAGGTCGTAGCCGGTCAGGCAGCGGTTGAGCGGCGGAAACTTCTCGGCGATCAGCTCGCCCTGGGTGTCGATGATTTCCCGGGCGGTGCGGTAGGCTGCCCCGGTGACGTCGTCACGTTCGCACAGCGGCGTGAGCTCCTCGTCGGCCAGCGGACGGCTGACCAGGCGCTCGCCGCCGAGCAGCAGGGTCTCGAGCTCGAGCACATGGTCGCGGGTCTTGCCATACTCGCAGCTGCCCTGGCCGCTGGCGTCGGTTGCGATCATGCCGCCGATGGTGGCGCGGTTGGAGGTGGACAGCTCCGGGGCGAAGAAGAGCCCGTGGGGCTTGAGCGCCGCATTGAGCTGATCCTTGACCACGCCGGCCTGCACGCGCACGCGGCGGCTCTCCACGTCGATGTCGAGAATCGCATTCATGTGTCGCGAGACGTCTACCACCAGGCCGTCGGTGAGCGACTGGCCGTTGGTGCCGGTTCCGCCGCCGCGCGGGGTGAGTGCTACTCGGCGGTGTTCGTCTCGGCCGGCCAGCCGGGCGATGCGTTCGAGGTCGGCGCCGTGCCGGGGGTAGAGCACCGCTTGGGGCAGGCGCTGGTAGATGGAGTTGTCGGTGGCCAGCACCGTGCGGGCGGCATAGTCTGGGGCGATCTCGCCCTCGAAGCCCGCATCGCGCAGGGCGTCCAGGAAGCGCAGGTAGGGGGTGGCGAGGCTCTTGATATGGCGCGCGTCGGCGGTATCCAGTCGTGCGATCATGGAACTCTTGTCTGGAAAAGGGAGCGTGGCGCTACTCTACCGCGAGAGCGTGGTGGCGCGCACCCAGAGCGGGGCGATCATCGTGAAGCCGGCGACCCCGGCGCGTGGCGCCGCTTTCGCCTTTTGCCTACAATGGCGCCCTGTTTGCCGAGGCCGTCGCCGCCGATCGAGGCCTTGGCGATCCCCTAATTACGACTGCAACGGACCGGATGCCATGCTCGACCCCAAACTACTGCGCAGCGACCCCGACGCGGTCGCCCAACGACTGGCCAAGCGAGGTTTCGTCCTCGATACCGACCGTCTCGAGGCGCTGGAGTCCCGGCGGCGCGAGCTGCAGGCCCAGACCGAATCCCTGCAGGCCGAGCGTAATACCCGCTCCAAGGCGATCGGCCAGGCCAAGGCCCGGGGCGAGGATATCCAACCGCTGCTTGATGAGGTGTCCGACCTGGGCGAGCGCCTCGATGCTGCTAAGGGACACTTGGCCGAGGTGCAGGCCGAATGGGACGAAGTGGTCAGCGGCCTGCCCAACCTGCCCCACGAGAGCGTCCCGGTGGGCGAGAGCGAGGAGGACAACGTCGAGCTCCACCGCTGGGGGACGCCGCGCGTGTTCGACTTCACGATGCGTGACCATGTCGACCTGGGGGCGCTCACGGGCCAGCTGGACTTCGAGCTGGCGGCCAAGTTGACCGGGTCCCGCTTCGCGGTGATGCGCGGTCCCATCGCGCGACTGCATCGGGCGCTGAGCCAGTTCATGCTCGACAAGCAGACCCTTGAGCATGGCTACGAGGAGTGCTATGTCCCTTATATGGTCAACGAGGCGTCGCTGTACGGCACCGGCCAGCTGCCCAAGTTCGGCGAGGATCTGTTTCGCCTCGACGACGAGCGCGGTTATCATCTGATCCCCACCGCTGAGGTGCCACTGACCAACTTTGTCCGCGACGAGATCCTCGATCATCGGGCGCTGCCGATCAAGCTCACCGCCCATACGCCGTGCTTTCGCAGCGAGGCGGGCTCCCACGGCCGCGATACCCGCGGCATGATCCGCCAGCACCAGTTCGACAAGGTCGAGATGGTGCAGCTGGTCGACCCGGCCACCAGCTACCAAGCCCTCGAGGAGATGCGCGGTCACGCCGAGGCGATCCTCCAGGCGTTGGAACTGCCCTATCGGGTGGTGACGCTGTGTACCGGCGACATGGGCTTCGGGGCGGCCAAGACCTACGACCTGGAGGTGTGGTTGCCCAGCCAAGACACCTACCGCGAGATCTCCTCGGTCTCCAATTGCGAGGCCTTCCAGGCGCGGCGCATGCAGGCGCGCTTTCGTCATCCCGAGCAGAAGAAGCCACAGCTGCTGCACACCCTCAACGGCTCCGGCCTGGCGGTGGGGCGCTGCCTGCTGGCGGTGATGGAGAACCACCAGAATGCAGACGGCTCGATCAGTGTGCCTGCAGTTCTGCGGTCCTACATGGGTGGGGTCGTAACGGTCAACGCCTGACGCTGGGGGCTATGTCGATCGCCCAGCTGACACTGACGCCTGCCTCGATGGTGATGGTGCCGGGACGGTATTCGGCCTGAGGCAGGCTCTCCCGGGCATCGGCACTCATGGCCATCGTGCGCGGCTGGAAGATCGGTGAGCGGGTCTCGCTCACCGCCATCACCTCGCCCAGATCGATGCCCAGGGTCTTGGCCATCAGGCTGGCCTTGCGGCGCGCCTTGCCCAGTGCCTTGACCAGCGCTTCGTCGGTTGCGGCGTCGCGGTCGGCCAGGTCGTAACTCACGCCGTCCAGGGCATCCACGCGGGCAGCGGTCAGGGCATCGAGCACCACGGGCAGTCGCTCGAGGTCATCGAGTTCGAGGAGAATCGGGCGCTCCAGGCGGGTGCGCACCAGGGACTCGCGCTCGCCTTTTTCGTATCGTTCGCCCGGCAGGTGCTCGGGTTGTACATCCAGGGAGCCGGCGTGGATCGCCTCGCGCGCAAGCCCCGCCTCTTCCATGGTGCGAATCAGCTCGGCGGCGCGGACTTCCAGTCGGTCGCGGGCCTCGCGCAGGGCATCCGGATCGTTGACCGTGTCCTTGCGCCGGGCGATGGCCGGCGTATATTCCCACAGGCGGGCATTGAGCGTGGCACGATCCGGCACCACCTGCAGCTCTGCCTCGGCCTGGACCTCCAGGCGGCCGGGCATTTCCTCGGCGTGAACGCGGGACAACATCGCCAGGGACGCTACGATCATCAGCACGGCCAGGGCCAGAACGCGTAATCGGCAAAGCGGGTGGGTCATCGGCATAAGGTTCTCCTGGTTGATCGACGACTACCTCGGTTTGAGCCAATGCAAGGGGGATGATTCCCATGCTTTGCAATTGACAGCCACCCCGGCATCATGAGCAGACTTCCACCGTTACGAGTGCGGGCATGCCCCATCCCTACGACCATAACAGCAATACGCTTCCCCTCAACCTGCTGCTGGCTCTGGCCGCCCTGGTAGTGATCATCGCGGGTTTGCGCGCAGGCTCTAGCCTGCTGGTGCCATTGCTACTGGCAATCCTGATCGCGGTGGTCTGCACTGCGCCCGTGCACTGGCTGCACCGCCTGGGGATGAGCAAGCAACTGGCGGTGTGGCTAACCCTGGTGGTGATCGGTGGCTTTCTTTCGCTACTCGGCTTGTTGCTGGCCAACAGTTTCGGCACCTTCATCGATGCCCTGCCAGGCATCGAAAAGAAACTCTACCAGTACTATCTGGGGCTCCTCGATGGACTGGCCGGGCTGGGGCTTGCCATCGACACCAATCGGCTGGCTGATCTGCTGGATGCCGAGCAGTTCGGCAACTGGATACCCACGGTGCTCGGCGAGGTTGGCAACCTGCTGATGCAGAGTGTCATGGTAGGCCTGCTGGTGATGTTCCTGCTCTTCGAGACGCTCAACTTTCGCGAGAAGGTCTCTCGTGCCCTGGTCAACCCGGCGCCCAGCCTGCGTCGCTTCAGCGAGTTTAGCCTCACCCTGAAGCGCTACCTGGCCGTCAAGACACTGGTCAGCCTGGTGACCGGGGCGCTGATCTGGCTGGCCTGCAAGCTCTTGGGGGTGGACTTTCCGCTGCTGTGGGCAGTACTGGCCTTTGCCCTGAACTATATTCCCAATATCGGATCGGCCATCGCGGCGGTGCCGCCGGTCCTGCTGCTGCTGGTCTCCCCGCAAGGTGGCATGTTCGATGCGCTGCTGCTCGCCGCGGCCTATCTGGGGGTCAACTTCGTGATGGGCAATATCATCGAGCCGAGGGTCATGGGCCGGGCGCTGGGGCTTTCCACCTTCGTGGCTTTCCTGTCGCTGGTGGTGTGGGGCTGGATCTTCGGGGTGGTGGGGATGTTGCTCTCGGTAGTGCTGACCATGACCCTCAAGATCGCCCTGGACAGCCATCCCGAGACCCGCTGGATCGCCCATCTGTTGGGACCAGGCGATGGAGCACCGATCGAGCAGGCCGACCGCCCGATCTCGGAGCGTGAGGAGGAGGGGCCCAAATGACGTCGCCCCGGGCTTGCCGGGGCGAAGAAGAGCGGTGCGTAGTGGATCAGGTGTTCTGGTCGATGAACTGGCTCAGCTGTGACTTCGACTGAGCGCCGACCAGGGAGGCGACCTTGCTGCCGGACTTGAAAAGCATCACGGTCGGCACCCCGCGCACCCCCTGCTCGGCGGCGATCTCGGGGGCATCGTCCACGTTGATGCTGGCGACCTTGAGGCTATCGTTGCGCTCCTCGGCGACTTCCTCGACCACTGGTGCCATCACCTTGCAGGGACCGCACCAAGGGGCCCAGAACTTTAGCAGAACCGGCTTATCGGCCTTGAGGACTTCCTGCTCGAAGTTGGCATTGGTGACATCGACGTTGTTGGTCATGTGATTCTCCCGTTTCGTTGCGCTGCATCGAGCGGATGGGGTGACATGCAGGGCATGCCCGATCGGACGATGTTAGCGGTCGACCTAACTGCTGGCAAATCCCGATGCTGGGAAAAGCGGATCTTCCAGTTCAGCCATATTATGATATAAAATGATTATAAATAAATTTTTTATGCCTTGGAAGCCTTATAAAAGCCCCAAGACACGTGCGGGAGGATGGCCATGAAGCTTCAGCAGCTGCGCTACATCTGGGAGGTGTCGCGCCACAATCTCAATGTTTCTGCTACCGCTCAGAGCCTCTTCACCTCCCAGCCAGGGATCTCCAAGCAGATCCGCCTGCTCGAGGACGAACTTGGCGTAGAGATATTTGCTCGCAGCGGCAAGCATCTGACCCGGGTAACCCCGGCGGGGCAGGTGATCATCGAGCTGGCCGGGCAGATGCTGAGGCTGGCCGACAATATCAAGGATGTTGCCCAGGAGCACAGCGACGAGCGTCGCGGCAGCCTGGCCATCGCCACCACCCATACCCAGGCGCGCTATGCGCTGCCCCCGGTGATCCGCGATTTCACCCAGAAGTATCCCGACGTGGCGCTGCACATGCAGCAAGGCACGCCAAAGCAGATTGCCCAGATGGTCAGCGATGGCCAGGCCGACTTTGCCATTGCCACCGAGTCCCTTGAGCTGTTCAACGATCTAGTGCTGCTGCCCTGCTATCGCTGGAACCGCTGCATCCTGGTGCCCCGGGGACATCCTCTGGCCGAGATGCAGACGCTGACCCTGGAGGCTTTGGCGGACTACCCACTGGTGACCTATGTGTTCGGCTTCACCGGGCGCTCCCAGCTCGACGATGCTTTCCGTGCGCGGGGGCTCACTCCTAACGTGGTGCTTACTGCGGCCGATGCCGATGTCATCAAGACCTATGTGCGCCTGGGCATGGGGGTGGGCATCGTTGCCCACATGGCAGTGGATGCCGAGCACGACACCGACCTAGTGGCGCTGGAAGCCGGTCATCTCTTCGCGAGCTCCACCACCAAGATCGGGATTCGCCGGGGTACCTTCATGCGCGGCTACATGTACGATTTCCTGCAAGGCTTCGCCGCCCATCTGACCCGAGACCTGGTCGATGCGGCCCTGGCCGCCGGTCCTCGTCACGAGGAGATATTGTTCAAGGATATCGAGCTACCTGACCGCTAGGATGGGGCAATCGACACAGTAGTCGCCCCCGGCTCTCTGTTGTCTTCGAGGGTCGCGGGCACGCTTTCCGTGCTATCCCTTGGCCATCAATGCTGCAGGTGCAGGCCACACTCGCGTTTCTCCTCGACCTTGGTGGGGTCGAAGTAGTCGAAGTTGTTGGGCAGGTCGTGGTCCTGCAGATATCGATAGAGGTCGCGGGCCGTCCAGTGCAGCAGTGGGGAGACCTTTAGCAGGCCGTCAGCGTTGCGGCTCACCGGTGTCATGCGGGCACGCTCGGGGGTGTCCTCGGCACGTAGGGCGGTGAACCAGACATCCGGCGCCATCTCGCGCAGGGCGCGCTCGAAGGGTTCGAGCTTAACCTCGCGGGTGAAGGCCTCATGACGCGCTTCGTCTATCCCGGGTGCGGGGCCCTCCAGCGCTTCGCGATGGGCCCGTGAGCGCCGCGGCAGATAACTCACCAGGTTAAGGTTCAGGCGTTGAACCAGCTCATCGGCGAAGCGGTAGGTGGCCTCGGTGTTGTAGCCACTGTCCATCCACACGATCGGGATATCCGGCTGCTGGCGCGTGACCATGTGCAGGATCACGGCCTCGAAGGGGCGGAAGTTGGTCGTGCAGATCGGCCGTTGTCCCTGATCCAGCGCCCAGCGGATCAGGGCCTCGGGATCATTGCCGAGTTCCCGGTTAATGACATCGAGCTGGGGTTCCATGAAGGGCTCCAAGGCAATAAGTTTAGGTATGGTGCTACCCTAGCAGAGCCGGTGAGGCTCCCCCCAATACCGATTCATTGGATATCTATTCCCTGGTGGATTAATCGATCTGGTTTTTATTCCATGTTGATTCAGTATCAGCTGCCATCAGGGCCTGCATGAGATGGCGAATCTTGTCGAGGCTCTCGGTGTACTCGTCCTCGCCGCGCGAGTCGGCCACCAGGCCTCCCCCGCCCCACAGGTGCAGCCTGCTGCCGTCGGCCACCACGCTGCGAATGGCGATGGAAGTGTCCATCTGTCCGCGCACATCCACGTAACCCAGGCTGCCGCAGTAGGCGCTGCGACGGCTGGGTTCCAGTTCGTCGATGATCTGCATGGCCCGTACCTTGGGTGCGCCGGTGATGGAGCCGCCGGGAAATGCAGCGGACAGCAGGTCCATGGGTCGCCGGCCGGCCTCCAGTTCGCCTTCGATCACGCTCACCAGGTGGTGCACGTTGGCATAGCTCTCTAGGCCGCAGAGCTGGGGGACCCGTACGCTGCCGGGACGGCACACCCGCCCCAGGTCATTGCGCAGCAGGTCGGTGATCATTACGTTCTCGGCCCTGTCCTTGGAGCTTTCGCACAGTTCCCTGGCCAGCTGTCGGTCCACCTCGGGAGTCGCGCCACGGGGCCGCGTGCCCTTGATGGGCCGGGTTTCAACCTGCCCGTCATGGCAGCGCAGGAAGCGTTCGGGGGAGAGCGAGAGGATCGCCTGGTCCTTCCAGGCCAGGTAGCCGGCGAAGGGGGTGGGTGTGGCCAGGCGCAGACGGCGGTAGGCCGCCCAGAGGTCGCCTTCGAAGGGGGCACTGAAGCGCTGGGTCAGGTTGATCTGGTAGCAGTCGCCGGCGCGAATATAAGCCTGCACAGTACGAAAGCGAGCCAGGTAGTCCTCGCGGCTGAGCTCGGCGGCGAAAGGGGCGGTGAGGCGAAAGCCTGTGGCCGGACGCACCGGCGTTTCCAGCCATCCCAGCACCTGGCGGCGTCGTGACGCGCTGCCCACCAGCCAGCTTTGTCGACGCTGATGGTCCTGAATCACTGCCCAGTCATAAAGGCCGACACGGCTGGCCGGTAGCGTGACCGCCTGATGGGCTCGTCCGGCCATCGGTTCGAGCTGGTGTCCGAGGTCGTAACTCCAGTAGCCGATCAGCCCGCCGAGGAACGGCAGCCGGCTGTCCGGCACCTCGCCGGGTAGGCGGTCGAGCAGTGCCTGCTGGGCGACGAAGGGGGGCAGCCCCGCGAGCACCGGGTCCCCGCTCACGCGACCGGCAGCATCAATCTCGAGAAGTTCCAGTGGATCGCAGCTGAGGATGTCGTAGCGGCCACCCGGCGCCATCGGGCGACCGCTGTCGAGCAGCACGGCACCTGGCCTGTCGCGCAGGGCCGCGAAGTAGTCCAGCGGGTCCTCGTGATAGGGCAGGGGGGTGATCTCGATCGGTGCTGTCATCACAACGTCTTCCCGGAGCAGGCGCCCCATTCTAGGCCTCGACTGCAGCTTTGTCGTTCTCGCGCTTGATGGCGAGGGCATTGTCGACATTGACGTTGGCGCGGGTGAGATTGTCTTCAACTAAAGGGGGATAACATCCATTCGTTCGGCCAGTTGACCCGGGGTAGGCCAGTGATTACAGTTTCTTCATCACTCGATTGTCGACAATTGCCATGAACTCAGTCGCACCACAGCAGGACGTCTTTCCTGAAGTCCGCACTCTGGCGGAACGGGTCTTCCAGCAATTGCAGGATGCTATCGTCAGGGGGGAGCTGGCACCGGGCAGCAAGATCACCGAGCCGGGACTGTCACGCACCTACGGTATCTCTCGCGGCCCGCTCAGAGAGGCCATGCGCCGCCTGGAAGCGCACCGCCTGATTGAGCGGGTGCCGCATGTTGGCGCCCGAGTAGTCAAGCTCTCCATGAAGGAACTGCTCGAGCTCTTCGACGTGCGTGAGGCGCTGGAGAGTATGGCGGCGCGCCTCGCTGCCGAACACATGACCGCCGGCGAGGTCGCCGGGCTGCGCGAGGTGCTGGCCATGCATGAACGCCAGGCCGACCTGCGTCGCGGCGAGGCCTACTATCAGCACGAGGGTGATCTGGACTTCCATTTCCGCATCGTCCAGGGCAGCCACAACACGATGTTGATGGGCATGCTCTGCGACGACCTCTACTACCTGGTACGGCTCTACCGTACCCAGTTCAGCGCTAGCGGCACGCGGCCCCAGCGAGCTTTTGTTGAACACCACCGCATCGTCGATGCCATCGAGGCCGGTGACGCCGAACTGGCGGAGCTGCTGATGCGCCGTCACGTCAGTGCTTCTCGGTCCCTCGTGGTCGAGCGCTATGCGGCATCCCTTGAACAGCAGGACAGCAAGACGCCCGTTTGAGGCGCGTCGACACCCTACGGAGACCTTTCATGATGCAACCTACCCCCGGGGCGCGGTTTCGCGCCGCCCTCAAGGCCCACCGCCCGCTGCCCATCGTCGGCACCATCAATGCCTATACTGCCTTGATGGCCGAGCGGGTGGGTCACCCGGCCTTCTACCTTTCCGGCGGTGGCGTAGCCAATGCCTCCTTCGGCCTGCCGGATCTCGGCATTACCACCATGAATGATGTGGTCGAGGATGCCCATCGCATCTGCGGGGCCACCGAGGTACCGCTGTTGGTGGACATCGACACCGGCTGGGGTGGCGCCTTCAACATCGCCCGTACCGTCAAGGAGATGCAGCGCGCCGGCGTGGCCGCTGTCCATCTCGAGGACCAGGTGGCCCAGAAGCGCTGTGGCCATCGTCCCAACAAGGCGATCGTCTCCCAGGAGGAGATGGTCGACCGCATCAAGGCCGCCGCCGATGCGCGCCTTGACCCCGACTTCTACCTGATCGCGCGTACCGATGCCTTTCAGAAGGATGGTCTGGATGCCGCCATCGAGCGGGCCAACGCCTGCATCGAGGCTGGGGCCGATGCCATCTTCGCCGAGGCCGTGCATACCCTCGATGACTATCACGCCTTCTGTGAGCGAGTCGACGCACCGATACTGGCCAACATCACCGAGTTCGGCGCCACGCCGCTGTTTACCCAACAGGAGCTGGGCGAGGTAGGTTGCCGCATGGTGCTCTACCCGCTGTCCGCCTTCCGCGCCATGAATGCCGCGGCGCTCAAGGTCTACCAGAGCATCCACGACCAGGGGCACCAGAAGGACGTGGTCGACCTCATGCAGACCCGCGACGAGCTCTACGATTTTCTCAACTACCACGACTTCGAGCGCAAGCTCGACGCCTTGTTTGCAGAGAAGGGCGGCGAGGCATAACGCTGCCCGGCCCTCAACCTGACTGATACCGATTGACAAGGAGACATCCCATGGCAGGCAAACCCATCAGCAGCAGCGGCCTGCGCGGCCAGAGCGCCGGGACCACGGCCCTATGCACCGTCGGCAAGACCGGCTCGGGCCTCACCTACCGCGGTTTCGATATCAAGGAGCTGGCCGATAAAGCCCGCTTCGAGGAAGTGGCCTATCTGCTGCTCAAGGGCAAGTTGCCCAATCAGGCCGAGCTCGATGCCTACATCACCAAGCTGCAGGGTCTGCGCGGCCTGCCCGACGCGCTCAAGAGCGTGCTTGAGCAGATTCCCAGGGATGCCCACCCCATGGATGTGATGCGTACTGGCGCCTCCATGCTGGGCAATCTGGAAACCGAGGAGAGCTTTGACCAGCAGCAGGATGTTTCAGATCGCCTGCTCGCCGTGCTGCCGTCGATCATCTGCTACTGGTATCGCTTCAGCCATGACGGCGTGCGCATCGAAACCGAGACCGATGACGAGTCGGTCGGTGGCCACTTCCTGCACCTGCTGCGCGGCCAGCCGGCATCCGAGCTGCACGCCCGAGTAATGAATGTCTCGTTGATCCTCTACGCCGAGCACGAGTTCAACGCCTCGACCTTTACCGCCCGCGTGTGCGCCTCGACCCTTTCCGACATGCACTCCTGCGTGACCGGTGCCATCGGCTCGCTGCGCGGACCGCTGCATGGCGGCGCCAACGAGGCAGCCATGGCGATGATCGAGAACTGGCAGTCCCCGGAAGAGGCCGAGCGCGAGATCATGGGCATGCTTGAGCGCAAGGACAAGATCATGGGCTTTGGCCATGCGATCTACCGCGAGTCCGACCCGCGCAACGCCATCATCAAGCACTGGTCGAAGAAATTGTCCGAGGACGTGGGCGACAGTGTGCTCTACCCGGTTTCCGAGCGGGTCGAGGAAGTGATGTGGCGGGAAAAGAAGCTGTTCTGCAACGCCGACTTCTACCACGCCAGTGCCTACCACTTCATGGACATCCCGACCAAGCTGTTCACCCCGATCTTCGTCTGTTCAAGGGTTACCGGCTGGTGTGCCCATGTCTTCGAGCAGCGCGCCAACAACCGCATTATCCGTCCGAGCGCCGACTACGTCGGTCCCGAGAAGAACGAGTGGGTGCCGATCGAGCAGCGTCAGTAAGCCCCTGAGCTAGTTAAATGGGGGCGAATTTATCGCGATAGAGCGCCGAAGGGCAGTCAGGAGCACGCTCCCTACCACGGTCCGGGACAAGCCCGGTGACAAGAACGAATCCAAGGAACCGAAATGAGTGCTAATGTCGAACAGAACCAGCGTCCGGATTACGATGCCGAACTCCAGAAGATCGCCGATTATGTCCTCGACTTCACGATCGAGAGCAGCGAGGCGCTGGACACCGCCCGCCATTGCCTGATGGACACCCTGGGGTGTGGTCTGCTGGCGCTGCGCTTCCCGGAATGCACCAAGCACCTCGGCCCGCTGGTCGAGGGTACCGTGGTGCCTCATGGTGCCCGGGTACCAGGTACTTCGTTTCGACTGGATCCCGTCAAAGCGGCCTGGGACATCGGCGCTACTATCCGCTGGCTCGACTACAATGATACCTGGCTGGCCGCCGAGTGGGGGCACCCCTCTGACAACCTGGGAGGGATTCTGGCCATCTCCGACCACCTCTCCCAGACACGTCTCGCCCGAGGCGATTCGCCCCTGACCATGCGCCAGGTGCTGGAAGCCATGATCATGGCCCACGAGATTCAGGGCGTGCTGGCGCTGGACAACTCCTTCAACCGTGTCGGCCTCGATCATGTGGTGCTGGTCAAGGTGGCCTCCACCGCCGTGGTCGCCAAGCTGATGGGCGCCGATCGCGAGCAGCTGCTCTCGGCGCTCTCGCATGCCTGGGTTGATGGACAGAGCCTGCGGACCTACCGTCATGCTCCCAATGCCGGTTCTCGCAAGAGCTGGGCCGCCGGTGATGCAACGTCGCGAGGAGTACGTCTCGCCGATATCGCCATGCGCGGGGAGATGGGCATCCCCAGTGTGCTCTCTGCGCCGCAGTGGGGCTTCTATGACATCCTGTTCAGTCATACCAATCGGGATCTGGCCCTCAAGCCTGAAGAAGAGCGCAAGTTCACCTTCCAGCGCGATTTCGGCAGCTACGTGATGGAGAACATCCTGTTCAAGATCTCCTTTCCGGCCGAGTTTCACGCCCAGACGGCCTGCGAAGCCGCCGTCACCCTGCATCCCGAGGTCAGAAATCGTCTCGACGAGATCGATCGTATCGTGTTGACCACCCACGACTCGGCAATACGCATCATCTCCAAGGAGGGGAATCTAGCCAATCCTGCGGATCGCGATCACTGTCTGCAGTACATGACCGCCGTGCCACTGATCTTCGGCACCCTGACCGCGGAGCACTACGAGGACGAGTTCCACGAGGCGAATCCGCGCATCGACGAGTTACGCGCCAAGATGGAGGTGGTCGAGGATGAGGCCTACTCGCGGGACTACTACGATCCCGAGAAGCGCTCCATCGCCAATGCCATCCAGGTATTCTTCAAGGACGGCAGTGCCACCGAGAAGGTCGCCGTCGAATACCCGGTGGGCCATCGCCGCCGCCGGGCCGAGGGGATTCCATTGCTCGTCGAGAAGTTCCGGCGCAACCTGGCCACTCGCTTCCCGGCAGGTCGCTGTGAGCAGATTCTCGACCTGTGCGCCGACCAGGTGCAGCTGGAGAGCACGCCCGTCGACCGTTTCGTCGATCTTTTCGTGATCTGATGTCGTGATCGCCGTCAACAATCCGTTATCCGCGCTTTTGGGCTTGATCTGTCAGTGTTCCAGGGCATGAGCGAAATAAGTTGCTGCAAGGCCATGGCGTAGCGCGGATGGCTGGACTATATTTTTCTGACGTACAGGGGTTGCATGCTACGGTGTTAGATCGTAGAGTACGCATCCGCTGCCGGCGACGGGACAGGTTGCCGGCGGTGGAGAGGGAAAGATCAGGGGTTGACAGGCAACGCCGATCACGTAGAAT
>NZ_SNWH01000008.1 GCF_004361885.1 Halomonas ventosae
ATGTCATCGCATTGATGTACCGAAGGATCAGGCACACTATGCCAGAAGAATCAGGTGGTTGGCGACAGGCTATCCGCAGCTACCTGAATAGTTACGTCGAATCTTCGGCTACCCCGAAGCGCCCGACTCACCCGGTGAGTCGGGCGCTCTTTTTTTGGTTCTTCACAGACTGGCGTGATAGTTGACCGCCCGACATCGGCTGGCCACCCAACCTCCGTAGGCCCGGTAAGCGCCAGCGCACCGGGCGTGGAGAGGGCGCCATCGTCACGCCGGATGCGCCTTCGGCTTATCCGGCCTGGTATGGATTGATCCGTCAAGGGCTCGGTTGTCTCTACGCGAAATTCCCACCGTTTTCACGCCGAATTGCGAAGACCTTTTTTGTGAGGCGAAGCGATTCCGCCGGCGCTATCGGCACCATCGAGTGACTCAATTGGTTATATATGTGAAATAGGTATAAATTTATAACTGTAGAGGCAGTGAGATATTCTCACCCTAATCCCCAAAGGAGAACGATCATGGAAACTCAAGCTCAACAGCCCGCCATGCCCCAGCTGAACCGTCCGGCGCCGGACTTTACCGCCAAGACCACCCATGGCGAGAAGTCACTTGCCGACTACAAGGGCAGGTGGCTGGTGCTTTTCGCTCACCCGGCCGACTTCACGCCGGTGTGCACCACCGAGTTCTCGGCCTTCGCCACCCGTGCCGACCAGTTCAAGGCACTCGATACCGAGCTGCTGGGGCTCTCCATCGACAGCGTGCACGCCCATATCGCCTGGACGCGCAGCATCAAGGAGAATTTCGGCATCGAGATTCCCTTCCCGATCATCGCCGATCTGAGCATGCAGGTGGCCAACGCCTACGGCATGATTCAGCCAGGTGCTAGTGACACCGCTGCTGTGCGTGCCACCTTCGTGATCGATCCCGAAGGCATCCTGCGCGCCATGGTCTACTACCCGATGTCCAATGGCCGCTCCGTCGACGAGATCCTGCGCCTGGTCAAGGCCCTGCAGACCAGCGATGCTCATGGCGTGGCCACGCCCGAGAACTGGCAGCCGGGCGAGAAGGTCATCGTGCCGCCGCCCGCCACCGATGCCGAAGCCGAGACGCGCAAGGACCAGGGCTACGACTACGTCGACTGGTACTTCTGCAAGAAGGACCTGTAAGTCCAACACTCCAGGCCCCGGCATTCGCCGGGGCCCCCAGGCCATACACCACGTTTTCCAACGTCAGGAGGCCAACATGAAGACCTTTGAGCTCTCTCACAGCAGCGGTGCCAGCAAGCCCGACGTGGCCGGCTTCTTCGATCCGCGCACCTTCTCCGTGCAGTACGTGGTCAGTGATCCGGCGACCAGGAAGTGCGCGATCATTGACCCGGTCCATGACTTCGACGAGAAATCCGGCGCGACCGCTACTCACCATGCCGACGAACTGCTCGCCTATGTGCAGAAGCAGGGGCTCGAGGTGGAATGGGTGCTGGATACGCATCCCCACGCCGACCATTTCTCGGCGGCACAGTATCTGCGCGAGAAGACCGGGGCTCCCACCGCCATCGGCGACAAGGTGGTGGATGTCCAGAAACTGTGGAAGGAGATCTACCACTGGCCAGACTTTCCTGCCGACGGCTCCCAGTGGGATCGGCTGTTCGCCGAAGGGGATACCTTCCGCATTGGCGAACTGGACACGCGCGTGATGTTCTCGCCGGGCCATACCCTGGCCTCCATCACCTACGTGATCGGCGACGCGGCCTTTATTCACGACACCATCTTCCAGCCGGATTTCGGTACCGCGCGGGCCGACTTCCCCGGCGGCGATGCCCATCAGCTCTGGCAGTCCATCCAGGACATCCTGGCACTGCCCGACGAGACGCGCCTGTTTACCGGCCACGACTATATGCCGGATGGCCGTGAGCCCCAGTGGGAGAGCACAGTGGGCGAGCAGCGCGAGACCAACAAGCACCTGGCCGGTGGCGTCACCGAGGATGACTATGCGGCCATGCGTAACCAGCGTGACAGCGAGCTGCCGATGCCCAAGTTGATCCTGCACTCGCTGCAGATCAACACTCGCGGCGGTCGGCTGCCGGCGCCCGAGGCCAACGGCAAGCGCTACCTGAAGATTCCCCTTGACGCCCTCGAAGGCGACGCCTGGGAGTAAGCCAGGCGGGCTATCAATGCCAATGCCTGAAATGGACGGTACCAAAGGCGGCCTGTGCGCGCCGTTATCAACTCGCGGCGTGTCAGGCGGGCTTGATATTCTAAATCAATCTATCTTTAGAATTACATTTGCTTTACGCTGAGGACATCGCTGCAAGTCAGCACACTGACGGAGGACGTTTGCCATGTCTCATCCCATCGTGACCCATTTCTTCGACGAGCCCACCAACACCTTCAGCTATGTGGTGCAGGATCCCGCCAGTAAGGCATGTGCGATTCTCGACTCGGTGCTCGATTTCGATTACGCCGCCGGGCGCACCGACGTGCGCTCCGCCGACGCGATCATCGCCTTCGTGCAAGATAACGCCCTCGAGGTGGAGTGGATCCTCGAAACCCACGTCCATGCCGATCATCTCTCCGCCGCGCCCTATCTGCACGAGACGCTGGGTGGCAAGACCGGCATCGGCGCCAATATCACTGTGGTGCAGGACGTCTTCGGCAAGGCCTTCAATGCCGGCACCGAGTTCGCCCGCGACGGCAGCCAGTTCGACCGTCTCTTCGAGGAAGGCGACAGCTTCACCATCGGCAACCTGGAAGGGCGGGTGCTGCATACCCCGGGTCACACTCCGGCCTGCCTGACCTACGTGATCGGCGATGCCGCCTTCGTCGGCGATACTCTGTTTATGCCTGACTACGGCACCGCCCGCTGTGATTTCCCGGGCGGTGACGCACGCACCCTCTACCGCTCCATCCAGAAGGTGCTGGCGCTGCCGAGCGAGACGCGCCTCTTCCTGTGCCATGATTACAAGGCCCCCGAGCGCGAGGAATACCAGCACGAGACCAGCGTAGCCGAGCAGCGTGCCCACAACATCCATGTGCATGAGGGCGTCAGCGAGGAAGCGTTCGTCAAGATGCGCACCGAGCGCGACGCGACCCTGGATATGCCGCGACTGATCCTGCCCTCGGTGCAGGTCAACATGCGTGCCGGCCACATGCCTCCCGCCGAGGACAACGGCCAGGTCTACCTCAAGGTGCCCATCAACAAGTTTTGAGCCAACGTCGATCCAAAGAGGAGTTCTCCCCTGATGCAGATTCATGAACTCGAATCCGGCTTCGCCATCACCGATGCCGTGACCCCCGCCGATCTCGACGAGGTCGCCCATCGCGGCTTTCGCTCGGTGATCTGCAACCGCCGTCCCGGCGAAGCCGAGGACCATCCCGACGACCGCGCCCTGAGGGCTCGAGCCGCCGAACTGGGCCTCGAATGGTGCTGTATCCCGGTCACCCCGGGCGAATACTCGCAGGCCGACATCGAGGCCTTCAGTCAGGCACTGGAGACCCTGCCGGCGCCGATCCTCGCCTTCTGCAAGACCGGCAAGCGGGCCGTGCATCTCTGGGCCCACGCCCGCTCCCGGGAGGCCGGTTGCGACATTCCTGCGCTGCTGGCGGCAGCTCATGACGCAGGCCATGACCCCCAGCCTATCCGCGAGATGCTCCAGGTCTGACCGGCGTTTACCATCACAATGACAACCTCTCCTCTGGAGCACGCCATGCAACATTCGCCCCCTGAAACGACAACGCGCCACCACGACGTGGTGGTGATCGGCGGCGGTGCCGCGGGCATCGCGGTCACTGCCAGCCTGCTAAGGCGTCGCGGAGATCTAGATATCGCCATCATCGAGCCGGCCGAACAGCACAGTTATCAGCCCGGCTGGACGCTGGTGGGCGGCGGTGTCTTCTCCGCCGATATCACTCGCCGGCCGATGCGCGATGTCATGCCTGACAAGGCGACCTGGTACGCGTCGCTGGCCGAGATGATCGATCCGGAGCGTGCCACGGTCACGCTGGCCGACGGCTCCTGTCTGGGCTATCAGCGCCTGGTGGTGGCTCCGGGGCTGGTCGTCGACTGGGGCGCTATCGACGGGCTGGAGGCTACACTGGGCGAGAATGGCGTGACCTCCAATTATCGCGTCGATCTGGCCCCTTACACCTGGAAGCTGGTGCAGTCCCTCAAGCAGGGCAAGGCGCTATTCACCCAGCCGCCGATGCCCATCAAGTGTGCTGGCGCACCGCAGAAAGCGCCGGCCTTCATTGCTGGGTCCCGGCTGGGTAACGACGCCGGCTGGCTGGATATCGACGCCGAGACGCTGCAGCACGTTCGCCACCCGGCCATCTTCGGTCTGGGCGATGCCAGCGGCACGAGTAATGCCAAGACCGCGGCGGCAGTGCGCAAGCAGGCGCCGGTGGTTGCCGAGAATCTGCTGTCCTCGCTGGAAGATCAGCCGCTGAAGGCGGCCTACCTGGGCTATGGCTCCTGTCCGCTGGCCGTGGAGAAAGGGCGTGTTGTGCTGGCCGAGTTTGGTTACGGCGGGGTGCTGCAACCGACCTTCCCAAGCTGGCTCAACGATGGCACCCAGCCCACGCGCCGCGCCTGGTGGCTCAAGGCCAGGCAGCTACCCTGGCTCTACTGGAACGGCATGCTCAAGGGGCGTGAATGGCTGGCGGCCCCGGTATGCCGCGATGGTGCCTGATGGACCCGAAATAATGAGACACTCATGACCCTTTCACGCTGGATTCCCCTGATCGGTTGGTTGCGTGGCTATCGCCGCGACATCCTGGCCAGTGATCTGCTGGCCGCCGTCATCGTTACCCTGATGCTGGTGCCCCAGGCGCTGGCCTATGCGCTGCTGGCTGGTTTGCCTCCTGAGGTGGGGCTCTATGCCAGCATGCTGCCGCTGGTGCTCTATGCCCTCTTCGGCACCAGCGCCACCCTGGCGGTAGGGCCGGTGGCCGTAGCCTCGCTGATGACCGCCTCGGCGCTATCAGGCATCGCGGCGCCCGGCAGCGCCGAATACGTCGGTGCGGCCCTGGTGCTGGCCGCACTCTCCGGCCTGGTCCTTTTGACCATGGGGCTGCTGCGGCTGGGGTTTCTGGCCAACTTCCTGAGCCATCCGGTGATCTCGGGCTTCGTTACCGCTTCGGGCATCCTGATCGCTGCCAGTCAGCTGCGTCATATCCTCGGCGTGGAAGCGTCCGGTCACAACCTGGTGGAGATGGGGTCGGCGCTGATTGCGGGGCTTGATGACATCAATGTCATCACCCTGGTGATCGGCCTGGGCGTCTGGGGGTTCCTTCTCGTGTGCCGGCGCTATCTCAAGAGCGGCCTGAGGCGCCTGGGGCTGTCGGCGACCGTCGCCGACCTGGTGGCCAAGGCCGCGCCGGTCTCGGCGGTAATCGCCACCACCCTGCTGGCTTGGGGGCTTGGGCTCGGTGCGCAGGGCGTCGCCCTGGTCGGCGAGGTGCCCAGTGGCCTGCCGTCCCTGGCCCTGCCGAGTTTGGATCCCGAGCTGTGGTCGAGCCTGCTCCCGGCAGCGGTGCTGATCAGCCTGGTAGGCTTCGTAGAGTCGGTCTCGGTGGCTCAGACCCTGGCCGCCAAGCGGCGTCAGCGGATCGATCCCAACCAGGAGCTGATCGCCATGGGGCTGGCCAATATCGGGGCGGGGACGAGCGGCGGCTCGCCGGTATCCGGCGGTTTCTCCCGCTCGGTGGTCAACTTCGAAGCCGGCGCCGCCACGCCACTCGCCGGTGCCTTCACCGCGCTGGGTATCGCCCTGGCGACGCTGACCCTGACCACCCCTCTGGCCTTCCTGCCCAAGGCGACACTGGCCGCCACCATCATCGTCGCCGTGGGTACCCTGATCGACCTGCCGGCTATCAAGCGCACCTGGGCGTATTCCCGTGCCGACGGCGTCGCCATGCTGGCGACTCTGGCGCTGACCCTGCTGCATGGCGTGGAGAGCGGCATCCTGGCCGGCGTCGCGCTGTCGCTGGGGCTGCATCTGTATCGCACCAGCCAGCCGCACAGTGCGGTGGTGGGGCGGGTCCCCGGCAGCGAGCATTTTCGTAACGTGCGTCGCCACACAGTGGAAACCGACGACCGGCTGGCGATCCTGCGGGTCGATGAGAGCCTCTATTTCGCCAACGCCCGCTATCTGGAGGACACTGTCATGACTCTGGCGGCCCACCAGCCGGCGCTTAAGCACATCGTGCTGGCCTGCCAGGCGGTCAACGTCATCGATGCCTCGGCGCTCGAGAGCCTGGAGGCGATCAATGCGCGGCTCAAGGACGCCGACGTCGCCCTGCATCTAGCCGAGGTCAAGGGCCCGGTGATGGACCGGCTGCAGCACACCGAGTTCTGCCATGAGCTGACCGGACGGGTGTTTCTGAGCACCTATGATGCCTGGCGGGCATTGCACGAGAATGTCGACGCGGTCTCGAACCGGGTCTGCGGCGAAGCCGGGCTGGCCGCCAGCAAGTAGGGCTGGCGTGTGCAAGCGACCCGGATAGATGATCAATACCCTGATACTCGAGGAGATATGACGTGGATTGGACGGCAAGCCTTCAGGGGCTGATCGGCGGGGTGCTGATCGGCCTCTCGGCCACCTGGTTGATGGCCACCCTGGGCCGCATCGCCGGCATCAGCGGGATTATCGGCACCCTGCTTACCGCGCGGCCCCAGGGGGACAGCACCTGGCGCCTGGCCTTCGTGCTGGGGCTGATCAGCGGCCCTGTCGTGCTGATGCTGCTGGGTGGCAGCCTGGGCAATGTCGCCGGCAACGGGGTGGACGTCACCGGCGAGGTGATCGGCGAGCCCGCGGGCGGTGTGGCGCTGATGCTCGTCGCCGGCCTGCTGGTGGGCCTGGGCACGGGCCTGGGCAGCGGCTGCACCAGCGGCCACGGCGTCTGTGGCCTCGCCCGGCTGTCGGTGCGCTCGATGGTGGCGACCCTCACCTTCCTGGTGGTGGCGATCGTCACCGTCTTCGTGGTCCGGCATATGATCGGAGGTGGCGCATGAAGCGCGAAACCATCAAGACGATAATGGGCTATATCGCGGGGCTGATCTTCGGCCTGGGCCTGGCCATCTCCGGCATGACTGACCCGGCCCGGGTACTGGGCTTCCTGGATCTCGCCGGCGCCTGGGACCCGACCCTGATGTTCGTGCTGGGCGCCGCCGTAGTCACCAACTTCATCGGCTACCGGCTGGTGCTCAGGCGCCCCCACCCGCTCTTCGCCGAGCGTTTCCAGCTGCCCACCCGTCAGGACATCGACGGCCGCCTGATCGGTGGTGCCGCGCTGTTCGGCATCGGCTGGGGCCTCTCCGGCTACTGCCCGGGACCGGCCTTCGCCTCCATCGCCGGGCTCACCGGTCCGCTTGTCGCCATGCTGGTGGCCATGGTGGCCGGCTGGTTCCTGGCCCGGGCCATCCCTGCCAGGGGATGACACCGCCTGAACTCTCGCCATCGTCCCTCGTCGGCCGCTGCCAGCGGGGGGATGTTTTTTCCGGTCATGAATTTGCGACCAATGGACGAGCGCGAATCGTTCTAGCCTTATGACAGGCTTAATGCCTGTTCAATGGTCGAGTGACACGATGCCGCACCTCACGAGGATTCCCCCATGAGCGAGGCACGCTCGGCCATGGAAACGGTGTCGAGCGATGTGGTCGTCCTTGACCAGGGCCTGTCCAACGGCGACGGCATGCTACTCCTCGAGGGGTGGCGCCGGGCGGGTATCGATACCCCGGTGCTGATCCTCACCGCCCGCGACACGGTGAGCGATCGCATCGAGGGGCTGCAAGTTCAGCTTCCATCAGGCTGCCCACTGGCTCATGAGGGAGTTGACAATCCTGCCCTGCGTCTCGCCAGGACGTGTGCCCGGCTTGATTCAGTCGATGCTGGATATGGCACCGTCTTTCGTTTTACCAGAACGACGCGAGCATTCTTATCTCCGAGCGGCCAGGCGCCGACCACAGAAAGACCCCACTAAGAAAAATGCCAGTCAGCGTTATCTGACTGGATTACGCCGGAATGGCCGCTTAAAGATAAACGCCCGCCGCTCATCAAGCGGGGCGGGCGTCATGGGCATGGGCAGCGGCTCAGTAACCGATCAGCACGGCGGGCAGGCCGGTGATCAGCACCGGGAAGAAAGCCATCAGCAGACAGGCCAGCACGATCAGCGCACAGAAGGGAATCACCGCCTTGTAGAGGTCGAGGGTCTCCACACCGGGCGGTGCCACCCCCTTGAGGTAGAAGAGCGCATAGCCGAATGGCGGGGTGAGGAAGGAGGTCTGCAGCACCACGGCGACCATCACCACGAACCACAGCACGTCGACGCCCATGCTGTCGATGATCGGCAGCATGATCGGGAAGCTCAGCAGCACGATGCCGGTCCAGTCCAGGAACATGCCCAGGATGAACACCAGGAAGAACATCAGGATCAACGCGCCGGTGGTGCCGCCGGGCATCGCCATCACCACATTATGGATGACCTCCATGCCGCCACCGATGGAGAACACCCCGGTGAAGGCGGTGGCGCCCACCAGTACCAGCATCACCATGGTGGTGGTCTTGCTGGCCTCGATCAGGGTGCGATAGCAGGTCGAGGCCTTGCGGTCGCCGAAGATCAGGAACAGCAGGAAGGCAATGGCGACGCCGATGGCCGAGGCTTCGGTGGCGGTGGCGATGCCGGTGAACAGCGACCCCAGCACACCGAGGATCAGCGACATCGGCGGCAGCACGTACTTGGCCAGCATCACCAGCAGCTCGCGGGTGCTGGTCTCGGCGCGCTCGGCGGCGGGAACCAGGGGGCCATATTCGGGCTTGAGATGGCAGATGATCAGCACGTAAAGCGCATACATGGCACCCAGCATGAGCCCGGGGACGAGCGCACCGGCGAACAGCGCACCCACCGAGACTGGCGAGTAGCTGGCCATCAGGATCAGCATGATGCTGGGTGGGATGAGGATGCCCAGGCAGCCGCTGGCCATGATCACACCGGTGCTGAGCTGCTTGTTGTAGCCGTACTTGAGCATCGGTACCAGCGCGATCATGCCCATCACCGCGATCGAGGCGCCGACGATCCCGGTGGTGGCGGCCAGCAGCACGGACACCACGACGACCGTCAGGGCCAGCCCCCCGCGCAGGTTGGCGAGCAGCAGGCGCATCGACTCGAACATCTTCTCGGTGACGCCGGAATCGTTGAGGAAGCGTGCCATCAGGATGAACAACGGGATGGCCACCAGGACATAGTTGTCCATGGAATTGCCGTAGATGTTGTTGATCAGGATGCCCAGGGTATTGGCCCCGGGGCCGAGCCAGGCGCCCAGCACCGCTACGCCGCCGAGCACGAAGGCCAGCGGATGGCCCATGAACAGGCCGACCAGCAGGCCGCCGAACATGAACAGAGTGAGCATCTCGGCACTCATGCGCGCTCCTCCTCGCCCATTGCCTGCACGGCGCGGATGACGATAGCGATGGCCTGCAGCAGCATCAGTGCGGCGGCCACGACGATCACCGCCTTCACCGGATAGACGGGGATGGCGACCATTCCGTAGGTGGTTTCGCCGCGGCTGATGGAGCGCTCGAAGAAGGCCCAGCCGAAGGTCAGCAACATCCAGATGAAGGGTACGAAGAAGATCAGATAGCCCAGGATCTCGAGCGCGGCCTGCTTGCGGCGCGACAGCAGCCTCTTGAGGACGTCGACCTCGACGTGGGCGTGATGGCGCAGGCCGAAGGCGGCCATCAGCATGAAGTGGGCGCCGAACAGCATCTTGGTGACATCGAAGGCCCAGTCACTGGGGCGTCCGATGAAGAAGCGCATGGCGATGTCGTAGATCACGATCAGCGTGATCACGGCGAGCAGCGGAGCGATCAGGCGTCCGAATCCCTCGTTGAGGGCGTCTATGAGCCTGGCAATGGCATTCATGATGGGAGCTCTCGGAATCGGGCGAAGCGTTCGGAAGGGAGGTCATTGGTACGGTCGGCGGCAAGGCCGGCCCCCGGAGGAGGCCGGCCGCCAGCGCTTACTGGTTCATGCAGGATTCGAGGACTTCCAGAGACGGCAGGTTATCGATGGGTCGGCTCATGTTGAATGGCACGGTGATATCGCGCCAGTTGGCGTAGTGCTCCATGTAGCTGACCATGGAATGATAGACCTTGGCATGCATCGGATCCTCGCAGGCGCCGCGCTCGATCACCTCGTTGGTGGCCTCCTGGATGCGCGCCAGCTCCTCATCGGTAAGCTGATTGATCTCGACGCCGGCTTCCTGGAAATTGATGGTGCCTTCGGTGGCGCCGCGTTCGGACCAGGCCAGCGACCAGGCCAGGGTGGCATCGGCGGCAATCTTGAGCTTCTCCTGGGTTTCCTTGGAGAGGGCGTCCCAGGCGTCCTGGTTGATCATCACGCCGAAGACACTCGCCGACTGGTGCCAGCCGGGCATGGACCAGTATTCGACCACTTCGGCAAAGCCCGCATCGTAGTTCACCCCCGGGGTGGAGAACTCGCCGGCATCGATCACGCCACGTTCGAGGGCCTGGTAGATCTCGCCCCCGGCCAGGGTGACCTGGGAGCCACCGAGTTTCTCGAGCACACGACCCTGATCCCGTCCGGACAGGCGGATGCGCTTGCCCTTCAGGTCGGCCAGGCTCTCGATGGGCGTGCGGCCCATGAAGCCGGCCTCGTTATTGGTGATACCGTAGGGCAGGTAGACCATGTTGTAGTCGCCGTAGACTTCCTGATAAAGCTCGAAGCCCCCCCACTGCTGGATCCAGTTCAGATAGTCCACGCCGTTGAACAGGCTGGTAGTGGTGGCCAACGGCGAGAAGGCCGGACTCAGGCCTGCCCAGTAACCCGGCCAGTCGCCGGCGGCCTGGATGGCGCCGGTCTGGGTGGCATCGAACACCTCGGTGCCAGGCATCAGGGTACCGCCGGCGCGGAAGTTGATCGTGAGCTCGTCCCCGGTCAGGGTGTTAGCCAGCTCGACCCAGTGGCGGTCGATCTCGATCAGCGCCAGGTTGTCCGGCCAGGTGGTGGTCATGGTCCACTGCTCCTGGGCCTGGGCGGTGGAGCTCATGGCAGCCAGGGCGATGCCCGCGGCCAGCCCGGTGAGGGCGAACTTGGTCTTCTTCTTCATTGCGGTGCTCCCTTGGTGGGTTGTTCTGCTTGTCGAGACGTCGATGGAACAGCCGTCGGTGGCCGGAAGCGGCCGCCTGCGATGCGAGCCTGACCATCCGGGCAACTCGGCAACACGCATCAAGCTAGCATGGGATGATGGACAGGTTCGACTGGCACCATGAGCCCCGAGGTTTGCACACAGACCCGCAAGCTTCCT
Organism: Halomonas ventosae; assembly: GCF_004361885.1. Taxonomy (GTDB): domain Bacteria; phylum Pseudomonadota; class Gammaproteobacteria; order Pseudomonadales; family Halomonadaceae; genus Halomonas; species Halomonas ventosae_C. The sequence continues at coordinate 11,317 of NZ_SNWH01000008.1, forward strand.
GCAAGAAGACCAGGAACTCATTGTTAGCCAAGGCGTTAAAACGATCGTATGGCAGCCATATTGCAGCGTCGAAATGTCCGGCAACATTGAAAATTCACGCCCCTCTTAGACCAAAGTTCAGCCTCGAATGGAGCCCCAGATGACCCACGACCGCCTCGCTTCTCTGTGGGAGACCCGGCGTTGGCTGCACCGATCCCGCTGGCGCAGCCTGGTGTGGCTGAGCGGCACGGCCGATGCCTGCCGCCGGGAGGCGCTGGCCCTGTGGTGGCAGGGCGGCTGGGCCTCGCCGCTGTGGATCGCCGCCGAGCCGGTGGAGGGCATCGAGGCGTCGTGCTGGCTGCCGGCGGCCAAGGCCCGCACGCGGTTGGGAGGCGAGCAGGATCTGGTGGTGCTGGACGCCGTCTCGGCCGGCAGCGGTTTCGATCCCGAGGCCTGCGGCGTCCTGGCCGGCACCCTGCGCGCCGGTGGGCTGCTGGTGCTGATGACCCCGCCCGACTGGGGGGCGCATCCCGATGCCGACTATCGTCGCTTGGCCGAGTACCCTTGGCGCGCCGAGCAGCTCAGTGCGCGCTACCTGGCCAGGCTGGCCCGCTTGCTCGAGGCCGACGCGCGGGTGATCCATTGGCCGGCGGGCCAGGTGCCGTCTCGCCCTCGGCTGCCCGAGGTTCCCCCCGCTGCCGTGTCATCGACCGGCGGCGACCCCGACTGTCTGACCCGCGACCAGGCGGAAGCGGTAGCGCGACTCACCCGGCTGCGTCGCCGGCGACCGCTGGTGCTGACCGCCGACCGTGGCCGCGGCAAGACGGCGGCCCTGGGCATCGCTTGTGCGCGATTGCTGGCGGCAGGGGAGACGGATATCCTGGTCACCGCACCGCGCCCTTCGGCCGTGGCAGGGCTCTTCGAACGGCTGGCGGCTCTGTGCCCCAAGGGGCAGCGGCACGACAACGCCTTCGTGGCGCCCGGGGGGCGAGTGCGCTTCCTGCCCCCTGACGCTCTGACCCAACTGGCCGAGCGGGGCGAGGTCGGAGGGCCCGGCCGGCTGCTGCTGGTCGACGAGGCGGCGGCGATTCCCGCGCCGCTGCTGGGCCGCTGGCTCGATGCTTTCCCTCGTATCGCCTTCGCCACCACGCTGCACGGCTACGAGGGGTCGGGGCGCGGCTTTGCGCTGCGCTTCCGGGAACGGCTCGCGCGCCAGACGCCCGACTGGCGGGAGTGCCACCTGGCCGAGCCGGTGCGCTGGGCCGCGGGCGACCCGCTCGAGGCGCTGATCGCGCGCCTGCTGCTGCTGGATGCCGAACCGGCCGTCTGCCCGCAGGCCGGTCAAGTTCCCGTCTTGCGGCGCCTGGATCGCGAGGCCCTGGCCCATGACGAGCCGCGGCTGCGGGCGCTGTTCGGCCTGCTGGTGCAGGCTCACTACCGCACCACCCCCGCCGACCTGCGCCGCCTGCTGGATGGCCCGACGATCACCCTTAGCGTCCTCGAGGCCGGGCGAGTCGTGCATGGGGTCGTGGTGAGTGGCGACGAGGGGGGCTTCCCGGCCGGGCTCGCCGAGCAGGTGGCGCGAGGCGAGCGGCGCCCGCGTGGTCATCTGTTGGCCCAGTCGCTGGCCGCCCATGCCGGTGAGCGTGAGGCGCTAACCGCGTGCCTGCGGCGCATCCTGCGCATTGCCGTTCCGGCCGAGCGGCGCCGCCACGGAATGGGGCGACGACTGCTCGAGGGCGAGATCAGGCGCGCCCATTGCGATGGCATCGACCTGCTGGGGGTGAGCTTCGGCGCCGAGCCGGGGCTGCAGGCCTTCTGGCAGGCGGCGGGCTTTCGGGCGGTGCGGCTGGGGCTGACTCGGGAGACGGCCACCGGCGAGCATGCGCTGATGGTGGTGCGGCCCATCGGCCCGGCGGGGGCGGGGCTTACCGAGCGCCTTCAGGCACGCTTCCAGCGTCAGTTGCCGGGGCTGCTAGCCTTTGAACTGGCCGAGCTGGCGCCGGCGGTGGTGGTGGCCCTGCTCGCCGAGGGGCCGGCGGCTCCGCTGGATGACACGGATCGTCGCGACCTCGATGACCTGGCCTTCGGCCACCGTGAGCCCGCCCTGGTCCGCCCGGCGATCCAGGCCCTGGTGAGGTGCCATGCTGCACGCCTGGCGGGCCGCCAGGACGAGGCGCTGGCGCTGCTCGCCGCCTGGGCCTTTCAGGGGCGAGCAACGACCTGGCTGGCAGCGCAGCTGGGGGTGTCGGGCAAGCGTGGCGTGCAGGCCTGGCTGCGTCAGCTCGTGGCACGGCTGCTCGATGGCGAGTACGGACTTTCCCCCGGTGCGGCCGGCCGGTAGAGTTCCCGGATCAATCGCGAGACAGAACCCGCCATGAATGCACATCTCGAGCAGCTCTCCCCCCGGGCGCTGTGGCGCCACTTCCGCACCCTGTGCAATACGCCGCGCCCTTCCGGCCACGAGGCCGCCCTGGTGGCGACTCTCGAGCGCTGGGCCGATGGCCTGGGGTTGGCCCACGACCGCGACGCCTTCGGCAACCTGCGCATCCGCAAGACGGCCACGCCGGGTTTCGAGGCGGCGCCGGGGGTGATCCTGCAGAGCCACCTGGACATGGTGGCCCAGGCCAATGCCGACTATCCCCACGACTTCACCTGCGATCCCATCGAGACCTGGGTGGGCGATGACGGCTGGCTGCATGCCCGCCATACCACCCTGGGGGCAGACAACGGCCTGGGGGTGGCGGCGGCGCTGGCGATCCTCGAGGACGAGACCCTGGTGCATGGCCCGCTGGAGGCGCTGTTCACCCTGGAGGAGGAGTCCTCCATGGGCGGAGCCCTGAACCTGGACGAGGACTGGCTCGAGGGGCGTCTGCTACTCAACCTGGACTCAGAGGATCGCGGCCAGGTCTACATCGGCTGCGCCGGCGGTGCCGACGTCATCGTCGAGGCACGGCTGCCCAGCGCACCGCTGGTCGACCACGAGGTCGCGCTGCGGCTGTCGCTGACCGGCCTCTCGGGCGGCCATTCCGGCATCGATATCGACAAGGGACTGGGCAACGCCAACCGGCTGCTGGTGCGCGTACTGCGCGCCCTCGAGCCCTTCGGAGCGCGGCTGGTCGACTACCACGGCGGCACGCTGCGCAATGCCCTGCCGCGGGAGGCCTTCGCCACCCTGGCGCTGCCCGACGACGAGCAGGCATCCGCCAGCAAGCGAGTGGCCGTGTTGCAGGAGGTGCTGCGCGCTGAGCTGGCCGGCGTCGACGAGGGGCTTACCCTGACGCTATCGCCTATGGCGACGCGCCCCGCCGAGGCGTTGACCGAGCCGGCCAGCCAACAATGGATACGCGCCCTGCATGTGGCACCTTGCGGGGTCGAGCGCATGAGCGTGGCGGTGCCGGGAGTGGTGGAGACCTCCAATAACCTGGGCGTGGTCAGTCTTGAGGGCGGACGCTTCCACCTCTGTGCCCTGGTGCGCTCGCTACGCGACAGCGCCACCCAGGACCTCGCCGACCGCTTCCGGGCGCTGTTCGAGCTGGTCGGGGCGCGCACCCGGGTCGAGAACGCCTACCCGGGCTGGACACCGAACCCGGATAGCCCGCTGCTGGCGCGCTTCTGTCGACTGCACCGCGAGCAGCTGGGCAGCGAGGCCGAGGTGAAGGTGATCCATGCCGGCCTTGAGTGCGGCATCCTCGGCGGCAAGTACCCCAAGCTGGACATGATCTCCTTCGGGCCGCTGATCCGCGGCGCCCACTCCCCCGACGAGCGGGTGGAGCTTGCCTCGGTGGCGGAGTTCTGGACGCTACTGCGCGCCCTAATCGAGGATCTGGCGCGGGACGATGCGTGGTGATCTCACCACTGCCGAACGACCTGCTGCAGGGAAGCGCCCCGGTCTGGCTGGTCTGGGGGCTGGCCGGGCTGCTGCTGGCGATGGCATGGGCGGGGCTATCCTGGCGCAGGCGCCTGGTCGTCGCCGAGACACGTCTTTTCGCCCGGGAGCAGGCGGTGGCCGAGGGCGAGGCCAGCGTGCGGCGCCTGGAGCAGGAATTGGCCCAGAGCGATGCGCAGCTGGACGCCAGCCGCGAGCGCCTGGCCGCCCTGGAGGTTGAGCTTTCCGCGACGCGTGAGCGGCTGGCCGAGCGGCGCGAGCATGCTGCCCGCCTGGAGGTCGAGCGCGAGCAGCTGGCCCTGCGGCATCGCGAGCAGCTGGCCCTGCTGGAGGAGGCCCGGGAGCGGCTCAAGGCGGAGTTCCGCGAGCTCGCCGGGCGCATCTTCGAGGAGCGCCAGCAGGCCTTCTCGGTGCATAGTCGCGACAGCCTTGAGGCCCTGCTGCGCCCCTTCCGCGAGCAGGTCGAGCAGTTTCGCCGCCGGGTCGAGGAGCTGCATGGTCAGCAGAGTCGCGACAGCGGCTCGCTCAAGGCCCAGCTCGAACAGCTCGCCGGCCTCAATGCGCGGCTCGGGGACGAGGCCGCTGGGCTCGCCCGGGCCCTAAAGGGTGACCAGAAGGCCCAGGGCCAGTGGGGCGAGCTGATGCTCGAGACCGTGCTAGAGCGCAGCGGCCTGCGCCGCGACATCGAATACCGCCGCGAGGTCTCGCTGCACGGCGATCAGGGACGTCAGCGCCCCGATGCGCTGATCTACCTGCCCGATAACCGCCATCTGATCGTCGACGCCAAGGTGTCGCTGGTCGCCTGGACCCGGGTGGTCAACGCCGAGGATGACGCACAACGCGAAGCGGCGATGCGGGCCCATCTGCAGTCGCTGCGCAGTCATGTCGCCAGCCTCGCGGCCAAGGACTATTCGGCGCTGCCGGGGCTCAACTCGCCCGACTTCGTGTTTCTCTTCGTGCCAGTGGAGCCGGCTTTCGCCGCCGCCTTCGAACGCGACCCCACGCTCTTCCAGGAGGCCTTCGATCGTCAGGTGGTGGTGGTCACCCCGACCACCCTGCTGGCCAGCCTGCGCACCGTGGCCGGCCTGTGGAGCCTAGAGCGACAGAACGAGAACGCGCGCCTGATCGGCGAGCGGGCCGAGAAGCTGCTGGCCAAGTTCTCCGGTTTCGTCGAGAGCCTCGAGGAGGTCGGCCGCCACCTGGAACGCGCGGGCGACAGCCATCGCCGGGCCATGGGACGGCTCTCCAGCGGGCAGGGCAGCCTGGTGGCCCAGGCCACCGAGCTGCAGCGCCTGGGGGTGCGCATGAAGAAGCCGCTGCCGACGGAACTGGTGCGCGCCGCCGGCGGGGAGAGTGGTGCGGACGACGAGGCGACGAGGGGGCGCTGAGCCCTGGTCGCGTGTCGCGGCCTGCAACCGACCATGCCGCCCCGAGGGGTGGCGTGGTGAGCCGTGGTCCTGCGATGCCGGTGATCGGGCGTGCGGTTCAAGGCCGGGAGGCGACCCGCCACAGCCGTACCAGGCTCTCGCTGCGCTCGGCCAGCAGCTCGGCGCAGCGCGCGAGGGCCTCGTCGAGCGCCATGGGGCCATCGGCTAGGGCGAAGGCCGCGGTGATGCCCTCGTCGAAGGCGGCCTGCCAGCCCGGGGCCAGGCGTCCGGCCAGCACCACCACCGGCACCCCGTGTCGATGGGCCAGCCGTGCCACGCCCACCGGGGTCTTGCCGGCCAGGCTCTGGCCGTCGAGCTGGCCCTCGCCGGTGATCACCAGCTCGGCATCCGCCAGCAGGGTCTCGACGCCGGCCTGGCCCATCACCAGCTCGATGCCCGGGCGCAGCTCGGCGCCGAGAAAGGCCCGGGCGGCGAAGCCCATGCCGCCGGCGGCGCCGGCCCCGGGCAGTTCGCTGTGATCCTCGCCCAGGGTTGCGGCGCTGACGTCGGCGAAGCGGGCCAGGGCTGCATCGAGACGCGTTACGTCGGCCGGCGTGGCGCCCTTCTGGGGGCCGAAGACCGCACTGGCGCCGCGCTCGCCGAGCAGCGGGTTGTCCACGTCCACTGCAGCCTCGACCTGCAGGCCGGTCAAGCGCGGGTCGAGGCCGTCCAGGTCGAGAACGGCCAGCTCGGCCAGGGCGGCACCGCCCGGGGTCAGGTCGCGGCCCTGGCCGTCACGCAGTCGCGCCCCCAGGGCGGCAAGCATCCCCGTGCCGCCATCATTGGTGGCGCTGCCGCCGAGGGTCAGCAGCAGCCGCTTGGCACCGGCATCCAGTGCCTCGCGGATCAGTTCGCCGACGCCGAAGGTGGTGCTGTGCAGGGCGCTGCGCTCCTCGGGCGCCAGCGCCTGCAGCCCACTGGCCTCGGCCAGCTCCACGTAGGCGGTGCGGCTTTCGGGGTGCCAGCCCCAGTCGGCGCGGCGCAGGCGACCCAGGGCGTCTTGGACCTCGGCCGAGCGGCGCTCGGCGCCGGTGGCGGCCAGCAGGGCATCGAGGCTGCCTTCGCCGCCATCGGCCAGCGGGCATTCCAGGGCCTCGATGTCATCGCCGGCGCGTCGCGCCCCTACGGCGATCGCCTGAGCGGCAGCGGCGGCAGGCAAGGCATCCTTGAAGCTGTCCGGGCAGATCAGGATCTTCATCGCGGTTCTCTCATGTGGCAGGCATCTTCAGCGTAACGGCAGCGTACACCGGACAGAACCCCGAAGGCGCGAAGGCTTCATCGCCGCCGGTTTCGGGCGTAGACTGTTGCTTACCTTCTGCGGAGATCATCCCATGCGTGCATGGCTGCTATTGCCGCTTGCGGCGGCGCTGGCCGGTTGCCAGGTGACACCGACCACCCTGCCTGTGGCCCAACCTGCCCCGTCCGAGGAGTGCCGCTGGCCGGCCGGACCCGACGACAGCCTGAACCGGGTGGTTACGGCCCTGGAGGAACAGGGCTTTCTGATACGCCATACCGATGCGTCGCTGGGGCTGGTCAGCGCCGAGCGTGCCCGTAACACCATCTATCACGACAATGGCGTCGAGCGCCTGCCGCGTCTTGGCGGCTTTGTGCTGGGCGGCAGCGGTGGCCATGTCTCCTCTGGCATGATGATCGGCTTCGGCGGCGGCGACCTGGGCGTCGACGAGGCCTCGCGCATCGAGCGGGTCTCGGTGGTGGTCGATGAAGAGCAGTTGCAGGTCACCCGCAACATCCGCCTGATCGACTGGCGCGGGGATCTTCGCGAGTCGCGCAGTGCCAGCGATGCCGATTTCTGCCGCGAGTTGCGCGCGGCCATCGAGGCCGTGCCGGCCAAGGAGGCGTCATGATGCGACCCACTCTCGTCATTTTGCTGGCCGCCTGGCTGGTCGGCTGTGCCACGTCGCCTTCACCCGAGCCCCGGGTGACGCAACTGGCGGCAGCGCCCGAGGTCACCCTGCGCGAGGCCATGGCGCTGCTGATGGAGCGCGGCTACGTAATCCGCCATGCTGACGGCGAACTGGGGCGCCTGGAGGCAGAGCTGGCGCGTATGCCAGGTTATGGCGTCGCGCTGCGCGTGGCTGGCCAGCAAAATGGCAGCCGGGTCAGCGTGATTGCTACCCGCGGCGGTCGACCCCTGCCCCCCAGCGTGGTGGACCCCCTGCTCACGGACCTGCAGGCGCGGCTACAGCCCTGAGGCGAGGTTCAGGCTCTCCACCACGGCCAGGATACGGGCCCGCATGTCGGCCAGGCGGTCTAGGTCGTAGGCTTCGGCCTGGCCATGGCCCCACACCGGCGCCGGCCAGGCAGCATCGCCACGACGCCGAACGATGACATGCACGTGCAACTGGGCCACGACATTGCCCAGGCTGGCGATGTTGAGCTTGTCACCGCCCAGGGCAGTCAGCATGGCCCTGCCGACCGCAGTGGCCTCCCGCCACAGTTGCTGCTGGGTCTCGGCGTCGAGCTCGAACACCTCGCTGACCTGGGGGCGCCGCGGTATCAGTACCAGCCAGGGAAAGCGCGCATCGTCCATCAGCCTCAGCTGGCACAGCGGCAGTTCGGTGACCGGGTAGCTGTCCTCCACCAAGCGAGCATCGGGTTCGAATTTCGACATCACGGCTCTCCTCTTGCCTAGGCTCTCTGTGTATCCGCCATCATGGCATACCCCACGCCCTCGGGGCAGATTCCCCCGGCAGCGCTGCCCCGGTATGCTGGGCTGCCTATCTTCTACCCGCCACAATGGATGTTGTCATGACGCTGCTTGAGGCACTTGCCCTGTTGGTGATCGGGGCCCTGGCCGGCTTCATCAATGTGCTCTCTGCCGGGGGCTCGATGCTGACCCTGCCACTGCTGATGTTTCTAGGCTTGCCGCCCCAGGCGGCCAATGGCACCAACCGGGTCTCGATCGCGCTGCAGAGCGTCTCCGCGGTGACCAGCTTCTTGCATGCCGGCGCCCGCTATGTGGGGCTTTCGCTGCGCCTCTCGGTGCCGGCGGTGGCCGGCTCGTTGCTCGGTGCCTGGCTGGCCCTGCAGACCGGTGATGCGCTCTTCAAGGCAATCCTGATCACGGTCATGGCCTGCTCAGCGGTGCTGATGCTGCTCCCCCAGCCACGGCTAGAGACCCGCACCCTGACCCCGGCACACCTCACGCCGACGGTCTACCTGGCGATGTTCGCGATCGGTCTCTATGGCGGCTTCATCCAGGTCGGGGTGGGCATCCTGTTCATCGTGGTGCTCTACCGCATGCTGAAGATCGACCTGGCCCAGGTGAACGTCTTCAAGGTGCTGATCGTGCTGGTCTATACGCTGCCGGCACTGGCCATCTTCCTGATCGACGACCAGGTGCGCTGGGGCTACGGCCTGGTGCTGGCCGCCGGCAGCATGCTGGGCGCCTGGCTGGCGGTGAAGGTCAACATGAGCCCGCGCGGGGCGTTCGTGGTCAAGTGGCTGACCATCGCGGTGATCCTGGCGATCATCCTGCGGCTGCTGCTGGGATGAGCAGGGTGGGCATCGCCGACGAACGTGCTAGATTGAAGGAGTCATTCCTGTATACCAACGTAACCATCACGAGGACGCGCCAATGAAACGGACGATTGCACTGATCCTGGTCTCCCTGTTCACCCTTTTCTTGCTCAGCGGCTGCAATACCCTCCGCGGTGCCGGGCAGGATATCGAAGAAGGTGGCGAAGCCGTTCAGGATGCCGCCAGCTAAGCTTCGAGGAACACCGTGCCGTTCAAGGATCGCCGTGCTGGGCCTGGGTACGGCGTTCCTCCTCTTCGGCCTGCTTGCGCAGTTTCTTGCGCAGCGCCGCCTTCTCGAAACGTAGCTTCTGGAGGCGCGTCTCTAGCTTCAAGGGCGGCACCCGCGCCGGCTTGCCGGTGTCGTCCACCGCCACCATGGTCAAGTAGCAACTGTTGGTATGGCGGATCACCTTCCGGCGGATATCCTCGGCGACTACCTTGATGCCGATCTCCATGGATGAACTGCCCACATGATTGACGCTGGCCAGAAAGGTGACCAGCTCGCCGACATGGATCGGCTGCTTGAACAGTACCTGGTCCACGGACAGCGTCACCACGTAATGGCCGGCATAGCGGCTGGCACAGGCGTAGGCCACCTCATCGAGTTTCTTGAGGATGGCGCCACCATGCACCTTGCCACTGAAGTTGGCCATGTCCGGGGTCATCAGTACCGTCATCGACAGCTCGTGCTGGCCGCTCAGCGGCTGGTCATCCATGGTCATGCTCCTTTGAGGTTTCCCATAGCATAACGCCTTGCCCCCACCAGGGGGGCAAGGCGTTAGATGTCGTGGTGGTGACCGGAATCAGAACCAGGTCAAGCCCACGGCGATGATGATACCGGTAATGAACAGCTGGATCAGGCAGAAGCCCATGATGTCCTTGGCCTTGAGGCCGGCGATGCCGAGCACCGGCAGGGCCCAGAAGGGTTGCAGCAGGTTGGTCCAGGCGTCTCCCCAGGCCACGGCCATGGCGATCCGAGGCATGTCCACGCCCAGCGCCTGGGCGGCGGGTATCATCACCGGCGCCTGCACGGCCCACTGGCCACCACCGGAGGGCACGAAGATATTGACGATGCCGGCACTGATGAAGGACCAGAAGGGCAGGGAGGCCTCGGTGGCAAAGGAGACGAGTGCCTGCGACATGCTCTCGGCCAGCCCCGACTGCACCATGATCGCCATGATCCCGGCATAGAAGGGGAACTGGATGACGATGCCGGCGCCGCCCTTGATCGCCTCATGGAGGCTTTCCAGCAGGCTGCGGGGTGTGCGGTGCAGCACGATGGCCAGGAACAGGAACAGGAAATTGACCACGTTCAGGTTGAGGCCGCCGCCACGAAAGACGAAATGGTCGACCAGGAAGAGCAGCCCGGGAATGCCCACCAGCCAGGCCAGGGTGGTGCTGTTCTCCAGTCGCTCGGCGGGACGAGTGATGCGAACGCGTGTCTCTTCGTCCTCACCCAGCAGCTTGGGATCGATATAGACGCTCTCGTTCTCATCAGGGAGCATCAAACGGTTGACCAGCGGTACCGCCACGAACAGGCACAGCACGATGGCGATGTTGAACAGCGAGAAGATCGTCTCGCCGGTGCCGATCACGCCGATCTGCTCGGCGGCGAAGTGCCCCTCGGTAGCGATCACCAGCGGCACGGAGCCGGCCAGGCCGCCGTGCCAGACGACGAAGCCGGAGTAGGCGCTGGCCACCAGCAGGCGATAGTCGACGCGCACCAGGCGGGCCAGCTCCTTGGCGAACAGCGCGCCAACCACCAGGCCGAAGCCCCAGTTGATCCAGCTGGCGACCAGCGAGACCAGGGTCACCAGCAGGATGGCGGCGCCGGCGTTGTTGGCCATGCCGGCCAGCTTCTGCAGCAGGCGCTTGATGGGCGGCGAGCTGGCCAGCATGAAGCCGGTGACCAGCACCAGCAGCATCTGCATCGAGAAGGTCAGCAGGTTCCAGAAGCCATCACCCCAGAAGCGCATCACCGCCAGAGGACTCTGGCGCTCCACGGCGATGGCGGCGGCGGCGGCGATGATCGTCAGCAGCAGGACGAAGATGTAAGGGTCAGGCAGGTACTTATCGACCAGCTTAACGGCTGGCCGCGATAGGGCCTTGAGCATGGGGTTTTCCTTCTTCTGTTGTTGAATCTTCATGTGCCTGACAGAAAGTAGCGCAACCTCAGAGGGTTGCGCTACCCAGCACGGGAGACTTCGTCAACGCACAGACCGCTATAGCCACTCCCTCGACCGGCTGTTTAGGCACGGTATCAGACGACAAGCGCCCCGCTCGATGAGCGGGGCGCCATTGGCCGTGCTAGCGTCGAACGGCTCAGGCCGCGGTGATGAGCTGGTACTTCTCCATCAGCGCGTCACGGCTCTCCTTGCGCGACGGGTCCAGCGGAATGCAGTCCACTGGACAGACCTGCTGGCATTGGGGCTCGTCGTAGTGGCCCACGCACTCGGTGCACAGGCCCGGGTCGATGACATAGATCTCCTCCCCTGGCGAGATGGCGCCGTTGGGGCATTCGGGTTCGCAGACGTCGCAGTTGATGCACTCGTCGGTGATCATCAGGGCCATGGGGGTACCTCACGGATGTCGCTGGCCGGCAAGCGGTCCCGGGATGGGGACAATCCCGAGCTTCATGGTCAGGTATTGTAATGGCTCTTCAGCGTCTCGGCGACCCTGGGATGCACGTGCTTGGAGACATCGCCGCCGAGTCGGGCGATCTCGCGCACCAGGGTCGAGGAGATGTAGGAGTTCTCCACTTCCGGGGTGAGGAAGACCGTCTCCAGCTCCGGCATCTGGGCGCGGTTCATGTTGGCCAGCTGCAGCTCGTACTCGAAGTCCGACACCGCCCTTAGCCCGCGCAGCAGCACGCGGGCCTGCTGCTGCTTCATGAATTCGGTCATCAGCCCCGAGAAGCCCACCACCTCGACGTTGTCAAGGCCCGCCACCACCTCGCGGGTCAGGGCGATACGGGTGTCGATGTCCAGCACAGGCCCCTTGCCGGGGCTGGTGGCGATGGCCACCACCACCTTGTCGAACAGCCGGGCGGCACGTTCGATCAGGTCGAAGTGGCCATTGGTGATGGGGTCAAAGGTGCCGGGATAGATGGCGGTGTTCATCGCGGGTCTCCGTCATCGAGTCGTCCGAAGGGATTGTCCACGGCCAGCGATACCGCCCTGGCATAGCCGGGAATGTGAATGGCGTCTCGGCCCACCTTGAGCTCGGGCCCTTCCAGCACGCCTTCACCGAAGCGGTAGCGGGCCACGAAGTGGCCGCGGTCGGCGGCCTGGTGATAGGCGGCGGCGGTCTCGCGGGTGGCCTCGCGGCGCGCCTGCCAGGCGGCTATGGCGGCCTGGCCGTGACGCTGCACCATCAGCCGCTCGGTCACCGCCGGGGAGAGCACCACGCCGGTGGCATTGTTGCCGCCGAAACCCTTGGCGTTGATGAAGGTGGCGTCGGCCACGAAGGGCAGTGGCTCGCGGAACAGTCTCAGGCGCTCGGCATGGACGTCGTCGGCCACCGCATCCAGGGTGAAGATGCCCGGCAGCAGCCCATGAGCGAAGCTGCCCAGCGCGCTGGCCAGCTGGTCGCCGGCGGCACTGCCCTGGGAGTGGCCGACGAACGCCTTTATCGCCACCACCGGCCACGCCGTGATGCCATGGGCACGGGCCACCTGGTCGAAGACGTGGGATTCGGTGATGCGGTTCTTGGGCGTGCTGGTGCCATGCGCATGCAGAAAAGTGCGCTCGCGCAGGGCCGTCTCGCCCAGCATGTCGCGCACCAATGCCGCCGCCTTGGCCAGCGAGATGTAGTTGCCGATGCCGGGAGCAGAGATCGAACGCTTCCAGCCGTCGGCATTGACGAAAACGCTCGGCACACTGCCGAGGATCTCGGCACCGGTCTCCAGGGCCAGGGCGTCGTCCATCAGCATGATGAACTGGCTAGCCTCGCCCATGGTGAAGCCGCAGTTGCGGGCGAAGGGCCGGCAGGCTCGCTGGTAGTCGGCGTCGGTGAGCAGCTCCAGGGCATCCAGGGCCTTGAGGCCGTCGTCATCGGCCAGCGCCCCCATGGTGCGAAAGCCCTCGATGACCTCGGGGGTGATCGGTGAGTCGGCGGTCCCCACCATCACCACCCGGCGGCGCCCGGCGCGGATGTCCTCGACCCCCAGACGCAGGTTATAGAGGAAGCTGGCACAGGCGCCCAGCGCCGCCCCGGTGCCCCCCACGCTGCCCAGCACATAGGCATTGATGAAGTCGGCGGGCATCTGGCCGTAGCCCAGCGGCATCTGCTTGGAGGTGGCGCGCTTGCCGGAGGTGAAGCTCTTGAGTAGGCCGCCCCAGCCCTCGTCGTCGAGTTGCCCGATGGAGTTGCCGGCATAGACGGCGACCTCGTCGGGGTCCAGGCGGTCGCGCAGGCTTTCCCAGGCCATGCCGCTATCGCCCAGGCAGTCGCTGGCGGCGAACACGGTCATCGCCAGCCCCCGCGGGTGATGCACGCTGCGGTAGAGATGGCTGGGCTCGAAGCCAGATGGCAGCTGGCCGGCGGTGCGTACCTGGGCCTGGCGTGTCTCGGGCAGCAGCACTTCCATGCTGCCGGCCGGAACGGTGACCTCGAGATTGTGGCGGTCCAGTTCCTTGATCTGCCAGGTGGGAGGCAGATCATCGGGCAGCTGGCGACGGCGGATACGGAAGGTCAGGGGGGAGTCCAGCACGAGGCTCGCCTTGCGGTTGCCAGGCAGCCCTTCCTCGTTGAAGCGGGGATCTTCGATGCGCCGGATCAGGGTGTGGTCGAGTACCTGTTGGCGGGTCTGTGCGACGATCCCGGCGGCGTCCAGCGGCCGGCCCTGGGCATCATGCCAGGCACCCTCTGCCTGGCAGTCGGCCAGGCGCATCATCGCCGCCAGGCCCAGCAGGGTGCGGGCCTGGAGGTCGTCGGGCAGGGCATCGAGCACGGTGCGGCGAAACGCCTGATGGCCCGAGGTTCGGCCGGCGGGATTCACGCCGCCCATGCCCACGATCACCGGTAAATGTGGCAAGCCGGGTTCCTCGTTGTGCGATGTCTATCGATGCGATGTATTTCGGGGCTAAATGGTTCGCTTTCTGGTCATGGATCATAGCATCCGGCTCGTGGCGGCGTCATGCCGGCGCTCCTGCGCGGCGGAGCCATGGCTGATAGAATGCGCCTACTTTCTTTGCTATCGCCGCTGAGCCCGCTGCCATGACTGCCTGTTCGCGATCCATCGTCAGCCGCCAGACCCTCCCCCACCAGGACCTGGCCCGCCGCGTCACCCGGGCTCTGGCGCATCCGCTGCGCAAGCCGCTCGCCGCGCACACCCGCGAGGCCTTTGCCCGAGCCCAGCAGTGGCGCCATCGGCGCGGCGCCGCGCCGCTGATCCTCGATGCGGGATGCGGCGTGGGGCTCTCGACGCGCCGGCTGGCCGCGCAACACCCGGCCGCCGCGGTGATCGGCGTGGATCGCAGCGCCGATCGCCTCTCCCGCGACCATGGCCGGCTGCCGGACAATGCCCTGCTGGTACGGGCCGAGCTGGTGGATTTCTGGCGCCTGGCACTGGCCGAGGGCTGGCGGCCGGCGCAGCATTACCTGCTTTATCCCAACCCCTATCCCAAGGCTGCCCACCTCAAGATGCGCTGGCAGGGCCACCCGGTGCTGCCGGTGATCCTGGCGCTGGGCGGACGCCTGGAGCTGCGCTCCAACTGGCGGCTCTACGTGGAGGAGTTCGCCCTGGCGGTGACCCAGGCCACCGGGGTGGCGGCCGAGGCGCAACCCTTCGCACCGGGCGAGGCCTGCCTGACCCCCTTCGAGCACAAGTACCATGCCAGCGGGCAGGCGCTGTGGCGGCTGGTGGTCGAGCTGCCCCACGCTCCCGGGCTGGTGCCCGGCGGCGCGCTGCCCAGCGTGGAGGAGCGCGACTGATGGCCTTCCTGTTCCTGGCCCTGGCGATCGTCGCCGAGGTCATCGCCACCAGTGCGCTCAAGGCCTCGGCGGGCTTCACTCGGCTGTGGCCCAGCGTGGCGGTGGTCATCGGCTACGGGCTGGCCTTCTACCTGCTCGCCCTGGTGCTGCGCAGCATGCCGGTGGGCATCGCCTACGCCTTCTGGGCGGGACTGGGCATCGTGCTGGTGACCCTGGTGGGCATCGTGGTCTATGGCGAGAAGCCGGACCTGCCGGCACTGCTGGGCCTGGCCATGATCGTTGGCGGCGTGGTGGTGATCCAGGTGTTCTCTTCCGTCTCGTCCCATTAAGCTGAGCACTTCCCATCTCGCTGGAGGTTTTGTGCCACGCCGCCCGCTGCTCTGCATGCTGCTGACGCTGCTGCCGCTGTTTGCCCAGGCGAACGGCTTCACCCACCTGGCCAAGCTGGCCGACAAGGGCTTCCTGCTCGGTGCCGAGGCCCGCTTGCTGGACAGCGGCGAGACCCTTGGCGCCATCGCGCCCGAGCGCCAGCTGTCACCGGCCTCGGTATCCAAGCTCTACCTGGCGGCGGCGGCGCTGGATCGCTGGGGGCCGCAGCACCGCTTCACCACCCGGCTGGTGAGCCTGGCCGAGCCCGATGCGCACGGCGTGCTGAACGCCGACCTGGTGTTCGACGGCGGCGGCGACCCGATGCTGACCAGCGAGGATCTGTGGCGGCTCACCCAGCGCCTGCACCAGGCCGGCGTGCGCCGGGTCGCGGGGCGCCTGGTGGTCAGCCAGTGGCGCTATGGCCCGGTGGAGTGCATCACCACCGACCGCTGCCAGGCCCACTCCCGCGCGGCCAATGCCTACAGCGCGCTGCTCTCCTCGGCGGGGGTCAACTATGGCAGCTGGTGTGTCAGCGTGGCGCCCGCCGCCGTGGCCGGCGCGCCTGCCCGCATCACCAGCTGCGACAGCCAGGCGCCGATCGTGGGAGTCGACAACCGCGTCGAGACCCAGCCCGACGACAGCGGTACCCGGATCACGGCCGAGCGCGTGCTGCGCGACAGCGGCGACGTGATGGTGGTGAGCGGGCAGATCTCCACCAATGCCCAGCCCCGCACCCTCTACCGGGCCAGTTCCGACCCGGCGCGCCAGGCGGCGTCCACCCTGCTGGCGATGCTGGAACAGGCGGGTATCGAGGTGCGCGACGGCAGCGCCGTGGCGGCCACCGAGCCACCGGCCGGCGCCCGCTCCCTGGCCGAGGTGGACAGCGAGCCGCTGCAGGAGCTGCTGCTGCGCACCCTCAACTACTCGAACAACTTCATGGCCGACCAGCTGGCGCTCAACCTGGTGGCGTCGCCGCGAGCCAGCCTGGTGCAGGCTGGCGGGGTGCTGGAGGCCTTCGTGGCCGGCCTGCCCGGCCATGGCCCCGTGACCCTGCGCAGCGGCAGTGGCCTGACCCCGGAGAATCGCACCTCGGCGGCGGGCATCACCGTGCTGCTGGAGAGCATGTACCACCGGCCGGCGCTCTTTCCCAGCTTCGTCGCCGCGCTGCAATCGCCGGCCAACGGCGTGATGCGCTTCCTGCGCCGCGGCTCGATGACCTTCCAGCGGCAGGTCATGATCAAGACCGGCACCCTCAACCAGCCGGTGGCGGTACGCGCCGCGGGCGGCTACTTCCGCACCCGCAGCGGGCAGTGGGGCGTGTTCGCCGCGCTCGTCAACGGCACCTCGACGACCCCCTGGCTCAACTGGCAGCAGGTGCTCGATCCGCTTTCCGCCGACCTCGAGGCGATGATCGATGCCCACTGATAGCGCGGAGCGTTCGGCATGAAGTCAAGTCACACCGGCTGGCAGCACCTGTTGCACTCCACTCGCTACTCCCTCAAGGGGCTCGGCGCGGCCTTTCGCCACGAGGCGGCCTTCCGCCATGAGCTCGCGGCTTGCGCGGTGTTGCTGCCGTTCACCGGGTGGCTCGGCCAGGGGCCCGTGGAGTGGATTCTGCTGGTCGGCAGCTGCCTGCTGGTGCTGATCGTGGAGCTGCTCAACAGCGCCATCGAGAGCGTCGTCGACCGCATCGGCAGCGAGCATCACGAGCTCTCGGGCCGCGCCAAGGACATCGGCTCGGCGGCGGTGATGCTCTCGCTGTGCGTCGCCGGCCTGACCTGGGGGCTGCTGGCCTGGCAGAAATTCCTCGCCTAGCCCGGGTTATGGGGCGCGGTCGGCTTCGCTATGCTGGAAGCATCCGCAAACCTGATACGAGACGCCCATGGCCCTGCCCGATGACTTCCTGCCGCTGGATGACATTCCCCAGCCCCTGAGGGCGCCCCTGGCGCACGCCCGTGACCGGCTGGCGAGCGCGCTGGAGCAGGCCGACAACCTGGCCGACATGAACGGCAGCGACTCCCCGCTGGAGGATTGGCTGGCGCTGTCGGATTCACGGCGTCATCAGCTGGCCCGGGTGCTGGCCGTGTCGAGCTTCGCCGTCGAAACCCTGGTGCGCTACCCGGAGTGGCTGCTGTACCTGGATGCCAGCGGCGAGCTGGACGCCACGCCCACCGCAGAGGCGCTGCGCGAGTGGCTTAACGAGCGCCTCGAGGCCGCCGAGGACGAGGCGACCCTGCAGGGCGCCATCCGCCGCTTTCGCCGTGCTCGCCTGCTGGGCATCGTCTGGCGCGACCTGACCCGCCCCCCGGGGATCGACATGTGGGCCACCGGCGCCGCGGTGTCGCGCCTCGCCGAGACCTGCCTGGAGGCGGCCCTGGCCTGGCTCGAGGCCCATGTTGCGCCACGCTGGGGGCGGCCCGCCCCGCGCCGCGACGGCAGCGAGCAGCGGCTGGTGGTGCTGGGCATGGGCAAGCTCGGCGCCGGCGAGCTGAACCTCTCCTCCGATATCGACCTGATCTTCGCCTTCCCCGAGAAGGGTGAGACCGAGGGCGGGCGCAAGTCGCTGGATCACCAGGAGTATTTCACCAAGCTGGGGCAGAAGCTGATCACCGCGCTGGACGCGGTGACCGCCGACGGCTTCGCCTTCCGCGTCGACATGCGCCTGCGCCCGCTGGGCGACGGCGGCCCCTTGGTGGGCAGCTTCTCCTCGCTCACTGGCTACTACCAGGACCAGGGGCGCGAGTGGGAGCGCTACGCCATGCTCAAGGCCCGACCCGTCGCCGGCGACCTGGGCGCGGGCGCCGAGCTGCTCTCCAGCCTGCGGCCCTTCGTCTATCGCAAGTACCTGGACTTCGGCGCCATCGAGTCGCTGCGCGAGCTCAAGTCGATGATCAACCGCGAGGTGCGGCGCAAGGGCATGCAGAGCAACATCAAGCTCGGTCGCGGGGGCATCCGCGAGGTGGAGTTCGTGGTCCAGGCCTTCCAGCTGATCCGCGGCGGTCGTGACACCGAGCTGCAGGTCACCTCGCTGAAGAGCGCCCTGGAGCGTCTGCCCGAGCTGGGCCTGCTGCCCGTGGAGGTGGTCGACGAGCTCGAGCCCGACTACGTCTTCCTGCGCGACCTGGAGCATGTGCTGCAGGCCCTGGAGGATCGCCAGACCCAGACCCTGCCCGACGATGACATCGACCGCGAGCGGGTGGCCCTGGCGCTGGACATGGAGGACTGGCCGGCAGTGATCGCGTGCCTTGACGAGGTGCGCGAACGGGTGCGCCGGCACTTCGATGCGGTGATCGCCGAGCCCGAGGAGGCGCTGGACGAAGGCGCGGACGCCGACCAGGCTTCCGGCGCCGTCGCCC
Organism: Halomonas ventosae; assembly: GCF_004361885.1. Taxonomy (GTDB): domain Bacteria; phylum Pseudomonadota; class Gammaproteobacteria; order Pseudomonadales; family Halomonadaceae; genus Halomonas; species Halomonas ventosae_C. The sequence goes on from NZ_SNWH01000008.1 coordinate 29,811, forward strand.
TGGAGGAGTGGCGCGCGCTGTGGCGCGGCGAGCTGGAAGACGACGAGGCCCGGGCACTGCTGGAAGAGGCCGGCCTGGCGGAGCCGCAGGCCGCGCTGCGGCGGCTCGAGGCGCTGCGCCAGTCCCGCCAGGTGCAGGCCATGCAGCGCATCGGCTTCGAGCGACTCGAGGCCCTGATACCGCTGCTGCTCGATGCCGTGGCCGCCAGCGAGACGCCGGACATCGCCCTGGAGCGGGTGCTGCCGCTGGTCGAGGCGGTGTTGCGACGCACCGCCTACCTGGCGCTGCTGCGCGAGAACCCGGATGCCCTGGGACACCTGATGAAGCTGTGCAGCGCCAGTCCCTGGATCGCCGCCCAGCTTGCCCGCCATCCCATCCTGCTCGACGAACTGCTGACGCCCGAGACCCTCTACACCCCGGCCGACAAGGAGCGCCTGGCCGACGAGCTGCGCCAGGCCCTGGGGCGGCTTCCCGAGGATGACGAGGAGGCCCAGCTCGAGGCCCTACGGGTCTTCAAGCATGCTCAGGTGTTGCACGTGGCGGCCTCCGACATCGCCGGCACCCGCCACCTGATGAAGGTCAGCGATTATCTCACCTATATCGCCGAGGTGGTCCTGGAAGCGGTGCTGGCCATGGCCTGGAAGCATCTGACCCGCAAGCACGGCTTTCCGGAACGTCGCGAGGAGGGGCGCTGCGGCAGCGAGCCGGAATTCCTGGTGGTCGGCTACGGCAAGCTCGGCGGCATCGAGCTGAGTTACAGCTCCGACCTGGATCTGGTGTTCCTTCACGACGGCGCGATCCAGGGCACCACCGACGGCCAGCGACCCATCGACAACGCCGTCTTCTTCACCCGGCTGGGCCAGCGCATCATCCACCTGCTCACCGCCGTGACCCCGGCGGGCAGCCTCTTTGATGTGGACATGCGCCTGCGCCCCTCGGGCAACTCGGGGCTGCTGGTCTCGACGCTCTCGGCTTTCGCCGACTACCAGCGCGAGCAGGCCTGGACCTGGGAGCACCAGGCCCTGGTGCGCGCCCGGGTGGTGGCTGGCCAGCCGCGCCTGGCCGAGCGCTTCGACGCGCTTCGCGGCGAGATTCTTGGCCGAAAGCGCGACCTCGAATCGCTGCGCGAGGAAGTGGTCAAGATGCGCCACAAGATGCGCGACCACCTGGGCGGCAAGCGCGGGGAGGGGGAATTCGACCTCAAGCACGACCCCGGCGGCATGGTCGACCTCGAGTTCCTCTGCCAGTACGCCGTGCTGGCCATGGGCCACGAGACGCCGGAGCTGCTGGTCTACAGCGACAACATGCGCATCCTCGAGACTCTCGAGGCCACCGAGCGCCTGCCGGCCGAGACCTGCCGGCGATTGCGCGAGGCCTACCTGGCCCTGCGCAGCGCCGCCCATCGGGCCGCCCTGACCCGCGAGCCCGCCCGCGGCCATAACGAGACCTTCCAGGCGCACCGCCAGGTGGTAATCGAGGCCTGGCAGCAGCTGCTCGAGCCGCAAGCTCGCTCTGCCGATTCACCATGATGGCCTGTATCATCAGCCGGCCAAGCGCATTCATCGCCGCCAGAACGACAGGGACGCCCCATGAGCCAGACCGACGCCCAGCTACGTGAGCTGATTCTCGCCCTCGTGCCCGATGACGGCAGCACCATCGGCAACGCCAGGCTGCTCAAGCGGCTCGGCGAAGAGGCAGGCGAGGTCGACAAGCTCGACTACGAGCAAGTCCGCGACGGCTTGATCGAGGAGGGCGTGCTGGGCAAGGGGCGCGGCCGGGGCGGCTCGGTGTATCGTCTCGCTGCTTCGGCCCCGCAAGAAGCGCCGGCCCCTGAATCCGCGGCCCCCGACCTCACCCTGCAGATGCAGGAGGTCCCCGCCGAGCTGCCGCTGAGCCAGCAGCAGGCCAAACCGAGGCGGACCACCAAGCCGCGCCAGAACAAGCCCGACCACGCTGAGGTGCTCTCCTACCGCTATGACGAGAAGCGCAAGAACAACCCTCACGTGGGCATGGTGGATACCGCCAGCGACGGGGTTGAGGAGACTACCACCTGGGCCTACGACCCCCACCTGGACCCGGAGCTGCAGTTCGACTCCTCCGCCAACCGTGCCCAGGTCGAGGCGCTGATCGACGATGCCCTGGCCTCCGGTGACCAGGAGCAGATGAAGGCCGCGCTCGAGGAGCTCAAGCGTCGGCAGTCCCCCTACCTGCAGTGGAGCGGCAAGGCCGAGCGCACCAGCTTCGAGGTGGATACCGTCTCCCTGCACGTCCACGAGCGCATCGACCCAGCCACCATCCTCGGCGAGGTGCAGAAGCGCATGAAGGCAGGCAAGAAGGGGGGTAGTGCCTTCCAGCCCGACATGTTCCACGCCCCCTTCGAGAATCTGCCGCTGCGTGAGGCCATCGACTTCTACAAGCACGAGCGCGACTGGGCCAACCGCCTGATCGCCGGGGACTCGCTCTTGGTGATGAACTCCATGCTGCAGAAGGAGGGCATGGCGGGGCAGGTGCAGATGATCTATATCGACCCGCCCTACGGCATCAAATACGGCTCCAATTTCCAGCCGTTCACGAACAAGCGGGATGTGAAGGATCGCAAGGACGAGGACCTGACCCAGGAGCCGGAGATGATCAAGGCCTTCCGGGATACCTGGGAGCTCGGCATTCACTCCTATCTCACCTATCTGCGCGACCGGCTGCTGCTGGCGAGGGAACTGCTGAGTGATAGCGGGTCCGTATTTGTGCAGATTTCGGATGAGAACCTGCATCATGTAAGAGAGCTGATGGATGAGGTTTATGGCTATGCAAATAGGGTATCTATCATCCCGTTTGTGAAGACATCGAGCAGTAATAGCCCAGAAGGAAAAACAACCAACCTTCCTGAGGTTGTTGACTACATTGTCTGGTATGCGAAGAATTCAGAAAATGTGAAATTCCGTCACATATTCAGGAAGAAATCAGATAGCAAATCATTTGTGGATTCTTATTCTCTAAAAATTAGCGATAAAGGACAAGTCGTTAGGGCTGAAGAATCTGATGTTGACGGGTTGTTAACTCGATCGGATCTAACTTCCCAAAAGCCTACCACTGTTTATGACTTTCCATGCTTTGGGCAAGAATTTAGCCCATTGCCTAGAGGGTGGAGAACTATTGAGATAGGCCAGGAAAGATTGCGAAGAGCTGGTAGGCTTTGTCAGGCAGGAAACTCTTTAAGGTTTATACAGTTTGCGGATGACTACCCGGCTATTTCCTATACCAACCTTTGGGAAGATACCGGGATTGCTGGTTTTTCTAGTGATAAGAAATATGTTGTAGAGACTTCGCCAAAAGTCGTAGAGCGTTGCCTATTAATGTCTACCGACCCCGGCGATCTAGTACTGGACCCTACCTGCGGCTCCGGCACCACCGCCTATGTGGCCGAGAAGTGGGGCCGCCGCTGGGTCACCTGCGATACCTCTCGGGTGGCCGTCACCCTGGCCAAGCAGCGGCTGATGACCGCCAGCTACGACTATTACGAGCTGAAGTATCCCCACGAGGGGCTGGGTGGCGGCTTTATCTACAAGACGGTCCCGCATATCACCCTGAAGTCGATCGCCAACAACCCGGAGATCGATGAGCTCTACGAGCAGTACCATCCAAGCATCGAGAAAGCTCTGGCCGATCTGAACCTGTCTCTTAAAGACGAGCCCATCACCTTCACCGTGACCGAGGGCGGCCGCAAGGGGGACAAGGTCGACTTCGCCGCACCCGATAGCAAGACGGTCACGCTTCCCTCGGGTGAGACTGCCAAGGTCAACGAGCTGCTCGAGTGGGAGGTCCCTTTCGATTATCCCGACGAGTGGCCGGAGGCCACTAAAACGTTCTTTGACGCTTTCCACAGCGCCCGCCAGGCCATGCAGCGCCGCATGGACGAGAGCATCGCCAACCACGCCGGCCAGGAGGTGCTCTACGACCAGCCCGAGGTGAGCCGCGACAAGCTGCGCATCACCGGCCCCTTCACCGTGGAGGCAGTGCCCTTCGCCACCGTGCTGGGCCTGGACGAGGCCGAGCAGCCCAAGGAGGCCGACGTCGCCGTGGCGCGCTCCGGGGCCACCTCCCGCCATGCTCAGTGGCGTGAGGAGCTGCTCAAGGCCGGCATCCGCGGCAAGGGGGGCCAGCACCTCAAGCTGATGGATCTGGAGACCCTGCCCGGCGCCAAGTACCTGCATGCCGTGGGCACCGTCGCGGAGACCGGTGAACGGGTCGCCGTCAGCTTCGGCCCTGAGTACGCCGCCCTGGAACAGCGCCAGGTGGAGATCGCCAAGAACGAGGCCGGCGACCTCTTCCCGCTGCCCAAGCTGCTGGTGTTCTGTGCCTTCACCTTCGATCCGGAGGCGGCCAAGGATATCGACAGCATCAAGGGCATCCAGGCCCTCAAGGTACAGATGAACACCGATCTGCTCACCGAAGACCTCAAGAAGAACGCGCGCAGTAACGAGTCCTTCTGGCTGATGGGCCAACCGGACGTCGAGGTGCATACCCTCATGGACGGCAAGCTGCAGGTCGAGGTGCATGGTTTTGACTACTTCGATACCAAGAGCGGCGAGCTCAAGTCCGGCGGCAAACGCGACATCGCCGTGTGGGAGCTGGATACCGACTACGACGACCGTTCCCTCTACCCGCGCCAGGTGTTCTTCCCCATGGCTGGCAAGAAGGATGGCTGGTACAAGCTCAAGAAGGATATCCGCGCCGAGCTCAACGAGGAGCTGCTGGGCCAGTATCACGGCACCAGGTCGCTGCCCTTCGAGCCCGGCGACAACCGCTGCATCGCGGTGAAGATCGTCGATAACCGCGGCATCGAATCGCTGAAAGTCGTTCGGCTGGACTGACCCATGACACAGCACACCAGCCTCTTCGAGGTGCTGGCCCTGCATCGGGTCGATATCACCCAGATGCTCAGCGGCCTGGTGGAGAAGGGCATGCTGGTGCCTCATGGACGCAACAGAGGAGCTTACTATACGCTGCCTCTGGTGGCGCCAACGATCCTGCAAGTGGAGGCCAGCTCCCCCCACGAGGACACTAGCTCCCCACACTCCGACACTAGCTCCCCACACTCCGACACTAGCTCCCCACACTCCGACACTAGCTCCCCACACTCCGACACTAGCTCCCTACACTCCGACACTAGCTCCCTACACTCCGACACTAGCTCCCTACACTATGCGGAGCCTGGCCACCCCTTGTGGGAGGAGCTGGCCCAGCAGCTTGGCGCCGACACCGCGGCAAGCCTGCTGGCAGAGACGGCCCATGTGCGCGGTCACCGCCCCTCGGGAGAGGAGATCCGTCGGATCCTCAAGGTGTTGTGCCAAGGTCGCTACCTGAGCCTGGCGCAGCTGGCCTATCTGATGGACCGCAACTCTGAAGGACTGCGCACCCGCTACCTGACGCCCATGGTGCGTGAGGGCCAACTGCAACTGCGCTACCCCAATGTCCCGAACCACCGGCAGCAGGGCTATCGCACGGTAGAAGGAACCACCGCATGACGGCCAACTCCCTGATCATCAATTCGCCCTACGATGCCCCCTCGGCCTACTGGGAGCGCGACGGCAAGCAGATGACCCTCCAGCAGGGCCGTCGCCCGGCGGCCTACGAGATCTTCGATACCCGCAACAACACCCAGCGCAGCGAGCCGCTGGAGCAGGTCAACAAGATTCGCCAGCGCGTCGATGAGTGGCGGGCGGATGGCTACCCCGGCGTTACCAGCGTCACCCGTCAGCTGCTGGAGCACTGGCACGCCCGGGGTGACTGGGACCCGGAGGCCTGTCGCTGGGAGGGCGGGCCGCGTCAGTACCCGTTCTACTTCTGCCAGCTCGAGGCCATCGAGACGCTGATCTGGTGGCTGGAAGCGCAGCAATCCTACCGCCAGGGCATCTTCCTCAGCGGGGATGGCGGCCCCTGGGGGCGCATCTGCAACAAGATGGCCACCGGCTCCGGCAAGACCTCGGTGATGTCGCTGATCATCACCTGGCAGACCCTCAACGCCATCCACTACCCCAAGGAGCGCCGCTTCTCCAAGGCGGTGCTGATCGTCACCCCCGGCCTCACGGTGAAAAGCCGCCTGCAGGTCTTGAAGCCAGGCCACCCCCAGAACGTCTATGACGAGTTCAACCTCTGTCCCAACGAGGCCATGCGCCAGCAGCTCAACCGGGTCGAGCTGGTCATCGAGAACTGGCACACCCTGATGCCGCTCAAGGAGCAGGCCCGCTCCGTGGTCAAGAAGGGCAAGGAGAGCGATGAGGCCTTCACCCGCCGGGTGCTGGGGTCGCTGGCCAGCGAGCGCGACCTTATCGTGATCAACGACGAAGCCCACCACGCCTACCGAAAGCCCGCCGAATCCAAGGTCAGCAAGAAGCAGGCCGAGGAACTGGGCATCGACCTGGAGGAGGCCACCCGCTGGATCGAGGGGCTGGACCGCATCCACAAGACCCGACGCATCCGCCGCTGCTTCGATCTCTCCGCCACGCCCTTCGCTCCTACCGGCAAGAGCAATACCGATGCCGGCCTGTTCGAGTGGGTCGTCTCCGATTTCGGCTTGAACGACGCCATCGAGGCCGGGCTGGTCAAGACGCCACGGGTGGTGGTTCGCGACGACGCCCTGGCTAACGCCAAGACCTACGCCAGCAAGCTCTATCACCTCTACCGCGAGGACGAGGTGAAGGAAGACCTCAACCGCCGAGCCGAGCCCACCGCCCCACTGCCGGACCTGGTGCAGAAGGCCTACGCCCTGCTGGCCTACGACTGGAATGAAACCGCCCAGCAGTGGCAGGAGGCCGGGCACAGCATTCCCCCGGTGATGCTCACCGTCTGCAACCGCACCGAGACCGCGGCGCGCATCGAGCACTTCTTCAACGGCGGCGACTGCCTGATCCAGGAGACCCAGGCCCCCGACGCCACCCTGCGGGTCGATTCCAGGGTGCTCGAAAAGGCCGAGCAGGGCGAAACCAGCAGCAAGGACAAGCAGTATGCCGCCCGGCTGGAGGCCCTCATCAAGGCCGCCGAGCTCCCCGCCGACAAGCAGGCCGACCTGCTGGCCATGAAGCAGGAGGAGCAGCTGCGTGCCCTGGTCGATACCGTCGGCAAGCGCGGCCAGCCGGGGCAGTATCTGCAGAACGTCATCTCGGTGGCCATGCTCTCCGAGGGCTGGGACGCCGCCAACGTCACCCACATCATGGGGCTGCGCGCCTTCACCAGTCAGCTACTGTGCGAGCAGGTGATCGGCCGCGGCCTGCGCCGCGTCTCCCACGACATGGACGCCGACCGCCAGTTTCTCCCTGAATACGTCAACGTCTTCGGCGTGCCGCTCTCGATCTTCCAGGACGCCAGCGAAGGCGGCGAGGCACCGCCGCCACCCAAGCCCAGCGTGCGCATCGAGGTGGAGCCCGGTCGCAATCACCTGGAAATCCGCTGGCCCAACGTCGATCGCATCGACAATGTGCTCAAGCCGGCGCTGGTGATCGACTGGCAGAGCGTGCCTACGCTGACCCTCGACCCGGCCCAGACCCCGCTCAACGCCGACATCGCCCCCTCGCTGACCGGCTCCCCCAACCTGGCCATGGTCACCGAGATCGACCTGGAGCGGGCGGTGGAGGCATTCCGGCTGCAGAATCTGATCTTCCGCGCGGCGCGCAAGCTCTACCTGCAGAACCAGGCTGGCTTCGGGGGCGACAAGCAGTACCTCGCGGTGCAGCTGATCCGCCTGGTCGAACAGTTCCTGGAAAGCGACAAGCTGGATATCCCCAGCCTCTGGCATCAGGACCCGTTGCGCCGCCGCCTGCTGTTTGCCCTCAACATGGATACCGTGGTGGGCCATGTGAATCGCCACGTCACCGAGCAGAACGTGGAGCGTCAGGAGCTGATCTTCGATGAGCACCAGCCCATCGGCGCCACGGCCTACATGCGGCCCTGGCTCACCACCAAGCCCTGCGCCCCGACGGAGCGCTCGCAGATCAGCCACGTGGTCTACGACAGCACCTGGGAGAAGATGGTCGCCGATATCTGTGAAGGCCATTCAGGCATTACCGCCTGGGCCAAGAACGACCACCTCGACTTCAAGGTGCGCTACCTGTGGCGCGGCTCATCGCGCAACTTCGTGCCCGACTATCTGATCCGCCTCGCCAACGGCAAGACGCTCGTGCTCGAGGTGAAGGGCCAGGACAGCCAGCAGAACGCCGAGAAGCGCACCGCCATGGAGACCTGGGTGAAGGCCGTCAACGCGCAGGGCGGCTTCGGCCAGTGGGCCTTCGATAGCGTGTTCGAGCCAGCGCAGACCCGCGACGTCATCGAAAGGCATCTGTGATGAAGAATGAGAAGCCTGCGGGCTGGTCTATGAACCCGCTTGAACAGCTCGATAACCACAGGGAGTTTGCCAAGCGCTACTCCCGACGACGGAGTAATCCCATGAAACTCGCCCTGATCAACAAGGCAGTCATGAACTGGAGAACGAGGCATGAGCCAAGGCAAGGTACTGGTACTTCACGGCCCCAATCTCAACCTGCTGGGCACCCGGCAGCCGGAGATATACGGCCTTGAGACCCTGGAGGACATCAACAACGCCCTCCACGAGCAGGCGGCGCTGGGGGGCTGGGAGATCACCTGTCGACAGAGCAATCACGAGGGCGAGCTGATCGACTTTATCCAGGCGGCCCGCCTGGATGGCACCGCGGCGATCATCATCAACCCGGCGGCCTACACTCACACCTCTGTTGCCATTCTGGATGCGCTCAACGCCTTCGACGGCAGGGTGATCGAGGTGCATCTCTCCAACGTGCACAAGCGCGAGAGCTTCCGCCACCACTCCTATGTCTCGCTGCGCGCCGACGGGGTGATCGCGGGCCTGGGAAGCCGCGGCTATGCCAGCGCCCTGGCGGCGGTGATGGCCGCCGGCGAGGGGTCAGGCTCCTGATCGCCGGCGCTCAGACCGGCAGCAGGCCGAACTGCGTCAGCAGCCAGATCACCAGGCTGATGGTGAGGAAGGAAGCCAGGGTGCTGACCATCAGTCCCGCGGCACTGGTGTCGCCCTGGCCGTATTGCTTGCCGAACAGCGGGTAGACGCTGATCATCGGGGCGCAGGCGAACAGCATGGCGCCGGCGATCAGCATCGGGTCCGGGTCGGGCAGCAGCAGGAAGGCGACCAGCACGAACAGCGGGTGCAGCAGCAGCTTTCCCAGCACCACCTGTCCGACATCCATGGCCATGCCCCGCACCTTGAGGCCATGCAGCATGCCGCCGATGGTGAACAGTGCCGCGGGGCCCGCCGCGTCGGCCAGCATGTCGACAGCCTTGGCCAACGGGCCTGGCAGCCTCAGCCCGCTCAGGGCGAGGAGCATGCCGATCAACAGCCCGATCAGTACCGGGTTGCGTGTCAGGCGGGCGAGGGTCTGGCGTGCCACCTGACCAATGCCGTTGCCGTTCTGGCGGCTGGCCTCGGCCAGTGTCAGCGCCATGGGGATGATGAACAGCGTCTCCACCACCATGTTCAGCGCCATGAAGATCGCCGCCGGTGGGCCGATCGCCATCAGCGCGACCGGGTAGCCGATGAAGCCGCTGTTGGAGGCCGACATGCCCAGGGCGTGAATGGCACTGGCATCCAGGCGCTTGCCGCGCAGCCCCATGGAGAGCGCCAGCCCCAGCAGGAAGGTCGCCAGCGACCCCAGCCCATAGGCCAGCAGATAGGTCGGGTTGAAGACCTCCGCCAGCGGGTGGTCGGTCAGGGCGCGGATGATCAGCGAGGGCAGGGCCAGGTACATGACGAAGGTGCCCACGCCCTGCATGTTGTCGCGACTCAGCAGGCCGGTGCGAGCCGCGGTGAAGCCGGCGCCGATCAGCAAGAAGATCGGCAGCGTGATTGCCAGTATCTCTAGCACTTCGCCGTCCTTGGGGTGGCAGGTGGATCAGCGGACGCTGGCGCGGATCTGTCGGGCCTTCTCCTGCAGCAGCGGCAGGTACTGGCGCATCAGGGTGTCGAAGTCGACCCGGGCGGCATTGGTACTGATGTTGATCGCGCCCAGCAGCCGGCCGCTGGCATCGAAGGCCGGCACGGCCACCGAGCGCAACCCGGAGTCGAGCTCCTGGTCGGCGATGGCGTAGCCCTGCTGGCGCACTTTCAGGATGCAGCGCTTGAGCTCGGCCTTGTCGGTGATGGTCTTGTCGGTATGCGGCTCGAGGAGCACCCGCGCCAGGAAGGCGTCGAGTTGGGCATCCGGCAGCTGGGCCAGCAGCACCCGCCCCATGGAGGTGTGGGCCGCGGGCAGGCGCGTGCCCACCGAGAGGGTGATGGCCATCAGCCGGTGGCGCGCCGAGGAGCGCGCCACATAGGTGACGTCGTCGCCGTCCAGCACGCCCAGCGACGAGGACTCGCCACACTCGGCAGTGATCTCCTCGAGAATCTGCTGGATCACGCTGCGGTAGTTGTTGGCGGAGAGAAACGCATAGCCGAGGTTCAGCACCTTGGGGGCCAGCTCGAAGTGGCGCTGCTGCTTGCGGACATAGCCCAGCGCATGCAGGGTCAGCAGGAAGCGTCGCGCCCGGGCACGGTTCATGCCGGTGCGCGCCGCCACCTCGCTGAGCGTCATTCGCGGGTGGGCCTCGTCGAAGGCCAGGATGACCTCGAGGCCACTGGCCAGTGCGGTGACGAAGTCACGATCGTCGGGGCTCAGGGCCTCGTCCTGCATTGCCGTTTCCATCCGTCGTGATCCTTGCTCGTGTTGCCGGAGAAGCTGTTTAGTTATCGAACTCCCGTCTAATCTAGCATATTTGTTCGAAATGCGAACATATGTGCGACCATAGGGGAAGCCCCCTGGCCGATGCCCACGCCACCATTCACGTACTCCCGGAGAGACCGTCATGCCTGCCGCTTTCATCCAGCATCCCTTCATGAGCCAATCGGCGCTGGCCGAGTGCACTGCCCGGGCCATGGTCGACGCCATGCTGACCTTCGAGCTGGCCCTGGCCGAGGTGCAGGAGGCCCATGGGGCGGTCCCCGAAGGCGCCAGCCTGACCATGCGCCAGACCCTCGAAGCGCATGACTTCGACCTGGAGGCCATCGCCGCCGGCGTCGCCAGCGGCGGCAATGCGGCCATCCCCTTCGTCAAGCAGGGGCGCGCGGCCTTGCCGGCGACGCTCAAGCGCTACTGGCACCAGGGCGCGACCAGCCAGGATGTGGTCGACAGCGCCCTGATGCTGCTGCTGAAACCTCGGCTGGCCGCCCTCGATGCCCTGCTGGTGCGCTGTCGCAGCGCGGCCATCAGTCTGATGCAGGCCCATGACCAGACCGTGATGGTGGGCCGCACCCTGATGCAGCAGGCGCTGCCGATCACCTTCGGCGTCAAGGTGGCCCACTGGGCCATCGGCCTGGAGCAGGCGCGCCGACGCCTGGCCGGGTTCCAGCTGCCGGTGCAGTTCGGCGGTGCCGTGGGGGTGCACTCTGGTCTGGAAGGGCCGGGCCAGGACAACCTGGGCCTCGCCTTCATGGATGCCCTGGCCGAGCGGCTGGGCCTCGCCACAGCCGTGCTGCCCTGGCACACCGATCGCCAGCCGATCCATGCCCTGGCCACGGGGCTGGATGCCGCCGCCGGTGCCGCCGAGAAGCTGGCCCTGGACGTGTCGCTGCTGACCCAGACGGAGCTCGGCGAGGTGGCCGAGCCGGCGGCTCCCGGCATGGGCGAGTCCTCCTCGATGCCCCACAAGCGCAACCCGGTGCGCTGCGCGCTGATCCGCGGGGCGGCTCGCCAGGTGCATGGCCATGCCACGGTGATCCTCAACGCCGCGGCCCAGCCCCTGGAGCGGGGCCTGGGGGAGTGGCACGCCGAGTGGGCGCCGCTGCTCGATAGTGCCCTGCTGCTGGAGGGCGCGCTGGAACAGGCCGCAGTGCTGCTCGATGGCCTGGTGGTCCACCCCGAGGCGATGCGGCGCAACCTGGCGGCGACGGGCGGCGGCATCATGGCCGAGCCGGTCTCGCGCCTGCTGGCCCCGCTCGTGGGCCAGGACGCCGCCAGGCGGATCAGCGCCGAGGCCGCCGAGGCGGCGCGCCTGGCGGGGCGCCCCTATGCTGAGATGCTGCATGAGCAGCTGCTCGCGGGGCACAAAGAGCTGGCGGGTCGTGTCGAGCGTGCCGAGCTCGAGCGGGCCAGTGATCCAGCCTTATACCTTGGCAGTAGTCGTGCCCAGGTGCGGCGTGCCATCGCCTGGCTGGAGGGCGAGTAAGCGATTGAAAGTTCGATATTGACGCGGAGTGATGGTGAAGGGAGGTCTGGTCTGCCCTCTTGCGTGTGGGCTTGGCGGAATTTGACGGCCGATCGCGATGGCGCTAGTTTTGTTCGTAACACAAACCTATGTACACATAGCGAACTCATGAGTGCCAGGTCGGCCGGCTTCTCGTCGCTGTCATAGCGGTCATACCCGGCACTCACGCATCCTCCTCGAGGCTCCTGTATATCTTGCCTACGAGCCCTCCTTCATGACGTGAGGTTCCCATGTCGAATCCCTGTATTATCTGCGTTGCCATCACCGGCAGCCTGCCACGCAAGGAGAACAACCCGGCGGTACCGATTACCGTCGAGGAGCAGATCGAGAGCACCCAGGCGGCCTTCGAGGCCGGGGCAAGCATTGCGCACTGCCATGTCCGCAACGAGGATCAGACTCCGACCTCGGATCCTGAGAAGTTTGCCCGCCTGCTCGAAGGGTTGCGCAAGCACTGCCCGGGCATGATCGTCCAGTTCTCCACCGGCGGCCGCTCCGGCGCCGAGCGTGAGCGCGGCGGCATGCTACCGCTGAAGCCCGACATGGCCAGCCTGTCGGTGGGCTCCAACAACTTCCCTACACGCGTCTACGAGAATTCCCCCGAGCTGGTGGACTGGCTCGCCTCCGAGATGTTGACCTACGGCATCAAGCCCGAGATCGAGGCCTTCGACCTCTCGCATATCCATCAGGCGGTCAACCTGATGAAGCAGGGCAAGATCCAGGCGCCGCTGTACGTTCAGTTCGTGATGGGCGTGAAGAATGCCATGCCGGCCGACAAGCCGACCTTCGATTTCTATATCGAGACCCTCGAACGCCTGGCGCCGGGTTCCCAGTGGTGCGGGGCCGGTGTCGGCGCCAACCAGCTGGTGCTCAACGAGTGGTCGATCGCCGCCGGAGGCCACACGCGCACCGGCCTCGAGGACAACGTGCGTTGGGACAAGCACAGCCTGGCCCCCTCCAATGCCGCCCTGGTCGAGCGGGTGGCGGCGCTTTGCGAGAAGCACGAGCGCCCGGTGGCCACCTGGCAACAGGCGCGCGAGATCCTGGGACTCGAAGCGGTTTAACGACTCGCCATCGGTTCCTTTCGGGGCCACCGAAGGGCGATATGGTCCGCCGTCGAGGGGGACAGCCTTGAATGTTGACGTTAGGCGTCAGGAGAGACTTACATGGCATTTTTGACCATCAATGGCCGCAGTGTGGCCTATCGCCTGCTCGGCGCCGAGGCCAATCCGCTGGTGATGCTGGCTCATCCGCTGGGCATGAGCCAGGCGGTGTGGGACGGCGTCCTGCCGGCGCTGCTGCCGCGCTACCGCGTGCTGACCTGGGACCTGCCTGGCCATGGCGCTAGCCAGGCCTGGGGCGAGGGAGCGATCACCCCGGCCGACCTGGCCAGCGAGGCGCTGGCGCTGGCCGACCACGCCGGTGCCGGCCGCTTCCACTTCGCCGGCACCTCCATCGGCGGGGTGGTGGGCCAGCAGCTGATCAGCCAGCACGGCGAGCGGCTGCTCTCCGCCACCCTGACCAACACCGGGGCGGTGATCGGCACCCCCGAGCTGTGGAACACCCGTGCCGGCCGCGTGCGTCAGGAGGGCCTGGCGGCGATGTCCGAGGAGATCGTGCCGCGCTGGTTCGCCCCCGCCCGCTTCGAGGCCGAGCCGGCCCTCAAGGCGGGCTGGTGCACCCAGATGGGCCGCGGTGATGACGAATCCTACGCGCTGCTGTGCGAAATGCTGGCTCGCGATACCTTCGACGGCAAGCTTGCCGGCAAGCAGGTGAAGGTGCAGCTGTTCGGCGGCAGCGAGGACCTGGCGACCCCGCCGGCGACCCTCGAGGCCCTGGCGGACGAGCTCGACGGTGCCCCGCTCGAGATCCTCGAGGGCGTCGGCCACATGCCCTCCGTGGAGGTGCCGGAACTGTTCGCCGAGAAGCTGCTGGCGGTGATGGCGGTGGACCTGGGTGACGTGGGTGCCGAGGGCGTGAACTACGCCACCGGCCTCGCGACCCGCAAGCAGGTGCTGGGCGAGGAGCACGTGGCGCGCTCCACCGAGAATGCCACCAGCCTGGATGCCCCCTTCCAGCAGATGATCACCCGCCTGGCCTGGGGCGAGCTGTGGAGCAACGACGACCTGACCCGTCGCGAGCGCAGCATGATCACCACCGGCATCCTCGCCGCCCTGGGTCGCGAGGAGCTGACCCTGCACCTCAAGACCGCCAAGCGCATCGGCCTGACCGAGGCGGAGCTGCGCCAGGTGCTGATGCACGTGGCCATCTATGGCGGCGTGCCGGCGGCCAACCACGCCTTCTCGCTGGCCAAGCAGCTGGGCTGGGGCAGCAGCGAAGCCTGACGGGTCTTGCTTGTCGAGAAGCCTCCGTCCCCCATGGGCCTCCGGCGTGGAGACGCAAGCCTGAAGCCAGGTTAATAATCGACAAAGTCGACCCGCCATATCCCGGCGGCGATGTCGGCCAGCCGCTTCTGGCGGGCCTCGATACGGCTCTCGTCCCAGTGGTCATTCTGTTCGGCAATGGACCGTGTGATCTGGAAGTCGCTGGCGAGAAAGGCACGGCGTTTCTCATCGAAGTCGGCATGGCCGATATCCCGATTCACCCGGCTTTCCAGAGGCGTCATGTTGCCCAGACGGTAGATCAGCCCTTCCAGCTTCCCGTCTGGGATATGCGCCCAGGTCTCTGGCGGATGTTCAGGCAGTACATGCTCCAAGCTATAGGCGGGGCTCTCGAAGTCCAGGGACTGACCGCTACGCTGGCGCTCGATCTCGAACAGCATGTAGCGCACCACCTTGCGGTTGCGACTGCTGGTGGTGCGCAGTGCCTTCTCGGTGAAGGCAGCCTTGAACCGGCGATCATCGGGATAGACGCCACGCAACGCTGCCAGTACCTGCCGGAGGTTGCCGATCTCGCCTTCCGCCAGTTTCCAGGCCACCTCGTTGTAGGTTCGCTCCTGCTCATGGGTCGGCAGGCTGCAGATCACGTTGTAGCGCAATGCGATCACGGCGATTGCGCGCAGGATACGGATGAACACTTCCCGTTCCTGCTCGAAGAAACGCCGGTGGCAGGCCAGCAGCATGGCAAGCGGCTGGCGCACATCGAACATCTGCAGCTGTTCCAGGGCGCGCTGCTCCGGCTCGTTCCAGCCCGGGTCCTGGGGATCCCGCAGAGCCGCATAGAGTCCCGCATGGTGATCGAGTTCGCGGATCAGGCCAAAGGCACCTTCCCGGTCGCTGACGCGGCGGCGTATGGTCTTGAACAGCTCGGCCTTGCGCACCAGCCGATGCCGGCTGTTCCAGTAGACGCGCAGGAATTCGGGGAAGCTCTCGCTGCCAAGAAGACCCACGATGCGTTCCCAGCGGTCCTCCAGGGCCTTCAACTCAGTCTCATGGGTCGAGGCGGAGCTGACCAGCGAGAACAGGTAGTTCTTCAACAGGTCGGTGGAGGAGAGCCGAACGCCGCGGGCGTTGAGCGTCTCGAACACCTTGAAGGCGTTGAGCTCGTCGGTGACCGTGATCACCGTGAAGAACAGCTTGTCGACCAGGCTGTCGATGAAGGCGGCCAACCGCTGGCCGCCGCCGTCTTCGCTGCCGATGTGCTCCTTGAGGTGTTCCCGGAACCAGCCATATGCTTTGCGCAGCTGGTGTTCCGAGGCATGCAGGCCGCGTTGGGGCAGGCGCTCCAAGGGAACAAGGTAAGTCTGGTAGAAGCGGTCATTGTGGCGGTTTAAGGTCAGCTTGGATTGTGGAATCAGCGAAACCGGATCCATGTAGCCGATGTAGCTGTTGCGCAATTGCTCCTGGCGACGGCGATTGTCATCGGCATCCTGTCCTGCCTCGACCAGCATCTGCAGGAGCCCCAGCCCCGCTAGGATCATCACGCTCAGGGTGGTGATGCGCTGCTGACCGTCGATGATGTCGAAGTGCTTGCTATCGGCGGATTGGAGCACCAGGTAGCCCATGTAGTGGGCCGGCTCGCCGTCCTCCTCGAACAGACCCAGCACATCTTGCCAGAGGTCATCCCACTCATCCTCTCCCCAGGAGTAGTCGCGCTGGAAGGGCGGTACCCGGTAGGTGAGGCCATTGCCCAGCAGCTGGCGCAGGGTCTGGTTGGCGGTATTGAAATTCATTGTCGCCATGGCGTACCGTCGCTGATCATTGGGCTTAACTTATCACGTCTACCTGCCGCTACAGTGTCTGTAGAGCCAGTCAGCATCCACCATACAACACGGCAACCACGGCTACTCTCACCATGCCAGATATCCGCCTGCGTATTGAACTGCTCGACACTGATCCCCTGGTCTGGCGCCGCGTGCTGGTGCCGGAGCAGATCAACCTGCACCGTCTGCACGAGGTCATCCAGGCCGCCATGGGCTGGGAGAATTGTCACCTCTTCGAATTCGAGTGCAATGGCCGCTACTACGGCGAGCCGGACGACTGGAGCGACCGGCCCATCGCACTGGCGCGCAACGCCAAGCTCAAGACCATCGCCGTGCGGCTGAAGGACAACATCTTCCACTACCTCTACGACTTCGGCGACGACTGGATACATCGCATCGTGGTGGAAGCAACCGACCTCGCCGAGACCAACCCCTGCCCGCGGCTGATCGACGGCGCCATGGCCTGCCCGCCGGAGGATATCGGCGGCATCGCTGGGTTCGAGGCGCTCAAGGAGGCCGCCGCCGGCCGCGGCGATGAGCACGGTAAGATGCTGCTGGACGCCGAGGACGGCCACTTCGATCCGGAAACGCTGGACGAGGCGGAGATCAATTTCATGCTGGCGCCGATCCAGGCCGGCTTTCGACGGGGCGGGCGCTGCCACGGCTGATGGGCGGCATGCCCTTCTTCGGCTATCTTCTGGTCTTCGTCATCACCGTGGTGGGGGCGGGCTCTATGACCTCCCGGGGGTCGTGGCGCTGGCCTTCCTGCCGACCCTGGCGATCAGCCTGGCGGACATGGCCTGCACCCGCCGACTGCTCGCATCCCGCCAACCGGAGGCCTGAATGCTCAATGCCCGCATCAAGCTGCGCCACCTCCAGGCCTTCCTGGAGGTGGCCCGACAGCGCAGCTTCGCGCGTGCCGCCGAGCGCCTGGCGATCACCCAGCCGGGCATGTCCAAGACCATCAAGGAGCTCGAGGAGATCCTCGGCACCGCGCTCTTCGAGCGCACCTCCCGCGGGGTGGCGCTGACCCAGGCCGGCCTGACCCTGCTGCGCCACGCCGGCCCGGCGATCCGCGCCCTGGAGGAGGGCGTCAGCGCGTTGGGCGAGGCGCATGCCGCGGTGCGCTGGCTCAGGGTGGGGGCGCTCTCCACGGTGGAGAGCCGCCTGTTGCCCGAGGCGATCCGGCGCTGGCAGCAGGCCGAGGCCGATGAGGCCGGTGTCAACGTGGTGACCGGGCCCAGTGCCTTCCTGCTCTCCCGGCTGCGACGCGGCGAGCTGGACCTGGTGGTAGGGCGCATGACCGAGGCTCGCGAGATCCGCGACCTGGCCTTCGAGCACCTCTACTACGAGCGCCTCGTTCTGGTGGTGAGATCAGGGCACCCGCTGGCCGGGGTCGAACCCCTCGAGCCCCCCGGCTGGGGGACTTCCCCTGGGTGCTGCCACCGCCCCGGACCACACTGCGCCAGCAGGTCGACAGCTTCTGCGTGCGTCACTCGCTGCGCCTGCCGGGGCGTCAGCTGGAGACCCTGTCGCTGCCGTTGAGCCACCGCTACACCCTGGAGAGCGACGCCGTCTGGGTGGCGCCGGAAGAGGCGGTGCGCGATGCCCTGGACGAGAGCCGGCTGGTCGAGCTAGTCCTACCGCTGGAGCAGCAGGGCGGCTCGGTGGGGCTCTGCACCAACGCCAGCCTGGCGCCGTCGCTGGCCCTGGAGGGGTTCTGCGAGACGCTCAGGGAGGTGGCGGCAAACCTGGTGGGCGGCAGGTAAGGCATAACCCAGAGGTTATGCAAGGCGGTGGAGACGTCAATTGGCAGGCCTGCGGCTGGACGCCACACTGGCCGAGATCCATCACCCTTGGAGACGAATCTAAATGCAGGACGACAGCAAGCGCTTCGTGGAGCGCGACCGCAACTGGCATCCGCCGGCCTATGCGCCCGGCTACAAGACCTCCGTGGCCCGCTCCCCGCGCCAGGCACTGGTCAGCATGCAGCATGCCACCGCCTCAGAGCTCACCGGCCCGGATTTCCGTGGCCTGCGCATGGGCCCCCACGACAACGACCTGCTGCTCAACTTTCGCCAGGATCCGAGCCAGGGCCAGGGCCTGCCGGTGGGGGAGCGCATCATCATGTTCGGTCGCGTGGTCGACCAGTTCGGCAAGCCGGTGCCGCATACCCTGGTGGAGATGTGGCAGGCCAACGCCGGCGGCCGCTATCGTCACCGCAACGACAACTACCTGGCGCCGCTGGACCCCAACTTCGGTGGCGTGGGGCGCTGCCTGACCGACGAGGCGGGCTGGTACCGCTTCCGTACCATCAAGCCGGGCCCCTATCCCTGGCCCAACGACGTCAACAGCTGGCGCCCCTCCCACATCCACGTCTCGGTGATGGGCCCGGCGATCTCCACCCGCCTGATCACCCAGATGTACTTCGAGGGCGACCCGCTGATCCCGCTGTGTCCGATCGTCAACACCCTCAAGGATCCCGAGGCCGTCGAGACCATGATCGGTCGCCTGGACATGGCCCGCAGCCGGCCCATGGACTGCCTGGCCTACCGCTTCGACCTGGTGGTGCGCGGCGAGCTGCAGACCTATTTCGAAAACCAGTAACCGGTTCGAGAACCAGTGACAGGACGGGGTAACCAGACCATGAAACAGCCCAATTCCCAGCCCGCCAGCGAGCTGATGCTGCGCGAGACCGCCTCCCAGACCGCCGGGCCCTACGTCCACATCGGCCTGGCCCTGGCCGCGGCCGGCATCCCGACACGTGACGAGGAGATCTGGAACGAGATGGCCAGACCCGAAGCCGAGGGCGAGCACATCGAGATCGTCGGTACCGTGATCGACGGCAACGGCGACCTGGTGCGCGACGCCTTCCTCGAGGCCTGGCAGGCGGACAGCAAGGGCGTCTACCAGCGCGAGTACGACCTCGCGAAGCCGTTCAACAGCTTCGGGCGCACCGCCACCACCTTCGAGCATGGCAGCGAGTGGACCCTCAGGACCGTCAAGCCCGGTCGCGTGCGGGTGGATGGCATCGACGAGGAACACGGTGCCATCGACGACAAGGAGAACGACCTGGCGAGTGCCCGCAGCGCCCTGCTGATGGCCCCGCATATCAACCTGACCCTCTTCGCCCGCGGCATCAATATCCACCTGCAGACCCGCCTCTACTTCGAGGATGAGCCCGAGGCGAATGCCGAGTGCCCGGTGCTCTCGCGCATCGAGTCACCGGCCCGCCGCCAGACCCTGATCGCCAGGCGCGAGGAGGCCGACGGCAAGGTGCGCTATCGCTTCGACATTCGCCTGCAGGGCGAGGGCGAAACGGTATTCTTTGATATCTAGACGCGTTGACGCCTGATCGGGCGCGCGCCCCACACGAGGCCCCGCCATCCCGATGAGGAGGACGGGGCCTTCTCCTTCTGCGCGCATCATGGATGATCATCTTCTGCTTGTGCCTTTCTCAGTGGGTCACTCGCCAGTAGAACATTCCCGCTTGCTTGCCGAGGATGGTGGCCGATATATGGCACTCACTGGGCTTGGCCGCCAGGCCGTAGCAGACGTGCAGCGGCAACAGATGCTCTTCCCGGGGATGGCAGAAACGGGCATGGGGCGCGCGCTCCCAATGGCGCAGCCGCTCGGTTCGCTCGGTTTCCTCGATTCGTGTATCGCGACAGGTCGCCTCGAGCCATTCTTCGAAGGCCTGGTTACGCACTTGCGTGTCCGGGGTGCTGGGTGCGAAGAACGCCTGCATGTTGTGGAACGAGAATCCAGAGCCGATCACCAGCAGGTTGTCGACCTCCAGCGCCTGCAAGGCACGGCCCATCGCCAGGTGCGTCTCGGCGTCCAGGCTGTCGACCAGGGAGAGCTGCACGCAGGGAATGTCCGCCTCCGGATACATCAGCTTGAGGGGGACGAACAGCCCGTGGTCGAAGCCGCGCCGGTCATCGAGCCGCGCCGACATCCCGGCCTGCTCCAGCGCCTGGTGGATCTGCTGTGCCAGCGCCGGCGCACCGGGGCAGGGATAGGTGATTTCGTAGGACTCGGGCGGAAAACCCGAGTAGTCATGGATCAGGGTCGGATTGGCCCCCGAAGTGATTGTCGGGACCGGCGCTTCCCAGTGGGCGCTGATGACCAGGATGGCGGACGGCCTGCGCAACTGACCGGCGATCACTTGGAGACGCTCTACCATCTCGCGGTGGCCCGGATCCCCCAATAGCGGCATCGGACCGCCGCCATGGGAGATGAAGAGAACATCGGTGGGGGTGGTCATGGTTGTCGCTCCCTGGTTCACGTCTGAACTCGCTGAAACCCTGACGGCAAAACGATGCGCATGCACTGCCGGTTGCGCTTGTTATCGATGATTCCGTTCATGCTGCCCCTGGGGCTGCTGGCCGGCAAGGCATGGTGCGTCGTCGTCGCCTAGGTGGCAGCTCCTTTACCCCGCCTGGCGTATCGGCACTCGGCTGAGGTGGTTGTTCTCGTCGGCAATGCGTGTCAGCAGTCGGCACAGGGCCTCCCGCTCGCTCTCGCTCAAGGGCGCGAGGATCTCCTCTTGTACCTCGTCCACGGCCGGCTCGGCGGCGTGGCGTAGCCGTTCGCCCTCCGCGGTCAGGGTCACCAGCATGGAGCGGCGATCCTCCGGGTTGCGGCGTCGGGTCACCAGGCCACGCTCCTCCAGCTTGCGCACCACCACGGCCACGGTATTGCGATCCAGTGCCGTATGGCCGCCCAGGGTGATCTGGTCGACCGGCCCCTTCTCCTCGAGCGCGCAGAGCAGGATGTACTGCAGTTGGGTCAGGTGGTAGGCCTCGCACTTGCGCAGGAAGATGGCGACGCTGATCTGGTGGCAGCGCCGCAGCAGGTTGCCGGGCAGGGCGCTGGCCTGGGAGAGGGGGGCTCCGGTCATGTTCTCGCTCGTCTCGCAGGGGGGAAGGAAACCGGCGCGGTCGCGTTCGTGGCGCCGGCCGCCTCGGGCATGCCACCTTAGCAGAGGGTGCCCTGCTGGGCATCTGGCACCGGTGGCTCCTCGGGTGCGCCGGGAGGCAAGGCTAGCGGAAGACGCTGACCAGCCAGGGATTGAAGATGGTCGCCAGGATCACCAGGCAGGCCGCCAGCACGAAGGGAAAGATCCACTTGGTGATGCGCGGCAGGCTGACGTTGCTGATCGCCGAGGCGACGTAGAGGCCGGCCCCCACCGGCGGGGTCAGCAGCCCCAGGCTCAGGGTCATGCAGGTGACGATGCCGAAGTGGATGGGGTCGATGCCGTAGCTCTGCTGGGCCACCGGCAGCAGGATCGGTACCAGGATGATCAGCGCGGCGATGCCGTCGAGCACCATGCCCACCACGATCAGCATCACAAATACCAGCAGCATGAACACCAGTGGGCTCTCGGTGGTGCCCTGCATCAGCCCGGCCACCTGCTGGGGAATCTGGTTGTAGATCAGCACCCAGCCGAAGGCCTTGGCGGCGGCGATCAGGAACAGCACGATGGACGTGTTACGCGCCGTCCGTCTGAGCACGCCGGGGAACTGTCCCCACCTGAGCTCACGGAAGAACAGGCCGCCGAGGATCAGCGCCATCAGGGTCGCCACGGCGGCGGATTCCGTCGGTGTGACGATGCCGAAGGCGATGCCGCCGACGATGACCAGCGGGATGCTCAGGGTGAGCAGGGCGCCGCGTGTGGCCTTCCACAGCGGGATGCTGGCCCGCTCCTCGACCGCCTTGCTGCGTGCCCGCCCGGCGAGCAGGGCGATCAGGCCGTTGATCAGCACGAACAGCACCAGGCCCGGGAGGATGCCCCCCATGAACATCGCGCCGATCGAGACCTGGGCGATGACCCCGTAGATGATGAAGACCATCGAGGGGGGGATGATCGGGCCCAGCAGGCCGGACCCCGCCGTCAGGGCGGCTGCGAAGCCCTTGTCGTAGCCGTCGCGTTCCATCTCCGGGGTCATCACCCGACTCATGATGGCGATCTGTGCGGTCGCCGAACCCATGATCGAGGCCAGCATCAGGTTCGAGGTCAGGGAGACATAGGCGATGCTGTGGGGAACCCAGGAGAACCAGGCGCGGGCTGCGGTGATGATCCGCCGGGTGATCCCTCCCTCGTTCATGATCTCGCCGAGCAGGATGAAGAGCGGGATCGCCAGCAGGTCGAAGACCTCCAGCGAGCCGAAGATCACCTGGGGCAGGTTCTCCAGCAGCCGGTAGTTGCCGGACGCGACGACGAAGGTGAAGGTCGAGGCGAGCAGCACGAAGGCGATGGGCATGCCGAGCAGCATGAACAGCAGGAAGGCAGCGAGCGTCATGCGGTCAATCCTCGTCGCTGACCAAGGTGAAGACCGTGCGTGAGCGGTCCGACAGCCTGGCGATGAGGTGGAAGATCGAGGTGGCGCAGAAGATCGGCACGATCAGGTAGAAGTGCCACTTGGGCCAGTCGAGGGTGATGGCGATGTCGTAGCCCACCGAGGGCGAGCGCAACCAGCCGATGGCGTACCACAGGATCACCGCCAGCATCGCCACGCAGACCAGTTCGGTCAGCCAGTAGCAGGCCCGCTGGGCTGGTGTGGGCAGCAGCCCCACGAGCATGGTCAGGCGCACATGCTGGTCGTGGTGGATCGAGATCGAGATGGCCAGGAAGGCCATCCAGATCAGGATGTAGACGGCCAGCTCGCTGGCGAAGAAGATCGGGCTGTTCAGCACGTAGCGGGCGAAGACGTTGGCGATCAGCAGCACGCCGAAGGCCGCGATCAGCACGCTGCAGACCAACTGCTCCAGCCCGGCCAGCCGGCGGCTCGCCTGGCTGAGCCAGGTGTCGTGTCGTGCGCTCATGGGGATCTCCTCTCTGTCCGGGCGGGGCGCCGTCGCGCCCCGGTCGGTCTCACTCGGCGTCAGAGCTCGGCGGACTGCTGCTGGAAGGCCTGGATCACCGGATGCTCGCCGAAGCGCTCGTCGAAGGCCTGGTTGGCCTCGGCGAAGACGCCCTCGGCGTCCTCGAGGGTGAACACATCGATGGCCTCCTCGAGGGTGGCGAGGTTTTGCTCCTCGGCCTCGATCTGGGCCTCGATGCCCCAGGCCAGGGCCTCGTCCATGGCCTCGTCGATGATCCGGCGCTCCTCCTCGGAGAGGGCGTCACGGGAGACTTGGCTCATCACCGAGACGGCGGGGAAGGCCATGTGGTTGGTGAGGGTGAGGTGCTCGGCGACCTCGTAGAAGCCGGAGCCCACCAGGGCGTCCAGGTCGATGTCCACGCCGTCGAGCATCTTGTTCTGCAGGCCCTGGTAGACGTCGGGCAGGCTCACCGGGGTGGGGCTGGCACCGGTGGCGCGCCACCAGGTGTTCATGGCGGCGAAGGGAATGATGCGGATCTTCTTGCCATCGACATCCGCCAGGCGCTCCACGCGACCATCGCGCATCAGGATGTGGCGCATGCCGGCGAAGGTGTAGCCGAAGGCGTGCAGGCCCTTTCTCTCGAGGTTCGTCAGCATCTGCTGGGCCGCCTCGGTCTCGGTGGCCTGGGCCGCCTCGGCGACGCTGTCGAACAGGAAGGGGGTGAACCAGCCGACGATGGAGGGTTCACGCTGGCTGGTCAGGGCCGCCGTCATGAGGCCCATGTCGAGCAGCCCGGTCTCCATCTGTGAGAACATCGCCGACTCATCGCCCAACTGGCCGGCGGGGAAGATGGCGACGGTCAACTCGCCGTCGCTCTGTTCGGCCACCGTCTCGGCGAAGCGTTCGGCGGTCTGGGTCCAGTTGTGCTGGGGCGGAGTGATGATGCCCAGGCGGAGTTCCTTGGCCAGCAGTGGTGTGCTCGCGGCCAGCAGAGAGGCGCAGAGCAGGGCCAGAGCCAGGGGACGATAGAAGACGTGGCGTGTGGTGTTTGTCATTGTCGGCTCGTGAGTTGGGGTCAGGGAGGTGAGCATTCTTTGATCTGCGTCAGTATTGTGATCATCACAGTAATGAGCAATCATCCGAAGGTCGATACCGTGACAGCTTCCAGAACATCGAAGCGGTGGTACTGGACACGGGGGATTGGCGGAAAGTCGTATTGTCCGTCGCGACAATGATCACAATACTGATTATTATCGCCGTGGCGTATTGCCGCAGCGGACTCTACCCCTGATGGTTTCTCAATAATGACCCGTGGCAGGCGGGATGGAGCGAACAAATGCAGTACTTCCTCGACGGTTACCGCAGTGGCGACCCGCGAATTCAACCCCTGGCAAAAGGGCGCAGCGAGGAGCAGCAGGGGCCGCTGCCGGAGGAGGTGGATGTACTGATTGTCGGTACCGGCCCGGCGGGGCTGCTGCTGGCCGCCCAGCTATCGACCTTCCCGGAGATCGTCACTCGCGTGGTGGAGAAGGCCGACGGCCCCCTCGAGGTGGGCCGTGCCGACGGTATCGCCTGTCGCACGGTGGAAATGTTCGAGGCCTTCGGCCTGTCCGAGAAACTGACCACCGAGGCCTACTGGGTCAACGAGACCCACTTCTGGGGACCGGCCGCCGAGGACAAGTCGCGGATCGCCCGGCTCGGCCGCGTGCAGGACGTGCGTGATGGCCTCTCCGAGTTCCCCCACGTGATCGTCAACCAGGCCCGCCTGCTCGACTTCCTGCTGGAGTACATGCATAACTCGCCCAGCCGTCTGCAGGTCGACTATAGCCACGAGACGCTCGAGGTGGAGGTGCCCGAGGCCCCCGACGAGCGCGTCACGGTGAGGCTCAATACCCCGGATGGCGAGAAGAGCGTCCGCGCCAGGTACGTGGTCGGCTGCGACGGCGCGCACAGCGTGGTGCGCGAGTCCATCGGCCGCCTGCCTCAGGGCCATGGTGAGGACAAGGCGTGGGGCGTGATGGACGTGCTGGCGGTGACCGACTTCCCCGACATCCGCTTCAAATGCACGATCCAGTCCGCCGCGGCGGGCAACATCCTGCTGATCCCCCGCGAGGGCGGCTACATGGTCCGGCTCTACGTCGACATGGGCAACATCGCCCCGGACGCCTGGCTGACCAAGGAGCAGGTGCTGGCCAAGGCCCAGGCGGTACTAGCGCCCTACAGCTTCGAGGTGAAGGAGACCGCCTGGTTTTCCGTCTACCGGGTCGGTCACCGGGTTACCGACAAGTTCGATGACGTCGACGACGACCAGGTGGAGAGTCGCACGCCGCGGGTCTTCATTGCCGGCGATGCCTGCCACACCCATACCGCCAAGGCCGGTCAGGGCATGAACGTGTCGATGCAGGACACCTTCAACCTCGGCTGGAAGCTGATCTCGGTGCTCGAGGGACGCAGCCCGGCCAGCCTGCTCCACACCTACAACGCCGAGCGCCACGTCATCGCCGAGAACCTCATCGAGATGGATACCCGCTGGTCGCGGGCGATCGGCGCCGCCCAGGATGCCGACGACTCGCAGGCCGCGATGAAAGGCCTGGCCGAGGTGCAGCGCCAGTTCGTCACCAACAGCGAGTTCACCGCGGGGTTCGCTACCCACTATGCGCCGGACCTGCTCACCGGCGACGACCGCCACCTGCACCTGGCGACCGGCTTCCCGCCGGGGCGCCGCTTCCATTCGGTCGAGGTGATCCGGCTCGGCGATGCCAAGCAGGTCCACCTCGGGCATGTGCATCGCGCCGACGGCCGCTGGCGGTTCTATGCCTTCGCCGACATGGTCGACCCGAGAAGCCCGGGCTCGCGCTTCAACCAGCTGATGGACTTCCTGGCCAGCGAAGCGTCACCGATCGGCCGTTTCACCCCGCAGGGGGCCGACCCGGACGCGATCTTCGACGTCCACGGCATCATCCAGCAGTCGCACCTCGAGGTGGACTGGGCCGACATGCACGAACTGCTCAAGCCGCACAAGGGGGCTCTTGGGCTGCAGGACTACCAGAAAGTCCACGCCCCGGTGCTGGGTACCGACCAGGATATCTTCGACCTGCGGGGCATTGATCGCGGCGCTGGCGCGCTGGTGGTGGTGCGCCCGGACCAGTACGTCTCCCTGGTGCTGCCGCTGGATGGCTTTGATGAGCTTAATGAGTTCTTTTCCCGCTTCATGGTGGCGCCGAGCCGAGACTGAGGTAATTGCGCGTCACCTGTGGTAATCAAGGGTGGACTGATGGCGGCGTATGCCGGTCCACCCGTTTGCGCTCGGTATGCCCCAGTAAGACCAAAGTCGCTTTTCGTCATGGAAAAGGGGGTTTACCTTCGAGTCAGTTACTCGAACTGATGTTCACTCTGCGAACGGATGCGCGAACACGATAACGATACCCGGAGGATGACCATGAAGACCCAGTTCACCGCCTGTCTGCTGGCCGCGTCCATCGCCGGCCTGAGCGCCACTTCCGCCCAGTCGGCCACCACCCTGCGCATGGCACACTTCTGGCCGGGCGCCTCAGGCGTCAACCAGGATATCTTCGAGGCCTGGGCGGCCACCGTCGAGGAGGAGTCCGGCGGTGAGCTCCGGGTCGAGATATTCCCCGCCGGGACCCTGGCCAAGCCCGACTCGCTCTACGAAGCGGCGGCCAACGGCATCGCCGACATCAGTGCCACCGCCCAGGGCTATACCGCCGGGCGCTTCCCGCTGTCGCAGGTCGTCGAGTTGCCGGGAGTGGCGACCACCGCGACCCAGGGCGCCTGCGTGCTGCAGACCCTCTATGACGAGGGCCGCCTGGACGAGGAGTACGCCGATACCAAGCCGCTGTTCATGTTTACCACCGGGCCGGGTGGCATCCACACCATCGATACCGACGTCCAGGTGCCGTCCGACCTCGAGGGGTTGCGCATCCGTCGCCCCACCGCGGTGGCGGGTGAAATGCTCGAGAACATGGGGGCGAGCCCCGTGGGCATGCCGGCGCCGGACATCTACACCGCCATGCAGCGCGGCGTGATCGATGGCCTGAGCTTCCCCTGGGAGGGACTCAAGGGCTTCCGCATCAACGAGCTGGTCAACTACCACACCGAGGTGCCGTTCTACACCCTGATCTTCGTGGCCACCATGAACCAGCGCGCCTACGACAACCTGAGCCCCGAGCAGCAGGCGGTGATCGACGCCAACGCCGGCATGCGGTGGGCCGAGAACGCCGGCGTCGTCTTCGATCGCCTCGATGTGGAAGGCAAGCAGGAGGCCAAGGACGCCGGCCACACCATCCGCGAGATCGACAACCCCCTCGAGCATCCGGACTGGCAGAAGCCGCTCCTGGACGGCATCGAGAGCTACCTGACACGGCTCGAGGAGCGCGGCCTGCCGGGGCGCGAGGTCTACCAGGCGGCGCTCGCCGCCAGCGAGTCCTGCGTCGCCACCCAGGAGTAACGGCTGATGCGCTCCTTCCTGGAACGGGCTAGTCAGTGGCTGGCCCTGTTGTGCAAGCTCGTCGCGGGCATCGCCCTGCTGGCGCTGTTGGCGGTGACCATCGCCGATGTCGGCACCCGCTATCTGTACCGGCTCACCGAGGGGGCCATCACCCTGCGTGTCTCCGGCAGCGTGGAGCTGGTCAGCTACCTGATGCTGTTCTCGCTGCTGGCGGCGATGGCGGCCAACGTGGAGAAGAGCCAGGTGGTGGTGGAGGCCTTCTCCCATGGCCTCTCGCCCACCATCAAGAACCGCCTGCATGGCGTCTATTTGCTGGGGTTCACGGCACTCGGCCTGATTCTCTTCCTCGGCCTGCTGGACTCCGCCAGTGCGGCGGCCCGCCATGGCGAGGTGACCCAGGACCTGCGCCTGCCCATGGGGCCCATCTACTCCGCGGCCGCGGGGCTGAGCCTGCTGCTGGGGCTGCGCAGCCTGGTCCATGCCGTGCTGAGCGCCGTCTTCGGTGTCGAGGGGGAGGTCTCCAGTGGGGATTGATCTGTCGAGTGAGATGATCGGCGCCATCGGCCTGGCCCTGCTGCTGGTGCTGATGGTGATCAGGGTGCCGGTAGCGCTGACCATGCTGGTCGTCGGGGTGGCGGGTTTCGCTCAGATCATCAGCTGGGACGCGGCCATCGCCCAGCTCAAGACCGTGCCGGTGGAGGTGCTCTCCAATTACAGCTTCAGCGCCGTGCCGATGTTCATCCTGATGGGCGTGCTGGCGGCGCATTCCGGCATGGCCGGCACGTTATTTCAGTCGGCGCGTACCATCTGCGGCGGCTGGAAAGGGGGGCTGGCCATCGCCGCGGTGGGCTCCTGCGGGATCTTCTCGGCGATCTCTGGCTCGTCGCTTGCCACTGCCAGCACCATGACCCGGGTTGCGCTGCCGGAGATGGAGCGCTACGGCTATAACCGTGGTCTGGCCACCGGCGCGCTGGCGGCCGGCGGCACCCTGGGGATCATGATCCCGCCCTCCATTGCGCTGCTGATCTACGCCATCCTCACCGAGCAGTCGGTGGGCGACATGTTCATGGCCGGCCTGGTGCCGGGGCTGATGGGGCTCTTGATGTACGCACTCACCGTCACCGTGGTGATGCGCCTCAAGCCCTCGCTGGCGGTGGCCGGCGAGCCGACCTCATGGCGAGAGAAGCTGGCCTCGCTCGGCGGGCTGGTGCCGTTCTTCGCGGTCTTCCTGGTGATGATCCTGGGCATTTACTTCGGCGCCTTCACACCTACCGAAGGGGCCAGCGTCGGTGCCTTCGCCACCCTGCTCTATGCGCTGGTCAAGGGTATGCGTGGCCGCGAATTGTGGCGCAGCGTGCAGGAGACCCTGGCGCTCTCCGCGGTGGTGTTCTTCATGCTGGTGGGAGCCGAGACCCTGGGTTACTTCATCTCGGTGTCGCGGATCTCCTTCTCGATCACCGACGTCCTCTACGGCATGAACCTGGCGCCGATCGTGGTGGTGCTGTGCATCCTGCTGCTCTACTTCGTGCTGGGGATGTTCATGGACGCCATCGCCATGCTGGTGATCACGGTGCCGGTGGTGTTCCCGATCATCCAGTCGCTGGGCATCGACCCGGTATGGTTCGGCATCATCACCGTGCTGACCGTGGAGCTCGGGCTGATCACCCCGCCGGTGGGCATGAACGTCTTCGTGATCAAGGCCATGGCGCCCCACGTGGGGCTGGGCGAGATCTTCAAGGGTGTGGCGCCGTTCATCGTCTCGGACTTCCTGCGCCTGGCGCTGCTGATCGCCTTCCCGGTGCTGACCACCCTGTTCCTGCTCTGAGCGGCAGCCGCCGGCTGTCTTATACAGGCGTGGGTTTCAGTGAAAAATACAATCCACATAGCGAACAGATGTTCACCACTGCCTGACAACGGAGTCTCCCCATGAAGACACAGGTCGCGATCATCGGCGCCGGTCCCTCGGGCCTGCTGCTCGGCCAGCTGCTGGCCCGCCAGGGCATCGACAACGTCATCCTCGAGCGCAGGTCCGGCGAGTACGTGCTGAGCCGTATCCGTGCCGGCGTGCTGGAGCAGGGCATGGTCGACCTGCTGCGCGAGGCGGGTGTCGACAAGCGCATGGACGAGGAGGGTGAAGTCCACGACGGCGTCGAGCTGGCCCTGGACAAGCGGCGTGTGCGCGTCGACCTGGCCGGGCTGACCGGTGGCAAGACGGTGATGGTCTATGGCCAGACCGAGGTGACCCGCGACCTGATGGAGGCCCGCGAGTCGATCGGCGGCACCACGATCTACGAGGTCGACAACGTCCAGCCCCATGACCTCGAGACCGATCGCCCCTATGTCACCTTCGAGAAGGATGGCGAGACCCACCGCCTCGACTGCGACTACGTGGCCGGCTGTGATGGCTTCCACGGCATCTCGCGCAAGTCGATTCCCGAGGGACGCATCAAGGAGTTCGAGAAGGTCTACCCCTTCGGCTGGCTGGGCCTGCTCGCCGACACCCCGCCGGTGGCCGAGGAGCTGATCTATGCCCGCCACGCGCGTGGCTTCGCCCTGTGCAGCATGCGTTCGTCGACCCGCAGCCGCTACTACCTTCAGGTGGGGTTGGACGAGAAGGCCGAGGAGTGGTCCGACGAGCGCTTCTGGGAGGAGCTCAAGCGACGGATTCCCGACGACCTGGCCGAGAAGCTGGTCACCGGTCCTTCCATCGAGAAGAGTATCGCGCCGCTGCGCAGCTTCGTGGTCGAACCCATGCAGTATGGGCGGCTGTTTCTGGTCGGTGATGCTGCCCATATCGTGCCACCCACTGGCGCCAAGGGGCTTAACCTGGCGGCCAGCGACGTCAACACCCTCTACCGGTTGATGGTGAAGGTCTACCAGGAGGGGCGCACAGACCTGATCCCCTGCTATTCGGCGACCTGCCTCAAGCGTATCTGGAAGGCCGAGCGCTTCTCCTGGTGGATGACCTCCATGCTGCACAAGTTCTCCGAGGAGGAGGACTTCAATACCCGCATGCAGCAGGCCGAACTGGATTACGTGACCAACTCCGAGGCGGGGCTGACCACTATCGCCGAGAACTACGTGGGCCTGGCTTACGAGCCCCTCGAGTAGCCTCAGGGATGGCGTCCGCTACGGCGGTTTTCCACCAGTACCTCGAGGATGGCGCTGGCCGCCCGGCGCCCGACAGGCCGTTTTCCTCCTTGGCCGGTGAGGGCTTCGGCAGCACGAGTCTTTCCCATCAGGCTGGCCATCAGCGATGCTCGGGGCCCTTTTGCGCCTCGTCTCTCTCCTTCACCTCGTAGTCGCCTTCCAGCACCTGCTGCTCGCGGTAGCGGCCGCCGGCATCGCGCCCCTGACGGTAGCGGGTCTCGCGGTAATAGTAGACACTGCCGTCGACATCCTCGGCCCGGTCGGCGCGCATCTGCTCCATGCGCTTCTTCATGCGGTGGCGCAGAAAGGGCATCATCGCCCAGCCGACTAGCAGCAGGAACAGCCCCAGCACCATGGCAACGATCATCATGGCGCCAAACAGCAGCCAGGTGAGCAGCAGCTTGAGACCGCTCAGGGGGCCGTCGGCACGGGTCTGGCGGGCGCGGGCCTGCCACTCTCGGGCGGCGCGCCAGGCGGCATTCTGCTGGGCGTCGCGGTGCGGGTCATGGGAATTGGGCATGGGGCACTCCAAGGTCTTGGAAGTCGCGCAGTATTGGCTCGGCGCGGCATGGATGACGGCTCATTGGAAAGCGCGCGGGGCGCTTGGTTCCGAGACGGGCTCAGGAGGCGACCCTCGCCATGATCGCGATGATCAGCAGTGCCCCTGGCGTTGCGGCCGCCACGGCCATGCGCCAAAAGCCGTCGAGCAGATGCCCAGGGTCGGTCGTGAATCGTCGGCGGGGCTATGAGCGCCATATCTCGGCGACGATCTCGTAGCTTCTCAGGCGGTCTTCGGCGGCATAGACGTCGGTATTGAGCATCAGCTCGTCAGCGCCGGTCAGTTCCAGGAAGTGCTCTAGGCCCTCGCGGATGGTCTCGGGGCCACCGATCACGGCGGCGCCCAGGAACTGCTCCACCTGGGCCTGCTCCCAGGGCGACCAGTCCAGCGCCTCCACCGGGGGCAAGGCCTTGATGCGCTGGCCGCGGATCATGCCCAGGAACTTCTGGCGGGCCGTCGAGGCAAGAAACTCCGCGCGCTGGTTGCTTTCGGCGGCGATCACCGGCAGGCCGACCATGGCATAAGGATGGTCGAGTACCGCCGAGGGGCGGAAGTTGTCGCGATAGAGCGTGAGGGCCTCGAACAGCTGGGCCGGCGCGAACTGGGCGGCGAAGGCGAAGGGCAACCCCTCTCGAGCCGCCAGGCGGGCGCTGAAGTCGCTGGAGCCGAGCAGCCATAACGGCACCTTGGTGCCCTGGCCGGGAACCGCCCGCACCCGCTGGCCTGGCCGCTCGTCGTCGAGGTAGCCCTGGAGCTCGGCCAGCCGCTTCGGGAAGTCATCGACGCCGGCGTAGGGGTCGCGGCGCATGGCGGCCATGGTGTGGCTGTCGGCGCCTGGCGCACGCCCCAGCCCCAGGTCGATGCGCCCGGGGTAGAGCGTCTCCAGGGTGCCGAACTGCTCGGCCACTACCAGTGGCGGGTGGTTGGGCAACATGATACCGCCGCTGCCCACCCGGATGTGCTGGGTGGCGCCGGCGATATGCCCGATCAGCACTGCCGTCGCGGCGCTGGCGATGCCCTCGATGCTGTGGTGTTCGGCCAGCCAGTAGCGGGTGAAGCCTAGCCGTTCGGTGAGCTGCGCCAGCGCGACACTCTCGCGGAAAGTGTCGGCGGCGCTGCCCCCCTCGCGGATCGGGGCCAGGTCGAGCACGGAAAGTGGCGTATCGGCGAGTCGGGACATGGCGTGGAGAGCTCCGGAAACAATTAGCCTGCTGAGTTTATCCTAGCATCAGGGCGTCCGAGCGGGATTGCAACGCCCGCACGCTCGGCGTGCCTACCCAGGGCGCCGCACGAGGTTAGCCGGCACGTCACACGTGAAAGCCGAGCCGTGCTGGCGAGCTTGGCCGATGGTAGTGGCCAGCCGTCGCAGCAGGTCGTAAGCTCTGGGAACAATGGTGAAATCGGACTTCGACCATGAGCCTCATGCGCACCGGCCGTGGCGCGTCGCGTCGCGGAGCCACGCGCCGTCGCCAGCGGCGCCGGTTCGACTGGAGCCGCTTCGATCGCTGGCTCGACCGGGTGGTGGTGGCGGCGGTGAGCATCGCCCTGCTGGTGGGCGTTGTGGCCCTGGTTCTCACCTTGCTGTTCTAGTAGCGTGCCTTCCCGTTGACGGATAAAGGATGGTCAGCCCCATGCTGGGATTCCTGCAGGGATTTTCCTATGGCCTGTTCCTGACCTGCCTGCCCTGGCTGCTGGTGGGGCTGGTCAATCCGCGCCTGGCCGTGCCGGTCGAGCCGCCCGGCCGCCTGCAGGTCATCCTGCGCTATGCCCTGGTGGTGCCCTTCATCAGCATGTTGCTGTGGCTGACCTCGCTGTGGGGCGGCTTCGGGCCGACCCTGACAGGCTGGCTGGCGGGGCTGGTGGCGATTCCGGTGGCTCTGCCGCTGGAGCGTCGGCTGCGTGGCTGGCTTGCTCGGCGGCGTGACAGGCGCCGTCAGGCGAGCCTGGCGGCCCAGGTCGCGCGACGCCGTGCCGAGCAGCAGCGTGATGCCCACGAGGCTGACCTGGCGGTGCTCGATCCGGCACGGCCGCCGGCGGATGCCGACGACCTGGTGCTGGCCTTGTGCCGGGCCAAGCAGAGGTTGATCGATGTCCGACGCCCCGACCTGGCAGTCCAGGCCGACCGGGTCTACAGCCGCTACCGTCATGTGCTGGGCGTGCTGGGGAGCCGCTTCGACAGCGGCGAGCTGGCCTATGTGCGTGCCCGGGATCTGGTGGTCGAGGTCTGCTGCGCCGCGGTGGATACCCTCGATGCCATGGCCTCCCGAGCCAGCGGCGTGGCTAACGTGGATGGCGACTTCGTGCGGCGCCGCTTGAGTCGCGGTGGACAGCCGCTGGGGGCGCAGGAGCGCGCCGCCCTGGTGCGGCGCCTGGAACTGCTCGAGGAGACCGAGAAGGGGCTGCGCGAGCTGGCCGCGCGCAACGAGTCGGCGCTGACCGTGCTCGACGACACGGCCGTCTCCCTGGCGCGCATCGAGACCGGGCGCCCGCAGGCCTCGGTCACTACCGAGCAGGCGCTGGAGGAGCTGCGCCGCTTCGTCTCCCGCGCCGACCGCTACGGGCGTGGCAGATCCTGAGGCCGATCTTTCCCACGCCCTGACCCGATTCTTCGAGAGGTACTCATGACCCAGCAACCCGAACGTGGCCCCCGCCTGTCGCTGCCCCCGGTGGAGGAGATCGCCCATCAGCTGGATGGCAGCGGCTCGGCGGGTAGTCCACATGACCCGTCGCTGGCGGCCGAAGCCGATGCCTTCGTCGATGAACTGGAGGGCGGTGGCGATGCCGAGTCGCTGGCGCAACAGCGCCGCGCTATCGATGAGCTGGGCCTCGAGCTGCAGCAGCAGGCCGCTCACCAGAGTGCCATGCTACAGGCTCCGCTGCGCCAGCTGGCTCACCACGGCGACGAGGGCGGGCCGGTGGCCAAGGCGCTGGTTGACCTGCGCGGTCGAATGCAGGCGCTGGACCCTGCGCGGCACCGCCTGTCGCCGGGTCCGCTGGATCGCCTGCTGGCGCTGCTTCCGGGCGCCGGGAGTCGCCTGCAGCGCTATTTCCGCAAGTTCGAGACCGCCCAGCAGGCGCTGGATGCGATCATCGCCGACCTGGAAGAGGGGCGCGATATGCTGCATCGCGACAACCTCACCCTGAGTGACGACCAGCAGTCGCTGCGCGAGAGCCTTTTCGAGCTCCAGCGCCAGGTCGAGCTGGGTCGGTTGATCGACGAGCGACTGCAGGCCGCCATCGCCCGCCGCGACGAGGAGGACCCCCAGCGACGCTTCCTCGAGGAGGAGCTGCTGTTCCCGCTGCGCCAGCGCATTGTCGATCTTCAGCAGCAACTGGCGGTGTGCCAGCAGGGCGTGCTGGCGCTGGAGGTGATCATCCGCAACAACCGCGAGCTGATGCGAGGCGTCGACCGGGCCATCAACGTCACCGTCTCGGCGCTGACCGTGGCGGTCACGGTCGCTCTGGCCATCGCCAACCAGCGGCTGGTGCTGGACAGTGTCGAGGCGCTCAATGCCACCACCTCGGAGATGATCGGCGGCACCGCCCGGGCGCTGCGCCAGCAGGGCGTGGACATCCAGCAGCGGGCATCGTCGGCGATGCTCGACATGCAGGCCCTGGAGCAGGCCTTCGGCGAGGTGATGGGCGCCATTGATGACTTGTCGCGTTATCGCCGCGAGGCCCTGCCACGGCTGGACGAACAGATCGACCGGCTGGCGGCTCTGGCGGGCCGAGGCGGCGAGGCCATCGATCGCCTGCAGCGCGGCCGGCAGGGGCAGAATACCGCGGAACGCGACTGACATGGTCACCCTTTCAACGCGCGCACTGGACTATGCTGCTCAGATGCGTCGAGTTCGGCGCGCAACAAGAGGTGGAATGATGGACCAGGTCAACAACATCTTCGTGATAGGGCTTAACGACTTCAATCGGCAGCGTCTCGAGACGCTGCACGGTGCCGGGCAGTGGCGATTCCACGGGGTGATCGCCCCCGAGGCGGTCTATGACACCGAGGAATTCGACATCGACGCCATGCTGGGGGAGGCCACGGCGCAGCTCGAGGCCTTCGAGGGCTCCATCGATGCCATCGTCGGCTACATGGACTTCCCCGTCTCGACCATGCTGCCGATCCTCTGCGAACGCTTCGGTACCACGACCACCTCGCTGGAAAGCCTGCTCAAGTGTGAGCACAAGTACTGGAGCCGCCGGGTACAGCGTGAGGTGATTCCCGATCATATCCCGGCCTTTGCCGCCTTCGATCCCTTCGATGACGAGGCGATGACCCACATCGGCGAGGCGGGACTCTACTTTCCCTTCTTCATCAAGCCGATCAAGTCCTCCGGCTCGCGGCTGGGCTTTCGCATCGACACCCCCGAGGACTTCTACCAGGCCATCGAGCAGCTGCGTGCCGCCATCGGCCTGATCGCCGACCCCTTCAATAGCGTGCTAGAGCAGGCCCAGCTGCCGCCGGAAATCGCCGCGGTGGACGGACATTTCTGCATGGCCGAGGAGATCATCGGCGGCTGGCAATGCACCGTGGAAGGCTACGTCTACAACGGTGAAGTGGTCAGCTACGGTATCGTCGATTCGCTGCGCTATCCCCAGGTGCTGAGCTTCTTCCACTACCGCTACCCGTCGGGACTTCCCGATGACATCCAAGCGTCCATGGTTGAGCTCACTGACAGAATCATGACCCATATCGGCTATGACAATGCCGCCTTCAACATCGAGTACTTCTGGGACGAGGTGCAGGGACGCATCTGGCTGCTGGAGATCAACACCCGCATCTCCCAGTCGCACTGCGACCTCTTCGAGAAGGTCGACGGGGTCAGCAACCAGCAGGTGACCATCGACCTGGGACTCGGCCGGCGCCCCGATATGCCGCATCGCGAAGGTGCCTTCCCGATCGCCGCGAAGTTCTTCTATCGGGTGTTCTTCTCCGACGCCCAGGTAACCCGCGTTCCCTCGTCGCAGGAGGTCCGCGCGCTAGAGGCCGACTTTCCAGGCACCAGAATGGATATCCAGGTGGAGGAGGGGCAGTGGCTGTCGTCGCTGCCCGAGCAGGACAGCTACAGCTATGCCCTGGCGCATATCTGGATGGGAGCGTCCAGCGCCGAGCAACTGCTCGAGAACTACGAGCGGCTGGCGTCGCGCATGGCGTTCGAGTTCGATAATATCCAGGGCTGAGGTGCCACCGGCCATAAGCGGGGCTCCAACGGACAAGGAGAGCACGACCATGCGTATCGTCAACGACTTCCCCCGCCGCGTCATGGAGGAGGAGACCTGGATCCCGCTGCCCGACGGCAGCCGGTTGGCGGCGCGCATCTGGCGACCGGTGGATGCCGAGAGCCATCCCGTGCCGGCGATACTGGAGTACCTGCCCTACCGCAAGCGCGACCTCACCGCCGAGCGCGACGTCCAGACCCATCCCTACTGGGCGGGCCATGGCTATGCCGGGGTGCGGGTCGACATCCGCGGTACCGGCGAGTCCGACGGCGTGCTCACCGACGAGTACCTGCCCAGCGAGCTCGAGGACGGCGTGGCCATCCTCGAGTGGCTCGAGGCCCAGCCCTGGTGTACCGGTGATGTCGGCATGATCGGCATCTCCTGGGGCGGCTTCAACGGCCTGCAGATCGCCGCCCTGCGCCCCCCGCAGCTCAAGGCGGTGATCACGCTATGCTTCACCGATGACCGCTACGCCGACGACATCCACCACATGGGTGGCTGCCTGCTGGGCGATAACCTGTCCTGGGCCTCGACCATGTTCGACGGCAATGCCTGTCCCCCCGACCCCGAGCTGGTCGGCGAGCGCTGGCGGGAGATGTGGCTCGAGCGCCTCGATGGCAGCGGCATGTGGCTCGCCCAGTGGCTCGAGCACCAGCGCCGCGATGACTACTGGAAGCACGGCTCGATATGCGAGGATTACTCGCGCATCCAGTGCCCGGTGTATGCCGTCAGCGGCTGGGCCGACGGCTACTGCAACGCCGTCTTCCGTGTCCTGGAAGGGCTCGAGGTGCCGCGCAAGGGGCTGGTCGGGCCCTGGGCCCACAAGTACCCGCATCTGGGCGTGCCGGGACCAGCCATCGGTTTCCTGCAGGAGTCGCTGCGCTGGTGGGACCAGTGGCTCAAAGGCGTCGATACCGGGATCATGGACGAGCCCATGCTGCGTGTCTGGATGCAGGAGTCGATGCCGCCCTCGGCGCGCTACGGCGAGCGCCCCGGGCGCTGGGTCGCCGAGCCCAGCTGGCCGTCCCCCAACATCATGGCCGAGGCCTGGCGGCTCACGGAGGGGCATGACCTGGTGCCGGACGATGAGGCGGGAGAGGACGACGGCGCCACGCTGGATATCCGCTCGCCCCTCTCGGTGGGGCTCTATGCCGGCAAGTGGTGCTCCTACAATGCGCCCCCGGACCTGCCCCACGATCAGCGCGACGAGGACGGTGGCTGCCTGATCTTCCAGACGGCGCGCCTGACGGCGCCACTGGAGATCTGTGGATCGCCCGTGGTGGAACTCGAGCTTTGTGCCGACCAGCCGGTGGCCATGGTGGCGTTGCGTCTTTCCGACATTGCCGAGGACGACAAGGCCACCCGCGTCTCCTATGGGCTGCTCAACCTGACCCACCGCGACAGCGACGAGCACCCCGAGCCGCTGGAGCCCGGCCAGCGCTATCGGGTTCGGATTCCCCTCAAGCACATCGCCCAGCAGTTCCCGGCGGGTCATGCCATCCGCCTGGCGCTCTCCACCAGCTACTGGCCGCTGGCCTGGCCCGCGCCGCAGCCAGCGCGGATCACCGTATGGCCCGGCGCCAGCCGGCTGCTGCTGCCGCGACGCGAGCCGCGTCCTGCGGAGGAGGCCGCGCTGCCCGACTTCGATGAGCCGGAAGGCGCGCCGCCCCTGGCCAAGACCCTGCTGCAGCCCAGCCAGGAATCGTGGCGGGTGATCCGTGACCTGGCCCAGGATCGCACCACTCTGGAAGTGATCAATGATGAGGGTCGCTACCGAATCGATGATATCGACCTCGAGATCGCCGCTCGGGTCACTGAGCGTTATGCTTACGCCTACGGCAGCTACGATAGCGTCAGCGGCTGGACGGAGTGGCAGCGCAGCTTCAAGCGCGGCGACTGGGAGGTCAGCACTCTGACCCGCACCCTGCTGACCAGTGACGACGACAACTTCCGCATCCGGGCCACCCTGGACGCCTGGGAGGGGGAGACCCGGATCTATGCGCGCACCTGGGACGAGACCATTCCCCGCGATCTCGTCTAGGGCAGGGGAGGCTGCTATCGTGAGCGCCTGACTCTCACAAGGATGCGCCCATGAGCCTCACCCCCGCCGCCGCGGCATCGACACCGCGCGCCTCGCGCAAGGAGATCCTGGGCTGGGCGATGTTCGATTTCGCCGGCCAGGCCTACACCCTGCTGATCATTACCGTGGTGTTCGGCGAGCTGTTTACCACGGTGATCGTCGGCGACCGCGGCGATGGCTACCGCCTGGCCAACTTCCTGTGGAGCCTGGCGCTGGCGGTGAGCTACCTGCTGGTGGTCCTCACCGGGCCGCTCTGCGGGGCGGTGATGGATTATCGGGCCGAGAAGAAAGGTTTCCTGTTCATCAGCTACCTAGCCACCGTGGCCACCACCGCCATGCTCTACTTCGTGGCGCCGGGCTACGTGGTGCTGGGCGTGGTACTAATCGTGATCGCCAACTACGCCTACTCCATGAGCGAGTCTTTCATCGCCGCCTTCCTGCCCGACCTGGGCCCCCCGGAGGACCTGGGCAAGATCTCCGGCTTCGGCTGGGCGCTGGGCTATGTGGGTGGGCTGTTCGCCGCGGGCTTCTCGCTGGTGGCGCTGGGCGAGGCCACTGCGGAGAACTTCGAGCGCGTCCGCTGGGTCGGGCCCTTCGCGGCCGGTTTCTTCCTGGTCGCCGCCGTGCCCACCTTCCTGTGGGTGAAGGAGCGCGGCACGCCCCAGCCGCCCGGCAAGCCCTACCGCGAGATCGCCCTGGAGCGCGTCTCGACGACCCTGCACGAGCTCAAGCGCTTTCGCGACCTGGGGATCTTCCTGGTCTCGCTGCTGTTCTCCATGGCGGGCGTCTACATCATCATCGCCTTCGCCTTCATCTATGGCGCCCAGGTGATCGGCTGGGACGAGTCGGTGCGCAACCTCATGTTCATCATCGTGCAGATCACCGCGGCGGCAGGCGCCCTGGGCTTCGGCTTCCTCCAGGACCGTATCGGCACCCGGGTCACCTACCTCTTCACCCTGGGGCTCTGGGTCGCGGCGATACTCGCCATCTGGGCCACCCCGGAGGTTACCGCCTTGCTGCATGCCCGTCTCGGGCTCGACTGGCAGGCCCAGCACCTCTTTCTGGTGGTGGGTTGCCTGGCGGGGCTCTCCTTGGGCTCCAGCCAGTCCGCCAGCCGCGCGCTGGTGGGGCTCTTTTCGCCGAGCCGCAAGGCCGCCGAGTTTTTCGGCTTCTGGGGGCTGGCCAACAAGCTCGCCGGGGTAATCGGCATCATCGGCCTGGGGCTGCTGCAGTCGCTGGTGGGGCTCAAGGGGTCGATCCTGCTCTGCGCGGTGCTCTTCGTCATCGCCATCCTGGTCTGCCTGTTCGTCGACCAGGCCCGGGGCCAGCAGGCGGCCCGTGATTGGGATATCCGCAACCCTCGCCAGGACGCCCCGGCTTCGGGGCGGAATCCCCCTGTGGCATGATGCTCGCAAAGGGCAGACGCCGGGAGGGAAGGTCATGAGCGAGGAGCGCGCCACGCGCCGTGCGGGGCTGGGCATGATGCTGCTGTTCTGGGTGCTATTCCTGGGCGGCGGGGCCTGGTGGCTTCACGGCTACCTGGAGGCGCAGCGCAACCCCAACGCCCATCTCGCCAGTGTGGCGGGCACGGACGAGCCGCTGGTGCTGGAGCGCAATCGCGCCGGCCACTTCGTGGCCACCGGGCGCATCAACGACCAGCCGGTGGAGTTCCTGCTCGATACCGGCGCCACCTATGTCGCGGTACCGGCCGACATGGCCGAGCGGCTGGGGCTCGAGAGTACCGGCAGCGCCTGGTTCAATACCGCCAACGGTCGCGTGCGCGGCGAGCTGGCTACCCTCGAGACGGTGAGCCTGGGCGGGTACGAGGCCCACGGCGTGCGCGGCTCGATCAGCCCCGCTCTCACTGGTGACGCGGCGCTGCTGGGGATGAGCTTTCTTAACCGCTTCGACATCGAGATCCGTGATGAGCGTATGGTGCTGCGCCCCGCACAGCGGCGCTGAGGTGGTCATGGCGAGATCCCGCGTCGTCCCTGCTGGCAGCTCGAAGAGACCAACGCAAGATGCCGTTGTCGTGTCGGCCCTGATACCATGGATGCATGAACAGTATTCCTGCCGCAGCCCCGGTCACCGCGTCCCTGGACGACCCGCGCTACTACCTGGCGAACTTCCGCTTCGTGCTGGCGTGGGTGGCCGAGCGCCACGCTGATCTGCTAAACACCGCCGAGCACCGCTTCCTGGCGGACTTCGCCGCCCTGCCCGAGGCCTCCCAGGCGCTGCTGGTGCGCATGGTGATGCGCAAGGGCGAGCACTTTCGCACCTCGCGCCTGCGCTATCCCGAGATCGGCGACACCGAGGCGGCGCTCGCGCCCCTGGTCGAGGCGGGCCTGGTCGAGGCCGCCCCCGCGCTCGACCTGGCAGAGCTCTTCGGTCAGTTGCGCCTTGCCGAGCTGCGCCGTGCCCTGGCCGGCGAGATCGCCGCCGCGGGGTTGCCCGCTGCCACCAGCAAGGCCGTGCTGTTCGAGGCGCTGTCGCCGCGGCTTACCAAGGCCCTCCCGCTCGCCGACTGGTGGCCCGCGGCGCCGGATAGTGTCGTGCATCTCGTCGTGATGGCAACCTGCGAGCGGCTGCGGCTGATGTTCTTCGGCAACCTGCGC
Organism: Halomonas ventosae; assembly: GCF_004361885.1. Lineage (GTDB taxonomy): Bacteria > Pseudomonadota > Gammaproteobacteria > Pseudomonadales > Halomonadaceae > Halomonas > Halomonas ventosae_C. The sequence goes on from NZ_SNWH01000008.1 coordinate 71,169, forward strand.
CAGGACTGGGCCGAGTTCGTGCTCACCGAGCTCGGCTTGCAGCGCTTCGAACGGGTGGCGATCACCGCCGACTCCCGGGCCTTCCGGCGCCGCGCCGAGGTGGATGCCTACCTGGCGCTGCACCGCCTGCGCGAGCGGCTCGAGGCCGGGGAGGCGGTATCGGTATTGCAGGCCGAGCTCCCCACGCCACTGGCCGACAATGCCTGGCTGGCGGAGCGCCATCGGCGGCTCTGCGTGGCGCTGGGTCGCCAGGCGGAGCGCGAGGGGTTGGGCGAGTCGGCCCTGGCCCTCTATGCCGCTGCCGGCTGGCCGGAGACGGGCCATACCGGCAGCGTCGAAGCGCGCATCCGCCACCTGCGCCTGCAGGAGCGCCGCGGGGAGCACGCCGCGGCCCTGGCCCTGGCCGAGCCCCTCGCCGCGGCCCCGGCCAGCGAGGAAGAAGCCCAGGCGCTGGGCCGGCTGGTGCCACGGCTGCGCCGCCGGTTGGGCCTGGCCCCGCCGATGCCTCGCCGCGCCCCGGCATATCGGCAGTGGACCCTGACCCTGCCGCCCGGCCCGGTGGAGGCCGTAGTGCGCGACCACCTGCATGGCGAGGCGGCGCCGGTGCACTACGTGGAGAACACCCTGCTCACCGGCCTCTTCGGGCTGCTGTGCTGGGAGGCGCTCTTCTCGCCACTGCCCGGCGCCTTCTTCCACCCTTTTCACCACGGCCCAGCAGATCTCTACCGAGAGGACTTCGTGGCCCGTCGCCGCGAGCGCTTCGCGGCCTGCCTGGCCCGGCTCGACGATGGCAGCTATCGCCAGGCGATCCGCGCCACCTGGCGGGCGAAGCAGGGGCTGGCCTCGCCCTTCGTGCATTGGGGGGCGCTCGATGAGGTACTGCTCGAACGGGCACTGGCCTGCCTGCCGGCCACCGATCTGCGCGCCTGCTTCGAGCGGCTGCTCGGCGACCTCAAGGCCAACCGCGCCGGCCTGCCGGACCTGATCCAGTTCCTTCCCGAGGCGCCGCAGGGCGAGCCGCGCTACCGGCTGATCGAGGTGAAGGGCCCCGGCGACCGGCTGCAGGACAACCAGCGGCGCTGGCTGGCTTTCTTCCAGGCCCGGGGCATGCCGGTCGTGGTCTGCCACGTGCGCTGGGCGACGGGCGAGGCATGAGCGAGGGGCTGCGCTATCGGGTGACGGTGCGCACGCTGTGCGACTTCACCGCCCGGGAGGGGGACCTGGACCACCGCTTCACCCCGGCGCCCAGCGCCCGGGAGGGCATCGCCGGCCATGCCCTGGTAGCAAGGCGGCGGGGCGAGGGATACGAGGCCGAATTGCCGCTCTCCGCTTCCTTCGAGGGGCTGACAGTGGGCGGCCGGGCCGATGGCTTCGACCCGGCGTCCAACCGCCTGGAGGAGATCAAGACCCATCGCGGGCGCCTGGAGCGCATGGCCGCCAATCAGCGAGCCCTGCACTGGGCGCAGGTCAGCGTCTATGGCGCGCTGCTGTGTGCCGAACGTGGCCTGACCTCGTTGACCCTGGCGCTGGTCTACCTGGACATCACCACCGGCCACGAGACCTTGCTGACTCGCGAGGCGAGCGCCAGCGAGCTCTCGGCCTTCTTCGCGTCCCAGTGTCGTCGCTTCCTGGCCTGGGCCGAGCAGGAGGCGATGCATCGCCAGCGCCGTGACGAAGCCCTCGGCGAGCTCGCCTTTCCCCACGACGCCTTCCGCGCCGGCCAGCGCGACCTGGCGGAGAGCGTCTACAAGGCCGCCAGCACCGACCGCTGCCTGCTGATCCAGGCCCCCACCGGCATCGGCAAGACCCTCGGCACCCTCTTCCCGCTGCTCAAGGCCATGCCCCGCCAGGGACTCGACCGCGTGGCCTTTTTGACCATGAAGACGCCGGGACGCCGGCTGGCGCTGGATGCCCTGGCCGTCCTCGGGGCCGGGGCGGGGGCCGCCGGGAACGCGGACGCCGCGCCCGCACCGCTGCGGGTGCTGGAGCTCACCGCCCGGGACAAGGCCTGCGAGTATCCCGGCCGCGCCTGCCACGGCGCGGCCTGCCCCCTGGCGGCGGGCTTCTACGACCGGCTGCCGGCGGCGCGCCAGGCCGCCGTGGCCCAGGGCTGGCTCGACCGCGAGGCGTTGCGCGAGGTGGCCCTCGAGCATGGCGTCTGCCCCTACTACCTGGGGCAGGAGCTGGCGCGCTGGTGCGACGTGGTGGTCGGCGACGTCAACCACTGGTTCGACGCCAACGCCCTGCTGCATGGCCTCGCCCGGGCCAACAGCTGGCGCCTGGGGCTACTGGTCGACGAGGCGCACAACCTGGTGGAACGCGCCCGGGGCATGTACAGCGCTGAGCTCGACCAGCGCCGCCTCGCCCGACTGCGCCGTGAGGCGCCCGAGGCCCTGGCGCGCCCCCTGGGACGCCTGGTCCGGCAGTGGCAGGCCCTGGTCCGGGAGGCAGGGCTGGGCGAGGCCGGTGAGCCGGGCCGGCCGGCCTACCGGGTGCTCGATGGCCTGCCCGAGGGGATGGTCGCCGCCCTGCAGGGGCTCGCCAGCGCCATCACCGAGCATCTGGGCGAACACCCGGACCAGGCCACTCTGGCGCTCCAGGAGCTGCTCTTCGAGGCGCTGGCCTTCACCCGCCTGGCGGCGACTTTCGGTGAACACTCGCTATGCGATCTGACTCGCCACGGCCGCGGGCGCGCGGTGCTGGGGCTGCGTAACCTAGTGCCGGCGGACTTCCTGGCGCCACGCTTCGCGGCGGCCCGTTCGACCGTGCTGTTCTCGGCGACCCTGAGCCCCGCCCACTACCACCAAGACCTGCTGGGCCTGCCGGCCGATACGGTGTGGCGCGAGGTCGCTTCGCCGTTCGCCGCCGAGCAGCTGGAGGTGCGCATCCGCGCCGACATCTCCACCCGGCTGCGCGATCGGGAGGCCTCGCTTGCGCCCATCGTCGCCGAACTGGCCGGGCAGTACCGCCGCCGGCCAGGCCACTACCTGGCCTTCTTCAGCAGCTTCGCCTACCTGGAGGCGGCTCTGGCACGGTTGCAGGCGGCCCATCCGCAGATTCCCGTGCGCGCCCAGGCCCGCGGCATGCGCGAGGAGGCCCGCGACGCCTTCCTGGCCGGCTTCGCACCGGGCGGGCGGGGAATCGGCTTCGCGGTACTCGGCGGGGCTTTCGCCGAGGGCATCGACCTACCAGGCGAGCGGCTGATCGGCGCCTTCATCGCCACCCTGGGGCTGCCACCCTTCGATCCCTTCAACGAGGCGCTCAAGGCACGCCTGGCCGCGCGTTTCGGGTGTGGCGACGACTACGCCTATCGCATCCCCGGGCTGATCAAGGTAGTGCAAGCGGCGGGGCGTGTGATCCGCGGCCCCGGCGACGAGGGCACGCTGGTGCTGATGGATGACCGCTTTGCGCGCCGCGAGGTGCGGGCCCGGCTGCCGGGGTGGTGGGCGATCGATTGATCGCGCCTCAGCGCTGCCCCTCGGGGATCTCCTCCACCCGGGTGGCGATGTCCTCGTCCGCCTCGTAGAGCGCCTCGAGCTCTCGAGCGGCCTCCTGGATGGTCTGGATCTGCTGCGTCTCGTTGCCGAACACCTCGAGCTGGCGCAGCAGCGCTTGCTCGTCGTGGTGGCGGAAGGTGTCGATGGTGTGCTGGGCCTGCTCGCGGGGGATGCCCAGGCCGATCAGCACATCGCGGGTCAGCTCGAGGCTGGCGGGCAGCAGCTCACGCACGATGTGGGTGATGCCGGTGCGCATCAGCAGGTGGACATGGTGGCGGTTGCGCGCCCGGGCATAGAGTTCGAGGTGTGGAAACTGGCGCCGCACCTGGCCGACGATGCGCATCGAGGCCTCAGGGTCGCCCACCGCCACCACCAGCACTCGCGCCCGGTCGGCCCCGGCAGCCTTGAGCAGGTCGATGCGCGAGGCATCCCCGTAGTAGACCTGGTTGCCGTAGCGGCGCACCACCTCGACTTGGTCGGCGTTGATGTCGAGCACCGTGTAGGGGATCTTCAGCCCCTGCAGGGCGCGCGCCATGATCTGCCCGAAGCGGCCGAACCCGGCGATGATAATCTGCGGGGCGTCATCGGGCAGGGAGTCAAAGTCGCGCTTCGCGGCAGGGGAGGTGAAAAGGCGCCGCAGGCCCCGCACATGCAGCTGGAAGAGCAGCGGGGTGGTCGCCATGGAGAGCGAGATCACGAGTATCAGCAGGCTGACCAGCGACGGGTCGAGCAGCGCGGCGCTGGCGGCGGCGGAGAGCAGCACGAAGCCGAACTCGCCGCCCTGGGAGAGCAGCACCGCGAGGTTGAGTCCGTCCTTCCAGCCGGTGCCATAGCGCTTGGCGGCGACCAGCATGGCCAGCGCCTTGATCAGCACCAGCCCCAGGGTCAGGCCGAGCACGGTCAGGGGCATTTCACTGAGCAGGCCGATATCGGCCGTCATGCCCACGGCCATGAAGAACAGCCCCAGCAGCAGGCCTCGGTAGGGTTCGATATCGGCCTCGATATTGTGGCGGTAGTTTGAGTCGGCGAGCAGCACGCCGGCGATGAAGGCCCCCAGGGCCATGGAGAGCCCGGCCAGCTCCATCAGCAGTGCGGCGCCGATCACCACCAGCAGCACGGTGCCGGCGAACACCTCGCGGCTGCGGGTGGCCGCGGCATAGTAGAACAGCGGCCGCAGCAGGTAGCGGCCGCCGACGATCAGGCCGAGGAAGGCGCCGAGCGCCATCAACACCTCTCGGAGCAGCGCTGGCAGTCCGTCGGCCAGCAGGCTGTCGGTGGCCAGCATGGGAATCAGGGCCAGCACCGGGATCGCGGCCAGGTCCTGGAACAGCAGCAGGGCGAAGGCGTTGCGACCGTGGCGGGTCTGCAGCTCCTTGCGCTCGCCGAGCAGCTGCAGCACCAGCGGCGTAGAACACAGCCCCAGGCTGAAGCCCACCACCAGTGCCGCCGCGGGGGAGAGCCCCAGCCACCAGGCGGCCAGCGAGAGCACGGTGGTGGTGATGGCCACCTGCAGGCTACCGAAGCCGAACACCGGCTTGCGCATCACGCGCAGGCGCGAGGGCTTGAGCTCCAGGCCGATCACGAACAGCAGGAAGATGATGCCGAGCTGCGAGAACTGCAGCACTGCCTCGGCATCGCCCACCAGAGCCAGCACCGAGGGGCCGATGACCACCCCTGCGACGAGATAACCCAGTACCTCGCCGAGCCCCAGGCGCTTGAAGAGCGGCACGATCAGCACCGCGGCAGCGAGAAAGATCAGCGCATTGAGCAGCAGGTCGATGGCCAAGGGCGACTCCTTGCGAATGGCGGTGGGGAGCCCCATTCTAACCGATGGAGCCCTCACCATGGGCATGCAAGCGTCAGGCCAGGTCAGCGGACTCGGCATCGAGAGGCCCTGTCAAGAGGAAAGCGTCATGCGAGTCAATGCCGATTTCAGTCGTCGTGCGGCGGTCACTGCGGCTTGTCTTCTTCCTTGGCAGCCATCTCCTTCAGGGTGCGCCCCGTCACCACGGATTGTGGTTCGGTGGAGGTGGGGTTGCGCCTCGCATCGGCAGCCTCGTCGTCCATCTTCATCAGCAGCCAGCCCTCGTCCTGCGCCAGCCGCGTGCGGATCAGCGCATAGCCGCCGCGCAGCTTCGTGCCCTCCAGCCAGACGCTGACATGGCCGTCCTCGAGCTGTTCGGCGACTGAGGACCGGTTGTCGCCCTCCTTGAGGTGGCGGTAGTGGCCGCGATCCCAGATCAGCACGGTGCCGGCGCCATACTCGCCCTCCGGGATCACCCCTTCGAAGTCGGCGTAGGCCAGGGGATGATCCTCGGTGGGAATCGCCAGGCGCTTGTCGCGGGGATCGGTGGAGGGCCCCTTGGGTACGGCCCAGGACTTCAATACGCCATCGACCTCGAGGCGGAAATCGTAGTGCAGGCTGGAGGCGGCGTGTTGCTGGATCACAAAGCAGGGCCGGTCGCCCTCCCGGCCCTCCTCCCTGGGCTCGGGCGTGCGCCGCGGGTCGCGCTTGTCTCGGTAGTCGGCCAGGGACGGGCGGGATGCGGGCATGGGTCGACCTCCGGTGGGTGGCTATCTCCAGTCTAGTCGTTGACCGGGTTGTCCCGCGGCTCGCCCCGATCACACTTGACGCACTCGAGCGCCAGGCCGAGTCGCGAGCGCCGGCCCGCCTCGCTGGTTACCCAGGGGCGCTCGGTCCAGGGTGGCTGATGGCGCACGTGCTGGTGATGGCCGCAGATAAGCTCCGCCACCCAGTGACCCTGCTCGTCGCGGTGATAGCCGATGATGGGCTGCTGCATGGGGAGGCTATCGCCGGGGCGGCGGAGCCTTGTAGTGGCCGGGTACCGTCACCCGTTCGCCGTTGGGCGGTGTTCTACTCGGGTCGGTACATAGACACGCGTGACGATACTCTTGCGCTTGTACATGGCGATCTCTTCCTGATGGGCATCCACATGGCTATTCTTCTTCAATCTAGCGCCAGAAGGCCATCCAGGGCAATCCGGACCCTCCAAGCACATGACGGGGATCAATCCGCAGAGGCGGCCATGGATATCCAGCGTTATGACATCGGGTCCTGTCTGGGTCCATGCTGTGCGGAGATCATGATCTACAGGGAGAGCATCCATGCGGCGAGATGTCGAGCAATTCACTGTCGGTCGGCCACAGGGGCTATCGGTGATCAGCCTGCTGCTGCTGGCCAATGGCCTGACCTTCCTGGTCGAACTGGTCATGCCGCAAGCGATGTTTCAGTATTTCGCGCTCTGGCCCCTCGCTGCGGCTCCCTCTGGTCTCGCCCTCCCCGACGGCCTGCCGATGGGCGAGTTCCATCTCTGGCAGCTGCTGAGCTACGCCTTCCTGCATGGCAGCCTGTTTCACCTGTTGATCAACATGTTCGTGCTGTGGATGTTCGGCAGCCCCCTGGAGCGCGTGTGGGGCGCCCAGCGCTTCGCGACCTACTACGTGCTCTGCGTACTGGGCGCAGGGGCGGTGCAGCTGGTGGTGGTCTCGATGGGCGAATTCGCCCCCACGGTTGGTGCCTCCGGCGGCGTCTACGCTATTCTGCTGGCTTTCGGCTTGCGCTATCCCAACGAGTACATTTTGCTGCTGATCCCGCCGATTCCCATGAAGGCCAAGTACTTCGTGATCGTGATCGGTGCGATCGAGCTATGGTTCGGCATCACCGGCACCCGTCAGGGCGTGGCGAGCTTTGCCCACCTGGCGGGCATGCTGGTGGGACTCTTGCTGATACTCGGCTGGCGGCGGGGGAGAGGGTAGCAAGAAGACTCAGTGGACAGGAAAATGGCCGATACCCGGGGGTATCGGCCATTGCGGGCTCGGGTGCCCCAGAGGGGCTTGCCGCGCTCAGTCCCAGTTCAGCGCACCGCCCACCTGGTACTCGGTGACGCGGGTCTCGAAGAAGTTTTTCTCCTTGCGCAGGTCGATGATCTCGCTCATCCACGGGAAGGGGTTCTGCGCGCCTGGGAACTGCTCCTTCAGGCCGATCTGCGCCAGGCGGCGGTTGCAGATGAAGTGCAGGTACTCCTCCATGATCGCCGCGTTCATGCCCAGCACGCCGCGGGGCATGGTGTCGCGGGCGTAGGCGATCTCGAGCTCGGTGCCCTGGAGGATCATCTGGGTGACCTCGTCCTGGAACTCGGCCGTCCAGAGGTGCGGGTTCTCGATCTTGATCTGGTTGATCATGTCCACGCCGAAGTTCAGGTGCATGGATTCGTCGCGCAGGATGTACTGGAACTGCTCGGCCACCCCGGTCATCTTGTTGCGCCGGCCCATGGAGAGGATCTGGCTGAAGCCGCAGTAGAAGAAGATGCCCTCGGTGACGCAGTAGAAGGCGATCAGGTTGCGCAACAGCTCCTGGTCGGTCTCGGTGGTGCCGGTGTTGAAGTCGGGGCGGGCCAGCGACTGGGTATGCTTGAGGCTCCAGGCGGACTTGGCGGCGACGGACGGCACCTCGCGGTACATGTTGAAGACCTCGCCCTCGTCCATGCCCAGCGACTCCACGCAGTACTGGTAGGCGTGGGTGTGGATCGCCTCCTCGAAGGCCTGACGCAGCAGGTACTGGCGGCACTCGGGGTTGGTGATCAGGCGGTAGAGCGCCAGCACCAGGTTGTTGGCCACCAGCGAGTCGGCGGTGGAGAAGTAGCCCAGGCTGCGCTCGACGATGCGCCGCTCGTCGGCGGTGAGGCCCTCAGCGCTTTTCCACAGCGCGATGTCGGCGTTCATGTTCACTTCCTGGGGCATCCAGTGGTTGGCGCTGCCGTCCAGGTACTTCTGCCAGGCCCATTCATACTTGAAGGGCACCAGCTGGTTGAGGTCGGCGCGGGCATTGATCATCTGCTTGTCGTCGACCTCGATGCGCGCCGCGCCCATCTCCAGCTCCTCGAGGCCGGCGGCCACGTCGAGCTCCTCAAGCGACCGGCGGGCACGCGCCAGGCGCTCGCCCTCGGCGGCTTGGTAGTTGCCATGGCTCTCGGCAACGGCCGCGTTGTCGGCCTGGGGCTCGGCAGCGGGCTGCGGAGCGGGAGCCGGCTTGGGTTGCTCGGCGACGGTTGTCTCGTCCTCGTGGAACTCGTCCCAGTTCAGCATGTCACTTACCTCGAGTTAATTGGGGGCCGTAGATGGATTCATCGCTCGAGGCTCATCCGGCGGCAAGCCTGCGAGGAGGCGCTGTGAACCCATCCCTGGGCGCTACCGACGCCATCCCTGGCGTAGGACCTCCTCTTCGGCTTGTCCCCGGTGCCTCTCGCTTCACCGGCGGCAATGCGTGTCTGGTTGGGCTTACTGGCAGGCCTCGCAGCCCAGCTCGTCGATCTCGCCGGCACTCGGTGCGCGCTGGCCGCCCTTGCCCTGCAGGAAGTCCTCCACGCCGCGCGGATCGCGGCGGGTGGGCTCGGCGGCCGGTTCAGGGCTGGCCGGGGGCGCAGGAGCGCCATTGCTCACGGCATTGAGGGTGCCGCGGTCGACGGTGGACTTCTCCACCGAGGTGGCGCCCAGCGCCCGCAGGTAATAGGTCGTCTTCAATCCGCGCAACCACGCCATGCGGTAGGTCACGTCGAGCTTCTTGCCGGAGACCCCCTTGATGTAGAGGTTCAGCGACTGGGCCTGGTCGATCCACTTCTGGCGCCGCGCGGCGGCCTCCACCAGCCACTTGGGCTCCACCTCGAAGGCGGTGGCGTACTTGGCCTTGAGGTCGTCCGGGATGCGGTCGATGGGCTGGGCCGAGCCGTCGTAGTACTTGAGGTCGTTGATCATCACCTCGTCCCACAGCCCACGCGCCTTGAGGTCGTTGACCATGGGCGCGTTGACCACCGTGAACTCACCGGAGAGGTTCGACTTGACGAAGAGGTTCTGGTAGGTCGGCTCGATGGACTGGGTCACGCCACAGATGTTGGAGATGGTGGCGGTCGGGGCGATGGCCATCACGTTGGAGTTGCGCATGCCCTGGCCGGCGATCTTGCCGCGCAGGCGGTCCCAGTCCTGGGTGGCGCTCTCGTCGAGCTCGATGTACTTCTCGCCACGTTCGATCCTGAGCTTCTGGATGGAGTCGATGGGCAGGATGCCCTGGCTCCACAGCGAACCCTCGAAACTCTCGTAGCGGCCGCGCTCGGCGGCGAGATCGCTGGACGCCTCGATGGCGTGATAGCTGACCAGCTCCATGGAGCGGTCGGCGAACTCGACGGCCGCGTCACTGGCGTAGGCGATGTCTTGGGCGTAGAGGGCGTCCTGAAAGCCCATGATGCCGAGCCCCACCGGCCGGTGCTTGGCGTTGGAGCGCTTGGCCTGGGGCACCGCGTAGTAGTTGATGTCGATGACGTTGTCGAGCATGCGCACGGCGGTGCGCACGGTCTTCTTGAGCTTCTCGCCGTTGAGTCTGCCGTCGACCACGTGCTGGGCCAGGTTGACCGAGCCCAGGTTGCACACCGCGATCTCGTCGGCGCTGGTGTTGAGGGTGATCTCGGTGCATAGGTTCGAGGAGTGAACCACGCCGGCGTGCTGCTGCGGGCTTCTCAGGTTGCACGGGTCCTTGAAGGTGATCCAGGGGTGGCCGGTCTCGAACAGCATCGAGAGCATTCTGCGCCACAGGTCCTTGGCGCGCACGCGCTTGTAGAGCTTGAGCTCGCCTGTGCGGGTCATCGCCTCGTACTCCGCGTAGCGCTGCTCGAAGGCCGCGCCGTAGAGGTCGTGGAGGTCGGGGCAGGTGGAGGGCGAGAACAGCGTCCACTCGCCGTCATCGAAGACCCGCTTCATGAATAGGTCAGGCACCCAGTTGGCGGTGTTCATGTCGTGGGTGCGACGGCGGTCGTCGCCGGTGTTCTTGCGCAGCTCTAGGAACTCCTCGATATCCAGGTGCCAGGTCTCCAGGTAGGCGCAGACCGCCCCCTTGCGCTTGCCGCCGTTGTGCGCCAGTCCTGCCGTGGTCATGTAGGACTCGTCACCTTCGACTTCCAGATCATAAACAAACGGAAGCGTCGTGATGGTGTCCACGCTGCGCACGCGAGAGAAAAGATGGCCGTTGTAGGTGAGCCAGTTGCGCTTGACAAGGGGGCGACAGCCGACCCATTCGGCAATCTCGGCAACGGCGGGTACGCGAATGTCATAGGCCTTGCAGACGCCGTCGAAGCGGATCTCGCTGCCATCGACGCGACGCCCCGTATGTGCCTGTTCGCGCTCACGGTACTGTCCGGCCGTGGGAATGCCGATGCGCAGGAGTTGATAACGCAGGCTTTCGGCCAGGGCACGCGATGTGCTGGTAAAATAGATTTCCGTGCCCTGCGAGACGCCACCGTCGGTTTCCAGCAGGCCCTGAATCAGGGCCAGTGTCTGGGCTTTCGGCAAATGAGCAAAGCGACGGCTGATGTGCTTGTCATGCTGGGCGTCGTAGATATCGTCCTGGCGGAACGGAAGCGTCGAAGCACCGGCCCCGGCAATTCTTCCCGTGGTGGCATCTCGCCGAACGCCATGACCCGATGCCCAATGAATCTGGGCATAGTGATCGTTGCGCGAGGTTTCCCAGAAGTGGATGCCGCGGTCTTCAAGGTAGTGACGCACGAAGTCGAGATGAGAATCGCGACCAGGGTGGCCGGACACGCCCCACTGCATGCCGTCTTTCGAGAGATGACCATCGCCCAGCAGGATACCGTAAAGGCGCGCATCTTCCGCCGTTAAGCCGTCGACAGGGACGACTTCGGTGGGAATGACCTGGGCGACATAGTCCCCTTTCTGGAGGCGACCCGCGTCCACCCAGTCGGGGGATACCTTGCCTTTCTGCAGCCAGTCAAGCGTGCGCTCTGCGGATTGCTCCAAGGGTACGCCGCGCAGTGCATAGAAGGGATGACCGGCGGTGACGCGCACTGACTCGATGGCATGCTTGATGTCGAGCGCTACCATCGTCTCCCTCTGATTGTAGACATGCCGCTGTTTGACCTGGCGGTAGGTGCCGGAAATGCCCAGGACCAGGTCGCCGGCCTCGATCCATTCGATGGGGCGAGGGCCTTCAGCGGTATGGACCAAGGTGTCGGGCGCAAAGCATTGGTTGACCGCCACGGCGGTGTCGTTGACCACCTTGAGGAAGGGAACGACGCCCTGGGACTTGCCGTTGGTGCCCTTGATCCAGGAGCCGAGCGCGCGCACCGGCGTCCAGTCATTGCCTAGACCGCCGGCCCACTTGGAGAGCAGGGCGTTGTCGCGGATGGCGCTGTAGATGCCGTCGAGCTCATCGGGCACGCTGGTCAGGTAACAGCTGGAGAGCTGGCTGCGCACGGTGCCGGCGTTGAACAGGGTCGGCGTGGAGGCCATGTAGTCGAAGCTCGAGAGCAGTTCGTAGAACTCGATGGCGCGCGCCTCGCGCTCATCCTCGTTCAGCGCCAGGCCCATGGCGACGCGCATGAACATCACCTGGGGCAGCTCGTAGCGCACCTCGTCACGGTGGATGAAGTAGCGGTCGTAGAGGGTCTGCAGGCCGAGATAAGTGAAGGCATTGTCGCGGGTATGGTCCAGCGCCGCGGCCAGGCGCTCGAGGTCGAACTCGGCCAGTGCCGGGTCGAGCTGCTCGAACTCGATGCCGCGGGCGATATAGGCCTTGAAGGCCGGCGCGTAGAGCTCGGCCATCTCTGCGTAGGTGGCCTCCTCGGCGATGCCCAGGAAGGAGAGCGCCTCGCGGCGCAAGTTGTCCTGCAGTAGGCGGGCGGTGACGTAGCTGTAGTCGGGATCCTTCTCCACCAGGGTGCGGGCGGTCATCATCAGCGCCTGGGAGACGCCATCCACGGTAACCCCGTCGTAGAGGTTTTTCAGCGCGTCGTCGACGATCTTGCCGGCCTCGACGTTGGCCAGCCCCGCGCAGGCCTCCGCCACCAGGGTCTCGATGCGGCCCAGGTCCAGCGGTCGGGTGGTGCCGTCGGCGAGGGTTACGTTGAGGCTGGGGTGCGGCTTGACGATGTCTCCGCCGACCGCGGCCCGCGCCCGGGCGTGCGCCTCGCGGTAGAGCACGTAGGCGCGGGCGACCCGTTGCTCGCCGGCGCGCATCAGCGCCAGCTCGACCTGGTCCTGGATGTCCTCGATGTGCAGGGTGCCGCCATCGGGCATGCGGCGCAGGAAGGCCTGCTCGATGCTCTCGGTGGACTGGCGGACGAAGTCGCGCACCCGCGAGGAGGTGGCAGCGTTGTCGCCTTCCACGGCGATGAAGGCCTTGCTCATGGCAACAGCAATCTTGTCACCGTCGAAGGCCACGACGTCGCCGTTGCGCTTGATGACGCGCAGGGCCTTGGGTGCGGTGACGGAAACGGACGTCTCGTCCGGTGTGACAATGGTATCCATGGCGCCGAGGGTCCCTGATGGGTGAGTTGAATGTGGGTGAGTCTATGGCCGCCTCGCGGGCGACGGTTGACAGGCATGGTGCCGGTGGGTAAAGCACAGCATGTAGTGTTCGTTTCGGTTCGAGGCACAAGATAATGTGCTTTTGGCACTCCTTCAAGTGGACAACCTGTGGATCGGCTGTGGCCATCCAGGGGGCAGAATGGTGCCTTTCACCAGACCCCCATCGATGGGTCGCGCAGCCACCTCCTGTCACCGCGTGGCAACGGGCAGGCGGAGTGCCGGATTTCGGGTATCCTTTAGCCATTGGCGTTGGCTCCCGACCGCGGGAGCCTCGCGACCGCTCACCTGCCCGGCAGGATGGAACAACAGAGGATGGACGACAGCTTGCAAACTCAGGAACAGGAGCATGTGCTGATCATCGAGGATGACGAGCGGCTAGCTGACCTGACCCGTGACTATCTGGAGGCCAACGGGTTTCGGGTCACGGTGGAGGCCGACGGTGCCCGCGGCGTGGAGCGTATCCTCGCCCTGCAGCCGGAGCTGGTGATCCTTGACCTAATGCTGCCGGGCGAGGATGGGCTGTCGATCTGCCGCCGAGTGCGCAGCGAATATCCTGGCCCGATCATGATGCTCACCGCCCGCACCGACGACATGGACCAGGTGCTGGGCCTGGAGATGGGTGCCGACGACTATGTGCCCAAGCCGGTGCAGCCGCGGGTGCTGCTGGCGCGCATGCGCGCCCTGCTGCGCCGCGCCGAGCCGGCCGAAGCCAGCGAGGAGACCTGCCTGACCTTCGCCGACTTGGTGATCGACAACACCACCCGTGAGGCCTGCATGGACGGCGAACGTGTCGACCTGACCAGTGCCGAGTTCGACCTGCTCTGGCTGCTGGCCAGTAACGCCGGTCGGGTGCTGACCCGCGAGGAGATCTTCGAGCGCCTGCGCGGCATCAAGTATGACGGCCAGGACCGCTCCATCGATGTGCGTGTCTCGCGCATTCGCCCCAAGATCGGCGACGATCCCAACCAGCCACACCGGATCAAGACGGTGCGCAGCAAGGGTTACCTGTTCGTCAGGGATGGCTGAGCCATGCGTCGGACCCTGGCCGACAGCTCCTTTCTGCGCATTTATGCGCTGCTGGCAGTGGCGCTGCTGCTGACCTTCGGCGTGACCCTGCTGGGGCTGGCCATGGTCGACCAGGTGCGGCGTGAACACTATCGCGAGCAGCTGGTCGAGCCGCCCATGCGGCTGCTGACTGCCTGGATCGACTCCTTGCCCGACGCCAAGCGCGAGGCGTGGTTGGCGAGCCGCGCCGAGCAGCTCGACATGACCCTGCGGCGGGTAACGCTCGATGACCTCTCGCTGAACTACTTCTCACGTTCGCGCCTCGAGCGCGGTCGTGTGCTAGTCCTCCCCCGCGGCGCGCACGGCTGGCGCCTGCTGCGCCGGCTGCCCAGGGGCGAGAATCTGCTGGAGGTCGACGTGATGAGTCTCAGCGAGCGGCAGCTGCGCGGGCTCGCTGAGTTGCTCGCCGAGTGGCTCGCCCAGACCACGGGCGAGACGCGCCGGGCCCGGCTGGAGCGGGTCGCCGGGGATAGCATGCCCCTGCAGCTGAGCGAGTCCCCGCCCGAGGGGCTGGATGCCCGCCAATTGGCCCGCCTGGCCGCGGGGGAGGTGGTGATCCGGCTGCGGCCCGGGCGTTGGTCGATGGCGATGTACTGCCTGCTGCCCGGCAGCGCCCCGCAGACTCGATGGCTGACCATCGGCCCGCTGCAGGCCTTCGAGCCGCTGCCGGCGGCGTTGCCGCTGCTGGTGCTGCTGCTCGGCGTGCTGGCGGCGATCATCTACCTGATCATGCGCCGCCTGGAGGCGCGCATGGCGCGGCTGGAGCTGGCAGCGACCCGCATCGCCGGCGGACGGCTGGATACCCGCGTCAAGGTCGAGAGCGGCGACTTCCTGGGGCGCCTGGGGATGGCCTTCAACGGCATGGCCGCCCAGGTGCAGTCGCTACTGCGCGCCCAGCAGGACATGATCCGCGCCGTCTCCCACGAGCTGCGTACCCCGGTGGCGCGCATCCGCTTCGCGGTGCAGATGGTCGAGGACATGACCGACGATCCGGCGATTCGTCGGCAGCTGGAGGGCGTCGATGGCGACATCACTGAGCTCGACGAGCTGATCGACGAAATGCTCAGCTATGCCCGACTCGGCAGCGAGACCGCCAATGGCGCCGAGCTCGAGACCTCGCCGGTCGACTGCCGCGCCATGGCCGAGCGGGTCATCGAGGCGCTGCGGCCGCTGCATCGCACTATCCGCATCGAGCTCGAGGCGGGGCCGGATGTGGAGGTTCAGGCTGAGCCGCGCTACCTGCAGCGGGCACTGCAGAACCTGGTGGCCAATGCCTGCCGCCATGCCCGCAGCCGGGTGGTGATCCGCCTGCAGAGCGAACCCCAGCGGGTGCGCCTGGAGGTGGAGGACGACGGCCCCGGCATTCCCGTGGCGGCGCGCAGCGAGGTCTTCAAGCCCTTCGCGCGCCTGGATGACAGCCGCTCCGGCGGCTACGGGCTGGGGCTCTCCATCGTGCAGAAGGTCATGGCCTGGCATGGCGGCAGCGTGATGGTGGATGCCAGCGCCACGCTGGGCGGGGCGCGTTTCACCCTGCTGCTGCCGCGGCGCAACGCTACGCCGGCTTGATTCCTTCCAGCACCGCGAAGGAGGTCTCCCGGGCGGTGCGCAGGAAGTCCTCCATCCAGGGCGCGCCGCGGGTCTCCTCGCGGATCGCCGCGAACAGCGTGCTCCATACCCCCTTCTCGCCCAGGGCCACGGCCTTGACGTAATCGCGCTCCAGGTACTCGGTGAGGGCCCAGTTGGGCAGGGCGCAGATGCCGCGTCCGCTGGCCACCAGCTGCATCATCATGATCGTCAGCTCGGCGGTGCGCACCTCCTTCGGACGCACTCCGGCGGGGTCAAGGAACTGGGTGAAAACGTCCAGCCGGGCATGTTCCACCGGATAGGTGATCAGGGTCTGCTCGGCCAGTTCCTCGGGGGTGACGAAGGGGCGCCCCGCCAGGGGGTGCTGGCGAGCCACGGCCAGCAGGCCCTCATAGCGGAACAGCGGCTCGTAGTGGATGCCGGGCAGCGGTTGGGGGTCGGCGGTGATTACCAGGTCGAGCTGTTCGCGGGCCAGCGCCGGCAGGGGGTCGAAGTGGTGGCCGCCGGGAATGTCGATTTCCACCTCCGGCCAGTGATTGCGGAAGTGGTCGATGGTGGGCATCAGCCACTGGAAGCAGCTGTGGCACTCGATGGCCATGTGCAGCCGCCCCTGCTTGTTGCCGGCCAGCCGCGCCAGGTCGCGCTCGGTCATGCGTACCAGCGGCAGCACTTGCTCGGCCAGGGTCAGCAGGCGCGTGCCGGCCCGGGTGAATTCCACCGGGCGGGTCTTGCGCAGGAACAGCGGGCTGCCCAGGCGCTCCTCCAGGTCCTTGATCTGGTGGGAAAGCGCCGACTGGGTCAGATGCACGCGTTCGGCGGCTTCCACCAGGGAGCCGGCATCGCGCAGGGCAACCAGGGTGCGCAGGTGGCGGAGTTCAAGCATTCGAGTGAACCTGATTCATCTTTAAGATTAGAAAGTTTAGTTTGATTCACATCGACTGGCCAGCGAGACTTCCCGGCATCATTCATGCAGAAAGGACGTCATCATGACGCTGGCTCATGTCATCGGCTATCCGCGCATCGGCGCGGATCGCGAATTGAAGCGCGCCACTGAAGCCTACTGGCAAGGCGACAGCGACCGCGAGGCCCTGGAGGCCACCGGACGCGCCCTGCGCCTGGCGAACTGGGCGGCCCAGCGCGAGGCCGGACTCGATCTGGTGACGGTGGGGGACTTCGCCTTCTACGACCAGGTGCTCGATGTCTCGGTGCTGCTGGGGGCGGTGCCGGGGCGCTTCGGGGCCGAGGCGGAGGTGGCACGCGGCGATGTGTCGCTGGACACCGCCTTCCGCATGGCCCGGGGCCGGGCTCCCGACGGCGAGCCGGCCGCCGCCTGCGAGATGACCAAGTACTTCGATACCAACTATCACTATCTGGTCCCCGAGCTGCACGCCGGCCAGACCTTTCGCCTGGCCAGCCGTCGTCTCTTCGACCAGGTGGACGAGGCTCGGGCCGCCGGCCACCCGGTCAAGGTGGCGCTGACCGGTCCACTGACCTGGCTGTGGTTGGGCAAGGGGCGCGGCGAGGCCGGCGAGGGCTTCGACCGGCTGTCGCTGCTCGACGGCGTTCTCGATGTCTACGCCGAGGTGCTGGAGCGCTTGGCCGGGCAGGGCGTCGAGTGGGTCCAGCTCGACGAGCCGGCGCTGGTGCAGGACCTGCCGCTGGCCTGGCGACAGGCCTACGAGCGTGCCTACCATCGGCTGCAGGCCGCCCCGGTCAAACTGTTGCTGGCAAGCCCCTTTGGTGGCCTGGGCGACAACCTCTCCCTGGCGGTGGGTCTGCCGGTGGCGGGTCTGCACATCGATGTGGTGCGTGCCCCGGCGCAGCTCGACGCGGTACTGGATCGCCTGCTGCCCCACAAGGTGCTCTCGGTGGGGGCCATCGACGGGCGCAACGTCTGGCGGGCCGACCTGGCGCTGTGGCGCGAGCGCCTGGCCACGGCGCGCATGCGCCTGGGCGAGCGGCTGTGGGTCGCCACCAGTTGTTCGCTGCTGCACGTGCCGGTGGACCTGGCCGCGGAGACCACGCTGGATGCCGAGCTCAGCAGCTGGCTGGCCTTCGCCCGGCAGAAGCTCGACGAGACGGCGACCCTGGCACGCTTGCTGGATGGCCGCGCCAGCGCCGCCGACCGGGATCGCGTCGAGGCCGCCAGCCGGGCTCTGCAGTCGCGTCGCCAGGCGCCTCGCCTGCATCGCCCCGCGGTGGCCGAGCGGCTGGCCGGGGTCACGGCCGCCGATACCCGGCGCCGGTCCCCCTTCGCCGAGCGTGCCGTGACCCAGCAGCGCCATCTCGCGCTGCCGCTGTTCCCCACCACCACGATCGGCTCCTTCCCCCAGACCGCGGAGATCCGCGCCGAGCGGCGCGCCTTCAAGGCCGGTGAGCTCTCTCGCAAAGCCTACGAGGCGCGGATGCGCGAGGAGATTGCCCGGGTGGTGGCCCGCCAGGAGGCGCTGGGCCTCGACATGCTGGTGCATGGCGAACCCGAGCGCAACGACATGGTGGAATACTTCGGCGAGCAGCTCGATGGCTACGCCTTCACGCGCTTCGGCTGGGTGCAGAGTTACGGAACGCGCTGCGTCAAGCCGCCGATCCTGTTCGGTGACGTAGTGCGCCCAGCGGCGATGACGGTGCGCTGGAGCGAATATGCCCAGTCGCTCACCGAGCGGCCGATGAAGGGCATGCTCACTGGGCCGGTCACCCTGTTGCAGTGGTCCTTCGTGCGCGACGACCAGCCTCGCGAGACCACCTGCCGGCAACTCGCCTTGGCGCTGCGCGACGAGGTTCTCGACCTCGAGACAGCGGGCATCCGCGCCATCCAGATCGACGAGCCGGCGCTGCGCGAGGGGTTGCCGCTGCGCCGTGCCGAGTGGCAGGGCTACCTCGACTGGGCGGTGGCCTGCTTCCAGCTGGCCGCCTCGGGGGTGCGCGACGAGACCCAGATCCACACCCACATGTGTTATGCGGAGTTCAACGACATCATCGAGTCGATTGCCGCCCTGGACGCCGATGTGATCACCATCGAGACCTCGCGCTCAGCGATGGAACTGCTCGACGCCTTCCAGGATTTCGCCTACCCCAACGCCATCGGCCCGGGCGTCTACGACATCCACTCGCCCAACATCCCCGAGGTGGCCTGGATGGTGGCGCTGATGGAGAAGGCCGCCGAGCGCATCCCGGTCGAGCGGCTCTGGGTAAATCCGGACTGCGGCCTCAAGACCCGTGGCTGGGCCGAGGTGGAGCCGGCACTGGCCAACATGGTCGAGGCGGCACAGGAGCTGAGGCGTCGCCATGGCTGACGCCCAGCGTTGAGCCGGGTGCCAGCGCGCCGGGGCAGGGTGGCTGGTATGCTGCCGGAGAAGATCGCCGACACGCAAGGAGCCGCCATGTCCCGTTACACCCTTTCCGCCGTCCGCTCCCTCGCCCTGCTGGGCGGGGCCCTGTGGCTTGCCGGCTGCGCTGTCACCCCGGACGGTGCGGCGACACGCCCCGAGGTCAGCGATAGCGGGGTATCCCGCGCACCGGAGGCGGCAAAAGCCCAGCCCACGGCACCGCTGATGCCCTCGCTTTTCTTCCCCGGCGATGCCGCGACGTTCACCGCCTGGCGCTGTACGCCGGCCCAGGATCTGGTCACCGCGGCGACCCAGGAGGAGCTGCGCCTGTGGTCCGCCCATGGCGCCTATCGGCTGCCGCCGGCGGTGGTGGCCAGTGGTGCGCGCTACCAGCAGGGCGAGCTCAGTTTCTGGAACAAGGGAGACCAGGCAATGGTGGAGAGCGCCACCGGGCGACTCGAGTGCATCTGCGACCAGGCGCGGGACGTGCTCACCCGTCGCCAGCGGCCGGGTACCATGTTCCACGCCCGCGGCAATGAGCCGGGCTGGGTGGTCAACCTGGCCAGCGACCGGCCCGAGGCGACCCTGGTGCTGGACGACGGCGAGCGCAAGATGACCCTGCCCTACCGGGTGACCGCCCTGGATAACGGCGAGGGGCGGATGATCCTGGCCAGTGGCCGGGCCGACACGCCCTTCGAGCTGCGCCTGGAGGCGCGGGCCTGCTTCGACAGCATGAGCGGCCAGCCCTTCCCGGCGCGGGTCACCCTACGCATCGACGGCGAGCGGTACTTAGGTTGTGGCCAGGGCATCGCGCCCTGACACGCCTGGGCACTCTTGGTGATTCTCATTGGGTGTCCGGGTGTGCCCAGGGCGGCGCGGCGGCCAGGATGCGTGCCTGCACCGGGCAGTCGTCACGGTGGGCGCCTGGCAGGTAGCCGGTGCTCATCAGCAGCTCGCCGACGATCTCCGGCCCGGTAAAGCGGAAGGTGCGCTTGAACAGCCGCACCCAGGCGGCATGGTCCAGCGGATGGTGGAGGTCGAGCCAGGCGCGCAGGCTGCCGTGCTCGGCCTGCAGCGCCTGCACCACGCCGGCGTTGTGGATCACCGCATCGACCTTGCGGCGGTTGCGGATGATGCCGGCGTCCGCCAGCAACCTTGCCCGCTCGGCCTCGCCATAGCCGGCGACGCGCTCGATGTCGAAGCCCTCGAAGGCGACGCGGAAGGCCTCGCGCTTCTTCAGCACGGTGAGCCAGGAGAGGCCCGCCTGGTTGATCTCCAGCACCAGGCGTTCGAAGAGGGTGCGGTCGTCGTCCACCGGGAAGCCGTATTCGTGGTCGTGATAGGGCCCGTGGAACGGATGCCCGGGGGCCAGCTCGCAGTAGTGGCTCATGGGGCTGCTGTCTCCAGGTTGGGGTTGGCAGGGGAGTCGTAACTTGCCAGGATGGAGCCATCCTTACCTTATCAACTGTAAACGGGAGAACGTCCATGCAGTACCTACACACCATGGTCCGCGTCAGCGACCTCGACGCCTCGCTGCACTTCTACTGTGACCTGCTCGGCCTGACCGAGGTGCGCCGCAAGGAGAGCGAGAAGGGCCGCTTCACGCTGGTCTTCCTAGCCGCTCCCGAGGACGAGGCGCGCTCCGCCGAGCTCAAGGCGCCGGAGCTGGAGCTGACCTGGAACTGGGACCCGGAGGAATACACCGGGGGGCGCAACTTCGGCCATCTGGCCTACCGGGTGGACGACATCTACGCCCTCTGCGAACACCTGCAGGCCAATGGCGTGACCATCAACCGCCCCCCTCGCGACGGCCACATGGCCTTCGTCAGGAGCCCGGACAACATCTCCGTCGAGTTGCTCCAGAAGGGCGAGGCGCTGCCACCCAAGGAGCCCTGGGCTTCCATGGAGAACACCGGAACCTGGTGAACAGCAGCACCCGGCGACCCACATGGAGGTGAAACGGCGCTGGTTCGTCGGGAACGAACCTAGACACGCTGGCTGCCGGCGTCGATCAGGCGAGGTGCCTGGGCAATCGCCTCGCGCCTCAAGGAAGATACCATGATGATCAAACTGTTACGCAACATCTTGCTGCTCGCGGCCGGCGCCCTGCTGCTGGCCGCCTGCGGGGGTGGTCCGGCGCCACAGGTGACCGACGAGCCCATGGCGCGCCTCGAGGGGCCGGTGGTCGACCAGCGCTGGAACCTGCTGCTGGTGGGCACCAGCGAGCGCCTCGAGATGCCGGAGCGTCCCCATTTCGTGATCGACCGCAATGGCCGGGTGAGCGGCAGCGACGGCTGCAACCGACTGACCGGCCGGGCCGCGCTGGGCGACAACAACCGCATCGCCTTCTCGGAGCTGGCCACCACCCGGCGCGCCTGCCCCCGGGCCGAGGACGCCGCCCGGGTGCGTGGCATGCTGAAGAACGCCTACCGCTACCTGATCGACCACGACCGGCTGGTATTTTTCGGCCCTGATCAACGGGTATTGGGCGGCTGGCGCCGCGTGGACTGATCCCATGGCTGTCGATCCCTGAACGACAAGGGCCCGCTAATGGCGGGCCCTTGTCGCTTGGGGAGCGGGCAACGATCAGAGCACGGCGATCTTATCGCGCTGCTCGACCAGCAGGCGGCGAGTTGCCTGAAGGTCCGACAACTTGTCGCGCTCCTTCTCGACCACTGCTGCGGGGGCCTTGGCGATGAAGCCCTCGTTGGCAAGCTTCTTCTCGACGGCGCCGATCAGCTTGTCCTGCTTGTCGATCTCCTTGGCCAGGCGGGCGAGCTCGGCCTCCTTGTCGATCAGGTCGGCCATGGACACCAGCACCTCCATCTCGCCCACCAGCTGGGTGGCCGACAGCGGTGCCTGCGCAGGATCGTCGAGCCAGGTGATGCTCTCGAGCTTGGCCAGCTTGGCGAGAAACGGCCGGTTGGCCGCCAGGCGCCTGGTGTCTTCCGCGCTGCCCTTGGTAAGCAGTACTTCCAGCGGCTTGCCCGGGGCGATGTTCATCTCGGCACGGATGTTGCGCACCGCGACGATCACCCCCTTGAGCCACTCGATATCCCGGGTGGCGGCCTCGTCGAGACGGCTGTCATCGGCCTGCGGCCAGGGCTGGACCATGAGGGAATCCCCCTCGCCCTGCCAGGTGCCGGCCAGCGGGGCGACACGCTGCCAGATCTCTTCGGTGATGAAGGGCATCATCGGGTGGGCCAGGCGCAGGATCGCCTCTAGCACGCGCACCAGGGTGCGGCGAGTGCCGCGCTTGGCCTCGGGGTTCGCATTGTCGTCCCACAGCACTGGCTTGGAGAGCTCCAGGTACCAGTCGCAGTACTCGTTCCAGACGAACTCGTAGAGCGCCTGGGAGGCATGGTCGAAGCGGAACTCCTCCAGCGCCCGGGTTACCTGGGCTTTGGTCTGCTGAAGGCGCGAGACGATCCAGCGGTTGGCCAGCGAGAGCTCGACCGGCGCGGCGCCCTGTTCGTCGTCAGAGAGGCCGGTGTCCTCGCCTTCGGTATTCATCAGCACGTAGCGCGAGGCGTTCCACAGTTTATTGCAGAAGTTGCGGTAGCCCTCCAGGCGGCCCATGTCGAACTTGATGTCGCGCCCGGTGGTGGCCTGGGAGAGGAAAGTAAAGCGCAGGGCGTCGGTGCCGTGGGGCTCGATGCCCTCGGGGAACTCGGCGCGGGTGGCCTTCTCAATTGCCCGTGCCTTCTGCGGCTGCATCATGTTGCCGGTGCGCTTCTGGACGAGGCTCTCCAGGTCGATGCCGTCGATCAGGTCGATGGGATCGAGCACGTTGCCCTTGGACTTGGACATCTTGTGGCCCTGGCCGTCGCGCACCAGACCATGCACGTAGACCTGCTTGAAAGGCACCTCGCCCATGAACTTGCCGGTCAGCATGATCATCCGCGCCACCCAGAAGAAGATGATGTCGAAGCCGGTGACCAGCACGCTGGTGGGGTGGAAGGTGGCGAGTTCTTCGGTCTGCTCGGGCCAGCCCAGCGTGGCGAAGGTCCACAGCCCGGAGCTGAACCAGGTGTCGAGCACGTCTTCGTCTTGGGTCAGCTCGACCTCGGCGGGCAGGCCATGCTGCTCGCGGGCTTCGGCCTCGCTGCGTGCCACGTAGACGTGGCCCTCGGCGTCGTACCAGGCGGGAATGCGGTGTCCCCACCACAACTGGCGGGAGATGCACCAGTCCTGCAGCTCGCGCATCCAGGCGAAGTACATGTTCTCATAGTTTCTAGGCACGAACTGGATATCGCCCTTCTCCACGGCCTCGATGGCAGGGCCGGCCAGGCTCTCCACAGCCACGAACCATTGATCGGTGAGCAGCGGCTCGATGACGTCGCCGCTGCGGTCGCCATAAGGCAGGGTGTTGTTCACCGTCTCCACCTGCGCGAGCAGGCCCGCAGCATCCATGTCGGCGACGATTGCCTCGCGCGCCGCGAAACGGTCCAGACCGGCATAGGCCTCAGGCAGGGTCGGGTCGATCTCGGGCAGTGGCCGGCCTTGGATGTCGAAGGCCTCGGCCCGGGCGAGGATGGCGGCCTCCTGGCTGAAGACGTTGATCAGCGGCAGGCCCTGGCGGCGGCCCACCTCGTAGTCGTTGAAGTCGTGGGCCGGGGTGATCTTCACGCAGCCCGAGCCCTTGTCCATGTCGGCATGTTCGTCCGCCACGATCGGTATGCGCCGGCCGACCAGCGGCAGTTCCACGAATTTGCCGACCAGCGACGCATAGCGCGGGTCCGCGGGGTTGACCGCCACGGCGCTGTCGCCGAGCAGGGTCTCGGGGCGGGTAGTGGCGACCACTAGGTGGTCGCGGCCCGCATCGGTGGTCACGCCGTCGGCTAGCGGATAGCGGAAGTGCCAGAATTGGCCTTGCTGGTCACGGTTTTCGACCTCGAGATCCGAGATGGCGGTGTGCAGGGTGGGGTCCCAGTTGACCAGCCGCTTGCCGCGGTAGATGAGACCCTCCTCGAACAGGCGCACGAAGACTTCCTGTACCGCCCGGTAGAAGCCATCGTCCATGGTGAAGCGCTCGCGTGACCAGTCGACGCTCGCCCCCATGCGGCGCAGCTGGCGGGTGATATGCCCGCCGGACTCGCGCTTCCACTCCCATACCCGGTCGATGAAGGCCTCTCGCCCCAGGTCGAAGCGGGTCTTGCCCTCCTCGGCGGCGATCTTGCGTTCGACCAGCATCTGGGTGGCGATACCGGCGTGGTCGGTGCCCACTTGCCAGAGGGTATTGTGCCCCTGCATCCGCCGCCAGCGGATCAGGGTGTCCATGATGGTGTCCTGGAAGGCGTGGCCCATGTGCAGGCTGCCGGTCACATTGGGCGGCGGAATCATGATCGCGTAGGGCTCGCCCTGGCCGGAGGGCGCAAAGCGACCGTCTGCCTCCCAGCGCTCGTACCAGCGGGATTCGATCTGCTCGGGTTGGTAGGTCTTGTCCATGGGCGTTCCAGGTCGAGAAGGTGGCACCGACCCATGGCAGGGCGCGTCGAAAGGCGCTGCCAAGGGGCCGGGGGATGCTGAAAAATGGGCCTGATTATAGCGTGACGGGGGGTAGGCGTCAGCCCGCGTGTCCGCGGGTCTGGCCCTTGAGATGGTGGGGGGTGACCGGGTAGCCGCGCTTGCGATAGGTCTGCCAGCATAATCGCTTGGCGGTGAGCACATCCTGGTGCTGGTTGATGATCTCGGCGACCCGTTCGAAACGCGAGAACCATTCGGGGATCCCGGGATGCAGGTTGAGCAGCGCCTGGGGCGGCTCGCCGGTCATCGGCAGATCCTGCCAGCCGATGGTCACCGACACGCTCTTCGCCGCCTCGCTTGTCGAGAGGGCATGAGGCACGTAGGCATCGGCACGAAAGGTCCAGAGCCGTTCGTCCAGCTCCCGGGCCATGGCCTCGTCCTCGGCATGCAGGTGCAGCCGAAAGCCCTTGCGGTAGATCGTCTCGGCCAGCCGGCAGGCGAAGTCGAGGCGAGCCTCGAGCGTGGTATCGGGGAGGATATAGAAGTCGACTTGGGTCATGGGGCCCTGTTTATGTCAGGCGCGTCAGCCAGCCGCGGGTATCCTCGCGGCGACCATACTGCAGGTCGAGCAGGCGGGTGCGCAGGCGCTTGGCGATCTCGTTGTCGCCCTGAGCGGAGAGGCGGATGCGGTCGCTCTCGGTGACCAGCTCGCCCACCGGGGTGATCACCGCCGCGGTGCCGCAGGCAAAGACCTCGCTGATCTCGCCGGAGGCGGCGCCCTCACGCCACTCCTCGATGCTGATCGGGCGCTCCTCCGGGGTTAGGCCTTCTTCCTTGGCCAGGGTCAGCACTGAGTCGCGGGTCACGCCTTCGAGGATGCTGTCGGTGAGGTGCGGGGTGACGATGCGGCCGTCACGGAACACGAAGAACAGATTCATCCCGCCGAGCTCCTCGACCCATCGATTTTCGGCGGCATCGAGGAAGGCGACCTGGCTGCACTCGTGGGCCGCGGCTTCCTTCTGGGCGGCCAGTGAGGCGGCATAGTTGCCGCCGCACTTGGCAAAGCCGGTGCCGCCGGGGGCGGCGCGCTTGTAGTGCGAGGAGAGCCAGATGGAGACCGGCTTCACGCCGCCCTGGAAGTAGGCGGCCGCCGGCGAGGCGATGAGGTAGTAGTCGACCTCATGGGAGGGGCGCACGCCGAGGAAGGTCTCGCTGGCGATCATGAAGGGGCGCAGGTAGAGGCTCGATTCGTCGGCCTCGCTGGCCGGGGTGGGTACCCAGGCGTGGTCCTGGGCGAGCAGGGCCTTGAGCGAGCCGATGAAGTCCTCGTCGGAGAGCTCCGGCAGCGCCAGGCGACGCGCGCTGCGACGAAAACGCTCGGCGTTCTTCTCGGGGCGGAAGGTCCACACAGAGCCATCGGCGTGGCGGTAGGCCTTCACGCCCTCGAAGATTTCCTGGCCGTAGTGCAACACGGCCGCGGCCGGGTCTAGGGTCAGTGGGCCGTAGGGGCGCACCTGATGGCCGTGCCAGCCGGCATCGAGGGTCCAGCGCACGTGGACCATATGGTCGGTGAAGTAGCGCCCGAAGCCTGGGTTGTCGAGGATGTCATCGCGGATCGTTGCCGCGGTGGGGCGAGTGGAAGGGCTCACGGAAAAGCGTTCGATGGACACGGCAAGGGGTCTCCGCTGCTGGCGGGGCGCATCCAGGCGCCCGGATCATGAAAGAAAAAACAGCTAACCGAGCCCGCCTAGGCTCGGTGCATGTGAGTCGACACTTCACATGAAAAGGTCACCACCGTAAAAAGGCAACTCTGCCGGGAGTGAAATCAGTCGTCGTTGATCTCGACCTCGTGGTCGGTCTCGCGGTCCAGCAGGTACTGGGTCAGCAGGCCCACGGGGCGGCCGCTGGCGCCCTTCTGCTTGCCGGAGCTCCAGGCCGTGCCGGCGATGTCCAGGTGCGCCCACGGGAACTCGTCGGCGAAGCGCGACAGAAAGCAGGCGGCCGTGATGGTGCCCGCCGGCTTGCCGCCGATGTTGGCCAGGTCGGCGAAGTTGGACTCGAGCTGCTCCTGGTACTCGTCCCACAGCGGCAGGTGCCAGGCGCGGTCCCAGGCGGTTTCGCCGGCATCCAGCAGGTTCAGCGCCAGGTCGTCGTCGTTGGCCAGCAGCCCGGTGGCATGGTGGCCCAGAGCGATGATGGCGGCGCCGGTAAGAGTGGCGATGTCCACCACGCTTGCCGGCTCGAAGCGCTCGGCATAAGTCAGAGCGTCGCACAGCACCAGGCGCCCCTCCGCGTCGGTGTTGAGCACCTCCACGGAGAGTCCCTTGAGGGTCTTGATGATGTCGCCCGGCTTGGTGGCGCGGCCATCGGGCATATTCTCGGCGGCGGCGACGATGGCCACCAGGTTGACACGCGGCTTGATGGCCAGCACCGCGCTAACGGTGCCGAATACGCTGGCTGCCCCGCACATGTCGAATTTCATCTCGTCCATGGCCTCGCCGGGCTTGAGCGAGATGCCGCCGGTATCGAAGGTGATGCCCTTGCCGATCAGCACGTGGGGCGCCTCGTCGGGGTTCTCGGCGCCTTGATAACTCATCACGATCAGCCGTGAGGGCTGTTCGCTGCCACGGCCCACGGAGAGCAGGCTGTGGGCGCCCAGCCGTTCCAGGGCCTTCTCGTCAAGGATCTCCACGGACAGCGCGCCGTTGGAGCTCCGCCCTAGCGCCTCGGCCTGCTCGGCCAGATAGCTCGGGGTGCAGACGTTGCCGGGCAGGTTGCCCAGGGTGCGAGTGGTGGCCACCCCCCGGCCGATGGCGTCGCCGATGCGTCCGCCCTCGCGAGCTCCCTCGGCGTTCCCCTGCTGGCTCACCAGCAGGGTAATGCGCTTGAGTCGGGAGGCAGGAGGCTTGTCGGACTTGAAGGCATCGAAGCGGTAGACGGCGCGATGAGCGGCCTCGGCCACCATGCGGGCCTTCCACTGGCAGTCACGCTCGGGCAGCGGCACGTCGGTGAAGGCTACCGCGACGTCCTCGACGGGCAACGCCGCCAGGGCGGTGAAGGCGGCATCCAGTGTCTTGCGGAAAGCACCTTCCCGGCACTTGTCGCGCTCGCCGAGGCCCACCAGCATCAGGCGGTCGGCATTGAGCCCCGGGGCGAAGGGCACCATCAGCACATTGCCCAGCTTGGCATCGAAATCGCCGCGATCGATCAGCTGGCCGATCAGTCGCTCACTGACATCGTCGAGCTTGGCGGCCGCCGGCAGCAGCTCACCGTCCTTGAAGACCGGCACCACGACGCAGGCCGTCTCGGTCTTGGCGGGGTTGGCCGTCTGAACAGGGAATTCCATGGTGTCTCCACAAGACAAGCGAAGGGGGATTCTGGATAATGCCGGCACGTTGTCGGCGCCGAAGGTTTCTCAGTGTACGCAAAGCCTCGCCGCAATGCATGACGGTGAAGGATGGCCATGCCGTTGCGGTGTCTGTGGGTCGAGCCATCTTGGGTGCCGCCCGTCGATCGGGAGAGAACATTGATCGTATTTCGTTATCTGACACGCGAGATTCTCACCACCATGGCTGCGGTGGCCGGGGTGCTGCTGCTGGTTATCATGGGTAACCGATTCATTCGATACTTTACCGATGTCGCTCAGGGAGAATTCCCCGCGAGCCTGCTGGGCAGCCTGATGCTGTTTCACTTGCCCAGTTTCGTGCAGTTGATTCTGCCGTTGGCCTTCTTTCTCGGCATCATGCTGGCCTATGGGCAATTGTATCTGAATAGCGAGATGACCGTGCTGATCGCTTGCGGGGTCAGTCCCAGGCGACTGCTGGGGATAACCTTCTGGCCATCGGCGCTGGTCGCGCTGCTGGTAGGCGCATGCAGCCTGTGGCTGACGCCGGCGGGCCTGGTGCATAACGAACGTGTCCTGGCTGAGCAGGCATCCCAGGCCGATTTTGGTGCGCTGGTCCCGGGACGCTTTCAGGAACTGAATGACCTGACCGTCTACGCCGAGTCGATCACTCGCAGCAACAGCCTGATGCGCGGTGTCTTCATTGCCGACATGAGCCGTCAAGGCGCACAGGATCAGCCGACCGTGACGCGTGCCGAAAGCGGCTATCAGGTCAATGACGATGAAGGCAATCGCTACCTGACACTTTCCAATGGCGCCCACTATGCAGTCAATCCCGGTGATGCCAGGGCCGAACGCTTGATCTTCGATACTTATGCCATGCTGCTGCAGCAGAAAAGCCCAGACATCAATTTCGATGATACCGAACTATTGACCACGCCTGCGCTGCTGACCAGCGATACACCGGATGCCATGGCGGCCTTCCAGTGGCGGGTCAGTCTGGCGCTGATGGTGCCGATTCTTACCTTGATCGCATTGCCGCTGTCGCGGGCCAATCCCCGTCAGGGGCGTTTTGCTAAGCTGCTGCCGGCCATCTTTCTTTATATCAGTTACATGAGCCTGCTGCTGGCGGCTCAGGATGCCGTGGGTGGCGGGCGCCTGCCTGTCGAGGTGGGCGTGTGGCCGGTTCATGTCGGCTTCGTGCTGATTGGTATCTGGCTGATGCGCCGTGGCGGTGTGGTGGGAGGACGTCACTGATGTTCGATCGTCTCGACCGCTATATTGCCCGCAATGTGCTGATGGCCATGCTGGTGGTGCAAGCATTGCTGCTCGGCCTCGATCTGGTGATCAATTACATCACCGATCTGGAGGACGTCGAGGGCAGTTACGGGGCTCTGCAGGTCTTTCTCTATGCGCTGATGCGCTTGCCGTGGCGCTTCTATCAGTATGCACCGGTCAGCGTGCTGATCGGTGCGTTAGTTGGGCTGGGCGCGATGGCCTCGAGCAATGAGCTGACGGTGATGCGTGCGGCTGGGCGCTCCTTGACACGTATCCTGTGGGGCGTCATGCAGCCACTGGTGATCGTGATCGTGATTACCATGGCGGTCGGCGAGTATGCCGCGCCAGTGACCGAGCAGTACGCCAAGTCCTGGCGGGCCGAGCTCCAGCAGCAAGGGGGAGTCGCCGACCGCGGAGGTGGCTGGCAGCGGGAAGGGGATAACTTCTATCGGTTCGGCTCGATCCGTACCGACAATACACTGATCGACATGACCCGTTATCGTTATGACGGGAAGCGGCTGGTGTCGGCCACCCATGCCGCCCGGGCGGTGCGCAATGAAGGGCACTGGCAGTTGCAGGACGTACGTACCACGCGCTTCAAGGCGGATCGCACGCTCACCGAGCAGCATGCCACCCAGCCATGGCAGACCTCGCTCGATCCCGAACTGCTGCGCCTGATCATCACCGATCCCGACAGTCAGTCGATCAGCGACCTTTGGCGTTATGCCCACTACCTCGGCGATCAGGGCTTGGCGGCTACCGACTCATGGCTCTATTTCTGGCAGAAGCTACTGTTGCCGTTGACGCTTGCCTCACTATTATTGGTAGCAGCCTCGTTTGTCTTTGGTCCCCTGCGCACGGTCGCTGCCGGCACGCGCGTGTTCTACGGCGCTATCGTTGGCCTATCCTTCAAGTATATCCAGGATCTGCTAGCGCCGGCGGCGACCATTTTCGGTTTCTCGCCGATCTGGGCGATTCTGACCCCGACGCTGGCCAGCTTCGCCCTTGGCTTCGTGCTGCTTCGGCGGGCGGGGTAATAACAAGAGCGCTACTCCCGCGGATCGGCACCTTATGCGGCGCTGATTGATATATGCCATATCTTGACGATACGGCTGTCGAGGGGTCTGAGCCCCGCCCGAGATTATGCCATGTTCATCCTGTTATTCAGCTAGAGCGCGTCATGAGGCGCTTGAAGGACTGCTTGAGCGACTGGAGCGGCTCGCGCGAGCGAATGACCACGATAAATACCTTGCGGTAGTAGCCGGGTGGACTGGTGATTTCGCGCACACCGTGCCAGGAGTTGCCGCGCCGCGTGAACAGGAAGCTGTAGTTACCGGTGGCCGTCGACTCGATTTGATTATCGAAATCCTCGAAGGCAGGCGCGCTGCGATAGTTGAAGCGGCCACCGTCGTCGAGTACCACGGTTTGCCCGCCCCATTCGGGACGCCAGTCGTCTTGGGTATTGAAGTAGAAGATATGCGAGCCGAGCTTGTACTTGGCGTCGCAGTGCGGCGAGACCGAGCAGCTCTGCGGCGTGTAGTGCCAGTGAAACTGTAAATCGAATCTGTGCGATCCCAGCATGCGGCTCATGAACTGGCGATAGCGTGGCCCCTGGAGCTCTTCCATGAAGGCTTGCCAGTGCGGCGATAGCGCCATGTCGGGCGTATATTCGAGCGCCAGGCGATCATGCGGCTGCTGGCCGTGGCGTCGTGGCTTGCCGAATACTTGCTCGAAGCGTGACGCCTCGGGCAGTGTGTCACGCAGGGCATTGAAGCCCTCTGCAGTGAGCAGGCCGTAGGGATTGATCCATGGATAGGGGTGCTGCGTCTGGAACGCACGGGCATCCAGGCGCTCCAGTGCGTCGAAATCCAGATAGGACATTGAGCCGTTCCTCCGGTCACGTCATCGGATAGTAAGCTGAATAGACAAGCTGAATGGAGTAGCTGGCGCCGCCGGGCCGGAGTGGTCTGGCGTGTCAACGTGGCATGGGATGATGCGCCGCGCAATTCGATTCAATGGAGCGATATTGTAACACTAACCGCCGAGGCGGCGCGTGTCAGCTTGCTGTCGCCAGTGACGTTCGCCGAGGCGACGGCGGATCTCTTCAACCGTGGCCTGCATTTCATCGGGGAGTGGCAGGTGGCGCATGACGTCGTTCTCGGCGCCGCTCAGCTCGGTCAGCAGGCCGCGCACCTTCAGCGTCTCGCTTAATCGCTTGAGATCACGCGGCACGGCGAGCATGCCTCGCGTGAAAGCCCAGTCCCTGGCGCGCCCTTTCCAGTCCTGCTGGCGCGGTATGCCGCGTGAGCCGGTCTCACGTGTGTGGCCCTGCAGATAGCTGTCCAGGCGCTGTCGAAAGGGGTTCAGGCGGGTGACAAGAGAGGCCCGCAGGGAATAGACGAATGTAGGCCGGGCGGTCTTGATCGCCTCGGCCAGCATCGAGGCGCTGTCATCGGACACCACGAAGGCATCGCACAGGTCAAGGTAGGCCGGGTAGGGGTTGTTGGCGCCCCGGTCATCGTGCCAGTTGTAGCCATGATACGGTACTTCCAGCGCGGCGAAGAAGGCGCTGGCCGCGGCGGCGGGGGTGCGCGGGCTGGTAGTGACAAGCAGTGCGCCGCCGCGTGTCCTGGCCAGGCGGTTGGCTGCCCGCGCCATCTCGGCGGCGTCTGCCTCATCGAAGCGCTGCAGGGCGGTGGAGCCGCCGATCAGCACGCCGATCCAGGGGTGCGGCAGCGCGTCGAAGCGGGCGCGCCAGGCGTCTGCGGCTTGCTTGCGCAGGCTTGGGCTGCCGGCGTTGAGCGGCAGAAGGTTGTGAATGATGTTATCGCGTGCCGGCAGTCCATACTGCGGGGTGGTGACGATCAGGTCGAACCAGTGCAGCGGCGCACGCGGCCGGCCGAGATAGATGAGCTGCGTGTGATCATGCGATTGCGCCTTGATCCAGCGAGCGACGATCACGCTGCGCCAGCCGATGCCGAGCACCAGGTCGGGCCAGGGCGGCTGGAGCGTGGCGGCGCTTTCGGGAGTCAGGCAGTTCAGCGATGGGCGGCCCTGCCATGCCGGCTTGCGCGGTTTGTATCGGTAGAGAAGCTGTTTCTCTTCGCTTGGCCAGCCCAGTTCGCGGGCGAGCAGGCGCAACTGGGCATTGTCACCATGATGACCGCCCAGCAGCAGCCAGACGCGGGGGAGGGGGGCTTGATCGCTGGGCGCGTGGGTTAGTGCCGACTGGGTACAGAGGAGCTGGCGGCTGTGGTCGGGGCGGATATCGAGATGCCATGCCAGCTGTGGGTAGCGGTGAGTGGCTATGCGCAGCTGACGGCGCCACCAGTGGGTGGCGGGCGCCGTTGGGGGGGTGTCGCGCGTTGCCGGTAGGCTGATGGCCACGTAGAGCAGCCGCCTGGCGGCATTCGCCAGATTCTCCAGTAGCCAGGGAACGTCCTCTACCGGCAGCTGCTCCAGCACGCCGGTGACGGCGATCCCGTCGTATGCCTGCGTCGGTGCCGGAGCAGCAAGGGAGGGGGGCCAGGCCGTGATCTCGGCGGCATGCAGGGGCTCTGGTGCAGAACGCCACGATGGGGGCCGACACCAGCCCAGGTGGGCAATGGCGAGCCTCTGTGCGAGTCGGTCTGCTTCTGGGTTAAAGTGGCCTTCCAGGCCGGGGCGGGCGTCGAGCGCAGCCAGCGCCGCGGCGAACCAGGGGCTGGGCGTGGACCTGTTGAAAGGTCCGTAGCCTTCGCGATCGGCGGCACGTTCTCGCTCAAGCCAGAGATCGCCCAGCGGGTGAGGGTGATACGAGTAGACGTCGGGCCTGGGCTGCCAAGGCTGCAGGTGCAGGGCAGTATAATCCAGCAGGTTCGCCTGGACGTGGGCATATTCGCTGTCACGCGTGTTCCAGCTATTGTCCAGCGCGCCCCACAGGTCTTCTTCGGTCGGCAGCTGCTCCAGCGTATCCTTGGCGAGGGTTTGCGCGCATGCCAGGTTCCACCACGGTGCCATGCGGGCACAGTCGATCAGCATCACCGAGGTATCACGGCGAGAAAGCGCCAGATAGCCGTGAGCCTGCATGGGCAGGTCGAAGAGAAGGGCTGGATCCTCGAGATAGAGCTGGCCGACATCGTTGTAGATGGCGCGTCCCTGGCATCCGGCGAACTCGGGCACGGCGTAGCGATAGGTGGTGAAACCGGTACGCCACTGGGTACGGTCGAATCCTGAAAGATTCTTCATCAGATAGATGCGATATTCGCGAGATACGTCACGCACCTGCTCGATGGCATAGCAGAATATCCGCTGAGCGCGGATCTGAGCCGGCTCGGTGCCCACGAAGATGCGCACGGGGGGGCGCGGCGTCTCCGGCTGCGTCAGGGCCGGCAGCACTAAGCATGGCGGATGATCTGGCTGGCTGGCGGCCATCACGGTGATAGGGCGCGAGGCGGGGGGGGGTACGACATCTGCCATCACGGCTGATCCTTCGTCGTCATGAGGGTGGCAGGACAGGGGCTGTATCGACAACAATATCGCCCATGGTAGGCGTAGTGGACGGGGGCGGAGTTTGCCCAAGGGTATACGAATAAAATCCCCAGGTTAAGGCGTCGGTAGGTATTTCCTGAGAACGCAGCGAGCGTGGGACAATAGCGGCTTGTTCACGTCTGTGCTTGCCGCGCTGAGCGTGTGTCGACCCGTTTTCCGGACTCGAAGGCACGGATGGATGACCCGGTGCTTATGGAAGGTTATCCTCGTCTGTCTCGCGGAGCCGCTCAGCGTTTCCTACCGGACTTGTACAGCGATAGACGCCCTATCGGTTGTAAAACGAAATGAATGCCAGGAGAGAGAGGAATGGCGAACGATTCAGAAGCGGACGGTGCAGCCGGTACCGCCGGGCATGTCGTGGTGGTCATCGGTGCCGGACGCAGCGGGACCAGTACCCTGACGCGGGGTATTCAGGCGCTGGGCATCGAGCTGGGAAATAACCTCAAGCCGGGCACGTCAAAGAATCCGAAAGGGTTTTTCGAGGATGAGGAGCTGCTCGCGCTCAACAAGCGCTTGCATCACGCCTTCGGTCTGCGCGGGACGGGCGCGAGCCTGCGTCTGATCGAGGAGGATGAGTGGCAGGCGGTCTTTCTGAACGAGCATATGCAGGCCGTGACCGCTGCGATTCAGAAACGTTTCGGCGCTTTCCCGCTGTGGGGCTTCAAATCGGGCGGTGTCATGCGCCTGTTGCCTTTCTGGGAGCAGGTGTTCGAACAGCTTGGGCTGAAGGTAAGCTACGTGGTCGCCGCCAGACATCCGCTGGCGGTGGCGCGTTCGCGAGCCAAGCTGAATGCGCTGCGTGGTGTCCAGGAAAAGAGCGACCTGGAATGGCTGGTGCGCGTCGTGCCATACTTCCACCTGATGCGACGCCACCCTTTTTCCGTGGTGGACTACGATCGATTGATGGCCGAGCCGCAGATTCAGCTGCGGCGCGTGGCCGGCGCGCTCAACCTGCCGCTGACGAGCGACGTGGAACGGGAAATCAACGCATTTGGCGAGCAGTTCATCAACCCTTCCCTGCAGCATCATCGTGGCGATGCCAACGAGGGGGCCGAGCGCCTCAACCCGCTGGCACGAGATGCCTATCGTTGGCTGCACGCGCTTGCCTGCGATGAAATTGCCCCCGAAAACCCAGAGCTCTGGCGCGACTGGGCGCGCATTCGCAGCGAACTCTACGCCATGCGTCACGCGCTGCGTCACATCGATTTCCTGGAAGACGAGGTAGAACGTCGCCAGACGCAGGGCTGGAGAAGACTTTTCGCGCCGCGCTCCAACCGCATCAGTCAGGCCGACAGCGATTGATGCGCCGGTGCAGGCATGTAGTTCATGCCCGTCATATCATGGTTCCACTCATTCCGGTAAGTTTCCTCAGGCATGCCGCTTATTAAAAAATTGCGCAAGGTTGCGCGCACGACGAGCGAGATCACGCGAGGCTCGCTCTGGCTGGCACGCGGATTACGACAACAGCGCCGCCAGCAGTATGCCGCCGCACTGACCCACTACGCGCAGCTGGTACGCGGTGTACAGCCGGCGCGCGAATCGATGAAGACCTATGCGGCGGTCGAGCGGCTGTTTGCCCGTGCCGGTGACAAGCTGGCCGATCAGTGCCCCGACGATCAGCCGCCGCAGCGTTTCGTTTTCTTCGTCGGCTACAGCCGCAGCGGCCATTCGCTGGTCGGCTCGCTGCTCGATGCGCATCCCCATGTCACTATTGCCCACGAGATACATGCCCTCAAGCATCTGCGCCGAGGCCATGCGTTCGCCGAAGTCGTCACGGCGATCAAGTACAACGCGATGCTGTTCGATTATCTCGGCCGTGAATACACTGGCTACGATTATCACGTGCCGGGCCAATCCCAGGGGCACTACACGCGCCTGTTGGTGGCGGGCGACAAGAAGGGCAACGGTACGCTGCGCGAGCTGCGTCGCTACCCGCACTTGCTAGGAAAACTGGAGACGTTGCTGCCGGTACCGTTCTCCTTTGTCCATGTGATTCGCAATCCCTACGATAATATCGCCACGCGCGCACGGCGTACCGGCACCAGCCTGGAACAGGCGGCGCAGGGGTACTTTGCCAACGCCGAGCTGATGGAGAAATTGAAGGCTCGCTATCCCGACAGCGTGCTGGATATTTATCTCGATGATCTGATCGCTGCCCCGGCACCTGAGCTGGAGAGGTTGCTGCACGCACTGGGGTGTGAAGAGGTCTGCGAAGATTACCTCGCCGCCTGCGCCGCCATCGTCTTCAAGAAGCCCAGCCGCACGGCCCACAGCGTGAGCTGGGAGCCGGCCCTTGTGGAACGGATCAACGCACGTTTGAGGCGCCATGCGTTTCTGAATCGTTTTGCTGACAGGGCGTGGCATGAGTGACATGAATAGTTCGGCTATGGAGCGTTCGGGCAGCGGATCGCCGTCGCAAGGCAAGCATATCGCGCTGCTGGTCGGGGCTCTGCCGCTGGGGTCGCGCGAGCGCATGATCGTCAGCGTGGCGCAGGCGCTGCTCGACCAGGGGCACCGGGTGGATTTTATCATGCCGGGCAAGAGCGCCGCATGGCGCGAGGCGGTGCCCGCCGGCGCACGGCTGCTGGAACTGGGAAGCCGCTGGCTCGACAATTCCTTTGTGCGGATCAACAACAAGCGGCGTCTGCTGCTAGTCGTCCCCCTGCTGGCGGCCTATCTGCGCCGTCAGTGCCCGGATGTGCTGTTCACCATGTCGATTCCGCCCAATCTGACGGGGCTCGCCGCGGCGCGTTTGGCCGGTTCAGATGTGCCGGTGATCGTGCGCCAGAGCAATGTGGTGTCTATGCCCGATCAGGCCGACTACCAGCAGGTGCGCACGCGCTGGCGAGATCGTCTGATTCCCCGACTCTACCCACGTGCAGCCGCAGTGATCGCGGTATCACACGGCGTCGCGGATAACGTCGCCAAGCTGATGCCTATTCCCAAACAGCGCATTCATGTCGTGTATAACCAGATCGTGACGCCCGATATGGCCGAGCGGGCGACACAGCCGGTACCTTGCGCATGGCTGAACCTGCGTGAAAAGCCGGTGATTCTGGCCGTGGGCCGTCTGGTGCCCAAGAAGGATTATCCCACGCTGCTGCGGGCGTTTGCCCGGCTGCGCAAACATCTCGACGCGCGCCTGGTGATATTGGGCGAAGGGCCACGGCGCGGGGAAATCGAGCAGCTAGTGAGCGAACTTGAGCTGACTCGGGTCGTGGCGCTGCCGGGACGGGTCGACAATCCGTTTGCCTACATGGCCAGAGCCAGTCTGCTGGTACTGTCCTCGATCTCCGAGGGCATGCCCAGCGTGCTGATCGAGGCGCTGGCCTGCGGCTGCCCGGTCGTATCTACCGACTGCCCGGCGGGACCGGCGGAGATCCTGGAGCAGGGACGTTACGGTGCGCTGGTGCCGGTAGGGGACATCCAGGCCTTGGCCAGCGAGATGCAGGCAACGCTGGAATCGCCTCCCGATCCAGCGCTCTTGAAACAGCGTGCCAACACGTTTGCCGTGGGCGGTGCCGTGGATAGCTATATCGAGGTACTGCTGGCCCATGTTCGCTGAAAGTAATGGACTGTTATCCAGCATTCGGCAGCACTGTTATTGCCCTCCAACATTGATGTTATAGCGAGTTACCTATGGCCGCCACTCCGAGAATCACGGTATTGATCCCAGTTTATAACCGCGAACGGTATATTGCGGCGGCGATCGACAGCGTGCTGGCGCAGTCATTTACCGATTTCGAACTGCTGATCGTGGATGATGGGTCGACGGATCGCAGCATGGAGATTATCTCGAGCTACACCGACGCCGACTCGCGCATTCGTATCGAGCGCAGTCCCAGTAATAAAGGCGGGCCGTGGGCCCGCAATCGCGGCCTGGATCTGGCACGAGGCGAGTATGTCGCGATGCTTGATAGTGATGATGCCGCGGCACCCGAACGCCTGGCACGTCAGGTGACCTTTCTCGATGCGCATCCCTCATATGCGCTGGTCGGTACCGGTAAACAGACCATGGATGCGTCAGGTGCCAGGATCAAAGGTTTCAAGCCGCGTCCCGTCACGGCGGCAGAAATCAAGGCGCAGCTGCTTTTTCGCTGCTGTATCGCACATACCTCGATCATGGCACGAACCGCGATCATGCGCCGCTATCGCTACGATGAACGGTTTGTCGTCAGTCAGGACTTTGAGCTGTTCGCGCGTTTAAGTCACGCTTACCCTTTGGCCAATCTGCCTGAAGCTCTGGTTTCGTTTCGGCGTCACGACGCCCATGTATCCAGCGACCGTGAGCGTGTCACCACCTATCAGTTGCTCATTCTTAAGCAGCAGATCGAGACACTAGGTATCACAACTGTGGATGACGATGTGCAGCGCCACTTCATGCTGTCAAGACCGCGCTCTTGGTTCGTCCCCGACGCGTTCTATCTGGAGTGGGCGCAAGACTGGTTATGTCGTCTGCGGGAGGCCAATCGCCGCCAGCAGCGCTTCGAGCCGCAGGTCTTCGACCGTATCCTTGGTCATCTCTGGATAAACCAGTGCACCAAGGCGCGTCTTCGTATCACTGACATTGCGCAGAAGACGTTGACTCGCCAAGACCTGCGTGCCTGCGTATGGTCTGCTGCGTGCAGACGTCTTCGGCAAGCTGTGCCGCTCGTGCCTGGATCAAGGCATGCACGTCTCGCTGATTGAATGAGCGCCATGTCGAATTTCTCCCTACTCTTGTGCTCCGTTAGCCGGGGCATACCCTATGGCGAGGTGTCACTTGGCTACGTCTACTGAACGGCCTCTTATTGCGTTGCTCAGTCGTGGCATTACCGGCGGTGGCGTGCAGCATATGATGCTCAACTTGGCCCGCGAGCTGGTCCATTATGGCTACCGAGTGGATCTGCTGGTCCGCGAGGAAAACCATGGTGATACGATGGCGGTGCCTGACGGCGTGCGACTCGAGGTATTGACCCGAAGCAGCCGATGGCAAGCCCACCTGTTGGCGATGCGCGCCGATCCCAAAGGGATCATGTCCATGGCACGCCCCGTGCTGTTGCCGATAACGCCAGCATCAGTGCTGACTTATTTGCCAGCTTTGCGGCACTACCTAGTCCACGAGCGGCCCTCTGCGCTCATCGCGGCTACCACCTACCTCAATGTGGCTGCCGTCTGGGCGGTGGCATTGGCCAACACGCAGACGCGGCTAGTGCTGAGCGAACGGGATAATCTTTCTACCTCTATTTTCGCAGCAGACAAGCGTCGCAAATGGCGCTGGCGCTTTGTACCGTCTCTGGTGCGACGAGCCTATTCCCGTGCCGATGCGGTGGTCTCCGTCTCCGATGGGGTAGGCGATGATCTGGCGCAGGTGACCGGGCTGGCCCGGCAGGCCATTACCACAATTTATAACCCGGCGGTAACCGTCGACCTCGCCAAGCGTTGCGCAGCCCCGGTCACCCATCCATGGTTTATCTCCTCAGGCCCTCCCGTCGTACTCGCTGCCGGCCGGTTAGTCGAAAAAAAGGATTACGCTACGCTGCTGCGTGCAATCGCGATAGCGCGTCGTCATCGAGATATGCGCTTGATCATTCTCGGTGACGGGCCTGAACATGGACATCTTGAGCAGCTCTGCCGCGAGTTGGCGATCACCGATATCGTCGATATGCCCGGCTATCAAGCCAATCCCCATGCCTATCTGGCGCGTGCTGCGGTGTTTGCCCTTTCCTCGCGCCGGGAAGGGTTTCCCAATGTACTGCTCGAGGCATTGGCCTGTGGTTGTCCTGTGGTCAGTACAGATTGCCCCAGCGGTCCTGCAGAGGCCCTGGCAAGTGGCAAATTCGGTAAGCTAGTGCCGGTTGGGGATGCATCTGCGCTAGCAGAGGCTCTACTGCAGACGTTGCAAGCTCCAATGAACCGGGAGTCTTTGCAAGCGCGCGCCGCTCAGTTCACGCTGGCGCGCACGGCGAAGCGCTATCTTGAATTGCTCTGTTTGGACACTGGGCAGACCGAGACGACATGAGCGCAACGAGGTTGGGCTGCGGCGGAGCGCCTTCAGTCATGATGCCGTTTTAGGGGTGTCCTCAATGCACAGGGCTGCTGCTAGGCAGCTTGTTCAATTTCCGTGGTCATTCAGGCTGGGACATGAAGCGGCTCGATGTCGGCAACGCGGCTCAATTGGCCCTTTTCCAAGCGATACACATGGTCGGCAGCATGCACCAGCGCGGGTTGGTGGGAGACAGCCAGGATGGTCAGCTCGTTTTTCAGGCCACGCAGCGTCTCGCTAATGGCTGCTTCGGCAGCCGGGTCGAGCGCGCTGGTCGCTTCGTCGAGGATCAGCAGCTTGGGTCGATGTGCCAGGGCGCGGGCAATGACGATACGCTGACGCTGACCGCCGGAGAGTCGCGCACCGCGCTCGCCCACCGAGCTATGAATCCCTTTGAACATCTGGCTGACGAATGCCCAGGCATCGGCCTGGCGCAGCGCGCGTTCGGCATCCGCTTCGCTCAGCGTAGGGTCGCCAAGGGTGACGTTAGCCAGCACGCTGTCATGCAGCAGCAGCGTTTCCTGGGGAACATAGCCGATCATGCGCCGCCAGGCGAGCCGGTCGATCTGGCTGCCAGGTATGCCATCGATGGTGACGTCGCCCGAGGTGGGTTCCAGCAGCATGCACAGTAGATCAAGCAGCGTGGTCTTGCCGGCACCGGATGGACCGATCAGGGCGACGAACGAGTAGGCCGGAATCGTTAAATCGGTTTCGTTCAAGATGGTGTGGTCGCCATAATGAAAATGCACGCCACGAAATAGGATGGCCTTCTCGAGCGTCGGCGTTAACGAGCCGCCCGCGGGCTCCGCGTTGTCCTGGGCGCTCTTGACCGCGTCCTTGAGCGCCCAGTAGGCGCTTTCCTGGGTTTGCATCTGCTGGTAACGGCGTTGCAGTTGATTGAGCTGGATGACCACGCGGGCCAGCAGAAAGATCATCACCATGACCGACGGCAAGGACAAGCCCCATACCACCAGGGCGAGGTACAGGCCGACGGCAATGAACAGCGTGAGGATCGGCTCCTGAATGGCTTTCATGCCTTCGCGGGCCAATACCTGACGTTCCATCGCCCGGTTGAGGCGATGAGTCTGACGCTGCAGCAGGGCGTCGGCGACATTGTAACGCGCCATCGCCTTGAGCGGTTTGACCGAGCCCAGCGTATCGGTCAGGCGCGAGAGCAGATCGCGCATCAGGCGGGTCTGCTGTTTGCCGGCACGCTTGGAGGCACGTACCAGCCGAAACAGCATTAGCGACATCAGCACGCCCAGGGTCAGCGAGACCAGCGTTGCCTGCCAGCCGATCATCAGCGCCACGATGGCATATACGACCACCTGAATGAATAGCGCAATGACGTTGGCGCAGTGCTCATAGCCGGTGGCGGCACGAGTGGCTTCGGTGGCCACCGAGTTGGCCAGGCTACCGGCCGGTTGGCGCAAATAGTGCTCCCAGCGACTGGCCAACAACGAGCGGATCAGCTCCAGACGTAGATCGGTAGCGACACGTGCCACGGTATAGCCGACCTGGCGGTTGGCCAGCAGCACCAGCGCACTCTTGACCGTCATGCCGAGCACAATGATCGTCAGGATGACGCCTACCGTCGTGGGTAGGCCGATGGCCTCCATGATCGACAGAACCTTCACGGAAAAGGCGTTGCCTTGTCCGTCTTCGCCTAAAGCCACGCTGAGCAACGGCAGGATGGTGGTCAGCCCTATTCCTTCGGCGATGCCGGCGAACAGCAGGCAGATCAGCATGAGGACCGTGCGTCGGGGATAGAGGCGGAAAAAAGCGGAAAGAAGTCGCATGGTCTACATCCGTTGATCGTCCGGTCGGTGGCTGACGCTGGCCGAACGCACGTATCACGGCTTCGCGGACGAACTCAGCATGGGTTTCAAGGTGGTGAACGCTTCGATGATGCGGTCGATCTGCGTGGTGTCATGGGCGGCGCTGACGCTGACGCGCACCAGCGCCCGCCCGCCGGGCGTAGCCGGTGGCAGCACGAGATTGACATACACGCCATGCTCGAGAAGCGCATGCCAGAAGGCGACCGCCTGTTGCGGCGAATCGAGCAGTGCCGCGGTGACCGGACCGGACTGAGGGCCGAGCTCGTAGCCTGCGTGAGCCAGGCCGGCATATAGCCGCTCGGCGTTGCTCCATAGCTGGTGTCGCAGTGCCGGGCGATTGGCAACGATATCGAGCGCGACGCGTACCGACGCGATAGTGGCCGGCGAGGGTGACGCCGTGAAGATATAGGGACGGCTGGCCAGACGGACGGTATCGAGTTCGCGATGATGGCTGACGGCAAAGCCGCCGATGGCGCCGAGACTCTTGCTGAA
Organism: Halomonas ventosae; assembly: GCF_004361885.1. Taxonomy (GTDB): domain Bacteria; phylum Pseudomonadota; class Gammaproteobacteria; order Pseudomonadales; family Halomonadaceae; genus Halomonas; species Halomonas ventosae_C. The sequence goes on from NZ_SNWH01000008.1 coordinate 113,006, forward strand.
GGTGCCGACCACGAAGTCGACGTCCGCTTCGACGCCTTCGGCCTCGGCAAGGCCACGGCCATGTTCGCCCATGACGCCCATCGAGTGCGCCTCGTCGACCACCAGATAACCGCCATGCTGACGTTTGACCGCGACGATCTCCTTCAGCGGTGCGCGGTCGCCGAGCATGCTGTAGATGCCTTCGACGATGATCAGCGTACTGTCGATCTTGTCGCCGAGACGACCCAACCGCTTGTCGAGATCCCGTGGGTCGTTATGGCGGAAACGGATCACATCGACACCGGCCAGACGACAGGCATCGTAGATGCTGGCATGACAGTCGGCGTCGAGCACCACGGTATCGCCGGGGCCGACAAGGGTGCCGATCAGGCCGAGATTGGCCATGTAACCGGTCGAGAAGACGATCGCCGACGGCCGCTCGAAAAAGCGCGCCAGTTCGATCTCGAGCGCCTGATGCCCGCTATAGTTGCCATTGGCCAGGCGCGAGCCGGTGGTGCCGCTGCCTTCCGCGTCCAGTGCATGATGGGCGGCGGCGATGCAGTCGGAATTGAAGGTCAGGCCCAGATAGTTATTGGTGCCGGCCAGAATGACTTCCTGGTCACCGATGCGTCCCTGGGTGGGCGAGAAGACTTCATCGATACGCGTGCCTAGCGGGCAGGGTTCCGTCGCCATGAGGGCGGCGCGGGCATCGGCGAGTTTCTTGAACTTGTCGAATAGTGCCATTACGCGGCCTCGATCTTTTCGATGGCGCTGGCCAGCTGGCGTGGCGTATGGATATCGGCGATGACATTGACCGGAACGGAAATATCGAATTCGTCCTCGACTTCCAGTAGCAGGTCCATGACATTGACCGAGTCCAGCCCGAGTTCGTTGGCCAGGTCGGCATCGGCATGCAGCTTGCCACCCTTGGGTGAAAGCCGTTCGAGATGCACCATGAGGCAGTCGAGAATCTGTTCGTGTCGCGTCATTCGTTATTGCTCATGTCCTGGGAGAGCGGGAGGAAGTGGCGGAACCGGCCCACAGACGCCGCTCCTTGAGCGCATCGGCGAAGGTGATATGCGGCTGCCAGCCGACTTCATGCGTCAAGGCCGCGTTGTTGCATGTCCAGTCTCGGTGACGAAGCTCGCGGACCTTGCCTGGCGTCAGCATGGGGGCGCGGCCCGAACAGCGTGCGAGCATCAGGTTGGCCCAGGCGAGCATTCGCAACATGAATGCCGGAACGGGAAGACAGCGAACGGGTGCGCCACGTGCCGAGGCGCCGATAGCGGCGATTTGGGCCCAAGTATATCCTTGCCTCCGGCCATCGTGAAGCTCGAACGGCCCCGGGCCGGCATGCTCGACGTCGAGCCAGCGCAGTATCGCCTCGATCAGATCGAAGACGTGCAGGAAGCTTAGCCGCGCCTGGCGTGTTCCCGTGACGGGCAGGACGCCGCGCATTAGCGCCTCGAGCAGAGGGCGCAGTTCGCGGTCGCCAGGGCCAAACACGGCTGTGGGACGAAACAACGTGATAGCGGGGCCCGCAGCGGCCGCCATCAGGCGCTGTTCCGCTTCGTGCTTGGAACGGGCATACCAGGAGAGCGCCGGATGTCGGGCCGCCAGCGATGACAGCATCAGCAACCGCGCGCATGAGCTGCGCCGCACCGCTTCGTGGAGGTTGAGCGTGCCATCGACATTGGCGGCCATGAATTCACCTAACGAGGCGCCACGCACGCTGCCCGCGCAATGCACCACGGCATCCGCTTGTGCCACCAGTGCATCGAGGCCGGCACGTTCATCGAGAGCGCCGCGTATCCAGGTAAGATGCGGCGCCTCGAAGGGGGGCGCGCGACGCGTCAAGGCGCGGACCCGGTAGCCCCGCATCAGCAGGGCATTGCACAGGGTGGCGCCGATGAAGCCCGTGGCACCGGTGATGGCAATGGTCCTCAAGACGAGACGGCCGCCACTCTGCAAGCATTATCGACTGCCAGTTCCCGTGCATGGATATACTGGCGGCACGCCTCGCTGCGTGAAATCTTGCCCGAGGAGGTGCGCGGCAATGAGCGCGGCGGCATCAATTGGACATGGCATGTGACGCCGAACTCGCTGCGTATCCGTGCGGTGAGCTCCTTGACGAGGCGGGCGCGCTCGTCGTTGTCCTTGAGGCGGCTTTGCACCAGCAGTACGACGTCGCTCTCGGCCTCTTCCGGCGCCGAAAAGGCGCTGACATCGCTGCGTTGAACGCCGAAGAACTGCTCGGCCAGCTGCTCGATATCCTGTGGCCAGATATTGCGGCCATTGATGATGATCAGGTCCTTGTGGCGTCCGGTCACGAACAGTCCCTGTTCGGTGAGGTAGCCGAGATCGCCGGTATCCAGCCAGCCATCGTCGTCAAGCGCACGTCGGGTCTGCTCCTCGTCCATGAAGTAGCCCGACATCAGGCTTGGGCCGCGAATCGTGATTCGCCCGACGACACGCTGCGGCAGCGTGCGGCCCTGCTCGTCACGGATCACGATCTCATGCCCTGGCAGAGCCGTGCCGCAATTGACGAAGACGGTTTCATTGATGCCGGCATCCGCCCTGTCGGCCTGCAGCGCCCGACCGTGATGCTCCAGGCAGGTGCGGTCGACCCGGTCGATCTGGATGCCCTTCTGCCGCGCGGCGAAGCTGACGGCCAATGAATTCTCGGCCATGCCGTAGCTGGGCAGGAAGGCACTAGGCGAGAAGCCGGCCGGAGCGAAATGCTCGGCGAAGCGTTCAAGTACATCGGCATGCACGGGCTCTGCACCGACCCCGGCGATACGCCAGGCCGACAGATCGAGGCGTTCACTGTCGCCAAGGCGTAGACGGTTGGCACACAGGTTGTAACCGAAGGGCGGCGCGAAGGAGATCGTGCCGCGATGTCGGGAGAGCAGCGTAAGCCACAGGCGCGGGCGCATCGCGAATTCGCGCGGGCCGATATAGTCGACGGAAATCTGGGAAGCCATCGGGCCCAGTACGAAGCCGACCAGCCCCATGTCATGATAAAATGGCAGCCATGACACGCAGCGGTCCATAGGGCGTACTGCCAACCCCGAGTTGACGATGGCGAACAGGTTGGCCATGACGGCATGCTGACGAATGACCACGCCGCGCGGAAAACCGGTACTGCCTGAGGTGTATTGCAGGTAGGCGATTTCATCGGGCCGGGAGGGCGTCAGCTCGACATCGGGGGTGTCGAGCGCATGGAAGTCGTCGATGCTTCCGCTATAGTCAAGCGCCATGCCGTCGCTGGCGTCCCTGACGAACGAAACCATCGATTCCGGTGCGATGGCGACCCGGGCGTCGCAGCTTTTCAGCAGGCGGCGCAGACGCTGGAGATAGCGCTCTCGGCCGCCGATGCTCATGCTGATCGGCAGAGGCACGGGCACGAAGCCGCCGTACTGGCAGCCGAAGAAGATTTCCATGAAGGCAGGGCTCGTATCGGCGATGACCGCCACCCGATCGCCGCGCTTCAGGCCAAGACCATGCAGACGACGTGCGGCGGCAAGCGCGCGGCGGCGAAGCTCGACGTAGAACAGCGGTGTCATCAAGTTGCCACGGCTATCGTAGAAATTGTAACCGGTGCAGCCTTGTGCGGCGTAATCGAGCGCCTCGGGCAATGTCTCGAAATCGGCCAGACGTTGCGCAATATGGTTGAATGTTGGCGTGGCGGTTATGCATAGTTCGGTCATCAGCACTGTTGTCCTGTCAAAAAAGCGCCTATCTGAAAAGCTGAAATGACGCGCCGGTAACGCAGTCCCTCTTCCATGAGACGTCCCCATGAGGCGTCGGGGGTAACCGGAGCCTCGGTCAGCCAGGCACGCCTTGAGTGCAGTCCACAGGTATCAACGAGGTTGAATCGGTTCGCCGGCTCCCGGGGCAGAGAATGGCGCCGTTGAATTACCACCAGGATGAAGCATTTTTTGCCCATCGGAGGCCTGTTGCAAGCAAACAGGACAACCATTCGCGCTGTTTTTGAAACATCCTTGCTCACTGCGTCGGGTGTTGACCGCCATGGGCCTGCATTGTTCAGTAATGACTGGCTTGGGGCGCGTGGCTGTTATCCCGGCCAAACGCCCAAGCGGTGATATGGCCGCCATGATGCCGTTTTTCCAAGCTCATGGCCAATGGCGCAGCAGTTCGGCGCGAATCGCATCCTTCATGGCGCCATCGGTGTGCGTATGGATATCGAGCCGGGGCGGTCCGGGCCAGCCCTCGTCGGTAAATTCATGACCGTGCAGCTCGCGCATCGCAGCATAGCGGGGGATGATATGGAAATGAACATGGGGGTCAACCATCATCAGCATCAAGTAATTGAGCTTATCATAGGCAAACGCCTGCTTGAGAGCAGGCTCAAGCTCGGATGTGACCCTGGAGAGTTCGCTGAATGCATCGGGGGCGAGCGCTGAAAACGCCGTTGCCGGGCCTTTGGCTACCAGCGCCAGGGAGCCGAGGGTGACCTGTTGAGGGCGTAGCAGTAGGCTCCAGTGACGATAATCGCGTACCAGGCTTTGCGGTGCGCCAAAGGCGCGCAACGTCTCGTTCATCTCGGCATGCTGGTTGCAGTCATTCATAATCTTCTGCCCCCATTGTCTCTCTTGTTGGCCCTGATGCGCCATCCTTAACTTTAATGCGCGTTAGCTTAAGGTTCCATTAGGAAAGCAGGCTATCTGACAAAATATGCTTGCTAACGATTTTTCCGGGGCGTGCAGCGCCACGTGTTGCGGGTAGGGTGAAAGCTACCTAGAATGGCTCCCCCCCCGATTTCCGCGCTGCGCATCGTCACTTCGTGCTTTTATGCAGGATGCATGCGCCGCATGCCGTTGCCGCGGGCATGGCTTGACGCAATGTGTGCTCGACGCAATGAAAGGACCCGTTCAATGTCGCTGCCTTCTTCCCAGGTGGAGATCGATGACGCATCGCTCCAGGTGACGCCTGTCACGACGCGTGCGCAGCATGATGCCTTTATCCGGCTTCCCGGCCGACTCTACCGTGATGATCCTCAGTGGGTCGAACCTTTGCATTTCGAACGGCGTCAGCATTTGTCGTCCAAGAACCCCGTCTTCGAGCATCTTGACTGGCAGGGTTGGCTGGCCTGGCGCAGCGGCAAGCCGGTAGGCCGGATCGGGGCGCAGGTCGATCGCCTGCATCGCCAGTACCACGGCGACGATACGGGGCAGTTCGGATTGCTTGATGCCGTGGACGATCCGGCCGTCTTCTCTGCCCTGTTCAACGCGGCCGAGGGGTGGTTGGCCTCTCGCGGTGCGCGTCGCATTACCGGCCCTTTCAACCTGACCATCAACGACGAGTGCGGCTTGCTTGTCGAGGGCTTTGATACCCCGCCGGTCATGATGATGGGGCATGCGCCGCCTTACAGTGCGCTCCGACTCGAAGGGCAAGGCTATGCAGCCGCCAAGGACCTGCTCGCTTACTGGATGCGTGTCGATACGCTAGCCTTCACGCCGGCCATGCGTCGCATGATTGAACGCTGGCATCACCGAGTGCATGTCCGTCCGCTTGACCGCCGGCGTTTCGATCAGGAGATGACGACGTTGCGGGAGATCTTCAACGATGCCTGGGCCAGGAACTGGGGCTTCACTCCCTTTACCGAGGCCGAGTTCCGTGCCATGGGCGCTGACCTGAAGAGGCTGGTGCCGCCTGATCTCATTCAGATTGCCGAGGTCGACGGTGAACCGGCCGCCTTTATTGTTGGTCTGCCAAACCTCAATGAACTGATCGCGCCGCTGAACGGGCAACTGCTGCCGCTAGGCTGGCTGAAGCTGTTGTGGGGCATCAAGATGCGCAAGGTCAGAACCGGCCGCGTGCCGCTGATGGGGGTGCGCCAGGCCTATCAGTTCAGCCGTCTGGGTCCGACCCTGGCACTGGTGCTGATCGAGGCGATCCAGCAGTCGTTCCTGAAGCAGGGAATCGAATCTATCGAGATGTCATGGATACTCGAGGACAATGCCGGCATGCGCAACATTCTCGAAAACATCGGTGCCTACAGCTACAAGCGCTATCGGCTTTATGAAAAGACACTCTGACATGGCAGATGGCCCCCATTCGGCAGTGGCGACAACGCCTGTCGATGCGTTGATCCTGGCGGCGGATCGGGGTCCGGACGATGCCGTGACCGCCTTCACCGGCGCGCCCTGCAAGGCACTGGCGCCGGTCGGTGGTATCGTGATGCTCGATCGAGTGCTGGCGGCGCTGCAACAGAGCCAGCGCATCGAAAGCCTATATCTGGCCGGCCCCTCCCGTCAGGTGATGGCGACCCAGCCGGCGCGCATGGCGCAGTTCGCACGGGCCGGCTATCACTGGTTCGACAGCGCTGAATCGCCCAGCGCCAGCGCAACCCGGGTGCTTAAGCGGATTCCTGCCGATCGGGCGGTGCTGCTAACCACCGCCGATCATGCGCTGCTCAATGCGCGTATTGTCGCCGATTTTCTCGATGGGGCTCTGGCGCAGCCGGTCGATGTCGTCGTGGGTCTGGTACGCCTACCGGATGTGCAGGCACGTTTTCCCGGGATGCGGCGTACTGCCACGCGCTTGGCCGATGGCCCGTTCTGCGGCTGTAACCTGTTTGCCTTCACCACTCACGAGGGGCGGCAACTGGCCCGTTTCTGGCGGCGCGTCGAGCGCGAGCGCAAGAAGCCGTGGCGCGTCATCAGTGGTGCGCTGGGTTGGAGGGCTGTCGTGCGTTACCTGCTGGGCAGGCTGACGCTGGATCAGGCGCTTGGACGGCTGTCACGCCGGCTTGGCGTGCGTGTCGGTGCCGTGATCCTCGAGCATCCCGAGGCGGCAGTCGATGTTGACAAGCCTGACGATTGGCGCTTTGCCGAGGCGTTTCTCAGGGAGCGGGAGCAGATAGAGACCGCTCACGTCTGCTGACCGGCAGACAAGGAAACGGTGAGCCGGCGCCGGCCTTGCCTGGCCGGCGAATGCCCCTTTACAGCAACCGGACGTCGCTGGTCGCCTGTGTCGCAGCGGTGGTCTGTTCGATCAGCCGGCGGGCCTGGTCGAGATCGTGCGGAAAGTCGAGCTCCGCCCAGCGCAGACCTTCGATCGACTGGGCAAAGACCTCACCGGTGGCGGCGAGTTCGTCGATCACGCTCAAGTACCAGCGTGTCAGCGCCTCGGGGGTGCGCATGATGCGCTCCAGCGCGCTATAGAACAGCGCGCCGCCTTCGCCGCGAAAGGCCATCATGCCGATCGATTCGCCGTTGACGACCTGCAGGTCGAGTTGCTTGCCGACACGAACGAGGCGATTGCCTTCCAGGACGACTTTCATGTCATCGGCGTCATAGTCCGTCTTGCGGTCGATGGCCAGAGTAATGGGGCGGGCCGGTGAGGCCAGCAGGCGCTCGAGTACCGCCAGCTCGAACAGCGTATCGCCGTTGATGATCAGAAAGTCGCCTGCGGTCATCGCCGTGCGTGCCATCCAGCAGCTGGCCAGGTTGTCGGCGAGCTCGAAGAACGGGTTGAAGACGAACTCGATCTTGATCGGCGCATGCTGATAGCGTTCGTGCAGGCGCTGCTCGACCTGCGCGGCAGCATAGCCGACCACGACGGAGACATGCTCGAAGCCGGCGGCGATAAGGTTGTCGATTTGGTGCTCGATCACGGCACGCTGATTGAACTCGATCAGACACTTGGGACGATCGGCCGTAAGAGGGAGCAAACGCTTGCCTTGACCCGCGCTGAGGATGAGGGCTCGGCGTGGCTGCGCATGAACCTGGGAATCTGTCATCAAAATTTCTCTTGCTCTATCTGGAATAAAAAAAGATCCGCAAATAACCGAATCAATGGCGGATGATGGCAGGCATCTGGCCCGCACCGACAGACAGGCAAGCGGACTGGTTAATGAAATGCCATTTGCTGCAATGGGTATCAATCATACGCCGCGTGACCTTGATTGACCACGCCGGCGCTTGATCCCGGGCGGCATGGTCGGTGATCTCGACAATACTGTAGCCGGCGTGGTCGCGCCCGGTATTCGGCGTCATCGAGGCGGAAGGGGCGCCCAGCACGAAGGCTTGACCGGCCGGGGTAGACAGGCGGGCATCGAGCGCGCGGTGGGCATGGCCGTGCAGTACCAGTTCCACGCCGGCGCGACGAATGACATCGGCCAGCGCCGCGGTGTCGGTCAGACGCTTGCGCCAGCCGATCATGCCGGCCACCGGAGGGTGATGGATCATCAGCACCCTGAAGTAGCCTTTTACCGCCGTATCAAGCAGGCTCGCTTCCAGCCGGGCCAGTTGGCTTGAGCCAAGCATTCCGGTGGCCAGTGGCCAGGGCGTCGGAATCGCCGTTGTCACGCCGATCAGTGCGACCTGACCGCGGTAACGCACAAAGGGGAAAAGCGCCTCGCCTGCCTGACCCGACTCATCACTCATGTAGTCCTGCCACAGCCCCATGGTGGCATGCCAGGGTGCATGCCGGTAGGCGTCATGATTGCCGGGCACGACGGAGATCCGCTCGGGCGGGCCCAGCTGCTGTAGCCACTCCAGCGCCTGCTGACATTCGCTCGGCAGGCCGACCTGGGTCAGATCTCCGGTCAGGGCCATGTGATCGAAATCCAGGCTCCGCATATCCTCCAGCAGGGCGTCAAGCACCTCAGGGCGATGCAGATGACGCCGCTTGCGTCGCCAGGCCCAGTAACCGCAGGCGCGTTTATTGAACAGCCTGTACCACTCCGATCGGGGGACCGTGGTCAGGTGAGGGTCGGAGAGATGAATGAGGCGCAGTGAACGCGTGCGCGCGTCAGGGCTCGCAGGCCATGTTTTGATCGGCATAATGGCATAGAATACGCCACCTTTGATGTTAATGACCCGTTCGTTGTGCGAGGCCGGCCATTATTTTTGCGCCCAGGCCGGACCGTTGCGCGGGATGAATCATTTGGATGTGACCATGACCGTAAAGGCATACCTTGAAGAAGACGCTGACACGTCGCTATGGGGGCTGACCCCGCGCGGGCGGTTGCAGAAAATGCTGTCGGCAATGGATGGCGTCGAACTGGGCGATACGGAAGCGGCGGTGGCGGCCGGCAGCGACGTGCTGCTGCTGCGCGCGGACTATGTCTACGACCCGCGCGTGCTGAGCGGTCTGTTGCAGGCCCGCAACGTGGTATTGCGTGATCCTGAAGACAAGGGGGTTATCGCCGTCCGCACCCGGCTGGAGGGCGATCGCGCCGCCCCGCCGCGTCTCGCCGAGATGCCGTTGCAGACGCTGGAAGCGGTGACGCCCGACAGTGTCGCCTCAGGGCTGCAATCTGACCTGCGCAAGTTCGACGCGCCCTGGGTCGCCCGGGCGGATGCGCACAATAGCCGCCAGCTGGAAAACGCCCTGTACAGAGCCGCCTACAAGGGGGTCACCGATCTCGTCACCAAGTGGGTTTGGCCTATTCCGGCGCGTGCGGTCACCCGCTTGTGCGCCTATGCGGGAATCCGACCCAACCATGTCACGTCGCTGAGCTACGTGCTGACGCTGCTGGCGGGTATGTTGTTCTGGCAGGGCCAGTACGGCCTGGGATTGATCTGCGCCTGGCTGATGACCTTTCTGGATACGGTCGATGGCAAGCTGGCGCGCGTCACGCTGAATTCCAGCCAGTTCGGCAATCTGTTCGATCATCTGCTCGATCTCATTCATCCGCCGTTCTGGTATCTCGCCTGGGGCATTGGGCTGGCCGCCGACGTGCCCGAGGGCGTCTACTGGCTCATTTTTATCGGCTACATCGGCGGTCGACTGTGCGAAGGCGCCTTCAAGACGGCGGCGCCCTTTTCGCTGTTCATCTGGCGGCCGTTCGACTCCATCAATCGCCTGATCACGGCGCGGCGTAACCCCAACCTGATTCTGCTGACCCTGGCCTGGCTGCTGGGCGCCCCCTATGCCGGTCTGCTTCTGGTCATGCTGTGGACGCTCATCTCCACGCTGGTGCTGGCCTGGCGCGTTGTGCAGGCGCGTAGGGCCAGTCGCCGCGGCGAGCTGTCACCCTGGCTGTCCCATGTCGATCCCGTCGCCGAGCGTCATCGGCTGACCGTGCGCTGGTTCGCCTTCGCCGACGGCAAAAGGGTCTGATGGCCGCATGGCAGGCTGCGCCGCCGCGCCGCCTCGGGGTAGTGTGCAACCGCCGCAGCGGTCGCTGCCGTCGCCATCTGGAGCGGATTCGTCGCCAGGCCGCGGCCTGCGCCGCCCTCGACTATCGCGAAGTCGAGGATCTTGACGGCATCCATGCGGCGCTGGGCGATTTTGTCGCGGCCAGGGTCGAGGCGATTGCGGTGGTGGGCGGAGATGGTACGCTGCAGGCGACGCTGACGGCGCTGCTGACGGGACACGACCTGACGGCCGAAACGCTGCCGGCATTGATTGCGATCGCCGGCGGCACCACCAACATGAGTGCCCGTTCGCTCGGGGCGCGCCTGGCGCCGTGGGCGGCGCTGGAGCAACTGGTAGCGTGGTGCGAAGGGCGAGGCGAGGGGCCACGCCAGGTGCCTCATCCGGTCGTGCGCGTGGCCCCCGGCACCGCCCCCGTACAATACGGGTTGTTCTTCGGTGCGGGAGCGATTACCGCCGGGGTGGCCTATTTCCATGCGCGGCTGCAGTCGCGTCTGGCCAGTGCCTGGGGACCACGGCTGGCCTTCGTGCGGATGTTGTGGTCGATCCTGCGTGGCAAGCCCCATCCGCTGTTGCCGCCGACGCCGTGTCGGCTTGAATTCGATGACGGCACCCGGCAGGAGGGCGCCTATCAGATCGTGGCGATCAGCACGCTCGATCGCCTGATGATGGGCGCGCGCCCCTTCTGGGGCGCGCAGCCCGGCGCGCTGCGTCTGGCCGCGATGGCGCGTGATGCCGCCGCGCCGTGGCGCTGGCTGCCCCTGGTGCTGTGCGGCTACGGCCAGAGGGTGGCGCCGCGCGCCCAGGGCTATTTCAGCCGTAACCTTGGCGCGTTGACGCTGATCTGTGAAAGCGACTTCATCATCGACGGCGAACGCTTCACGGCTGGTTGCGGGCGGCCCCTGCGTATCACGGCCAGCAGGCCGCTGCCTTTTCATGTGCTGTGAACCGCCAGTGTGCCATGAAGTGTCCCGTTGACCCCTGTACAGGCCGACCCGGCGGCGCCACGGGGTGGTGCTATTCTGGAGTAGCGATGTCATCCGCGACCCTCTCACCGTCCCTCTCGCCGTCTGCCGCGCTGCTGGAGCAGGTGGCCCGGCAGTGTGCGACGGCCGTTTCACCGGCGCTGGCGCCGCTGCGCGAGCGGGTGCTGGCGCGCTTTGGCACTTCGGTCTGCGCCGTGCTGTTTTACGGCTCCTGCCTGCGCGATGCGGCGCCGGGTGAAGGCGTGGTCGATCTCTATGCAGTGGTCGACGACTATCGCACGGCCTACGATCGCCGCGTGCTGCGACTGACCAATGAATGGTTGCCGCCCAACGTGTTCTTTCTCGAAGCCGAGGATGGTGCCGGCGGGCGGCTGCGGGCCAAATGTGCGGTCATCTCCCTGCATGACTTTGAGGTCGGCTGTACCCGCGCGTTCCAATCCTATCTGTGGGGGCGCTTTGCCCAGCCCTGTCGACTCGTGCATTGCCGCGATGAGGCCACGCGTGCCCGACTGCATCGGGCGCTGGCCGGTGCGGTGATCAAGCTGTGGCAGGAGGCGTTGCCATGCCTGCCCCAGCGTTTTACCGCCAGCGAAGGGTGGCGACGGGCGCTCGAGTTGAGCTATGGCGTGGAACTGCGCCCCGAAGGGGCGTCACGCCCCGGCGTGCTGGTGGCCGGCTTCGAGGCCGAGTATCGTGCGCTGACGGCGGGTCTGGCCGAGTCGCTGCCGGCGCTGACGGCCATCGACTCTGACCACTTTGCCCATGCCCTCGATGCCGCGACGCAGCAACAGGCGCAGCGGCGTTGGCGACGACGCCAGCGTCAGGGCCATCTGTGGCATATCCTGCGGCTGATGAAGTCGGTGCTGACATTCGAAAACGGCGTCGACTATCTGGCCTGGAAGCTGGAGCGGCATAGCGGCCGACGCATCGAGGTCACACCGCGGCTGCGCCGCCATCCATTGATCTTCGGCTGGCCGTTTTTGTGGCGCTTGCTGCGCGAGCGCGTGCTGCGCTGAGCGATCATGGGCGGGGCGTTTGTTCGACGCACGGGTAACCAGGCCGACCAGCGTCATCCATTCATTGCTTGTCGAGAGGTCGAAACAGCGCATGAGTGAGCAACCCCCTTCTTCCCCGGCCGCTGCGCCAAGTGAGCCACCGCCGCCCAAGCCGAAAAGGCAGAAGCCGTGGTATATCGTCCTGGGCCGCAAGGTGCTCAAGGGTGTCGATCGCTTCATTGCGCGCCACTCGCTGGTCGGCGATCCGGCGTTTTTCGATCCGGCTGACTTCGCCTGGACGCGTGAGCTGGAGGCGAACTGGGCGGTGGTCCGCGCCGAGCTTGACGAGATTATGCGCGAGCGCGATGCGCTGCCCAACTTCCAGGATATCTCCGAAGACCAGAAGCGCCTGAGCCAGGACAACCAGTGGAAGACGTTCTTCCTCTATGGCTACGGCTACAAGATGGAAGAAAACTGCCTGCGCTGTCCCGAGACCACCCGGCTGGTCGAGCATGTGCCGGGCATGAAGACGGCCTTTTTCTCGATCCTGGCGCCCGGCAAGCATATTCCCGCCCATCGCGGCCCCTACAAAGGGGTGATGCGCTATCATCTGGGCTTGAGCGTGCCTGAGCCGCGCGAGCGCTGTCGCATCCGCGTCGGACACGAAGTGGCTTACTGGGAAGAGGGCAAGAGCATGCTATTCGACGATACTTACAATCATGAAGTCTGGAATGACACCGATGGCGTGAGGGTCGTGCTGTTCCTGGACGTGATGCGCCCGATGCGCTTCCCGGCATCGCTGGTCAACCGCATGGCCTTTACGCTGATTCGTCTGTCGCCCTATGTCCAGCGTGCCCGCCGCAACCAGAAGCGCTGGTTGCAACGCCAGCGTCAGTCACGGGCACGCTGAGCGGCACGCCGGCGGCCTGTGCCTGCTCAGGATACGACGCTGAGCTGGACCGGATCATGCTGCGGGGATCGGCTGATGAGGGTTGGCAAAGACGCTGCGCCGTCCCTGCTGAGTGCCGGGCTGGGGTTACCTCTGGTGTGCCTTTTTGCGTCGCACCAGCTGAGGAGAGGGATTCATGCAACGACGCTTCGATCAACTCGACGAGGTCTGGCCGGCCGGCCTCGGCCGACGCCTGGGGGCCATGCTCTATGATGGCCTGCTGGTGCTGGCGATCTGGATCGTCACCGCCTCGCTGCATTTGGCCGTGGTGAGACTGGTGCTGGAGGTGCCGGCGGAGCAGGTCGGCACGGGGCTGGGGCAGGTGCTCTCGTTGCGCCTGCTGCTGGCGATCACTGCCTTCGCCTTCTTTGCATTCTTCTGGACCCGCGGCGGCATGACACTGGGCATGCAGGCCTGGCGGCTGCGGGTGCAGACCCTCGAGGGCTGCTCGATCAACGGCCTGCAGGCGCTGCAGCGTTTCCTGGTGGCCGGCATCTCGCTGGCTGCCTTGGGCATCGGGCATTTTTGGGTCCTTGTCGACGCCGAGAAGCGCAGCTGGCCGGATATCGCCTCCGGCACACGAGTCGTCGTCCTGCCTAAGCGCCGCTGACACGCCCGAGACTGCCCTTGGTCCCGATGCGGTGAGATTTTCTCGGTGGTTCACTTGCGATCACCCATGCGAATTATTTACATTCACCGTATGATCAACGTGAGGTGATGACATGTACGTGTGTCTTTGCAGGAACGTGACCGACCATCAAATCCGTCAGGCCGTCGAGGATGGGGCGCGCAGCTGGCGTGAGGTGCAGCAGCAGACGGGCTGCGGCACTCAGTGCGGCAAGTGTGCCTGCACCGGCAAGGACATCACCCGCGAAGTGATCAGAGAGGAGCTGAGTCTGGCCGCCGGAGGGCTTGCCTACGCCATCTGATGACAATCATTATCGTTTGCCTTTGTCTTAACAAGCCTATGATTCGATTGAGTTATGTGTGATATTGCCTAGACTTTGGAGGTAAGGCCTAGCCAGGCCCAAGTGGTCGTGCCAGGCTTGTCAGCCAGTTCCCACAACCCTGATCGAGGTAATCCAATGAAAGGCGACGTCAAGGTCATCGAACATCTGAACACCGCACTTGGCAATGAGCTGGTGGCCATCAACCAGTATTTCCTGCATGCCAAGATGTACAAGGACTGGGGTTTCAAGGCACTGGCCAAGTGGGAGTACGATGAGTCCATCGAGGAGATGCAGCACGCCGACAAGCTGATCGAGCGCATCCTCTTCCTCGAGGGAGTTCCCAATCTGCAGGATCTCGGCAAGCTGCATATTGGCGAGAACGTGCGCGAGATGCTTGAGTGCGACCTGAAGATCGAGCATGAGGGCCGTACCGACTACATCGCCGCCATCGCCTATTGCGAGCAGGTCAAGGACTACATCAGTCGCGACCTCTTCCGCGACATCCTCACCGACGAGGAAGACCATATCGACCACATCGAGACCGAGCTGGGTCTTATCGACAAGGTCGGTATCGAAAACTACCTGCAGAAACAGATGCAGGAAGCGGGCGACGAGTAAGGCGCGCATACAAGCGCCCCTATGAGTGCAAGAGGGGCTCAGAGTGCAAGAGGGGCTCAACTGCCCGTGCCTTGTCGGCAGACGTGCAGCGCCCCGTGGCTTTTTGGCCACGGGGCGCTGCTGCGTTCAGGGGAAGGCCTTCTCGAGGGCAAAGCGGGGTCGCGGTTTGCCCTCAATCTCGACGGTTTCGAGGAACATCTCCAGGGGGCGCGTCCAGAGGCCGTAGTCGCCATAGAGGGCGCGGTAAACCACCAGCGTAACTATTCAGGTAGCTGCGGATAGCCTGTCGCCAACCACCTGATTCTTCTGGCATAGTGTGCCTGATCCTTCGGTACATCAATGCGATGACAT
>NZ_SNWH01000009.1 GCF_004361885.1 Halomonas ventosae
GCGGCAGGCCGTTGCCTTCTGTCAGCAGGCTGCGCTTGACGCCGCCTTTGCCGCGGTCGGTGGGGTTCGGGCCGGTTTTTTTCCCCGCCCAAGGGAGCCTTGGTCATCGTGCCATCCACCGACAGCCAGCTCCAGTCGATGCCCTGGAGCCGATCGTACTCCAGCACCCCCCGGCGCCAGAGCTCTTCAAACACACCGGCCTCCAACCATTCCCGAAAGTAAAGTGGACCCCACGGTCAAGACAGAATCTGTCTGGATTTAAGCTAATGCACATGTGGACATGGTCACGCATCAGGTGGCCCTCCACGATCTGGCACTCCTTCTGCCGTGCCAGCTCATGGAACACCTCACCAAGGTGCTTGCGTATCTTTCCGAAAATTATCTTCTTACGCTTTTTCGTTATAAAAACAACATGATACCTAAAATTCCATGTCGTATGGGAAAGACTCTGGTACTCTCTCATTGGGAACATCCTATCTCTTGGCCGAGATTGGAGGTTCCCTGTGACCGCATCACACGGTCAAACCTCGGGTAATCCCCCGGCAAAGCCGGGGGATTACCTTATTTATTTAGAGGGGGCTGCACAGCTCACGTTCGCTACCTATCGAAATAGGCTCTTAATTTGGTTTGTTGGTCGTCCAACATTGTCGACTGTAGTGTCAGGAAGGCCAGCAGCAATGTGTGGGTCAAAAACATACAGGCATAGAAAAAGCCGCTTAAATCAGCGGCTTATCACTATTCTGTGGCGGAGGGGGAGGGATTCGAACCCTCGAGGCCTTTCGACCTACACACTTTCCAGGCGTGCTCCTTCGACCACTCGGACACCCCTCCGCATTGTGGATCTCGAGTCGAGCATGCTCGGCGGCGCCGTGCCTTCTCCTCCAGAACGGCGCAGATGATATCGACTTAAGTGCGCGATAGCAAGCCGTTTTCCTTGTGTGGACCCTCAGCTGGCGGGCAGTACGGCGTAGTCACCGCGGGCTTCCAGGCAAAGGGTGTCAGCGCACCAGAGCTGCTGGATCAGTGCGATGCGCCCCTTGCCGCGCTGCTCCAATCGCTCGGCCAGCTCGGCAGGCGCATCTCTCTCCTCGGGCTCGCAGGTCAGGCAATAGTCGCCGGTCACCGGGGCCAGGAAGCGCTGGGAGGCCTGGGCCACCACCACGTCCCGGGCCAGGCCGTGGCGGCGCAGCCAGAGGGTGGTCCAGCACCAGCCCAACAGGGTGGTCTGGGCGGCAAGCGCCCCACCGAAACCGGTGCCCTTGTCATTCAGGCTGGGGATGAGCGAGAGACTCCAGATCAGACGGTCACCATCACGGCGCATCTCGCGGATGCCCAGCGAAGGCACCATGGGGATCGCCTCGCCCAGCCAGGCGAGGAACTCGGCCATGTCGTCCTCTCCGCCGGCGGCGGGCAACGGCAGGTGGGGATGAGGAACGCCGATCTGTCGCATGTTCAGTCCCAGTGCTCCACGAAGTCGGCGATGTCGTGTTCCGGAATCGGCTTGTGGCGCCCCCCCAGGGTGCCCAGGTAGACGAAGGCCACGAGCTCATCGTCCTCGGCAAGCCCCAGTCCCTTGCGCACCGTGGCATCGAAGGCGTACTTGCCGCTGCGCCACATGGCGCCGAGCCCCGGGGCGTGGGCGGCGAGCAGGATGGCGTGAGCCGCACAGCCGGCGGAGATCACCTGCTCGATCTTCGGCACCTTGGGGATGTCGGGCGTGACCTTGGCGATCACCGCGATGATCATCGGGGCTCGCCGCGGCTTGCTGCGCGCGGCGTCGAGGGCCGCCTCGCCCACGTGGGGATCCTCGCGGAACTCCGCCTCGGCGAACAGCTCGCCGAGCCGCGAGAGGCCCTCGCCGGAGAACTCGATGAAGCGCCAGGGATGCAGCTCCTTGTGATCCGGCGCCCGCAGGGCCGCGCGGTAGATCGCCTCGAGCTGCTCGGGGCTCGGCGGGGGGCCCATCAGCTTGCCCATGGAGCTGCGTTCGTGCAGCAGCGTCAGCGCCTCCATGTTGGTCTCCTGTTCAGGTTCAGTCGGCACTCTACCCAAGCGGCTACTGGCGCGCCAGCCGCAGCGGCGCGGGCGGGCGCTCGCCGGGGGTGGCGCGCCAGGGGCTGATATCCAGCCCGCCGCGGCGTACATAGCGTGCCAGCACCAGCAGCCGCTGCGGCCGAGCGCGTTCCACCAGGTCCATGAAGATGTGCTCTACACAGTGCTCGTGGAAGTCCTGGTGCTGGCGGTAGCCGATCAGATAGCGCAAGAGCCCCTCGCGATCGAGTCGTGGGCCCCGGTAGCGGATCAGCACGCTGCCCCAGTCGGGCTGGCCGGTGACCGGACAGTTGGACTTGAGCAGGTGGGAGTACAGCGTCTCCTCGACGATCACCTCATCGCTCACTCGCAGGTGCTCGGCGCTGGGCGTGTAATCGGTCACCTCGATGTCCAGGTCGTCCAGGCACTCGCCAGGCAAGCGGCGTGGCGAGAGTGCCTCGTCGTCGACATCCAACAGCTCGACGCCAACCGCCGCGCCGGCGGCCCGCGAGAGGTCATTCACCAGGGTATCCATCACCCGCTCGCGGCTATCGAAACGCGTCTGGTTGAAGCCATTGAGGTAGAGCTTCCAGGACTTCGACTCGATCAGGTTCGGTGAATCCGCCGGCAGGCTAAAGCGCGCCACGGCCACCCGCGGCTTGCCGCGGGCATTCAGCCAGGAGACCTCGAAGGCGTGCCACTCGTCCTCGCCGACGAAGGGCAGCGCGCCCTCCTCGATGCCCAGCGGCATGCGGTTGGCAGTGCGGGGGATGGGATAGAGCAGCCCAGCATCGTAGTGCTGCGGGTAGACGGCCGTGTGCCCCAGAGGAGCATGCGCAAGGGCATCGGGACGAGGGTGGCTCATGAGCGAATTCCCTTTCCATGCTCCAGCATCCACAGCGCCAGCCCGAAGAGCACGCTGATGAACGCCAGGATCGCGGCAAGGGCCCAGCCCACGGGAATGTCCGAGACGCCGAGGAAGCCGTAGCGGAAGACATTGACCATGTAGAGGATGGGATTGAGCATCGACACGCCCTGCCAGAAGGCCGGCAGCAGCGAGATTGAATAGAAGACCCCGCCGAGGTAGGTCAACGGCGTAAGCACGAAAGTCGGCACGATGGAGATGTCGTCGAACTTCTTGCCCAGCAGGGCGTTGATGAAGCCGCCGATGGCGAACAGCGCCGCGGTGAGCACCACCACGAACACCGTCAGCAGCGGGTGCGCCACCGGGAGCCGGGTGAAAAACAGCGACACCCCGGTGACAATCAGCCCCACGCCCAGGCCGCGCGCCATGCCCCCCAGCACGAAGCCGCTGAGAATCACCCAGTTGGGCATCGGCGAGACCATCATCTCCTCGATGGAGCGCTGGAACTTGTTGGAGAAGAAGGAGGAGGCCACGTTGGAGTAGCTGTTGGTGATCACCGCCATCATGATCAGGCCGGGGACGATGAAGTCCATGTAGCTGTAGCCATCCATCTCGCCGATCCGCGAGCCGATCAGGTTGCCGAAGATGATGAAGTACATAGTCATGGTGATCGACGGCGGCAACAGGGTCTGCAGCCAGATCCGCGTGAAGCGCTTGATCTCCTTATGCACCAGGGTCCAGAGGGCGATGGCGATCTGGATCGGGCTCATGCGCGCACCTCCGCTGCCTCGGCCGCCGCCTTGTCGCTGTTGCCTTGCTCCACCATGGAAACGAACATCTCCTCGAGTCGGTTAGCGCGATTGCGCATCGACATCACCTGTATGCCCTGCTCGCTGAGCGCCGTGAAGACGTCGTTGAGACGCTGGCCGCGATGCACCACCACCGCCAGCTGGGCATCGTCTACGCGGTTGATCTCGAAGCCTTCGACCTCGGGGGCCGCCTCCACCGAATGGGCGAGGTCGAACAGGAAGGTCTCGGTATCGAGCTCGGCGAGCAGCTGCCGCACGCTGGTGTCCCGGATGATTTCGCCATGATTGATGATGCCCACGCGGCGGCAGAGGCTTTCCGCCTCCTCGAGATAGTGGGTGGTGAGGATGATGGTGGTGCCCTCCTCCCGATTGATGCGGCGCATGTACTCCCACATGCTGCGGCGCAGCTCGATGTCGACGCCGGCGGTGGGCTCGTCGAGGATCAGCAGCCTCGGACGATGCATCAGGGCGCGGGCAATCATTAGCCGGCGCTTCATGCCACCGGAGAGCATGCGGGCGCTGCCGTTGCGCTTGTCCCACAAACTCAGATCGCGGAGCAGCTCCTCAGCCCGCGGCAGTGCCTCGCGACGCGACATACCGTAATAGCCGGCCTGGGCCAGCACGATATCGATGACCTTTTCGAACTGGCTGAAGTTGAACTCCTGAGGCACCACGCCGAGGTGGTACTTGGCACGGGCGAAATCCCGGTCGATATCGGTACCGAAGATCGTGACGCGGCCTGCCGTTTTCTGCACCAGCGAGCAGACCACGCCCAGGATGGTCGACTTGCCGGCGCCATTGGGCCCGAGCAGGGCATAGAAGTCGCCCTCGGCGACATCGAGATCGATGCCCTTCAGGGCCTGGAAGCCATTGCCGTAGACCTTGGTCAGGCCACGGATAGACAGTGCCGGTTCGGCCATGTGCAATCCCATCAGAGAAATGAATTTCACTGCGCAAAACCACTGAATTGGGGAGCGGCCAGCGAAACTTCAAGGTCAACCTGATCACCAACTAAAACAAGCAGAAGCACGCAGATCCGCATCACGCCCATGGAAGTGACATCTGCACAGCGGGCTACTGGCGGAAGCGTAATGACACGAAAAAGAAGTGGCGTCCCATAGGGGGTTCGAACCCCTGTTACCGCCGTGAAAGGGCGGTGTCCTAGGCCACTAGACGAATGGGACGCAAAAAGAAAATCGAGATGGCGCGGGAAACGAGAACAGGCGGCTCTGCCGTCAGCCAGTCCGACACATCGTATCGTGCCACTTGTTCACGCATGGAGCGGGAAACGAGATTCGAACTCGCGACCCTCGCCTTGGCAAGGCGATGCTCTACCACTGAGCTATTCCCGCACTCCGCTACCTGATGAGTCGAGTGGCGTCCCATAGGGGGTTCGAACCCCTGTTACCGCCGTGAAAGGGCGGTGTCCTAGACCACTAGACGAATGGGACGCAATGTCTCGCCTCGTCGAGGTGCGGCAAATATTACCCAGCCCTCGGGAGGCTGTCAAGCGAGTCTTGCCGGACGTTGATGTCGCGTGACGTAACCTGCTCCACGACTGGAAACCTCCACCCCAATTGGTGTCAGAATGGACGCAACACCCGCCGTGCCCTACCCGGCACCATGAAAAGGAGAGAGGTCATGCACAGTAAGATCCAGAAAAGCGACGCCGAGTGGCAAGAAAAGCTGACGCCCGAGCAGTATCGGGTCACTCGCGAGAAAGGCACGGAGCCTCCCTTCAGCGGGAAATACCACGGCCACGTGAGTGACGAGCATGGTATCTATCATTGCGTCTGCTGCAACGCCCCGCTGTTCGAGAACGAGCACAAGTACGATGCCGGCTGCGGCTGGCCAAGCTTCGATCGCCCCTTCACGCCGAACTGCGTGACGGAGCAGCCCGATACCAGCCATGGCATGCATCGCATCGAGGTCAACTGCGCGCGCTGCGATGCCCACCTCGGCCACGTCTTCCCCGACGGCCCGCCGGAGACCACCGGGCTGCGCTACTGCATCAATTCGGTGGCGATCACCTTTCACGCCGGCGAGTAGCCGTACGGCCCGTCAACACTCTCCCCTGGCTCGGCCGACCATCTGCTATGATGGGCGGCCGTTTCCCTTCACGCCACCTGCAGGAGAGGCTCGATGCTCGGCTGGTACCCGGGACACATGAACAAGGCGCGACGTCAGATTCTCGAGGCGCTGCCGGAAATCGACGTAGTGATCGAGGTGCTCGACGCCCGTCTGCCCTACTCCAGCGCCAATCCTATGCTGGCCGAGCTGACCCGCCACAAGCCGGTATTGAAGATACTATCCCGGGCCGATCTCGCCGACCCCGAGCGAACTCGCGAATGGGTCGGTTTCTTCGATGCCCACGCCAAGATGCGGGCCTTGGCGGTGACTACGACCCAGGCGGGCGAGCTCAAGCGCATCCCGAGGCTCTGCCACGAGTTGGCCGGCCAGGTGCGCGCCGACCGCGACGTGCGCGTGATGGTCATGGGCATTCCCAACGTAGGCAAGTCGACCCTGATCAATGGCCTGGCCGGTCGCACCATCGCCAAGACCGGCAACGAGCCGGCAGTTACCAAACGCCAGCAGAAGGTACGCATCGGCGGTCGCGTGGCGCTGATCGATACCCCCGGCGTGCTGTGGCCCAAGATCGAGGACCAGGCCAGCGCCCACCGCCTGGCCGCCAGCGGCGCCATCCGTGATACTGCCATCGACTATGTGGACGTCGCGGTGGTCACCGCCGCCGAGCTGGCCAGACGCTACCCGGACGCACTCAAGGCGCGCTACAAGCTCAAGGCCCTGCCCGAGTACGTTCCTCATCCCGAAGCGACTCAGGTGGAAGCCGATGGCCCGACACGGCTCGACCTGCTCGCCCTGGCCGGCTTCGACGGCCATGCGATACTGGCCGATATCGCCGCCAGGCGTGGCGGGCTGCGCGCCGGGGGTGAAATC
Organism: Halomonas ventosae; assembly: GCF_004361885.1. Taxonomy (GTDB): domain Bacteria; phylum Pseudomonadota; class Gammaproteobacteria; order Pseudomonadales; family Halomonadaceae; genus Halomonas; species Halomonas ventosae_C. Next base: position 6,664 of record NZ_SNWH01000009.1, read on the forward strand.
GACCTGCACCGCGGCGCCGAGGTACTGCTCCATGAACTGCGTGACGGCAAACTGGGCCGCCTGACCCTGGAAACACCGGCGGACATTCCCCCCACACCGGAACCCGACATCGTCAAGGCGGAGGGTGGCAACGCTAGCCAGTCCGCATCATCACCCTACTAGCCCTCGACGACGCCCGCCACCGGCAGAGGCGGTACACCGACCCCACTGGATCTCAGCGCCTATGGACACTCCCCCGATTAGGAAATCGCACAAGCTCGCCAACGTCTGCTACGACATTCGCGGCCCGGTGCTCGAGCACGCCAAGCGGCTGGAAGAGGAAGGCCAGCGCATCCTCAAGCTAAATATCGGCAACCCCGCCCCCTTCGGCTTCGAGGCCCCGGAGGAGATCCTCCAGGATGTGATGCGCAACCTGCCCACTGCCCAGGGCTACTGCGACTCCAAGGGTCTCTACTCGGCGCGCAAGGCGATCATGCAGGAGTGTCAGCGCAGGGCGATTCCCAGCGTCGGCATCGAGGACATCTATATCGGCAACGGCGTCTCCGAGCTGATCGTGATGGCGCTGCAGGCGCTGCTCAACGACGGCGACGAGGTGCTGATCCCGGCCCCGGACTACCCGCTGTGGACCGCGGCGGCAAACCTCTCGGGCGGCCATGCCGTGCATTACCTGTGCGACGAGCAGGCCGACTGGGCGCCGGACATGGACGATATCCGTGAGAAGGTCACCGCCCATACCCGCGCGATCGTGATCATCAACCCCAACAACCCCACCGGCGCCGTCTACCCGCCAGCGGTGGTGCGCGAGCTGCTGGAGATCGCCCGGGAGCACCATCTGGTGGTGTTCTCCGACGAGATCTACGACAAGATCCTCTACGACGGGGTCGAGCATGTCTCCACCGGGGCGCTGGCCGGCGAGGACCAGCTGGTAGTGACCATGAACGGACTCTCCAAGAGCTACCGCTGCGCCGGCTTCCGCTCGGGCTGGATGATCCTCTCGGGTCAGATCGCCAAGCAGCGTGCCGAGGACTTCATTCAGGGGCTGACCATGCTGGCCTCGATGCGCCTGTGCGCCAATGTCCCGGCACAGCATGCCATCCAGACCGCGCTGGGGGGCTACCAGTCGATCAATGACCTGATCCTGCCCGGGGGCCGCCTGCTGGCCCAGCGTGACATTACCGTCGAGAAGCTCAACGCCATCCCCGGGGTCAGCTGCACCCGGCCCAAGGGGGCGCTCTACGCCTTCCCGCGGCTCGACCCCAAGGTCTTCAACATCCATGACGACCAGCAGCTGGTGCTCGACCTGCTGCTTCAGGAGAAGATCCTGCTGGTGCAGGGTACCGCTTTCAACTGGCCCGACCCCGACCACGTGCGCATTGTCACCCTACCCTGGGTCGACCAGCTCGAGGACGCCCTGGACCGCTTCGCCCGCTTCCTGTCGCGCTACCGCCAGTAGGCCCACTGCCGTCGCGTTGCTCGCCGCTTGAAACCCGGCGGGCAAGCGTATATCTAAGCAACAGCTTGTCAATGCCGTGGACCACGGCGCCCCGTTCCGACAACTGGAGATTTCCGGCAATGATGCGAATCCTGCTCTTCTTAGGCACCAACCTGGCGGTGATCGTGGTGGCCAGCATCACCCTGCGCTTGCTGGGGGTGGAAGGCTATCTGACGGAGCAGGGCATGAACTTCAACGCCCTGCTGATCTTCTGCTTCATCTTCGGCATGGCCGGCTCACTGGTCTCGCTGTTCATCTCCAAGTGGATGGCCAAGCGAACCACCGGCACCGTGATCATCGAGACGCCGTCGAATGCCACCGAGAAGTGGCTGGTGGATACCGTGGCGGAACTGGCCCGCGACGCCGGCATTAAGACGCCGGAAGTGGGCATCTTCCCGGCTCAGCAATCCAACGCCTTCGCCACCGGCTGGAACAAGGACGACGCCCTGGTGGCGGTCTCCGCCGGCCTGCTCAACCGCATGCGCCCCGAGGAGGTGCGCGCGGTGCTGGCCCACGAGATCGGCCACGTGGCCAACGGCGACATGGTCACCCTGGCGCTGATCCAGGGCGTGCTCAACACCTTCGTGATGTTCTTCGCGCGGGTGGTCGCTCAGCTGGTCGATGGCTTCCTGAGAAGCCGCAGCGATGGCGAGGGCGGCCTGGGCTTCATGGGCTACTTCGCGGTGGTAATCGTCGCCGAGATCGTCTTCGGTCTGATCGCCTCGGCCATCGTCGCCTGGTTCTCGCGCTTCCGGGAGTATCGTGCGGACAGCGCCGGCGCACACCTTGCCGGCAGCGGGGCGATGATCAATGCCCTGGCCCGCCTCAAGGCCGAGACCGAGATGCCGGACCAGATGCCGGACACCCTGCGCGCCATGGCCATCACCCAGGGCCAGACGCGCTCGCTGATGGAGAAGCTGTTCGCCAGCCACCCGCCGCTGGATGATCGCATCCGCGCGCTGAAGGAAGCGGCCTACCGGCAGTAACCCCGCCGCCAGCCAATACGCCAGCGGGCCCGCCAACCGGCGGGCCCGCTGGCGTTTGTCGACCCAACGGTGTCAGGCAGTGGCGGTATCGACCCGGAAGCCCGCGCCTGCTAGCAGCGGCGCCAGCTCCCGGGCTCCCTCACCAAGCTCGATGTCGAGGGTGGCGAACTCACGGCGCAACGGATAGCCCGCCCGGCAGGCGTCGAAGCCCTTGGCCATGCCCTGGCGGCGCGCCTCGCGATGCAGGCTGTCGTGGTCGCGGCGCGGATCGTAGACGGCGCGCATGGCCAGGCGCAGCGCTTCCTCGCGATCGAGGCCGGCATCCAGGACAAGACAGCTGACGGCTGGCGCGGGGGCCAGGTCGGCCAGCGTCAGGGGCGCCGGCAGGCCGACATGCTGGGCCAGGGCGCGATAGATCCGCTGGGTGCCGCGCAGCTTGCCATCCAGGCTATAGCCGGCGACATGCGGCGTGGCGATGGCGGCAAGATCCGCCAGGCCGTGGTCGATGGCGGGCTCGTGCTGCCAGACATCGAGCACCGCGCTGATATCGCCCTGCCCCGCCAGCCGCTGGCGCAGCGCCTGGCCATCCAAGCAGTCGCCGCGTCCGGCATTGAGCAGCACGCTGCCCGGGGCCAGGGCCGCGATGTGCTGGGCATCGAGCAGTGGCCATGTCGGGTAGCGACCCTCGCTCACCAGCGGGGTGTGCAGGCAGATCACGTCGCATGCGTCGATCAGCGCATCCAGCTCCACGAAGCCGGCAAGCCTTTGTTCCACGCTGGCTTGCGCCTCGACGCTCTCTGCTTCAACCCTGGGCGGGTCGCAGGCCAGGCAATCGATGCCCATGGCCATGAGTCGCGCCAGCAAGCGCCCGCCCACGTTGCCCACCCCGACGATGCCCACACGACGCTCAGCCAGCCGCCAGGCCTGACGCTCGGCCAGGGTCAAGAGACTGCCCAGCACGTAATCCACCACCGCCTCGGCATTGCAACCCGGCGCACTGGCAAAGGCGATGTCCCGCTCGGCCAGAGCCCGCTCGTCCACGTGGTCGGTGCCGATGGTGCAGGTACCCACGAATCGCAATCGCCGCGCCTTGGCGAGCAATGCCGCATCGACCCGGGTGATCGAGCGCACTACCAGGGCGTCGGCCTCTTGCAGTGCAGCGGCATCGATCTCGCGTCCCGGTAAGCGGACCACCTCACCCAGTCCCCCGAAGCAAGTCTGCGCAGCAGGCACATTGGCATCGACGACGATTCTCATGGTGGTCTCCGGGCTGGCTGATGAAACGACTTGTTCAGTGTGCCCAAGCCCTTACAATACCGCCACATACCAAACCGGGCGGCGCCGACGCCGCCCTTCATCTCGGGAGCTACCGTGATTGTCCGCTGGGAAACCGACCATGACTATGTGCTGGTGCATGTCCATCAGGACATGTTCGGTGACTGGATCTTCAGCCGTGCCTGGGGGCAGATCGGCACCCAATTCGGTGGCCTGAAGCATCGCCTGGCCGATGACCACGTCCAGGCGATGATGTGGCTGGATGACGAGACCACCATCCTCACCTCGCGAGGCTTTCGCAAGGTGCTGGAGGTGGAGGACGAGAGCGCCGAGGGGCGCGACGCCGTCAGCCAGCTGTCACTTCTCGAGCCGTAAGCCGTAAGCCAGGATGCTGGCTTTCGCCTTACCTTAGCCAACGGTATATAGCTTACAGCTTAACTAGCTTAACGCTTACAGCTCCTGGCGAGGCCAGGTCACCCCAGATAGCGCCGGCCGCCGTGCAGGGTCGCGCCCTTCGCCGCCCTCTTCGTCACCCCGGGCGACGTCTCGCCACTCAACTGCTGCTGCAGCTGCTGCCATGCCGTCTCGTCCAGCCAGCCCCGAACCGCCAGCCAGTCGGCCAGGCGCTCGGGTGCCATGCCACGCTCCAGCGCCTGCCCGGCCTCGTCCACCAGCACCGGGATGCGCACCCCGTAGCGGGCGACCAGTTCCTCGTCGTCGCTGATCTCGACCCGCTCCAGTTGGTAGCGCTCGGCACACAGGGTCGCCAGCAAAGCCTCGAGCTGTTCGCAGAGATGACAGCCCAGGGTGGTATACAGCCTCAGGCGGATCATGCGCCCTCCCCATGGCGAATCAGGAACACATGGTGCAGGTCCGGGTTCCTCGCGAAATCCGGATCGAACGTCCTCGTCGAGATATCCTCTACCCGGAACTGCTCGGCGAGGTCCGCCTCCAGCGTGAAGCGTCGCTGGTTGTTGGAGAACACCAGGATCCCCCCTGGCGCCAGGCGCGCCATGGCCAGGCGGACCAGCCGACCGTGGTCGCGCTGCACGTCCAGGATATCGGCCATCTTCTTGGAGTTGGAGAAGGTCGGCGGGTCCAGGAAGATCAGGTCGAACTCGCCGCCGGCTGTCTCCAACCAGCGCAGGCAGTCGTCGCGCACCAACCGGTGGCGGCCAGGGTCGAGCCGGTTGAGGGCGAAGTTGTCGCGGGCCCACACCAGATAGGTGTTGGAGAGATCCACGCTGACGCTCTCGCTGGCCCCGCCGGCCGTCTCCGCGCCCTCTTTCTGCGACCCGGTCTGCGGCCCGAGGGCGGCCTGGACCGTAGCCGCCCCGGTATAGCAGAAGAGGTTGAGGAAACGCGTGCCGGAGGCCATCTCGCCGAGCAGGCGGCGTACCGGGCGATGGTCGAGGAAGAGACCGGTGTCCAGGTAATCGCGCAGGTTGACCCATAGCTGCGCCCGTCCCTCACGCACCGCGAAGCGCTCGCCGCTGGCCGCCTGCTTGCGGTACTGCGCCTTGCCGCTCTGGCGCTCGCGACGCTTGACCACAACCTTCCCCGGGTCGACATCCAGCACATCGGGAATCACACCCAGCGCCTCGTAGAGTCGCTTCTGGGCCTGGGCGGCATCGACGGAGCGGGGCGCCGCGTACTCCTGCACATGGACATGGTCACCATAGACATCGATGGCCATGGCATATTCGGGCATGTCGGCATCATAGAGCCGATAGCAGCTCTCGCCGCTCGTCTTCAGCCATTTCTTGAGTCGCTTGCGGTTCTTCTCCAGGCGGTTGGCGAACATCTGCGCCCCCGCGGAGCGCGCAGGGGCGGCCTCCCCGGAGGGTGACTCCTGCGCCTCGGGAATCGCCATCAACAGCAGCTTGGCCTCCAGCGGGCCGTTGCGCAGCGCGTACTGCTTATGGGCTCGCAGCCCGATGCGATGGCCGAGGTCGGGATTGGCGGTGAAGACCGCCAGCAACCAGCCAGGGAAGGCTACCTTGACCCGCTCGCCGAGCTGGCCGTAGAGGCGCACCAGTTCGGGCAGCTCGCCGAGGCGCTCGCCGTAGGGCGGGTTGGTGATGACCAGCCCGCGGGGCCTGTCGGGCAGCTCCGCGGGCCCCGCGAGCCCGGCCAGCAAGGCCCCCTCGAGCTCGATCAGCGCCGGCACGCCGGCACGCATAGCGTTGGCCTTCGCCGCGGCCAATGCCGGCGGGCTCTCGTCGAAGCCGTAAAGCCGCGAGCGGCAGCGCTTGCGACCGATGCTGGCCCGTGCCTCGGCCTCGCGTTTGAGTTCCCGCCAGCAGCGCTCGACATGACCGGCCCAGCCGTGGAAGCCGAAGCGCTCCCTGGTCAGCCCCGGCGCGATATCGGCGGCCATCAGCGCGGCCTCGATCAGCAGGGTGCCGGCACCGCACAGCGGGTCGATCAGCGGCGCCCCTTCCCGCGCCAACGCCGGCCAGCCGGCTCGCACCAACAGCGCGGCGGCCAGGTTCTCCTTGAGCGGCGCATGACCCACGTCGCGGCGATAGCCACGGCGATGGAGACTGTCCCCCGAGAGATCCACGCCCAGGGTCAGCCGCCCACGATGCAAGTGGGCATAGAGACGCAGGTCCGGCTGCCGGGTGTCGACATCGGGCCGCGGCCGGCCCTCGGCATGGAGGCGGTCGACTACCCCATCCTTGACAGTCTGGGCCCCGAAGCGGGTGTGGCGGATCGCCTTGGCGCGGCCATGGAAGTCCACCGCCAGGGTCGCGCCCGGGGCGAGGTGATTACGCCAGTCGATGGCCGCGGCGGCGGCTCGCAGGGCTTCGGGGGTTTCAACACACTCCTGCTGCGCCAGGCACAGCACCAGTCGGTTGGCCAGCCGCGACCACAGACAGATGCGGTAGGCACTCTCGAGGCTCGCGCGCAGGTGAACGCCGGCCACTGTGCTCTTGCCGGGGACGGCCCCCAGGGCGGCCAGCTCGTCGGCCAGCAATAGCTCCATGCCACGCGGACAGGTGGCTAGAAGATCCAGTGAATCAACGCAGTGCAGTTCAGTCATGGCGTATCCATCGGCGCGGTGACCGGACGAGTCGGATGGTGTGACGGGCGAGTGAACGCCTTGTTACAAATCATCGGTCGACAACGCTCGCTCTGTTGGGCTATCAATAGGTAAGTAGCTACTGAAAGACGCATGCGTTCCTGTCAATGGGCCTCGAGTCGTCGTGCAGCACGGAGTTGCCGCCGAGACTGCCATGGTCCGGGCAATATGAATCCGGTCTCGAGACCGGGTTTTCATCGGTACCTTCATTAAGAGGTAGTCCAATGAAACGACAGAAACGTGATCGCTTCCAGCGTGCCTATGTTCATGGGTACAAGGCGGGTGTCTCAGGTCGTTCCCGCGATGACTGTCCCAGTCAGGATATCAATCTACGCGAATACTGGATGAGCGGTTGGCGTGAAGGTCGTGGGGATCAATGGTCCGGCATGACAGGAGTCTCCGGCATTCATAAGAACCCCATGGTGATGTGACCCTGCATTTTCTGGGTCAACAGCACATCGTCAAAAGTCTTAACGAACCTATCAAGCCCATGGCCATGCCGTGGGCTTTTTAGTGGCCACCCGCCGGCTGCTCACTGCCCAGCGAAGCGGGCCTTGAGCGCTCGGGCACATTCCCCTACCAGTTTGGGCCCACGATAGATGAAGCCCGAATAGAGCTGCACCAGGTCGGCGCCGGCGGCCCTCTTGGCGAGCGCCGCCTCGCCGCTGTCGATGCCGCCCACGCCGATAATCGGCATGCCGGGAAGCCAGCGGCGCAGTTCGAGGATGATTGTGTTCGACGGCTCGAATACCGGCCTACCAGAGAGCCCGCCCTGCTCGTCAGCATGCGAGAGCCCCGCCACCGCTTCGCGGGCGACCGTGGTATTGGTGGCGATCACCGCGTCGATGGCGTTGGCCTCGAGGGCGCGGGCCACCAGGCCGACCTCCTCGGCGCTCATGTCGGGAGCAATCTTCACCGCCAGGGGGACGCGGCGACCGGTTTGCCGATCGAGCCGGTTCCCCTCCCCGCGCAGGGCCCCGAGCAGCCCATCCAGGTGTTCTCCGAACTGCAGATTGCGCAGCCCCGGGGTATTGGGCGAGGAGAGGTTCACCGTGATGTAGTGCGCCAGGTCATGCACCTTGCGCAGACAGGTCAGATAGTCGTCCACCGCCCGCTCTACCGGCGTCGCAAGGTTCTTGCCGATGTTGATGCCGATTACCCCGTCGTAGCGGCTCGCCCGCACCCGGGCGATCAGGTGGTCCACCCCGGCGTTGTTGAAGCCCATGCGATTGATGAGCGCGCCGGCCTCCGGCAGACGAAACAGCCGCGGCCGCGGGTTGCCGTCCTGGGGCCGGGGCGTCACCGTGCCGACCTCGACGAAGCCGAATCCCAACGCCCCCAAGACATCCAGATGGTCGGCATTCTTGTCCAGCCCGGCGGCCAGGCCCACCCGGTTGGGGAAGCGCAGCCCCATCAGCTCCACCGGATCCTCGACCCGCCCGCCGCCGAGTTGCTCTGCCAGGCCCAGGCGACCGGCCAGGTCGAGGCCCTTCAAGGCGACCCCGTGGGCGGTCTCGGCGTCCAGGCGAAACAGCAGCGAACGGGCCAGCGAGTACATGGCGACTCCAGGCAAGGGGGGTAGACGGGGCGGCAGAGTATAGCAGTGTCGGAGGAGAGACACGACGTCGCCGCCTTACCTGAGCCACCAGAAACACGACCCCCCGCCATCGGCGGGGGGTCGTAGTATGGCCATGGGCAAGGCAGCGCCTCAGGTCTCGCGATTACTCTCGGCCAGGTCAACCAGCTCGCGCACGGCCACCGCGAACAGCGGGAAGCCACCATGGGCGCCACTGCTCACTTCCTCGAGCAGGCGGCACCAGCGCCGGTGCATGCCCTCATGGAGCGAGAGCCACTGCTCAACTCGTTCGGAGGCGTCCTGCGACCCGCCTTCCATGCCCAGCACACTGAGGGTCAATGCCAGCTGCTGGCGATCGATGTCGTCGCGGAAGGTCTCGCGGGCCTGGGCCTGCCAGCTGTCGCGTACCTTGAGCTCGGTGATCTGCTGGCTCATCCACGGCAGTTCCAGGCGATCGCCGATCTCATAGTAGATCTCGGCGACACGCTGCGGCTTCTCATTGATCTGACTGGCCGTCTGGATGATGCCGAGTGCCGCATAGAGGCTACCGGCAGCCGCCACCGTGGCGGCTAGGGCCTCCGGCACACCGGCGCCCATGAACTCGTTGCGGCGCCTCTCCCAGGCCTCGTGCTCCTCGCCGCGCAGGCGCTTGCCGAGATTCTCCTGCAGCTGTGCCAGGCGCGGCGCGAAGAAGTCGATGGCATCCCGGGTGTTCATGCCGGTACGGTTGCGCAGGAACCAGCGGGTGGCACGCCGCAGCATACGCATCAGGTCGAGCATCATGGTGTACTGCAGCGCACTGGGCACCTGATTGTCCAATGCCTCGAGTTGCTCCCAGAGGCGAGGCAGCTGGAAGCTGTCACGCGCGACCACGTAGGAACGAGCGATGGTGGCGCGGTCCGCACCGGTGGAGTCGATCAGCCGGCGCACGAAGACGATGCCCATGTGATCGACCAGATCGTTGGCCACCTGGGTGGCGACGATTTCGCGCTTGAGGCGGTGCTCGTACATCTCCTCCTTGTAGCGCTCGACCAGCACCTTCGGAAATATCCGCTCAACGAACTTGACGATGGTCGGGTCGTCGGGCACGTCAGAGGCGATCAAATCACCCTTGAGCACGCTCTTAGCGTAGGAGATCAACACCGAGAGCTCCGGCAATAGCATCCCCTGCTCGTTGGCGGCACGCTCCTTGAGCACCTCGTCATCGGGCAGGAACTCCAGCTCGCGGTCGATCTGGCCGGCGGCTTCGAGCTCGCTGATAAACCGGCGGAAGGGCCCGATGCCCTGCCGGGAGAGCAGTTCGGCGAGATCCAGCGCCTGAGTCTGGCGATAGTTATCCAGCAGCACCAGGTCGGAGACTTCACCGGTCATGTCGGCCAGCAGCTGGTTGCGTTGCTTCTCGGTCATGTCTCCGCGCTTGACCACCTCATCGATGAGGATCTTGATGTTGACCTCATGGTCGGAGCAGTTGACCCCGCCGGCGTTATCGATGAAGTCAGTATTGACGCGCACGCCTCGTGCGGCCGCCTCCATGCGGCCACGCTGGGTCAGGCCTAGGTTGCCGCCTTCGCCGATGACCCGGCACTGCAAATCACGGCCATCGATGCGCAGGTTGTCATTGGCCTTGTCGCCTACCTGGGCATCGGTCTCCTCGCTGCCCTTGACGTAGGTGCCGATGCCGCCATTCCACAGCAGATCGACATGAGACTTGAGCATGGCGCGGATCAGTTCATTGGGGGAGAGCTTATCCTCCTTGATGCCGAACAGCGTCTTCATCTGCCGGGAGATGGGAATGGTCTTGGCTGAGCGCTTGAACACTGCGCCCCCCTCGGAAATCAGGCCAGTGTCATAGTCCTCCCAGCTGGAGCGGGGCAGTGCGAACAGCCGCTGGCGCTCGGCAAAGCTTGCCGCTACATCCGGATTCGGATCGACGAAGATATTCAAGTGGTTGAACGCCCCCACCAGGCGGATCTTGTCGGAGAGCAGCATGCCGTTACCGAAGACATCACCCGCCATGTCACCGATGCCGAGCACCGTGAATTCATCCTGCTGAGTGTTCACCCCCAGGCCGCGGAAGTGGCGCTTGACCGATTCCCAGGCCCCCTTGGCGGTGATGCCCATCTTCTTGTGGTCATAGCCGTTGGCGCCGCCCGAGGCGAAGGCATCACCCAGCCAGTGGCCGTACTCAGCGGAGATCTCGTTGGCGATGTCAGAGAAGGTCGCGGTGCCCTTGTCAGCCGCCACTACCAGGTAGGCATCGTCGTCGTCATGGCGAACCACGTCACGAGGCGGCACGATCTGGTCGCCCACCCGATTGTCGGTGACATCAAGCAGGGCACGGATGAAGGTCTGATAGCAGGCGATACCCTCCTTCTGGAGGGCGTCTCGATCACCACCCTCGGGCAGTCGCTTGCAGATGAACCCCCCCTTGGCTCCCACCGGCACGATCACCGCGTTCTTTACCTGCTGCGCCTTGACCAGGCCCAGCACCTCGGTGCGGTAGTCCTCGAAGCGGTCGGACCAGCGCAGTCCACCCCGCGCGACCTTGCCACCGCGCAGGTGAACCCCCTCGACGCGTGGCGAGCAGACGAAGATCTCGTAAGCGGGCCGTGGCTTGGGCATGCCGGTGACCCGCGAGGGCTCCATCTTGAAGGACATGTAGTCTTTGTGACGGCCATCGGCCGTTTTCTGATAGTAGTTGGTGCGTTGGGTCGCCTGGATTAATTCCATGTAGCGGCGCAGCAACTGGTCATCATTAAGACTGGCAACATCATCGAGCAGTTGGATGATGCGCGCCGTACAGGCCTCGATCTGGCCTTCCGGGGGGCGCTCGGCCGGATTGAAGCGCAGTTCGAAAAGCGCCACCAGCTCACGCGTGATTGCCGGATGGTTGACCAGCGTGGTGGCCATGTAGTCCTGGGAGACACCGAAGCGAATCTGCTTGAGGTAGCGGGCATAGCCACGCAGCATGGCCACTTCGCGCCAGTCCAGGTCGGCAGCGATGATCAGCCGGTTGAAGGGGTCGTTGTCGGCTTCTCCAACCCAGATGCGCTGGAAGGCCTCGATGAAGGTCTCGCGCATCTCCTGCAGATTAACCTCGGTGCTGGTGTGGTGCTCCAGGTTGAAGTCATGAATCCAGTAACTGTCATCGCGAGCCTGGAGTTCATAGGGACGCTCACCGATAACCCTGAGGCCCAGATTCTCCATCATCGGCAGCACGTCGGAGAGCGGGATGGGCTGACCACGATGGAACAGCTTAAGATTGACACCACTGCCTTCCTCCTCGACCAGCCGATAGAGGGAAAGCGCCAGCGGACGGCCCTCATCGAGTTCGCTGATATGCTGCAGGTCATAGACAGCGGTACGTGCCGAGAAGTCGTCGCGGTAGCTGGCGGGGAAGGCATCGCGGAAGCGATCCATCAACAGGTTGGCCTGCTCTTCGCCGAAGCCCTCGATGGCAGCGCCCTGAAGGTCATCACGCCAGTTGCGGGCCAGCATCGCCAACTTGGCTTCCAGGCGTCGCAGGTCGTAGTGGGTCGGTTGGTCACCCTTGAAGCGCAGGATGAACTGGATACGCGCCAGCACCGACTCCGAGAGGTAGGTATTGAAATCGCCGAAAGTGGCATCGAGTTCCTCGCAAAGCAGGTTCTTGATGCGCAGGCGCAGCTCGGTGGAGAACACGTCGCGCGGCACAAAGGCCAGGCAAGAGTAGAACTTGCCGGAGCGGTCCTCGCGGATAAACAGTCGTACACGCCGCCGCTCGCGCATATCGAGGATACCCAGCGCGGTCTGGGTCAGCTCCTCGGTATCGATCTGGAAGAGATCGTCGCGGGGGTAAACCTCAAGGATATGCAGCAAGTGCTTGCCATTATGGCCCTTGGGATTGAAGCCGGACTTGTCCATCACCGTGGCGATCTTGCGGCGCAGGATCGGCACATTGCGCGGCGATTCGTTGTATACGGTGGCGGTGAACAAACCGAGGAAACGGCGCTCGCCGATTACCCGCCCCTGGTCGTCGTACTGGTCGACCGAGATGTAATCGGGATAGGTCGGCCGATGGATTCGCGCATGATGCGCGCTCTTGGCGAACGACAGCAGCTCAGGGACCAGTCCATAGTGGTCACCCTCGACTCCCTGGTCGGTGCGGATACGTTCCTGGTAGCGGGGTTTCTGAATACGAAACACGCCCAGCTTGCTCTCCTCGACCCGGTCGAGACGCTGCCGACCTTCGCTCTCGTGAACGACATGCTCGTCATAGCCGAGGAAGGTGAAGTTGTCATGCAACAGCCACTCGAGAAAGGCGATGGCCTCCTGGTGATCGTCGGTATCGACCTGGGGGGGACGCTTGGCCTTCAGCTCGGCAAGGGCCGTGCGGGCCTGTTCACGCATCGGCTCGAAGTCGGCCACCGCAGTGCGCACCTCGCACAGCACCTCCTGCAGGCTCGCCTCGATGTCCTCGAGTAGCGCCAGGTCAGAATGACGGTCGACCTCAATGGCGATCAGCGACTCCCGGTTCGGCGGCGCATCGACCTGCTGGGTCGGGGTAACTCTCACGAGCCGGTGCTGGTCGTCGCGCTCAGTCGCCAAAACGGCATTGTGGATGGCATGCACCGTCATCCCGCGACGGTTGAGCTCGATACGTACCGAGTCGACCAGGAAGGGCATGTCCTCGTGGAGTACAGCAATGAAGGTATGAGTTGACTGCCAGCCGTGCTGTTCAAAGTCGGGATTGAACACCCGCACCTTGGGATCGGCGGGATCAAACTGCTGCAGGAAGTGCCACACGGCCAAGGTAGCGCCGTAGATGTCATCGAGACGGCGGTCGGCCAGGTCGTCGAGCGGCACCGTGGCATAGAAATGGCGGGCGAAGGCACCGACCTGGGCGGCCTTGTCCTCGTCAAGACGGCTCTGAAGCCGCTCCTGGAGTTGCTTGAGCAGATCCTGGCGGGTCTGCTCGTGTGCGACGTGTTGCATCCATCACCTCGGCTGCCTGCGGCCGCCAGAAGCGGCCAAGAGAACTTGACGTGGCGGCCTTTTGGCCGCTTCGCCCTCCAGCTTACGTCACTTCCCGAGCCGACCCCAGCCACATGCCCCTTCGCTCATGGAGCATGTCGGTTGCGCATCGCCACGTGACTCCAGTGCCATGCTGGCTGTACGCATCAGTCTCGTCGTTCCAGCACAACCCCGCATTCGCAGTGAGGCGTCCAGGGGAACTGGTCGAAGAGCGCGAAACGCCGGATGTCGTGGCTAGGCGTCAACGTCTCGAGATTCATGGCTAGGGTCTCGGGATTACATGAAATATAGACGATACGCGAATAGTCGCCGAGCTGACGGCAGCTCTTATCATCGAGGCCCGAGCGCGGCGGGTCGACCAGCACCGTGGAAAAGGCATAATCGTCAAGGCCCATCTCGGCCACTCGACGCCCGCCCTTCTCGCCGTTGAGAGCCTGGGAGAATTCCTCGGCGGACATGCGCCAGACGCCGGCGTTGTGGATCACATTGGCCGCCAGGTTGACCCGAGCACTGGCCACCGAGGTCCGCGATATCTCGGTGGCCAGCACCCGACGGAAGTTGCCGGCCAGCGCCACGGTGAAGTTGCCGTTGCCACAGTAGAGCTCCACCAGGTCGCCGTCCTGGCTGCCGCGGGTGACGTCCCGAGCCCAGGACAGCATCGAACGGCAGATCTCGGCATTGGGCTGGGTGAAGCTGTTCTCCATCTGCTGGTAGAGCAGCTCATTACCATCTACCGCCAGGCGCTCCCACACATGGTCGCGCGTCAATACCCGGCGCTGCTTGCGCGCGCGACCGATGACCATGATACCCAGTGCCTGCTCGAGCGCGCGCGCCTCGGCCTCCCAGGCCTCGTCGAGCCGGCGATGGTAGATCAGGGTCACCAACGCCTCGCCGGACAGGGTGGTGAGAAACTCCACCTGGAACAGCCGGCGGCGCAACAGGTCATTGTCGCGAAGGGCATCGAGCAGGCGCGGCATGAGAGCGTTGATCTGTCGACTGGCTACCGGATAGTCATCCAGACGGACGACGGTCTTGTGCTTCGGATCTTTACGGTCTACCTCGAACATCGCATAGAAGAGATCATCCCCCTCGTGCCAGAGACGGAACTCGCAGCGCTGACGATAGTGGCTCGGCGGTGAAGCAAACACCTCCAGCAGCGGCGGCGCGAAGCGCGCGAAGTCACGCGTGATACGTTGGCGCTTGGCCTCGAGCTGCTCGGCATAGCGGGCGGGGTCGACGACGGGAATGGCCACGGCGGCTCCTGGATTAAGATGACAAGGGATAGCGGGAAGAGTGGCGACAGCGCAAGGACAGGATGGCTCACAGCGGCTGCAACAGCCGCGGGTAGCCAAAGCCGAAGCGGGCAAGCCGCCTGCCCAGCCGCTCGTCAGGGGCGGTGACGAAACTCGGCTCCTTTCCCTGGCGAGGTGTAATCCGCGTGACCACATGGGACACCCGGCGAGCGATCGCTTCGCCGGAATCGACCCAGGTCACCGGACGCGGCGCTGCCTCGATAAGCCACGGTGCCAGCAGCGGGAAGTGGGTGCAGCCCAGCACCACGGTATCCAGCTCGGCATCCTCCCATAGCGGGGTGAGGGCTTGATGCAGCGTCAACCACTTGGGTGTCTCACCGGCGACCAGGCGCTCCGTCTCGCCAACCAGCACATCCGCGGCGACCGCGGTCACCCGGCAGTCGGCGGCGAAGTCACGAATCAGCTGCAGGGTATAGGGGCGCGCGACGGTGGCTCGTGTCGCTAGCAGGCCGATATGGCGCGTGCGGCTGAGCCGGGCCGCCGGCTTGATGGCCGGCACGGTGCCGACCACGGGAATCGCCAGGCACTCGCGCAGGACGTCAAGCGCTAGGGTGCTGGCGGTATTGCAGGCCACCACCAAGGCACTGCAGTCACTGGCGGCCACGGCGGCCAGGCAGACGGCGTGGATGCGTTCCACCAGCCAGGCGTCTTCGCGCGTGCCGTAGGGCAGCATGGCATTGTCGCAAGCATAGGCCAGAGCAGCCTCTGGCAGGCGATGGCGCAATGCCCGAACCACGGACAGCCCGCCCACGCCGGAGTCAAAGACTAGGATCGGACCCGCCATCACCCCGCCCTCCGACACCACAGAGCCAGATGACAGGAGCCGGAGGATGTCATAACGAGGGAGGATGTCATGACGAGAAGGCCGAGGTGGAACATGGCAAAGCAATGGTCGCTGAGAAGGCCGACCATTCTACCCTACCCACCGACCGAGCCGAACCCGGCCCGCCACCCGGCTAAGCAGACGCTCAGGTCAGCGGCTGGGGGGCATCCCGCAACTCAGCATAGAGTTCGGGGTAGGCCTCCTGGAGCCGCTCGAGCTGGGCCTGAGCACCTTCTGGCAAGACTGCGGCGAGGGCATCAAGATCCTCGTCACTGAAGTTCTCACGGATCAACGGGAACAGCAGCTCACGCTCGTCTCGCAGATAGGCACGATGACTCTCCAGGTAAGACTTAAGATCTGCAGCGAAGCGGTCCATGGGCACCACGGCATCCATCAGGATCATGTCGAGGTCGTCGGACAGCTTCCTGAGACGAGCCTTCAGCGCTCGGTAATCATGGGACAGCCGTTCGGTGAGCTCGACACTCGAGGGATCCAGTTGCTTGAGACGTTCGGTGCAGACCTTTTCAAGCGGCTGGGTAAAACCTTCCTGATAGTCGAGGATGTAGTCAATGACTTCCCGGACCAGCTGGAAGTTAGGAAGCTCCCCGTTCGCCAGGGACTTCTGTTTGAGCTGCAGGACGTGCAACATGCGCGCCATGTTGGCATGATCCCGACGCAACTGCTTCAGCACGGGCATGACGGGAGTCTCCTCTGTAGCGGTGTGGAACAGAAGGCTGTCTGAATGGGATCAGCCGAGGCAATCTGCGTTCAGTAAACCAAGCCGCCCCGGGCGGGACTGCCCATCTCACGCTCAAGACTGTCCATCTCACGCTCAAGCTAGCCCCTGGGAGGGAATTGTGCCTGTCACCTAAGGTCGTATTGCCGATGACGACACACCCACTCTAGCAGCCACGAGCCAAGGAGTCAGATATGGATCTCTTCCAGGGCAATACGCCAGAGGATGCCGCGCCGCTGGCCTTTCGCATGCGCCCACGCCGGCTCGAGGATTATGTGGGGCAGCAGGCGCTGGTCGGCCCTGGCAAGCCGCTGGCGCGCATGGCCGAGAGCGGTGTGGTGCGCTCGATGATCCTCTGGGGTCCACCAGGCAGTGGCAAGACCACCCTGGCCGAGATCCTTGCCGAGATCTCCGGCGCCCACCTGGAGCACCTCTCGGCGGTGATGGCTGGGGTCAAGGAGATCCGGGCTGCCGTCGATCGCGCACAGGATATGCAGGCCCGCCAGCGCCCCACTCTGCTGTTCCTCGACGAGATCCACCGCCTCAACAAGAGCCAACAGGATGCCCTGTTGCCCCATGTGGAGTCGGGCCTGCTGACGCTGATCGGCGCCACCACGGAGAACCCCTCCTTCGAGGTCAACTCGGCGCTGCTCTCCCGGGCACGGGTACACGTGCTTAAGCCGCTCACCGAGGAGGAGCTGATCGACGTAATGCGCCGGGCGCTGACCGACGAGGAACGCGGCCTGGGCGCGCGGCGGATCCGCATCGACGACGCCGTGCTGGCACTGTTGGCCCGGGCCGCCGCTGGCGATGCCCGCCGCGCCTTGGGCCTGCTGGAAACCGCCTGCGACTTCACCCTGGCCGAGGGCGACGGCGAGCGACTGCCTCGCCAGGCCCTGGAGGACGTGATCGGCCACCAGGCCAGTGCCTTCGACAAGCAGGGCGACCATTACTATGATCTGCTCTCGGCGATTCACAAGTCGGTGCGCTCCTCGCGCCCCGATGCCGCCCTGCTCTATATCGCGCGTTTCCTTCAGGGCGGCGGTGATCCGCTGGACGTGATACGCCGCCTCACTGCCATCGCCTCGGAAGATGTCGGCAACGCCGACCCGCGGGCCCTGCCGCTGGTCATGGCGGCCTGGGACGCCTACCTGCGTCTTGGCGACTACGAAGGCCAACGCGCCATCGCCCACGCCGCCATCCACCTGGCGGTAGCACCCAAGAGCAATGCCATCGACAAGGCTTGGAAGCAGGCCAAGGAGCTCGTGGCGCAGCAACCACAGCTGGAGGTGCCGAGCTACCTGCGCAACGCCCCGACTAGATTGATGGAGTCCCTGGGCCTCGGTCAGGGGTATCGCTACGCGCACCACGAACCCCACGGCTATCCCGCCGGCAGTGGCCATGACTGCTGGCCCGAGGCACTACCCCGCGAGCGTTTCTATCGGCCCACCGAATACGGCCAGGAGAAACGCTACGCCCAGCTGATGGCCTGGCGGAAGCAGCTCGACGCCGAGGCGGACAACGGCGCAAAGCCGTAAGCCGTAAGCCGTCAACAACCTGAAACGAATCGCCTCCGTGGTCTTGCCACGGGGGCGATTCGTTTAAAGCTTCGGGCGTAGCCCGGAATTACAGCGTCTCGCGGATCACGTCAGTGCCTGCGGGGATCTCAAAGGTAAAGCGGCTGTCGTCCAGCGGCTCGTTCACGCGCACGTTGTCAAAGGCGATGGCGGTGCGCTGTCCGGTGCTGTCGGTCATCTGCAGCAGGTCCAGCGTCTCGCCGCGGAAGGTCATCTTCAGCTGCTCGAACAGGGTATCGGGATTCCTGGGTACCAGGGTGAAGGTCTCGCTGACCCCCTGCTGCTGACGGGTAACCTCATAACTGCCGGTCAGCTCGTCGGCACTGCCGGAGAGCAGCAAGGCCGGGGTGTGGGTCACCCGCTGATCCAGGGGCTGCACCGTGGCCTGCTCCAGGTCGGGGTCATAGAGGATGACCTCCTCGCCGGCGGAGACCACCAGTTGTTCGTAGGGGGCATCCACCTCCCAGCGGAACTTGCCGGGGCGCGATAGCCACATGCGCCCGCGGGCCTCCTGCAGACGCTGGCCGCTACCATCGAGGATCTGCTGCTCGAAATCCGCCACATAGGTCTCGAGTGGCTCGAGAAGCTCCGCCAGGCGCTCGGCGCCCTCACTGGCCAGCACTGACACCGGCGCGATAAGCGTCATGGTTAGCACGGCGAGGATCTTGTTCACTGTCATCGTCTCTGTCTCCCTGAACGGGTCCATATTGGTTTGCTGTCATTCGGACCCGAGACGCCCCAACGGGTTGCATTCCCCCGGGGCTTGCGTCATTGCTGCATGATTGCCGGACATCAATCGCCTACCGGCGGCGGGGCCAGCACCTCGCGTGCGCCATTGGTGCCCATGGTCGAGACCACGCCGGCCATCTCCATGGATTCGACCAAACGCGCCGCCCGGTTGTAGCCGATCTTGAAGCGGCGTTGAACCGCCGAGATGGAGGCGCGGCGACTCTCGGTGACGAAGGCCACCGCCTCATCGTAGAGGGCATCCTGCTCGGCGTCGTCGCCCCCGGCGCCCTCGGCCTCCAGGCCGGTAAGGGCCTCGGCGGAGACGCCGCCGGAGAGGATCTCGTCGATGTACTCAGGCTCACCACGCCGCTTCCAGTCTTCGACCACCCGATGCACCTCGTCGTCATCGACGAAGGCCCCATGGACACGGGTCGGCATGCCGGACCCGGCCGGCAGGTAGAGCATGTCGCCGTGGCCGAGCAGGTTCTCGGCGCCGCCCTGGTCAAGGATAGTGCGCGAATCGATCCGAGACGACACCTGAAAGGCCATGCGAGTGGGAATATTGGCCTTGATCAGGCCGGTGACCACATCAACCGAAGGACGCTGGGTGGCGAGTATCAGGTGGATGCCGGCGGCCCGGGCCTTCTGGGCCAGCCGCGCGATCAACTCCTCGACCTTCTTGCCGACGATCATGAACATGTCGGCGAACTCGTCGATCACCACCACGATGTAGGGCAGCTTCTCGAGCACCGGCGGCGACTGGTGCATCTCCCAGGGCTGGGGCTCCCACAGCGGATCGGCCACCCGGGCGCCGGCTCGCTCGGCCTCGTCAAGCTTGCCGTTGAAGCCGGCGATGTTGCGCACGCCCATGGCCGCCATCAGCTTGTAGCGGCGCTCCATCTCAGCCACACACCAACGCAGCGCGTTGGCGGCCTCCTTCATATCGGTGACTACCGGTGCCAGCAGATGCGGGATGCCGTCGTAGACCGACAGCTCCAGCATCTTGGGGTCGACCATAATCAGGCGCAGCTCATCGGGGGTGGCCTTGAGCAGCATGGAGATCAACATGGCGTTGACCCCCACCGACTTGCCCGAACCAGTGGTACCAGCCACCAGCAGATGGGGCATCTTGCCGAGGTTGGCCACCACGGGGCCACCGCCGATGTCCTGGCCCAACGCCATGGTGAGCGCCGAGGCCTCCTGCTGGTAACGGTCGGAGTCGATCACCTCGCGCAGGCGGATCATCGCGCGATGCGGATTGGGGATCTCGATGCCCACGGTGGGCCGGCCTGGGATCACCTCCACCACCCGCACACTCTTGACCATCAGCGAGCGCGCCAGATCCTTGGCCAGGTTGCTGATCTTGGATACCTTCACCCCAGCTGCCGGCTTGATCTCGAAACGGGTGATCACCGGGCCCGGCCAGGTATCGACCACCTCGGCCTTGACGCCGTACTCACGTAGCCGCGTCTCGAGCAGCTCAGCCATCTCGGCCAACTGCTGCTCCGAGTAGTTACGCAGCTGGGGCTGCGGAGGGGTCAGCAGCCGCAGACTGGGCAGTTCGCCGTCGGGTTCGGGGAGTTCGTCGAGCACCGGCCGCTGGTTCTGCAGGTGCTCCACGGTCCACAGCGCCGGGCCCTCGGGGTCGTCGGCGGCCTCGCGTCCTTGCTCGACACTCGCTACCGGGGGCATGTCATCCGCCATCGGCGACGGCGGGGCAACCCCCGGATTTTGATGAGCGGTTGTCGCCTCTCCGTCCCCCCCAGGCTCAGCGATCATCGGCTCAGGGCTCAGGTGCGGTTCGTTCGCTTTGTCGAGTTCCACCCGGTCGGTCTCCTGCTGCGAGGCCAGCGTCGAATCACGGTGAGCCTTTTGGTGGGGCCTCGGGTGCGGCGAGGCAACCGATGAAGCCCGCGCGTGCGGCACTTCCGCCTCCCCGTTGGCCTCGGCGCTACCGGAGGAGGTCTCGACGGTCTTGTCGCGGAGGAGCTCATCACCGGTGGCCCGCAGGGCGGAACCCTGCCAGGCCGTCAGGGGCTCGTCATCATCGGGCAGCAGCGGCTCGGGCACCGTCTCCGGGACCCGCTGGGGGGGCTTGTGGTCGCTATTTTGCGGCTCGCCTTGCGGCTCGTCAGACACCTCCTCGCCACCCCCCGGCAGGGTGATCGACACCCGCGGTTCCACGGCCTGATGGCTGGCCCGGGCGGTATAGGCCGCCTCGGGCTGCTTGGCCGAGGGCGTGCGCTCGGGCACTTCCCAAGGAATATCAGTCTCGCCGTCGTTGCCAAACCCCGGCTCGCGCCGAGCGAAAGCTTCCGCGGCCAGCACCGGCTCGGCCTCGCGACGATGGCCGCTGCCCAGACGCCGCCACCCGCGTGGGCGGGGGCCGGCATCGCTCGAGCTCCCCCCTACTTCTTGCTCATCCTGCTCGGCGATCGAGCGGTCGCGTTCTTGCTCGACCTGATCGCGGCGCTCGATGCGCCGTTCGCGCACCAGGCCGAAACGATCGGCTACCCAGCGCCATAGCAGCAGGCTGCAATGACCCAGTTCATCCATCACCGTCAGCCAGGAGAGCCCGGTGAACAGGGGAAAGCCGCACAGCATGGCGGCCGCAGCCAGCAGACCGGTACCGCCCGTGCCCACCAGGGGCATCAGGGCTCCCACCAGCCCCTCACCAAGGATGCCCCCCGTGGAGTAGGGCAAGGGACTATCAGGCCGGTAGAAGTGCAGCGCCCCTAGGGTGGTGGAACCCAGCAACAGCAGTACCAGCCCCCCGCAGCGCACCGCCAGGGCGGTGGCATCCCACTCGAAGCGCACCTGCCGTGAACGGATCAGCCACCAGGCGGCGAACCCCAGCATGCCGGGCCACCATAGCGCACTGACCCCGAACAGCGAGTAGAGCACGTCGGCGAGCCAGGCCCCGATCGGACCCATCCAGTTGGCCACTTCGGTTTCGGGGCCGCTGCGCGACCAGCCGGGATCTTCGGCACGAAAGCTGTAGAGCGCCAGCAGCAGGAACACACAGGCGGCCAGCAGCACAATCACCACACCCTCTCGCGCCGCGCCCTGCAGCCGCAGGCCAAAGCGTTTCGCCGTTTCCCTGGCATTCGCCGCCGTCATCCGACGTGACGAGGTCGTCTTCTTGACACTCAAGCGGCCATCCTCCTTGCGCCAACATGGCGTCTTGCGGATTCACGGAGTTCAATCATACCGAGCAACTGCTCACCATCACAGGGGCCCCTGCCTTGAGCCATCGGCTAACGCGCGGCAGACTGTGCGGGTCGACAATAAGGAAAACGCGCTCCATGCTGCCTTGGCTCCCTGAACGCCCGGTGGGCTTCCCGCCTGTCGCCACTGCCCTGCGCGATCCCGACGGTCTGCTGGCCGCCGGCGGCGCATTGACCCCGGAATGGCTACTGGCCGCCTATCGACGCGGCATCTTTCCCTGGTTCAGCGATGGTCAACCCGTGCTGTGGTGGAGCCCGGACCCGCGTATGGTGCTGTTCCCCAAGGAGATCCGGGTGCGCCGCAGCCTCGCCAAGCGGCTGCGCAATGGCGGCTTTCGGGTCACCGCCAACCGCGCCTTCGCCCAGGTAGTAGCGTCATGCGCCGCTCCCCGCGCGGGCCAGCCCGGCACCTGGATCACCGACGAGATGCGCGCGGCCTACGAGCGTCTGCATCGACTCGGCGCGGCCCATTCGGTGGAAGTTTGGCGAAGCGACAAATTGGTGGGAGGGCTCTACGGCGTGGCCATGGGCCCGGTGTTCTTCGGCGAGTCGATGTTCTCTCGGCAGGCAGATGCCTCGAAGGTGGCCCTAGTGCATCTGGCACACGCCATGTCCGCCGGTGGCGGCCGGCTGATCGATTGCCAGATGCATACCATGCATCTGGCCAGCCTGGGAGCCCGGGACATCGCCCGCAGCGAGTTCATCGGCTATCTTGAACAGTGGCTGGGCGATGCCGGCAGTGGCCGCCGGAAGACGCTCGAAGGCGCGCTGGCACCGACCTGGAACGTCGGTGCCAGCGAGACCCCTGCCTGACCAGGCCACCGATTCAGAGGAGATGGCAGCTTTGAGCAGCAACGCACCCGGGCAGCCAGTCAGGGATCTGCGCTTCTTCCTGACCGTGCCGCATGCCTGTAGCTACCTGGCGGGATGCGAAGCGACCACCCTGTTCCTTGATCCTCAGGAGTCGCCGAGACAAAGCGTCTACGATGCCCTGGCGCTGCTTGGTTTTCGTCGCAGCGGCCGACACCTCTATCGCCCCCACTGCGATACCTGCAGTGCCTGCATCTCGGTACGCATCCCGGTAGACGAGTTCGCGCCGAGTCGCACCCAGCGCAAGCTGGCTAATCGCAATGCCGACTTGACGCTGAAGGTGCGTCCAGCCCTCTTCGACCCTGAGCACTATGCGCTCTATGCCGACTATGTGCGGACCCGCCACGCCGACGGCGACATGTATCCGCCCAGTCATGAGCAGTACCGCACCTTCCTCACTCTCGACCAGCCCTACGCTCAACTGCTGGAGTTCCGGCTTGACGGACGTCTGGTGGCCGTCTCCGCCTTCGATCAGCTCGAGCGCGGTCTATCGGCCATCTATACCTTCTTCGATCCCGCCCCGGAACTGGAGCGTCGTTCGTTGGGCACCTTTGCGGTTCTCGCGCTTATCCAGCGCGCCCGAGACCAAGGGCTGTCGCACGTCTATCTAGGTTACTGGATCCGCGAATGCCGCAAGATGGCCTATAAGCAGTTTTTCCAGCCACTGGAGATGCTCGACGGCCGCCGCTGGCGACGCATGATCACCCTGTAAGCGGGCCGATGAGCGGGTTTCTTTGCCTTGACGTGCGGCATGCGGCACAATATCGCGCTATCCTGTCGGCACGCACGGGCCGTTCTGGCCAAGACGGCGTGGCGACAACTTTTGTCATCATCAGCGAGGAACCGCCTATATGGCACGTGAAGACCATATCGAGATGGAAGGCGTCGTCGTCGATACCCTTCCCAATACCATGTTCCGCGTCGAGCTAGAGAACGGCCACGTGGTCACCGCCCATATCTCGGGCAAGATGCGCAAGCACTACATCCGCATCCTCACCGGCGATAAGGTCAAGGTCGAGCTGACCCCCTACGACCTGTCCAAGGGCCGCATCGTCTACCGCGCCCGCTGACAGCGGCCGGGCATGCCACGGCACCCGCACCTGCTCGAGCGACGGCCTCCCCTGCGTCCGTCGTTCCTCACTGCCACGCCTGAACGAACAACGCCCCGTCCGTAGACAGGGCGCTGTGAGAGGGTGGTTGACTGACACCCATCAGGGCGCGTCGGCCAGCTCCGACTCCGTGGAGAGGTGGAGCTCGCCATCCTCCACGCTGACATGCACCACGCCGCCATGCTCGGACAACTCGCCGAACAGGATCATCTCGGCCAGCGGCTTCTTGAGCTTCTCCTGAATCAGCCGAGCCATCGGGCGCGCGCCCATGTCGGGATCGTAGCCCTTCTCGGCCAGCCAATCCCGGGCGGACTCGTCCACGTCGAGCTGGACCCGCTTCTCGTCGAGTTGCGCCTGCAGCTCGACCAGGAACTTGTCCACCACGCTGCGTACCACTGACGTGGGCAGGGCGTGGAACTGAATGATGCCGTCCAGGCGGTTGCGGAACTCCGGCGAGAAGGTCTTGCGGATCACCTCCATGGCGTCCGTGGAGTGATCCTGGGTCTGGAAGCCGATAGAGCGCCGCGTGGCCTGCTCGACCCCGGCGTTGGAGGTCATGATCAGGATCACGTGACGGAAGTCCGCCTCGCGGCCGTTGTTGTCGGTGAGACGACCGTGATCCATGACCTGCAGCAGCAGGTTGAAAACCTCGGGATGCGCCTTCTCGATCTCGTCGAGCAGCAGCACGCAGTGGGGCTGCTTGGTGATCGCCTCGGTCAGCAGGCCACCCTGGTCATAGCCGACATAGCCGGGAGGCGCACCGATCAGCCGTGACACGGTATGACGCTCCATGTACTCGGACATATCAAAGCGCACCAGCTCGATGCCCATGATGTGGGCCAATTGCCGAGCCACCTCGGTCTTACCGACCCCGGTCGGACCAGCGAACAGGAAGCTACCCACCGGCTTGTCCGGGGCCTTGAGCCCGGCCCGCGATAGCTTGATCGCTGCGGCGAGGCCGTCGATGGCCTCATCCTGCCCGAATACCAGCATCTTCAGGTCGCGATCGATGTTGGCCAGAAGCTTGCGGTCGGAACTGGAGACGCTCTTGGGCGGGATCCGCGCGATGGAGGCTACCACTGCCTCGACCTGGTCGACGTCAATGGTATCCGCACGCACTTCCGGCGGCAGCAGCCGCTGGTGGGCGCCGGCCTCGTCGATCACGTCGATGGCCTTATCGGGCAGGTGGCGGTCGTTGATGTAGCGGTCCGACAGCCTGGCCGCGCTCTCCAGGGCTGCATCGGTGTACTTCAACTGATGATGCTCCTCGAAGCGCGAGCGCAGCCCCTTGAGGATGCGGGTGGTGTCCTCCACCGAAGGCGCCATGACGTCGACCTTCTGGAAACGTCGCGCCAGGGCGCGATCCTTCTCGAAGATGCCACGATACTCCTGGAAGGTGGTAGAGCCGATGCAACGCAGCTCTCCCGAGGAGAGCAGCGGCTTGAGCAGATTGGAGGCATCCATCACCCCACCCGAGGCGGCACCTGCTCCGATCACGGTATGAATCTCGTCGATGAACAGGATGGCATTGGGTTGCTTGCGCAGCTCTGCCAGCAGGTTCTTGAGCCGCTTCTCGAAGTCACCGCGGTACTTGGTACCGGCGAGCAGCGCGCCCATGTCCAGCGAGTAGACCACCGCATCGCCGATCACCTCGGGCACATCCTCCTCGACGACGCGCTTGGCCAGGCCCTCGGCGATGGCGGTCTTGCCCACGCCGGCCTCACCGACCAGCAGCGGGTTGTTCTTGCGCCGGCGAGCCAGGATCTGTACCACCCGCTCGAGTTCATGCTCGCGGCCGATCAACGGATCGATCTTGCCCAGCCGCGCCTGCTCATTGAGGTTGGTGGCATAGCTAGTCAGCGGATTGGAGCCGGTCTCGGCACCGCCCTCCTCGGCATCCTCGGCCTCCGGCGAGGGCGACGACTGGCTCTGGCCGTGACCGGCCACCTTGGAGATGCCGTGGGCGATGTAGTTGACGGCATCCACCCGGGCGACGTTCTGCTGCTTGAGGAAGTAGACCGCCTGGCTCTCCTGCTCGGAAAAGATGGCGACCAGCACATTGGCACCGGTGACCTCGCTCTTGCCCGAGGACTGGACATGGAAGACGGCACGCTGGAGCACGCGCTGGAAGCCCAGGGTCGGCTGTGTCTCTCGGTCCGACTGATCATCGGGGATCAGCGGCGTGGTGGAATTGATGAAATCCTGCAGGTCGGACCGCAGCTTGTCGAGGTTGGCCCCGCAGGCACGCAGCACATCCGCCGCCGAGGCGTTATCAAGCAGCGCCAGTAGCAGGTGTTCAACGGTCATGAACTCGTGGCGCTTGGAGCGGGCCACGGTGAAGGCCGTGTTCAGGGTCAGTTCAAGTTCTTTACTCAGCATGGCAGTCCCCTTCTTCGCCGACCAGAGCTTCGCGTCGGATCATTCGTGGTCCGGCATCATCAACATCGGGTGCAAACGGTAGCGTTGCAAGCCTGCCTTCAACGCAAGACCGTCGCTGCCCCTCCTCGACCATGCCGCTCAGTCCGCTGCCTCGATGTCGCACAGCAACGGATGCTGACACTCTCTTGCATATTGATTGACCTGATGGCATTTGGTTTCCGCGATATCGCGGGTAAAGACCCCACAGGCGGCCTTTCCCCGGGTATGCACGGTCAGCATCACCTGTACCGCGGTCTCGCTGTCCATGTGGAAGAAGGTCTGCAGCACTTCGACCACAAACTCCATGGGGGTGAAGTCATCGTTATGCAACACCACCTTGTACAGAGGAGGATGCGCCACTTTGGGATCGGCCTGTTGCACCGACAGGTCGCCATCGTCCTGTTCATGGCCAGACTCATGACCAGATGGCCGGGTCACGCCCCCCAGCGGAGACCCGATGGCCATTCGCCACGCCACTTCATCGTCTCTACTGAACATAAGCGCCACTATCCATCTCGACAAGTCGGGTAACGGTGGATGCATCAACCCCGCTTTGACGCCACCGGGTCGAAAGGGTTCACCGTCGGTGTTCGATCATAGGACATCTCAACGCAAGGGCCCCCGCCGCCGGGTGGCGGACGGGGGCCCGGTTCCAGCGTCGTGACTTACATGTTGTCGGCGATGGCCTGACCGAACTCGGAGCACTTGAGCAGCTTGGCATCGTCCATCACGCGGTGGAAGTCGTAGGTCACCTCGCCCCGGGAGATGGCCTTCTCCACGCCCTTGAGCACCAGATCGGCGGCCTCGACCCAGCCCATGTGGCGCAGCATCATCTCCGCAGAGAGAATTAGCGAACCCGGGTTGACCTTGTCCTGACCGGCATACTTGGGTGCCGTACCGTGAGTGGCCTCAAACATGGCCACAGTATCGGAGAGATTGGCACCTGGCGCGATGCCGATGCCGCCCACCTCGGCCGCCAGGGCGTCGGAGAGGTAGTCACCGTTAAGGTTCAGGGTGGCGATGACGTCGTACTCAGCCGGACGCAGCAGGATCTGCTGGAGCATGGCATCGGCGATGACGTCCTTGATGACGATATCCTTGCCGTTGTTGGGATTCTTCATGGTCATCCAGGGGCCGCCATCGAGCAGCTCCGCGCCGAACTCCTGCTTGGCGAGTTCGTAGCCCCAGTCCTTAAAGGACCCCTCGGTGAACTTCATGATGTTACCCTTATGCACCAGGGTCAGCGACTCGCGGTCGTTGTCGATCGTGTACTGCAGGGCCTTGCGCACCAGACGCTTGGTGCCCTCGACGGAGACCGGCTTGACACCGATGCCGCAGTTCTCGGGGAAGCGAATGTTCTGGACCCCCATCTCCTCGCGCAGGAACTTGATGACCTTGTCCGCTTCCGGAGTGCCGGCCTTCCACTCGATGCCGGCATAGATGTCCTCGGAGTTCTCGCGGAAGATCACCATGTCCACGTCGTCCGGCTTCTTGACCGGGCTCGGGACGCCCTCGAACCAGCGAACCGGGCGCTGACAGACATAGAGATCGAGTTTCTGACGCAGGGCGACGTTCAGGGAGCGGATACCACCGCCCACCGGGGTGGTCAGCGGACCCTTGATCGACACGACATAGTCCTTGACTGCCTCCAGCGTCTCCTCCGGTAGCCAGGTGTCGGCGTCATAAACCTGAGTGGCCTTCTCGCCGGCGTAGACCTCCATCCAGTGGATCTTGCGCTCGCCGTTATAGGCCTTCTGAACGGCGGAATCGATGGCGATCTTCATGGCCGGCGTCACGTCGACGCCGATACCGTCACCCTCGATGAATGGGATGATCGGCTCATTCGGCACATTCAGGGTGTTATCGGCGTTGACGGTGATCTTCTGGCCGCCATCGGGCAGGACGATTTTCTGGAAACCCATTGAGAACTCCCCTGTCTGATCTGTTCAGTGGAGCGCGGAGTATAGCATTCACCCGTCGGATCGGAGTAGGCTTGCAACCCGATTTGTCGACAATCCATGGTAGCAAGACCTTGGTCGAATGAGTGCCCTATACCTGTTGCACAAGCCTTATCGCATGCTCTCCCAGTTCACCGACCGCAAGGTCCCGAACGGAGAGCGTCGTGCCACTCTGGCCGACGTGCTCGACGTGCCCGATATCTACCCGGCAGGCCGACTCGACCATGACTCCGAGGGGCTACTGCTGCTCAGTGCCGACGGCGAGCTGATCCATCGCATCAGCGACCCCCGCCACAAGCAGCCCAAGACCTACCGCATCCAGGTGGAGGGAAAGCCGGACGACGCTGCCCTGCAGGCACTACGCAACGGCGTGGCACTCAAGGACGGCATGACCCGGCCGGCCAAGGTGCGCCGCCTGACGTCAAGCGACCTGCCCGAGCGCGACCCGCCCGTGGATAACCGCCGCCACCCGCGCACCACCTGGCTGGAGCTGATCATCAGCGAGGGGCGCAATCGGCAGGTGCGTCGCATGACCGCCCATGTCGGCCACCCCACCTTAAGGCTGGTGCGGGTGGCCATCGGCCCCTGGTGCCTGGCTGGGCTGGCCCCCGGCGAGTGGCGACGCGAAACCCTGCACGCCCCGCGCAGGCCGCCGGCAGGCGCGAGCCGGTGTCGAGCGAGAGGAGACCGCCGATGAGCCGTTGGCAACCCTACATCAGCGTGGCCACCGTGGTGGAGCGGGCCGGACGCTTCCTGATGGTGGAAGAACGCCCTGGCGGAAACGAGACCCTCTTCAACCAGCCCGCAGGCCATCTGGAGCCCGGCGAACGCATCCGCGAGGCCGCACTGCGCGAGCTGCGCGAGGAGACTGCCTGGCAGGTCGGCATCACCGACTACCTGGGCCTGTATGTCTACCGCACACCGGATGGCCTGACCTTCCACAGCCACGGCTTCTTCGGCATGGCCCTGGCCTACCTGGGCAGTGCGCTCGACCCGGCCATCCTCGCCGTGCACTGGCTGACCTTTGACGAGCTAGAGTCGCTAGACCGCCAGGGGCGACTGAGAAGCCCGCTGGTGATGCGTCGTGTCCGCGACGCCCTGGCGAACCGCTTCTACCCCATGGACGTAATTCACGAGCGCTGAGCGGCCAAGCCGAGGCCCAAGTAGAAACACACAGAAAGAAAAACAACGAGCCGCTTGCTCCTTGCAACTTGGCGGCTCGCCGCTTGTGTCATGTATAATCTTCGACCATTTGAGCCACACCCGATTCGAGAGCGCCCATGACCGCCACTACAGGCAAGGTGATCGTCGGCATGTCCGGCGGCGTCGATTCTTCCGTGTCCGCCCTGCTGCTGCTTGAGCAGGGCTTCGACGTCGAGGGCCTGTTCATGAAGAACTGGGACGAGGACGACGGCACCGAGTACTGCACCGCCAAGGCCGACCTAGCCGACGCCGAGGCGGTGTGCAAGAAGCTTGGCATCCGACTGCACACCGCCAATTTCGCCGCCGAGTACTGGGACCACGTCTTCGAGCATTTCCTGGCCGAGTACCAGGCGGGACGCACACCCAATCCCGACATCCTCTGCAACCGTGAGATCAAGTTCAAGGTGTTCCTCGAGTACGCCGAGATGCTGGGCGCCGAAAAGATCGCTACTGGCCATTATGTTCGTGCAGGGCAGCTGCCCCAGGGAAGCCGTGGAGAGCTCCGCCCAAGGTTGCTCAAGGGGCTCGATGCCAACAAGGACCAGAGCTACTTCCTGCATGCCGTTCCTGAGGCTGCCATCGCCCGCACCCTCTTCCCGTTGGGTGAGCTCGAAAAACCTGCGGTACGCGCCATCGCCGAACGCCATGAGCTGGTCACCGCGCGCAAGAAGGACTCGACCGGGATCTGCTTCATCGGTGAGCGGCGCTTCCGCGACTTCCTCAGCCAGTACTTGCCCGCCCAGCCCGGCATGATCGAGACGCCCGAGGGCAAGGTCATAGGCGAGCACATGGGGCTGATGTACTACACCCTTGGCCAACGCCAGGGCCTGGGCATCGGCGGGCTCGCCAACCATCCGGACGCTCCCTGGTACGTGGCCGCCAAGGATCTCGAACGCAATGTGCTCGTGGCCGTGCAGGGCAAACACCATCCGCTGCTCTATACCGACTCGCTGGCCACCGAAGCCATGGACTGGGTAGCCGGCGAGGCGCCCGCCGTCGAGGGTCGCTACACCGCCAAGACCCGTTACCGTCAGGGCGATGTGCCCTGTACTGTCCACTCGCGGAAGGATGGCAGCGTCGCGGTGCGCTTCGATGATCCCCAATGGGCCGTGACCCCGGGTCAGTCGCTGGTGCTCTACGACAAAGAGATCTGCCTGGGTGGCGGCGTGATCCGCGAGACCTGGAATGCCACGGAGCTCGCCCGATGACTCCCTCGACCCCCATACACCCCGCCCCGGACACCCCCACGGCCCGCCAGGCACTGGCACTCGCCGGGGTCTTCCAGGCCGCCAGCCTGGTCGACGAGCTCGCGCGCACCGGCCAAGTCGACCAGCGCGCCTGGGAGACCCTAATCCGCGCCACCCTGGACACCAACCCCGAGAGCTTCGAGGCGATCTACGGCGGCCACCCCAACAACTTGCGTCGTGGCCTGGAGGTGCTCGAGGGTGTGACTGGCCGACGGCAGGCCAACCCCGTGGTACTGCGTTACGGCTTCTCGCTGCTGATGCTGATGAACAAGCTGCGCGGCAACGACGCCATGATGGATGAGCTC
Source organism: Halomonas ventosae (assembly GCF_004361885.1). Lineage (GTDB taxonomy): Bacteria > Pseudomonadota > Gammaproteobacteria > Pseudomonadales > Halomonadaceae > Halomonas > Halomonas ventosae_C. The sequence goes on from NZ_SNWH01000009.1 coordinate 37,606, forward strand.
GGCAGGCGATTGACCCGCATCCAGGGCCAGGCCGAGCACTTCGGCGAAACCCACGAGAACGTCGTCGCCAGTCTCGGTGAGGCCTACCAGGAAACCCTCTCGACCCTTAACACCCGCATTGTCGTCCAGGGCGACCCCTCGCTGCTGCAGAGTCGCATGATGGCCGAGCGGGTGCGCGCCATCCTGCTTGCCGGTATCCGTTTCGCCCTGCTCTGGCACCAGCAGGGGGGCCGGCGCTGGAAGCTGGTCTTCCAGCGCGGCGCCCTGAAGAAGACCCTCGACCAGTTGGGCTGAGTCCCTTCCTTCCCTCGACCGGAGCCCGATCATGCACGCCGCTTCCCTGCCCCTCTCTGCCCTGACCGCCCTCTCCCCCGTCGACGGCCGCTACGCGGCCAAGGCCTCGACGCTGCGCGAGCACTTCAGTGAGTTCGGCCTGATCCGCGCCCGGGTCATCGTCGAGATCCGCTGGCTGCAGCACCTCGCCGAACACCCCCAGATCACCGAGGTCCCGCGACTTTCAGCCAAGGCCACCGCTTTCCTCGAGACGCTGCTGCGCGACTTTTCGCTGGAAGACGCCGAGCGCATCAAGCAGATCGAGCGCACCACCAACCACGACGTCAAGGCGGTGGAGTACTTCATCAAGGAGACGATCGCCGGCCAGTCCGAACTACACGCCGTTAGCGAGTTTGTGCATTTCGCCTGTACCAGCGAGGACATCAACAACCTCTCCTACGGCGTGATGCTGACCGATGGTCTGCGCACCCTGCTACCGGTAATGCACCGGGTGGCAGACGAGATCACCCGGCTAGCCCATGAGCACGCCGCCCAGCCGATGCTCTCGCGCACCCATGGCCAGACGGCAAGCCCCACCACCCTGGGCAAGGAGATGGCCAACGTCGCCTACCGCCTGCGCCGCCAGCTTGCACAGATCGAGGGCGTCAAGATCCTAGGCAAGATCAACGGCGCGGTAGGCAACTACAATGCCCATCTCGCGACCTATCCCGAGATTGACTGGGAAGCCAACGCGCGCAGCTTCGTCGAGGGACTGGGATTGGCCTTCAACCCCTACACCACTCAGATCGAACCCCACGACTACATCGCCGAACTGTTCGACGCGCTGTGCCGCTTCAACACCATCCTCATCGACTTCGATCGTGACGTCTGGGGCTACATCTCGCTGGGCTACTTCAAGCAGGGGACCGTCGAGGGTGAGATCGGCTCCTCGACCATGCCGCACAAGGTCAACCCCATCGACTTCGAGAACTCCGAGGGCAACCTGGGGCTTGCCAATGCCCTCCTTGGTCATCTGGCCCAGAAACTGCCGATCTCCCGCTGGCAACGCGACCTCACCGACTCCACGGTGCTGCGCAACCTGGGCGTCGGCCTGGCCTACGGTCTGATCGCCTACCAGGCCTCACTCAAGGGCATCAGCAAGCTCGAGGCCAACCCGGCGCGCATCGCCGAGGACCTCGATGTCAACTGGGAGGTACTCGCCGAGCCGATCCAGACGGTGATGCGCCGCTACGGCATCGACAAGCCCTACGAGAAGCTCAAGGAGCTGACCCGCGGCAAGCGCATCGACCAGACCGGGCTCAAAGCCTTCATCGATACCTTGCAGCTTCCCGAGACCGTAAAGGAAGAACTCAAGGCGCTGACCCCGGCGACCTATATCGGCAACGCCGAAGAGCAGGCGAGGAAGCTATGAGCTCCGATACCCCGCTGCCCCTGCTGGGCGGCCTGACCGCCGCTGAGTTCCTGCGCGGCGTCTGGCAACAGAAGCCACTGCTGATCCGCGGCGCCTTTCCTGATTTCCAGTGCCCGCTGGACCCGGACGAACTGGCCGGGCTCGCCTGCGAGGAGGCGGTCGAGGCCCGCCTGGTAGAGGAGCACGGTGCCGACGGCCCCTGGCAGGTCCGCCATGGCCCCTTCGACGCTGCCACTTTCGCCCACCTGCCGGAACGCGACTGGACCCTGCTGGTGCAGGCAGTGGACCACTATGTGCCTGAGGTGGCCGAGCTGCTCGAGGCTTTCGACTTCCTGCCGCGCTGGCGGCTCGACGATATCATGATCAGCTACGCCCCCCCGGGCGGTAGCGTCGGCCCCCACGTCGACCAGTACGACGTCTTCCTGCTCCAGGGCAGTGGCCAGCGCCGCTGGCAGCTGGGCGGGAAGGTCGACGATGACGCCCCCCTTCTCGACGGCATCGACCTGCGCATCCTCGAGCGCTTCGCGCTCGTTCCGGGCGATGACTGGGTGCTCGAGCCGGGCGACATGCTCTACCTGCCGCCGGCCTGGGCCCACCATGGCGTCAGCCAGTCCAACGACTGCCTGACGCTGTCGATCGGTTTCCGAGCGCCCTCCGCGGACGAGGCGATCACCTCCTATGCCGACTATCTCGGCGAGCAGCTACCCGCATCACGGCGCTATGCCGATGCCGGCATGGCCCCCCCCGAGGACCCCGCCGAGCTCGACGATGCCGCCGTGGCCCGCATGCGCCGGCTGATCCTGGATACTCTGGATGACCCCAGCCAGCTGGCCCAGTGGTTCGGCCGTGCGATGACCCAGCCCAAGTATGCCGACCAGCTAATCCCCACCGAGACCCCGACCGAGGCCGAGGAGCTTGTTGCCGCCCTGCAGGAGGGCGAAGCGCTGGTGCGCAGTCCCGGCTCGCGCTTCGCCTGGCGGGCGCTGGACGGCGACCGCGCGACACTGTTCGCCGATGGCGACGGCGTCGAGTGCGCCTTGCCGCTGGCGCGCTGGATCGCCTCCGATACGGCGCTGCACGCGGGGATCCTGGTCCATGAGGGAGCCGAGGTGCTGCTCGCCGCACTGCTCGACGCCGGTAGCCTGGCCTGGGCAGACGAGTTCGAAGAGCAGTAGCAAGGAGCAAGGAGCAAGGAGCAAGGGAAACAATGTGTCACCAGGAGACACGACGTGAAAAAGATAGCGCTGGCTATTAAAGAGGGCAGCTGGGACGAGCTAGAGGCCGAAGCCAGCGAGATTCGCCGGGTGGTCTTCATCGAGGAGCAGCAAGTTCCGCGAGCGGAGGAGTGGGACGGCCGCGACCCCGACTGTCGCCACTTCCTCGCCCTGCTGGAAGGCCGGCCGGTGGGCACCGCCCGCCTGCTGCCGGATGCCCATATCGGCCGGGTGGCGGTGCTGGCCGAGGCTCGCGGCCTGGGTATCGGGTTGGCCCTGATGCGGGCCGCCATCGAGGCCGCTCGCCGCGATGGCCATGCCATGGTGGAACTCGCCGCCCAGACCCACGCCCTGGCCTTCTATACGCGGCTGGGCTTCGAGGCCTTCGGTGATGAGTTTCTCGACGCCGGTATTGCGCATCGCAATATGCGCCTAGAGTTCAACGACTGAAACTCGGCGCCCTCCCTACCTTGCGGAAATCCCACTACAGGAAAGCCAATCTCCCGCCCTTTCCTGTAGTTGAGTTACAACGTGCTCTCCCCACAAGGGGCAATTGTTGACGCCCGCCGTTGGCGGCATAGTGGGTGTCAAGGCAAGGGTAAAACGGTTGTTTGCCAACGGCCCGAAGCGTCTGCCTCCTTGGTGGGCATGCACTCACGAGGCTCGACCAAGGGTGTAGAGACAAGCCCTGGGCATCTGGCCGATGCTGACCGCAGTTCGCAGCTGCAACATAAGACATTGCCGAATGATGTAGCTGGCGCTGCCTGCGGTCGCGACCCGGATTTTTTTCGATATCGCGACCACGCGATTCCACTCCTGACCTGAAGGATGGCCCCATGACGACATTCAACGACGAACTCAAGGCTCTGGCTCAGTTGCGCGAGGCCCAGCAGGGCAAGTGGGACAACATCAACCCCGAGCATGCTGCCCGCATGCGCGTGCAGAACCGTTTCCAGACGGGCCTGGACATCGCCCGCTACACTGCCGGGATCATGCGCGAGGACATGGCGGCCTATGATGCCGACAGTTCGCAGTACACCCAGTCGCTGGGCTGCTGGCACGGCTTCATCGGCCAGCAGAAGATGATCTCCATCAAGAAGCACTTCGGTACCACCAAGCGCTCCTATCTCTACCTCTCCGGCTGGATGGTCGCCGCCCTGCGCTCCGAATTCGGCCCCCTGCCCGACCAGTCCATGCACGAGAAAACCACCGTGCCAGACCTGATCGAGGAGCTCTATACCTTCCTGCGCCAGGCCGATGCCTGGGAGCTCAACCACCTGTTCCGCGACCTTGACGAGGCCAAGCAGGCCGGTGACCAGCCGAAGGCCGATGAGGTCATGGCGAAGATCGACGGCTTCGAGACCCATGTTGTGCCGATCATCGCCGATATCGATGCCGGTTTCGGTAACGCCGAGGCCACTTACCTGCTGGCCAAGAAGATGATCGAGGCCGGCGCTTGCTGCATCCAGATCGAGAACCAGGTCTCCGACGAGAAGCAGTGCGGCCACCAGGCCGGCAAGGTCACGGTGCCCCACGAGGACTTCATTGCCAAGATCAACGCCGTGCGCTATGCCTTCCTGGAACTGGGCGTGAATGACGGGGTCATCGTGGCGCGCACCGACTCCCTGGGTGCCGGCCTGACCCAGAAGATCGCCGTAACCCACGAGCCGGGCGACCTCGGCGACCAGTACAATAGCTTTCTCGATGGCGACGAGATCGCCTCGGCTTCCGACATCAACAACGGCGATGTGGTCATCAAGCAGAACGGCAAGCTGGTCAAACCCAAGCGTCTGGCCTCAGGACTCTACGAGTTCAAGCCGAATACCGGCGAGGACCGTGTGGTGCTGGACTGCATCACCAGTCTGCAGAACGGTGCCGACCTGCTGTGGATCGAGACCGAGAAGCCCCACGTCGGCCAGATCGCCGGGATGGTCAACCGCATCCGCGAGGTGTGCCCGGATGCCAAGCTGGTCTACAACAACTCGCCATCCTTTAACTGGACCTTGAACTTCCGTCAGCAGGTCTTCGACGCCTGGAAGCAGGAGGGCAAAGACGTCTCGGCCTACGACCGCGACCAGCTGATGAGCGCCGAGTACGACGATACCGAGCTGGGCCGCCTGGCCGACGAGTGGACCCGCAACTTCCAGCGCGATGCCGCTCGCGAGGCCGGCATCTTCCACCACCTGATCACGCTGCCGACCTACCACACCGCGGCGCTGTCCACCGACACCCTGGCCAAGGGCTACTTCGGCGACGAGGGCATGCTGGCCTATGTGGCCGGGGTACAGCGCAAGGAGATCCGTGAGGGCATCGCCACCGTCAAGCACCAGGACATGGCCGGTTCCAACATCGGTGACGATCATAAGGAGTTCTTCCACGGCGAGGCGGCACTCAAGGCCGGCGGCAAGGACAACACCATGAACCAGTTCGGCTAACCGTTGGCGACTTAACCCATAACGCCCAGAGGGGGAGGCCTGTCGGCCTCCCTTTTTGCATATTATTGGCTGCCGGACGAAGCTACACTCGTACGGGAGACCCGAGGCACTGGCCAAGCTGGGGCGCAAGGGATAAACTCATTAGTGAACACTGTCCATTAATCATCGGTCATACCGGGGCCGAGTGTTCGTCACGGACATCAAGGAGATCCTGCATGAAACGCCTTCTACCCGTTCTGGCCATCAGCCTGCTGACGCTGGCCGGCTGCGCCAATACCGCCCCCTATTCGGGCAACGTCTACAGCGGCAACCAGGCCAAGTCAGCTCAGACCGTCAGCTTCGGTACCATAACCGCCTTGCGTCAGGTGCAGATTCAGGCCGACAGCCGGGCCGGGGGTCTGATCGGCTCCGGCGGTGGTGCCGTGATCGGCGGCCTCCTCGGCAACCAAATCGGCGGTGGTTCCGGTCGTGACCTGGCCACCGTGGCCGGCGCCATCGGCGGTGCCGTGGCTGGCACCAAGGTGGAGGAAGCGAGCAACCGCATCCCCGCCTGGGAAATCGAAATCCGCAAGGACAATGGCCAGAGCGTGGTCGTGGTGCAGAAGGCAGACCAGAACTTCCAGGTCGGCCAGCGCGTGCGCTTGATCGGCAGTGGCAACAACGTCAGCGTGGCGCCCTACTGAGAATAGCGCCGGCCACAAGCGGCCATTAATGAGCAAGGCCCGCGGATCGATCCGCGGGCCTTGCTCGTCATGGACGGGTCCGAGACGATGCCCTCAGGGCTGGTCGACCTTGTTGATGAGCCAGCCGGCCAGCTTGGTGGCGATTAGCGCCAGCAGGCCGATCACGATCACGGTTAACAACATATCCACGGGGCGAATAATGAAGGTGGCGCCGAGCACCGCCAACGCCGGCGACCATATCCAACGATCGTCCTCGCTGCGCAGCACGGCAGGCAATAGAGCGTCGAGAATGCGGCTGACGGACGCCTCCCAGCGCTTGAGAAAGAGGATCAGCAGCACAGCAAAGGCGATCAGCCAGATCAGGGTCAGGGTCATGGCACTCTCCATGGCAGAGTTGATAGACGGGAATCGGGAAATTGAGGCTACGGCAAGGGTATCCCTGCCCGAAAGACCACGCAACCGCCGACGATGTCACTGCCCTGGATGAAAAAAGCGCGAATGACGTTCAGGCTCGTCACAGCTATCCTGAATTTCCCCCATGCCCCTGACAGTCGCTTGATTGCCGCGTTACCATGTCGCGCTACATGCACTCACCGTAAAGGTTCATCAATGCAGATTGCGCAGAATTCCGTTGTCGCGTTCCACTACACCCTCACCAACGATGCAGGTGACGTGCTGGACAGCTCGGAAGGCCGCGAGCCGCTGACCTACCTCCACGGCGCCGGCAACATCATCCCCGGCCTCGAAAAACAGCTGGAAGGGCTTGCCCCCGGCGACAAGCTCCAGGCTAAGGTTACCCCGGAAGAGGGCTATGGCGAGGTTCAGGCCCAGCTGGTTCAGGAAGTGCCGCGTGACGCTTTCCAGGGCGTCGACAACGTCGAGCCGGGCATGCAGTTCCAAGCTCAGACCCAGGGCGGCCCGCTGATGGTGACCGTAACCAGTGTCGAGGGCGACACCGTTACCGTTGACGGCAACCATCCGCTCGCCGGCCAGCCGCTGAACTTCGACGTGGAGATCGCCGAGGTTCGCGAGGCCAGCGAGGACGAGATCGAGCATGGTCACGTACATGGTGAGGGCGACCACGAGCACTGATCCGCTCGTGGATATCGCGACCATCGACATCGACGGTCGATAGACGATACGGGTTGACGAAGAGGCAGCGCTTGGCTGCCTCTTCGCCGTTCAGGGTTGCGCTGTGTTGCGACCCTGCTGGGCGAAAACTCGCAGCGTGCGGTAACCTCCCCACAAGCGGGTCGCTGTGGTCACCAGGCAGGCCCCGGCGAAGAGCATCGCCAGCAGCGCGAAGTGGGCCGGAAACAGACAGAAGAGCACGAAGGCCATCACGGTCTCCGTGCCCTCGGTCAGACCGTGCAAGTAGTAGAAGGCCTTCTGCTGAAACCGTGGACGCTTAAGCCCATGTCGCGCGGCCATGATAGCGAAGGCCAGAAAGGAGGTGCCGGTGCCGATGAAGGCGAACAGCAGCAAGGCCGCCGGCAGCGCATTGACCGCCGGCTCGGCCAGGGCAAAGCCCAGCACCACCGCCGCATAGAAGACAAAATCCAGGCCGATGTCGAGAAAGCCCCCGGCATCGCTCGCCGCCCGCGTCAACCTGGCCAGGGCGCCATCCAGCCCGTCGCCCAGGCGATTGAGCAAAATGGCCAGCAGCGCCGGCAGGTACCAACCCATCGCCAGCAGCGGCAGGGCCAGCATCCCTACCAGGAAGGCAGCGACCGTCACCTGATCGGGGCGGACCCTGAGCCTGGCAAGGCCACGGGCCAGCACCAAAAGCGGCCATTGTGTCAAGGGCATGGTCCAGCGATCGAGCATACTAACTCCCCCTCTCCTCGTTCCCGTCGCCTCCCCGCCGCCAGGCAAAGTAGCGTGCCAGCCAGCCCAGCAGGCGTTCCGGCTTGTGGGCATTTTTCCACACACCGGCAGTCGCCTTCACCGCCTCGCTGTGGGTGGGATAGGGATGGATGGTGCTCAGCAGCTTATTGAGTCCAATATGGCGGGTCATCGCTAGGGTGAACTCGGCAAGCATCTCGCCCGCCCCCTGACCGACGATGGTGGCCCCCAGGATGCGATCCTTGCCCGGCACGGTCAGCACTTTGATGAAGCCCCGCGTCTCCCCCTCTGCAATGGCCCTGTCGAGTTCCTCCAAGGCATAGCGGGTCACTTCGTACTCCACTCGCTTCTCGCGAGCCTCACGCTCGTTGAGCCCGACCCGCGCCACTTCGGGATCCGTGAAGGTGACTGCCGGCAGGGCCCGATAGCTCACCTGGAAGCGCTTGAACTCGCCGAACAGGGCATTCACGGTGGCATGCCAGGCCTGGTGGGCTCCGGCATGGGTCAGCTGGTAGGGGCCGGCCACATCGCCACAGGCCCAGACATTAGGCAGCACGCTCTGCAGCGACTCGTCGACACGGAGAGTCCCATCGGCGTCGATATCCACACCCAGCGCCTCGAGTCCCATGCCCGCGACATTGGCCTGGCGCCCCACGGCCACCAGCAGGCGATCGAAGGATAGCCGCTCGACGACGGACTTCCCCGTGGTATCGCTGCGCTCCACTTCCAGGGCATGGCCACCGTTCTCATCCACGACTACCCGCAGCGCCCGGGTGGCGAGATGCACCACCAGGCTCTCCTCGAGCCTGCCTAGAAGTTCGGCGGCGACCTCCTCGTCCTCCCTGGGCAACAGCTGGCTGCCCATCTCCACCAGGTCGACATGGCTGCCCAACCGGGTGAAGCTCTGGCCCAGTTCGCAGCCGATGGCACCCCCACCCAGCACCACCAGGCGCTCCGGCAAGGTCTCCAGCTGCCAGAGATTGTCGGAGGTGAGGACCTCGATCTTGTCGATCCCGGGTAGTCCCGGCACCTTGGGCTGCGCACCGCTGGCGATGATCACGTGGCGCGTGGTCAGCACCCGCTCGCCGGCGTCGCCACGAACACGCACCCGCCAGGGATCCTCGAGAACAGCATCGCCGGCGATAACCGTCACCCCCAGCCCCTCGTAACGCTCGCGGCTGTCGTGGGGTTCCACCTCGCGGATGGCGCGATGCACATGCCCCATCACAGCGGCGAAATCCACCTCGGGCTCCCCGGCGCTGACCCCATAGCGCGGCGCCTCGCGAATCTCGCTGGCGACGCGCGCGGCACGGATCAGCGCCTTGGAGGGTACACAGCCGGTGTGGAGGCAATCACCGCCCAGCTGCTCGCGCTCGACCAGTGCCACCTTGGCCCTCACTGCCGCGGCGATATAGCTCGCCACCAGCCCGGCGGAACCTCCTCCGATGACCACGACGTCGTGCTCGAAGCGGGAGGGTCGTGCGAAGCGTTTTGCCAACTGGCGACGTCTGCCGATTGCCACCAAGCCCCGGGCGAGCCAGGGGAAGAGCCCGATCAACGCGAAGGAGCCGATCAGCGTCGGCGAGAGGATACCCGAGAGCGATTCCAGCTGCCCGAGCTCGCGCCCCGCATTCACATAGACCGCGGTGCCCGGCAGCATGCCGACCTGGCTAACCCAGTAGAAGGTCCACAGCCGCATGCGGGTCAGCCCCATTACCAGGTTGATGACGAAGAAGGGGAAGAGCGGGATCAGCCGCAGGGTGAAGAGATAGAACGCCCCTTCCCGCTCGATGCCGGCATTGATGCGCTCGAGTTGCCGGGCGAAGCGCCGCTCCAGGGGCGCGCGCGCCAGGGTGCGGGCAATCAGCGCGGCAAGCGTCGCTCCAAGGGCGCTGGCGAAGGAGATCAGCAGCAGTCCCCAGCCGAAGCCGAACAGCGCGCCGCCGAGCACCGTCATCAGTGTCGCCCCGGGCAGCGAGACCGCAGTGATGGCCACGTAGGCCAGGAAGAAACCGCCGGCGACGGTCAGCGGTTTGGCGGCCAGCCAGGCCTGGAAGCGCGCCTGCTCGGCTTGCAGTGTGTCGAGGGTCAGGACCTGGTGGGCCCCGCTGAGGAAGTAGGCCGCGACCAGCAGGGCGATCACAGCCGCGAGCATCAGGCGTTTTCGTATCAAGGGGGACTCCCGTAGGTAGATGATAAGGATCACCGCATCCGCGGCCGTTGAAGACGCCCCTCTGTCGTTGTCGATGACGGCAACTTACGCGCAAGCGCACACAGTGTCCTGAAAGGAACGGGGAGGATAGGGAACTCAAGGGCATCACGTCCCTCCAATCCATCATTGCCGACCCATGGAGCCCTACGATGAGCGCCTCGCCCTTTCCTATCTTTTGTCGAATGACCTTGCTTGCTTTACCGGCCGCGATTGCCACCATCGGCCTCGCCCAGGCGGATGGTAAGAGCGCCAGTGCCGTCTTCGCCGGCGGCTGTTTTTGGTGCATGGAGCAAGCCTTCGACAAGGTCGAAGGGGTACTGGCGACCACCTCCGGCTACAGCGGTGGCCATACCGAAAACCCGACCTATGACCAGGTGGCAGCCGGCGGCACCGGCCATGCCGAGGTGGTCAAGGTCGACTACAACCCCAAGCAGGTGGATTACGAAACCCTGCTGCACGTGTTCTGGCGCAACATCGACCCGTTCGCCGAAAACCGCCAGTTCTGCGACCAGGGTTCCTCGTACCGCAGCGCCATCTTCCCCATGAACGAGGAGCAGCAGGCGAAGGCCGAGGCCAGCCGGGAGGCCATTGCCGAACGCTTCGATCAGCCCATCGCCACCGAGATCACCGATTTCGAGGCCTTCTACCCGGCCGAGGCCTATCACCAGGACTACTACCTCGAAAACCCGGTGCGCTATCGCTTCTACAAATCGGCCTGTGACCGCGTCGAACGCCTCGAGGAGATCTGGGGCGACGAGGCCGGCGCCAGCGCAGCGCCCTGATCCTCACGGCGCTCACGTCGCCACAGCCAGCCGGCCAGTGCCAGGGTTATCGCCAGCATCAGCCAGGAGGCAAGCGCCACTCCCTTCCAGCCAGCGGCTCGCCAGAACGGCTCCATCCAGAAGCCGCCTAGACTGGCGCCACTATAGTAGAACACCAGGTAGAGGGCCGAAGCGCTGCCCCGTGCCGAGCGCGCATGGCGTCCCACCCAACTCGAGGCCATCGAGTGGGCCAAAAAGAAGCCGAAGGCATTGACGGTCAGCCCGGTGATGATCCAGCCAAGCGATTCGGTCAGGGTTACCGCCGTGCCACCGATCAGGATCAGAACCCCCAGCATCATGCATGCCGGCTGCGACCAGCGGGTGGCCAGCCGGCCGGAGAGCGACGAACCGAGGGTGCCGCCCAGGTAGGTCAAAAAGATCAGCCCGAGCACTCGGGTACCCAATTCGAAGGGAGTGTCGGCCAACCGGAAGGTGATGTAGCTGTACTGATTGATGAAGATCAGGAAGTTGAGCCCTCCGATCAGGTAGGCGACAAGCAGTAGCGGATTACGCAGGTGGCCACCAAGGTCAGCCAGGGCATCGCGCAGTTTGAAGGGCCTTGGCGTAAAGGCACTGGCGGCGGGCAGCAGTTTCCAGAACAACGCCAGCCCTACCAGCGTCATGACCCCTACCGTCAGGAAGCTGGCAGGGGTTCCGCCGGCCTCAGCCACGGCGCCACCCACCACCCTGCCACTGATGCCGCCCAGGGAGTTGGCGCCGATATATAGCCCCACCGCCGAGAGTAGGGCCGGGCGCTCGAACTCGTCACCCATCCAGGCGATCGCCACCGCCGGCAGCCCACCCAGCACAAAGCCCTGCAGGGCGCGCATCGCCAGCAGCGTCTCGAAATTCGGCGCGAACGCTAGCCCCAGCGAGAGCAGCCCTGACGCCAGCAGGGTCAGACGCATGATGGCGCCCCGACCGATGGCATCCGAGAGTGGGCCAAACACCAGCAGCGAGGCGGCCAGCGCCAGCGTGGCGACCGACATCACCAGGCTGATGCCCAGGGTCGAGACCTCGAAGGTCTCGCGCAGCGCCGGCAGCAGGGGCTGGGGCGCATAGAGGTTAATAAAGACCAGAAAGGAACCCAGACACAGGGCCAGGGTAGCGCGCCACCAGGCGCGGGTATGTGCGGCGATCATGGTGTCCTCCGATGTGGCCGGCCATGAGCCATCGGCAAGCCTGTTAAGCCAGAAGGAGCTTCCAGATCATCACCCGTTGGCTGCCGCGCGACGCCTGGCGCAGGCAAGGATGCGCCTGGCCTCAGCCCTCGCCAGTCTCGCCCCGACGCCGGGACAGCAGAACCGGCTCCAGGGTACGCCTGGCCTGCCAGAAGTGACGCTGCCAATAGCGATTGTCGAGATTTGACATCATCACGCCCCGCGAGGTGGAGGCATGCAGGAAGCGTCCTTCGCCGACATAGATACCCACGTGGCGGTAACCCCCCCGAGAACGGAAAAACACCAGATCGCCAGGGCGCAGCGCATTACGCTTGATCTTGAGGCCGGCATGCACCTGCTGCTCGGTGGTCCTCGGCAGGTCCAGGCGAAAGGTGTCGCTGAAGATGTTTTGCACCAGGGCCGAACAATCAATCCCGCGCCGGCTACTGCCGCCCAGCCGGTAGGGTGTGCCAGCCCAACGCTCATGCTGGGCCAGCAGGGCCAGGCGGATCAACCTGGGCGGTGGGTTGTGCAGGGCGCGAACTGCCAAAATGGGATTGTCCCCGGGGGCCATCGGGGGATCGGCGGGCAACCCTGGCAGGTTCCGGGCAAAGTAGCCACCGCGGGCTTGCTGATCGACACCGCTCGAGGCGGCGCAGCCGGCCAGCATGGTCAAGGTGACACCCGTGGCGGTGATATGACACAAGCGTTTGACCAACATCCCGCGACGACCTCGTTCCATGAGTCCCCCCTTGAACAGCGACGCTGTGCATCGCATGTTCCCGAGGGTGTCGCTGTGGCAGTGCTAACGGAAACTGGCCGGCTGCACTGCCAAAGCGGCCTGTCGGCGACTCGCTGCCTGGTAAAGACTCCCGACAGGAGGAGCCATGTCATCAATGAGGTTGACTATAAACCATTCTTTTCGGGCAAGGCGAGCGCTCAGTGCAGGCTACGACTGTCGCCCGGCAACGTATCGATGTGCAATGGCGCCCAGTGCCGCGGCCTCGACCCGGGAAAGTCGAGGCTGGCCCAGGCCCCGGCCAGCGGCGGAGCGCCTGCGAGCCAGGCCACCAGCGCCTGGCGAAAGCCAGCTAGGAAGCTCTCGCGCTCCGGCGTCTCGCCCATGAAGAAAGAGAAGCCAGCATGCAGGCCGCGGGCATACGCTTCCCAGCCCGCATAGTGCTCGCCGGCCAGCGCATGGGCTCGCCCGAGCAGCTCCAGGAACACCGCTTCGTCGAGCCAGCCCAGCTGGCGGCCGGCAATGGCCAGGTCCACGGCCTGGGCGATATCCCAGGCGGCCAGATCGACCTCGTTGCAGCCGTCCTCATTATCCCTGACCCGCTGCAGGCGCAGCAGATGAGCGCCCTCTTCCTCATTGCAGGCGCCGCTCTCCAGGGTGGCGATCTCCGAGGCCAGCCGCCCGGGGTTAAGCGTGTAGGGGGCATAGGTAATCTGGTACTCCTGACGATCGCCGACCTCGATCAGGTACTCGAGGAACTCAGCCAGCTCCGCCGCCCCATGAAGGGCATAATGGCCATCGACCCAGTCACGGATGGCCGCGCATTCGCGTTCGCTCTCCGGCTGCGGCAGGCTCCAGGCCGGGCTGTTGAGCGGGCCAACCAGCGCCATCGCGGTGAAGTCGGCAAGCGTCGGCCGCGGGCCGGGCTCGCGCCAAGCCCCGCCGCGCCAGTCGAGCCAGTAGAAAAGACTCCCGGGGTCCTCCAGGTGCCAGCGGATCTCGGCGACCATCGGGGGCTGGTCGGGCTCGGGCAACAGGCTTTCCCAGTGGGCCCAGGCCTGTAGCAGGCGACGGGCATTGGCATAGAAGCGACACAGCGAGCCCTGCAGATCCTCGGCCAGTCTCGCCAGCCGGGTTGGGTCGAAATCCCCACTGTCCATGGCCATCTGCAGATGGAAGGCAAATTTCTCGGCCATGTGGATGGTCGCGGCATGCCGGCTCGCCTGCTTGAGAGCGTCTCGGCTCGCCAGCGCCTCCGCGGGCGGCGAGCCGAAGGGGGTCGCGGCCGGCGGCAGGGCACCATGGGCGGCATCCGCCGCCAGCTGGTTGAGGTGGTGGGCCTGGGCCGGCAGCCAGTAGCGGGACAGGGCCTCGACCCCTTCGTCGGCATGCAGGTCGAGGGTCTCGACCAGGTAGCGGCGCGCCTCCTCGCGGCGCGCCCGCGCCAACTCAGGCACCAGCCCCTGGCGGGCGGCGAACTCGGGCTCGCGCACTGCGGCCAGTGCCAGCGTCCAGTGGCGGGGATCGCCCCGCCAGGCCCGCAGCGCGATACGCGAGGCGTCGAGGGCCGTCTCGGGAATAAGCCCCTGCAGCGCCGGACGCCAGGGACTCACCGGCGAGTGCAGCAGTAGCGCCCAATCAGCCTGGAGGGCAGGCAGCAGGTTGCGACCTTCGAACAAGCTGCGACCACGCTGGTAGGCCCGCGCCATGGCGGGCCAGTCGCTGTAGCGGCGCAGTGCCAGGTCGGCACCATGGGTAGCGAAGTCACGGGCCTCCTGCACGTCCAGCCAGCCCAGACAGGCGCCGGCCCAGGCCAGGTCGATCAGCCGCAGCCAGTCCCAGGCGGCCCACTCCAGCGGCTCGCCCTGATCCAGAAAGTCCAGCAGCACCCGGCCGAAGCCGCGCTCGTCCCCGACCAGGGCCTCCCACCACTGCCGGCGGACCTCGCCGTCGGCCTCGAGCAGCCGCCCCGCCTCTAGGTCCCAGGCCTGGCGGTCGCCCTGGGAGGCCAGCCACAGCAGGCTGCGCACCAGATCCTCGCGGCAGCTGATCTGCCAGGCCTCCTCCAGCCAGCCCGCCAACCCCTGCCAGTCGTGCGGCCCGGCGGGCAGTTCGACGACCGGTGAGAAGGCAGCGCGCAGCCGCCAGACCTGATCCTCCGACGGCGTCGGCCAGAGCGCCGGCGGCGTGTCGTGGCTCGCCAGCCACTCCTGCAGCATCTCCCAGGTGACCCCCTCCCCGTCGTGCTCCAGGGCCGAGAGGGCCTCACAGGCCTCGAAAAAGCCGTCGTCGCCGCGCACCCAGCCCTCGTCGCTGCGGGCACGCAGCAGCGCCGAGAGCCAGGCATCGAGGCTGGCATGACGCGCGCTGATCTCCTCGGCCAGCCGTTGGGCCCAGGCGCGGGCACGGACCTCGCTGAGCCAGCCCGCGGCGCCGCCCAGGGCGATCGCCTCCAGGCCGGCCAGCAGCCTGGCCGGATCGACGCTGTTGCCGCTGGTACCTAAGGCTTCCAGCAGACACCAGCCCAGCTCGCCGCGGTCGGTCACCCCAAGCACGGCCAGCCGCTCGACGGCCATCTCGGCCTCGACCGACAGCGGATCGGGCGTAAAGACCCAATCGCACAGTACCAGCTGCTGGGCCCACCAGGCATTCAGGGGATCGACCAAGGCTCACCTCGCCATAACACCGGAACAAGGAAGAAGCCGCATACTGCGACAACTCGGCGCCCTAGTGTAGCGGAAAGCGTTGCCGACGCCGATGACCGAGTGGCCAAGCGCGTCCTTCCAGCCGACGATCATCACCGACGTGGCCGAGGCGACACAGCCCCCGAGGAGACCCTGGGTCCCCTGGCGCCAGGGGACCGCTTCGAGAGCGAGAAAGAGGCCATCGCCATGGCCAACGCCAGCGAATTGTCTCTTGCCGACTACTTCTTCCATGCCCGCGACGATCGGCGGATCGGGCATGTCATGGAGGGGCTGGAGTATGGCATGGTGAGAGAGGGAATGAAGGCATCCTCTCCACCGAGCTGGCACCCTTCGGTGAGGCCAAGGAGTCGGGGCCAGGACGCGATGGGGCGCGCCACGGCCTGGACGAGTAAACTGAACTAAAATACGTCTGCGTCGGCGGTCTGTGATCGCCCGCAACGTCTTACCAAGGAGGCAGGATCCATGAACAACGCACAGCTTAATGAACTCAAGCAGCGCTACGTGGCCAGCGGCGCGGCGAGCCCGGCCACCCAGTTTGCCGACCGTGCCGAGAACGCCGTGGTGTGGGACGCCGACGGCACTCGCATCATCGATTTCGCCGGCGGCATCGGCGTGCTCAACATCGGCCACCGCCACCCCAAGGTGGTCCAGGCGGTCAAGGACCAGCTCGACAAGGTGATGCACACCTGCCAGACCGTGATGCCCTATGAGGGCTACGTGAAGGTAGCCGAGAAGCTCAGCCAGGTCACCCCGGTGCGCGGCCATGCCAAGGTGATGCTGGCCAACTCCGGCGCCGAGGCGCTGGAGAACGCCGTCAAGATCGCGCGTGCCGCCACCGGCAAGAACAACGTGATCTGCTTCGACGGCGGCTACCATGGCCGCACCTTCATGACCATGGCCATGAACGGCAAGGTCGCGCCCTACGCCACCGACTTCGGCTCCATGCCGGGTAATGTCTTCCGCGCCCCCTACCCGGTACCCTATCACGGCGTCAGCGAAGATGAGGCCCTGCGTGGCCTGAAGATGGCGCTCAAGACCGACGCCAACCCCAAGGACACCGCCGCCATCGTGATCGAGCCGGTGCTCGGCGAAGGTGGCTTCTATCCGGCGCCGGCGAGCTTCCTAAAGGCGATCCGCGAGATCTGTGACGAACATGGCATGCTGATGATCGTCGACGAAGTGCAATCCGGCTTCGGGCGCACCGGCAAGCTGTTCGCCATCGAGCACAGCGGCGTCGAGCCCGACATCATCACCATGGCCAAGAGCATGGCCGACGGCATGCCAATCTCCGCGGTGGTGGGTACCGACAAGCACATGGATGCCTCCGGCCCCAACTCCCTGGGCGGCACCTACACCGGCAGCCCGGTCTCCTGCGCTGCCACCCTGGCCGTGCTGGAGGTCTTCGAGCAGGAGAACATCCTCGAGAAGAGCCAGGCGCTCGGCGACAAGCTGGCTAAGCGCTTCGCCCAGTGGCAGCAGCAGTTCGACTGCGTCGACAACGGCCGCAACATGGGCGCCATGGCGGCCATCGACCTGGTCACCGACAAGGCCAACCACACCCCGGACGCCGATCTGGCCGGCGCGCTGTGCAAGAAGGCCCGCGAAAAAGGGCTGATCCTGCTCTCCTGCGGCCTCTACGGCAACACCATCCGCTTCCTGATGCCGGTTACCATCGAGGATGAGATCCTCGAGGAAGGCCTCGCCATCGTCGAGGAGTCTCTCAAGGAGCTGGTCGGCAGCAAGAGCACCGCCACCGCCTGACCGAGCACGACCGGTAACGGAGCACGACCTAGCGCCCGGCTGGAGACAGCCGGGCGTGGGTATAGATGCCTAGTGGCGTTGACGCCATGCGACTGAAATCCTGCTATGGTCGCTGCCTGCCGCTCGGTCCTTCTCTGCTCGCTCGCCCATCGGAAATGGCGCCATGATTCTTCGCACCCTCTCCCTGCTGCGCTCCCTGCAGGGCGCTCATCATACGGTCAGCGATGCCCAGTCGCGCATCCAGCAGGCCTGCGACTACCGCTGGCTGCGACGCCAAATGCGCCACGCGGTGATCGCTGCCCGACAGGCCTCGCTGGCCGACGGGACCCCCGCCGTCTCGGTCGTCGTGCCCTTCGTGGCCACCCCTGCGCGGCGCCGCGGGGGCCGCTGGCCACAAGACCCCGACGAACGGGAGCGCTGCTTCGTGGAGGGAGCCCATGCCTGCCGGGCCGCCGGGGCCCCGGGCTACCGCAAGCTGGAGAGCCTCTCCCAGGGGCTGGCCCAGGGGGGCATGGCCGTATTGAAGGATGCGGCACGCTTCCAGTACCTACTCGACCAACAGGCCCTGCGGCTCACCTGGCGACGCTCGGGCAGCCTGCCGAACGATCTCGCCCGGCAGCTCGGCCAGCGCCTGTGCGACGACGATGCCGAGCGTCACGGCCTCTTCCTGCTGACTCTGAAGGTGCCCGCCTCGCCACCCTCAGGCAGTCTCGAGGGTGCCTGGCTGGATAACTGCCTGGATCGTTACCGGCGCATCCTGCCGACATCTTCTGGCTGAACCGCCAATCGCCGCACGCTAGTCGCGCTCCGCGGCCAGGTAGCGGGCCATCTCGTCGGAGGGGATCCGACGCCCGGCGATGTAGAAGACCTCGTCACCCGCCGCCAGCAGCAGCTCGTCGTCAGGGTTGAGCACTGGATGCGGTTGTGCGGCCTGCCGGATCGCGATCAGCGAGGCCCGGCACTGGCGGCGCAGGCGCCTCGATACCCGTTCGACGCTGAGCGGAAGCGACGGCCCCGCGAGGCGGGTCGAGTACTGGGTCTGCGCCTGGTCAGCATCGACGAGCAGGCGCATGACCTCCTCGCTGCCAGGGTCGAGGGCGGCCTTGACCAGCATCTTCTGGTGCAGGGAGGGAATCACGTTCACCTTGGGGCAGTGAGTCTCGAGCAAACGCCCCACCATCTGGTTCTTCACGTAGGCGGTGATCCGACAGCGCTGATCGACGAGGGCGGAGAGATGCATGCAGACCAGGTTGGTCTCGCTGTCGTCCTCGACGTCGACCACCACCAGCGAGGCGTCCCTTGCCGAGGCGCGCTCATAGAGCGTCTCGTCCGACAGGGAGGCGGCCCGGAAGTACTCTACTCCCTGTTCGAGGAAGGGATTGCGCGTCGGGGCGTTGGCATCCACGCAGAGCGCCACCACTTGCCCGGGCCGCGCCTCCTCGCGGACCTGCCCGACCAGGGATTCGGTGTAGGCATTAAAGCCGACGATAACGATATGGTCCTTCTGCACGATCGATTGCTCCCCGTTGAGGCGCCGGGTGAACTGCGAGATCACCAGGGCGGAGGCCTTGCCCAGCAGGGTGGCAAACAGGCCGATGCCCACCGGAACAATGAAGAACACGACCATCAGCTGCCCGCCTTCGGTCACGGGGGAGTAGTCCCCATAGCCGACGGTGGAGATGGTGACGATCATGTAGTAGAGAAAGGTGGTCGGCGAGTCGATCAGGGCCGTCTCGCCGGTCAGCGTCAGGCCGAGCCAGGCGAGCAGCAGGTAGGCAACCAGCAACAGACCCAGCACCCCCCAGCCCATGTCGGCCACGCCGCGAATGAGTACCGCGCCGAATCGCTTCAGTACATCCATGGGTTTTCCTTGATACGGCCTGGCCAGGCCGATGGCGAGGCGACAGGCAAAACACCCTCGCCCTGGCCGCTTGCTGGAGCGAGGGTGCGTTGCGGCGCGTCAGGCCTTTTTGACCTTGGCGATCACCCACAGCAGCAGCACGGCGCCGACGATGGCGGTGACCAGCGAGCCGATGAAGCCACCAGCCTTGAGACCCAGCAGGCTGAACAGGCCGCCGCCGATCACGGCCCCCACCACGCCGACCCCGATATTGCCGAGGATGCCGAAGCCGCCGCCGCGCATGATATGGCCGGCGATCCAGCCGGCCAGGCCCCCGATGATCAACCAGGCAATGATTCCCATGACAGACACTCCTTATATGTGCTTGGTGAAGAACGCAACGGAACAAAACGTCTCGATGGTGCCTCCCCGAGCGCCAGGAGGAAAGCTCAAAATGCGCTACCCGGTTGCGCGAGGAAGGCTCGCTCCTCGAAAGTCGAGTCGCGACCGAGCGCCGCATTACGTTGAGGATAGCGACCAAAACGCTCGAGCACCTCGCGGTGGCGATGCTCGTGGCGCAGACTCTCCTCCAGCCCCGGCTGGGCAAACAGGCGCAGCGCCTCGTCGTGGATGATCAGCGACTCGCTGTGCATGTAAGGCATGAACAGGAAGGCCCGCCAGGGCACGTCCAGTAGCCGGTCCGCGCGCTGAGCGACTGCCTCCTGGGCCAGCACCAGGGCCAGGGGATCCCAGCTGAATGACTGGGCCGCGCCCCGATAAATGTGGCGCGGGAACTGATCGAGCATGATCACCTCAGCCAGACGGCCGCGGGCAGAGCCCCGCCACTGCCAGAACTCGCCACGCCCCGCGGCGGCCAGCCAGTCGCCAAAGCGCCGGGCAATCTCGGCATCCAGGGCGGGATCCTTGCGGAACCACTGGGCGGGCGCGAGCTCCCTGAACCAGAAGTCGATCACCGCTTCCGGGCGACGCTCCTCCATGATGATCTCCTATTCGCCCCGAGTAGAGCTGATATCATCACAGATTAGCCGCCCCACGCGCTGTCCACCACCGAAGGGAGCTACATGACTACCTACGAACTACTACAGATACTGGGTTACGCCTTCAACATCCTCGGCCTGCTAGTCTGCATCGGCGGCCTGACACTGGCCCGGCGCCCCGACCGCCGCCTGCTCGGCCGGGGGCTGGCGGCGCTGGGCTTCTTGATCGCTGCAACGCCGGTGCTGGTGCAGCTCCTCGGCCTGGTCGAACCCGTTCCGGTCGGCGCCCTGCCGACACGCTAGGCAGTGTCGCTTCATGCCCTGCACCTTGTCTGGTGAATGTCCGACCCGCACATTAGGGCAGCATACGACCCTGCAAGGATGCCCCATGCACAACCCGCTGACCCGTGAACTACATGATCTGCTCGAGCGCGGCCGCGACCGCCAGCTACGCCTGGCGGTGACCGGCCTGTCGCGCTCGGGCAAGACGGCCTTCCTCACCTCGCTAGTCAACCAGCTGCGCCATGCCGGCCTCGAGGCGCAGCTCGACCTACTGCCGGTCGCCCGCGAGGGGCGCCTGCTCGGGGCACGGCGGGTGCAGCAGCAGAACCTCGGCGTACCGCGCTTTCCCTACGACCAGGCCATGCAAGCCCTGGACGACCAGCCACCGCGTTGGCCCGAGCCGACCCGCGGCATCAGCGAGCTGCGTCTGGCGATCCGCTACCGACCAGCTCGGCGCGGCCTGCTCGGTGCCGAGACCCGCCAGCTGACCCTGGACCTGTTCGACTACCCCGGCGAGTGGCTGCTCGACCTGCCTCTGCTGGGGCACGACTACCTGAGCTGGAGCCAGACCCAGCGCCATGACGACGGCAGCGAGCGCGCCGCCCTGTTCGCCGACTGGCACCGTGCGGTGGCCAGCCTAGACCCCGCCGAGGAGGTCGACGAGACGCGCCTGGCCGAGATCGCCGAGCTGTATGCCCGGGGACTGCAGGCGGCCCGAGAGGCCGGCTTCGCCGACCTACAGCCAGGACGCTTCCTGCTGCCCGGGGAACTCGAAGGAGCCCCGGTGCTGCAGTTTTTCCCTCTGCCGGGCATCGGCGAGGCCGACCGCGACACGCTCGCCGCGCTGCCGGCCGAGAGCCTCTATGCCACCCTCGCCCGGCGCTTTCGCCACTACCAGCAGCATATCGTCAGGCCCTTTTATCGCGAGCACTTCCGCCGCTTCGACCGCCAGATCGTGCTGGTCGACGTGCTCGGCGCCCTCAATGCCGGCCCGGAGCGCTTCGAGGATCTCTCTCGCGCCCTGTCGAACCTGATGCAGAGCTTCGACTACGGCCGACGCAGCCTGCTGACACGTCTGTTCGCCCCGCGCATCGACCGACTGGCCATCGCCGCCACCAAGGCCGACCATGTCACCCCCGAACAACACGGCCGCCTGGTCACCCTGCTCGAGGCGCTGCTCGCCGATCCGCTCAAGGAGCTGCGCTTCGCCGACGTGCCAGTCCGGGCCCTGTCGCTGGCGGCAATCCGTGCCACCCAGAGCCGCGAGGTAACCCGGCAAGGGCGACGCTCCCCGGCCCTGCGCGGCACTGCCCTGACCGGCGAATCGCTGCTGCTGTTTCCCGGCGAGGTGCCCGACCGGCTGCCGGAGGCAGACTTTTGGACCCGCCAGGGCTTCAACTTCACGGCCTTTCGCCCCCTGCCCCGCGAGAAGGGGGCACCGCTGCCCCACATCCGCATGGATGCCGCCCTGGACTGGCTGATCGGAGACAAGCTGTCATGACCCCTACCCGCGAACAGGATCCCCGCCCGGGCGAGCGCTTCACCCTCGATGACGCCTCAACCGCGGAGGCCGACACCCGGGATCCCCAGCCCGGGCGGCACTTCGAGACCGGAGCGCCGAGCCAGCCGCTGGCCGAGCCACAGGCCGATGCGCCCGCCAGCGAACGAGCGCTGGGGGATGGCCTGATGCGCCCGCGCAAGCGGCGCTGGGGGCTGCTTATGCTACTCGGCGGCAGCCTGGGCCTGGGCGCGCTGGAGGCCGGTCGGACCCTGCAGGCCGCCAGCCTCGGTAGCGACTGGCTGGCCGGCGGCTGGAGCCTGCTGCTGCTGCTGGCCCTGGGCCTCGGCGGCTCGGCGCTGCTGCGCGAGCTTTGGCGCCTGCGCCGCCTGACTCGCCACGCCCGGCTGCGCGAGCGTCTCGCTGCTTTGCCCGAGGCCACCCCGGCCCGGGCGCAGGCGCTGGCCGAGCAGCTGCGCCGCGACCTTGGCCTGGACGACGACCATCCCCACTGGCAGGCCTTCCTGGCGGCCCGCGAGCCCCACCATGATGGGCGCGACACCCGGGCACTGCTCACCCATCACCTGCTCGCCCCCCGCGACAGGGAGGCCCGCCGGCTGATCTCGCGGATGTCCGGCGAGACGGCGGTGATGGTGGCGGTGAGCCCATTGACCCTGGTCGACATGGCACTGGTCGCCTGGCGTCATCTGGCGATGGTCGACCGCCTGTGTCGCCTCTACGGACTGGAACTGGGCTATGCGGCACGCCTGCGGCTGCTACGTGGCGTGCTCTACCAGATGGCCTTCGCCGGGGCCAGCGAGATCGCCAGCGAGGCGAGCATGCAGATGCTGTCGATGGACCTGGCCGGCAAGCTCTCGACGCGTGCCGCCCAGGGCCTCGGCGTCGGGCTGCTGGGCGCGCGCCTGGGACTGCGTACCCAGCGCCTGGCCCGGCCACTGGAATTCGCCGCGGACGAGGCCCCGCGCATGGCCGGCCTGCGCCGCGATCTGTGGCAGCAGCTGCGCCGCCTGGAAGCCGGCGAGGAAAGCGCCAAGGCCCACCATCCTTGAACCTGCTGCATATTCCCGAGCAACTCGCCCCTGAGACGCCGGTTCTGGGACATCGGAGCCATCGCCATCGAGGCCTTGCGGGAGAAGCGCGAATCCATCGACCATCGGGTTGTGGACCGCGCCGTCGACTGCACCGTGATCAGCGTGCGCTGAACACCGGTCAGGCCAGCCGCCGCTGGCTCTCGCTATCGAAGAGCACGGCGCGTCCCATGTCGACCCGCAGGGACAACCGCTCCCCCGCTGCCACCCGGCACTTGGGACCCACCCGGGCGGTGACCTCGCTCTCCCCCAGCGGCATATTCAGCAGGATGTCCGCCCCGGTCGGCTCGACCACGCTGACCCGCGCCTCCAGCAGGGTGCCTTCGGCCTGTTCGCTCAGCCGTCGGTCCTCCTCGCTGAAGTGCTCCGGCCGCAATCCCAGGATCACCGGCTGACCGACACGTTCGGGCAGGGCCGGGGTCTCCCGCGATGTCGGCCAGGGCAGTATCAAGTCCTTCTCGCCCGCGGTGGCAATCCGCAACCGGTAGTCCCCCGCTTGCCCCTCCAGGGTGGTGGTGATGAAGTTCATCGAGGGGGAGCCCATGAAGCCGGCGACGAAGATATCGACCGGGTCGTTATAGACCTCGTCCGGCGTGCCCAGCTGCAGGATGTGACCATCACGCATCACGGCGATGCGATTGGCCAGGGGCTTCACCGAGGTGATCAGCATCACCACCAGCGGCAGCAGATAGAACAGCCCGGCCAGCAGGCGCTCACCGGAGAGCCAGGCGCGCTTCTCGAATACCTCGGCGATCGGCAGGATGGTGGCCAGATAGAGCCAGGTCGCGGGCTCGAGCTCGAGCTGCACGACCAGGATCGGCGGTGAGAGGGGTTCCATCAGCAGGCTGTGCTGACCCCAACGCGGCGGCAGGTCCTTCAGCAGCACCTCGTTGTTGAAGACACGCAGGGTCTCGGGGCGTGAGAACTCCACGCTCACCGCGTCGATGTCGAGCTGCTCGGTAAGGATGCGGCGGAAGGTCTCCACCACCCGGGCCTTCTCAGGCCCCTCGCCGATATCGGCCACGTCCAAGCGCTTCTCGTTGACACTGACGAAGAAGCGAGGTCCGCCCATATCGCGCAGCTGGTCCAGGACGATGTGCCGGTATTCCCTCGGCAGCGACCGGAAGAAGCGCATGGTGGACGCCACGCTGAAGGCCACATTGCTGGACAACTCTTCGAGCTGGGCCAGGCGGCTGTCGCGCACCTGGGAGGTCCAGATCACGTAGCTGGCGAGCTGCGCAGCCAGCACCCCGACCACCATGATCAGCACAAAGCGACCGCGCAGGGTACCCGGCAGGCTACGTGCCAACCGCCGGCGCAGCCGTCGCCACCGGGTGTCGGCGGTCATGGAAGGACCTCAACCCGGGCGGTGAGCACGTAGCCCGCCCCGCGCACCGTGCGGATCAGCTGGGAGTGCTGGGCATCCTCGCCGAGGCGCCGTCGAAGGCGACACACATGCACATCGATGGAACGGTCCAGGGGCGGCGCCGGTCGCCCGCGGGTCAGTTCGAAGAGTGCATCCCGCGACAGCACCTGCCCAGGATACTCGAGGAACACCTGCAGCAGCTGGAAGTCCGCGCCGGACAGCGGGATGTGCCCTCCCTGGTCATCGACCAGCTCGCGGGTCAGGCGATCCAGTCGCCAGTCGCCGAAGGCCACCCGCCGTGCCTGGGCCGGACTCACCGGCTCCTCCTGGTGGCCCCTGGCGCGACGCAGCACGGCCTTGATCCTCGCCAGCAGCTCGCGGGGGTTGAAAGGCTTGCCCAGGTAGTCGTCGGCGCCCAGTTCCAGGCCCAGTATGCGGTCGGTCTCGTCGGCGCTGGCGGTCAGCATGATGATCGGCACGTCGCTGTGGCGACGCAGCTCCCGGCAGAGGGTGAAGCCGTCGTCGCCGGGCATCATCAGGTCCACGATCAGCAGGTCCGGCGTCTCGATCTCCAGCAGCCGACGCAGTGCCTCGGCATCCTCGGCCATCAGGGCACGCAGGCCGTGGCGGCCGAGGTAGTCGGCCAGCAGCTCGCGGATCTCGGGGTCGTCGTCGACCACGATCAGAGTAGCGGGAAGGGTAGTCATGGCCGCGACCTCAGGTCGAAGCGTGCGCGCAGCCGCTCGGCCACCCCCTGGAGGTCGTGATGGCCGATGCGCTCGGCCGCGGGGAGCCGGCCGGCCAGTTCGGGATGAGCATTGGCCATGACGTGAGCCTCGCCGGCCAGGGCGAGCATCTCGATGTCATTGAGGTTGTCGCCGAAAGCCAGGCACGCCTCGGGGCCGAGCCCCAAACGCTGGAGTAGCACGGCGAGGGCGGTGCCCTTGTTGACGCTCCTGGCCATGATCTCCAGCGACGTGGCCATCGACCAGGTCAGGTGCAGCCGCTCGCCATGGTGGGCGCGAATCGTCGCCGCCAGCCGGCGAACCTCGAACGGGTCGCCGATATACAGCACCTTGCCGACCCCCTCACCGTCGAGTTCGCCGGGGGTCGGCGACCCGATAGCCGAAGCCGGTATGGGCATGCAGCGCCAGCAGCGCCGGGGCCTCGGCATCGATCAACCACTCGTCGTCGTGATAGAGATTGAGGCGTACCCCGGCGGGGCGGGGCAGATCGATCAGCTCGCGGGCCAGCTCCGCCGGCAGATGGCGAGCCTCAACCAGGCCGTCGTTGGGGTCGTGAGTATAGGCGCCGTTGGTACTGATTACATGCACCGGTACGCCCAGGCGCTCGCGGAAGCGCTGCATGTCCCGGAAGTGGCGTCCCGAGGCGAAGGCCAGGTGGTGGCCCCGCCCCGCCAGGGTGCGCAGCGTCTCGACGGTGGTCGGGTGCAGGTCATGGTCGGCCCCGAGCAGGGTGCCGTCGAGGTCGGAGACGATCAGTCGTGGGGTCATGGGGCCTTCCGCGTATCGTGTAGTCTTCAGGCTACCGAAGGTACTCCCGCCTGTCTTCCCTGCCTCACCTCGGCCAGGCTGCCATCTCAAGCGCCTGATTCCCTTTAGTGCCCTGCAGACCGTTTGGCGGCAGGGTCGCGAATCCGTATAGTAGCCCTTCTACCCGCCAACCGATCGTGACCATGCTGCAGAACAACTCGGCGCTTGCCCAGCTCAAGCAACAAATCCGTTCCAACACCCCTCGCGTCGAGGGCGTGATCAAGGCTACCGACAGGGGCTTCGGTTTCCTCGAGACCGACGATGGCAACTCCTACTTCGTGCCGCCTCCCGCCATGAAGCTGGTGCTGCATGGTGACCGCGTCGGGGCTATTCTCCACGAGGAGGGTGACAAGACCTCGGTCGAGCCCGACACCCTGATCGAGACCGGCATGCAGCGCTTCATCGCCCGGGTGCAGAAGCGCGACGCTCGTCTGGCGGTGATTCCCGATCACCCCTCGATCAAGACCGCCCTCAAGGCGCGCATCAAGCGCAGCCTCGACGAGGCGAGCATCGGCGACGGCGACTGGGTGGTGGCCCGCCTGGTACGTCACCCTCTCAAGCCCGACGACCGCGCCTTCTTCACCCAGATCGACGAACTGGTGGCCAAGACCGACGACCCGGCCGTGCCGTGGCGGGTGACCCTGGCCCGCCATGCCCTGGAGCAAGAGTGCCCGGACGCCAGCGACGACTGGCCGCTGCGCGACGAGGGTCTGGTGCGCGAAGATCTGACCGCTGAGCCCTTCTTCACCATCGACAGTGAGAAGACCCGCGACATGGATGACGCCCTGCGCATCCGGCCCCGCGAGGATGGCGGCTGGTCGCTGACGGTGGCCATCGCCGATCCCACCGCCTACGTGGAGGAAGGCCACGCCGCCGACCTTGAGGCCCGCACCCGCGCCTTCACCGTTTATCTACCGGGCCAGAACGTAACCATGCTGCCCGAACAGCTGGCCGACGACCTCTGCTCGCTGTGGGAGGGCAAGGATCGCCCGGTGCTGGCCTGCACCCTGGACATCGGCGCAGACGGCAGCCTCGGCGACTACCGCTTCTTCGCCGCCACCGCGCGCTCCCATGCCAAGCTCGCCTACGACCGCGTTTCCGACTGGCTAGAGGGCCAGGGCGACTGGGCGCCGGCGGAGGAGATCGGCGAACAGCTCAAGGCACTCGAAGCCATGACCGAGGCGCGCAGCGCCTGGCGGGCGGCCCACGCCCTGGTGTTCAAGGACCGGCCCGACTTCGTCTTCGAGCTGGACGAGGCCGGCAACGTGCTGGACATCCGCACCGAGCATCGGCGCATCGCCAACCGCATGATCGAGGAGTCGATGATCGCCGCCAACGCCTGCTGCGCGCACCTGCTCGCCGAGCATGTCGGCCACGGCATCTTCAACGTCCACCGCGCCTTCGAGCCGGAGAAGGCCGAGGCCGCCCAGGAGTTCCTGGCCAGCCAGGACATCCAGGTGGAGCGCGAGCAACTCACCGAGCTGCCCCGCTACACCGAGCTCAAGCGCGAGCTCGAGGGCCGCGACGACGCCTGGCTGGATGCCCGCCTGCGCCGCTTCCAGGGCTTCACTAGCATGTCCGCCCAGCCCGGCCCGCACTTCGGCCTGGGACTGGCCGCCTATGCCACCTGGACCTCACCGATCCGCAAGTACGGCGACATGGTCAACCATCGGCTGATAAAGCGGGTCCTCAAGGGCGAGCAGGCCCCCGCCGAGGCCAGCCAGCAGCTCACCGAGCAGCTCACCGAGCGTCGCCGCCTGAACCGCATGGCCGAGCGCGACGTCAAGGATTGGCTCTACGTGCGCTACCTGACGCCGGCCGCCCAGACCCAGCAGACCTTCGAGGCCGAGATCGTCAACGTCAACCGCGGCGGCATGCGGGTACGCCTGACCGCCAACGGCGCCACCGCCTTCATCCCGGCGCCACTGATGCACAGCGACCGCACCAAGGTGGCGATCGACGACAAGGAGGGCCGCATCCAGATCGAGGGTGAGGAGCGCTTCAAGCTCGGCGACGTGATCCACGTGGTGCTGACCGAGGCCCGCGAGGAGACCCGCTCGCTGGTGGGGCGCCCCGCGGACTGACCGCTCGGCAACGACAGGCAGCACTGGACGGCGACCCTCGGGTCGCCGTCTCGCGTTGCGGCTGTCGCACAACTGTCGCATGGCCGCCCTAGGCTGGCAGAGCACACCAGCGCCAGGAGGGGGCCTTGCATATCGTCGACGTCACCATGTTCCACGCGCCTGCCAGCGGCGGGGTGCGCACCTACCTTGAGGCCAAGCATCGCGTGCTGGCCGCCCGGCCGGGCCTGCGCACCAGCCTGCTGGTGCCTGGCGCCGAGCGAAGCTCGCTCGGTGGGGTGCATACCCTCCCCGCCCCGCAGATTCCCCTTGGCCAGGGCTACCGTTTCCCGCTGCGCCGCCGCCCCTGGCGCGATGCCCTGATAACAATGGCCCCCGACCTGATCGAGGCCGGCGACCCCTATGTCACCGCCTGGGCCGCCGTGGAGGCCGGCCAGGCCAAGGGGGTGCCCACGGTGGGCTTCTTCCACTCCGACCTACCGAGGCTGATGGGTGATCGCTTCGGAGCCGGTGTTCGCCAACGCCTGCAGCGCTACGTGGGCGACCTCTATGGCCACTTCGACAGCGTGCTGGCACCCTGCACCGCTATGGCTGAGCGACTGGCCGACTGGGGCGTGGAACAGGTGCGCGTACAGCCGCTGGGCGTCGACCTCGAGGCCTTCCACCCGCAGCATCGTGACCCCGGACTACGCCGACGCCTGGGTCTGGGCGACCACCAACGCCTGCTGGTCTTTGCCGGTCGCCACTCGCCGGAGAAGCACATCGAGGTGCTGCTCAACGTGATGCAGCGGCTGGGTGCCGATTACCACCTGCTGCTGATGGGGCCGGAGATGCCCACTCGCGTCCCCGACAACGTCAGCGTCGTGTCCTGCTACTGCCCACCCAGCGAAGTCGCCACCGCTCTGGCTAGCGCCGATGCCATGCTGCACGCAGGCACCCGCGAGACCTTCGGCCTGGTAGCCCAGGAGGCCATGGCCTGCGGGCTACCGGTGGTAGCCGCGAGGGCTGGTGCCCTGAAGGAGTATGTGCCGCTGGGTGCCGGGATCCTCTGCCAACCACGTGATCCCGACGCCATGGCCCGCGCTGTGCGAGAGCTGTTCCTCAATGACCCTGTCGCCATGGGCCGGCATGCCCGCCGACACGTCGAGCGCCACTTCGACTGGGAGCGGGTCATCGATGACCTGCTGGGACACTATCGGCAACTGCATCACGGCAGTGAGCGCCATGCCCTCCACCGAAACGGCTGATTCTCGCCGCTCCTTGCCGCGCTGGCGAGCGCAGCACGGGATCGTATTGGCACTGATGGCGTCGCTGCTGGTTACCTCCGGGCTGGGTGGGCCCGGCACCCTGGAAGCGGTCAAGCGCTTCCCGCTGGGCGTACTCGCCCTGATGCTGCTGATGGCAGTCCTGTGCTGGAACCTCAACGCCGCTCGGCTGCGCTTGATGCTGGCTGGCCGGGCCCGGCCGGCTTGGGCAGCGCGGAGCACTGGGCATCGAACTAACATCCAAGTTCGCCCTATGTGCCACGCCCAGATATCGACCTATCGCCTAGTGCGACGTCCGCCCCCGAGGAAAGCTAAGAGCCTTCCCATCTCACGAAATGACGCTACTACTTCAGCAACCCAGCGCTTGCATGCCGTGTTCCCCCAATAAGGCGCATGCTGCGGCGAAAGGTCGAGGAGATGGTCAGCTGAGCCAAGCTGTTGGCCAGCCACCTACGCGAAAGGGCACCCGAAGGTGCCCTCTCGTGTTGCCGTCTGCTGCCGGCGCCCGGCTTACCAGCCGGTAGCGGCTTTCAGCGCGTCACCGATCTCGGCCAGCGAACGCACGGTTTTCACGCCTGCCGATTCCAGGGCAGTGAACTTCTCGTCCGCGGTGCCCTTGCCACCGGCGATGATGGCCCCCGCATGGCCCATTCGCTTGCCGGGAGGTGCGGTGACGCCGGCGATGTAGGAGACCACCGGCTTGGAGACGTTGGCCTTGATGTAGGCCGCCGCCTCTTCCTCGGCGGTGCCGCCGATCTCGCCGATCATCACGATCGCCTCGGTCGCCGGGTCCTTCTCGAACTGCTCGAGGATGTCGATGAAGGTGGAGCCCGGGATAGGATCACCGCCGATGCCCACGCAGGTCGACTGGCCGAAGCCATGGTCGGTGGTCTGCTTGACGGCTTCGTAGGTCAGGGTGCCGGAACGCGACACGATGCCGACCCTGCCCGGCTGGTGGATGTGCCCCGGCATGATGCCGATCTTGCTCTCGCCCGGGGTGATCACGCCGGGGCAGTTGGGGCCGATCAGGCGCACGCCCAGCTCGTCGCACTTCACCTTGACGTCGAGCATGTCCAGGGTCGGGATGCCCTCGGTGATGCAGACGATCAGCATGATGCCGGCATTGGCGGCCTCGAGGATGGAGTCCTTGCAGAACGGGGCCGGCACGTAGATCACGCTGGCCTCGGCGCCGGTCTCGGCCACGGCTTCCTTGACGGTGTTGAACACCGGCAGGCCCAGGTGCTCCTGGCCGCCCTTGCCCGGGGTCACGCCGCCGACCATCTGGGTGCCGTAGGCGATTGCCTGCTCGGAGTGGAAGGTCCCCTGCCCGCCGGTGAAGCCCTGGCAGATGACCTTGGTGTTCTTGTCGATCAGGATGCTCATGACTTGCCCTCCGCTGCCTTGACGACCTGCTGAGCCGCATCGGTCAGGCTGGTAGCCGCGATGATGTTCAGACCACTGGACGCCAGCTTCTCGGCACCCAGCTCGGCGTTGTTACCTTCCAGACGCACCACCACCGGCACGTTGACGCCCACCTGCTCGACGGCACCGATGATGCCCTCGGCGATCATGTCGCAGCGCACGATGCCGCCGAAGATGTTGACCAGCACGGCCTTTACGGAATCGTCGGAGAGGATGAGCTTGAAGGCCTCGGCCACACGCTCCTTGGTGGCACCGCCGCCCACGTCGAGGAAGTTGGCCGGCTGGCCGCCGTTGAGCTTGATGATGTCCATGGTGCCCATGGCCAGGCCGGCACCGTTGACCATGCAGCCGATGTTGCCTTCCAGGGCCACGTAGTTGAGCTCCCAGGCGGCCGCCTCGGCCTCGCGTTCGTCTTCCTGGGACGGGTCACGCATCGCCTGTAGGTCCGGATGGCGATACAGGGCGTTGCCGTCCAGGTTGATCTTGGCATCCAGGCAGTGGAGGTTGCCCTCGTCGGTTACCACCAGCGGATTGATCTCCAGAAGCGCCAAGTCCTTGTCGTGGAACAGCTTGGACAGGCCCAGGAAGATCTTGGTGAACTGCTTGACCTGGTTGCCGCTAAGCCCCAGGGCGAAGGCCAGCTCGCGTGCCTGGTAGGGCTGAGCGCCAACCAGTGGGTCGATCTCGGCCTTGAGGATCTTCTCGGGGGTCTCCTCCGCGACCTTCTCGATCTCCACGCCGCCCTCGGTGGAGGCCATGAACACCACGCGACGGGTGCCACGATCGACCACGGCGCCCAGGTAGAGTTCGTTGGCAATGTCGGTGCAGGTCTCGACCAGGATCTTGGTGACCGGCTGACCCTTCTCGTCGGTCTGGAAGGTCACCAGGTTCTTGCCCAGCCAAGACTCGGCGAAGGCCTGGGCCTCCTCCGGGCTCTTGATCAGCTTGACGCCACCGGCCTTGCCGCGGCCTCCGGCGTGGACCTGGGCCTTGACCACCCACTTATCGCCACCGATCTTCTTGCAGGCTTCCGCCGCCTCCTCGGGGGTGTCGACGGCGAAGCCCTTGGACACCGGCAGGCCATAGTCGGCAAACAGCTGCTTGCTCTGATACTCGTGAAGGTTCATCGGTTCATGCCATTGGTTGCATGTGACTCGAACGGTGACAGGACTCGCCGCCTCCGGGCAGCGCTCGCCGCGTCACCACCGTTCGCCTCCGATACGTGGCCGGAAGCGATGCGCCACCTTTCGGTGGCGCTTGTTGTGCTTACTTCTTTTTCTTCTTGCGGTTGGCCATGTGGATGGCATGACCTTCTACCGCTAGGGCGGCCTCATGCACCGCTTCCGACATGGTCGGGTGGGCATAACAGGTCAAGGCCAGATCTTCGGCACTGGAACCGAACTCTAGCGCGATCACGCCCTGGGCGATCATCTCGCCGGCGTGCTGTCCGACAATATGCATGCCCAGCACGCGGTCGGTCTCGGCATCGGCGATGATCTTGGCCTGGCCCTCGGTAGCATTGTTGGCCATGGCGCGGCCACTCGCCGCGAACGGGAAAGTGCCCGTCTTGACCTCGATGCCCTTGGCCTTGGCTTCCTGCTCGGTAAGGCCCACCCAGGCCACTTCAGGGAAGGTATAGATGACGCAGGGAATGGCATCGTAGTTCATCTCGGCCTTGTGACCGGCGATGATGTCGGCGACCATGATGCCTTCCTCGGAGGCCTTGTGGGCCAGCATCTGGCCGCGCACGCAGTCACCGATGGCGTAGACGCCCGGCAGGCTGGTGCGGCACTGGTCATCGACATGGATGAAACCTCGCTCGTCCAGGTTGACCTCGACACCATCGGCGACCACGCCCTTGGTGTAGGGCTTGCGGCCTACGCAGACGATTAGCTTGTCGAAGGTCATCTCCTGCTCGCCCTCGGCATCGGTGTACTTGACGACGACCTCGTCGCCCTTGACCTCGGAGCCGGTGACCCGTGCGCCCAGCTTGATGTCCAGCCCCTGCTTCTTGAGCAGCTTCTGGGTCTCCTTGGCGATGGCCGTGTCGACCATCGGCAGGAAGTCATCCAGCGCCTCGAGCATGGTCACTTCGCTACCCAGGCGATTCCACACACTGCCGAGCTCCAGGCCGATCACCCCAGCACCGATCACGCCCAGGCGCTTCGGGGCCTCCTGAAACTCGAGGGCGCCGGTGGAATCGACCACCAGGTCATCCTTCAGCGGAGTCGGCGGAATCTCCACCGGCACGGAACCAGCGGCAATGACGATATTATCGGCGTCATAGGTGGTCGCCTTGCCATCCTGGTCGGTTACCTCGACCTGCTTGGACGAGATCACCTTGCCGGTGCCCTCGATGGCTGTGACGCCGTTGGCCTTGAACAGAGCGGAGATGCCGCCGGTCAGGTTCTTCACGATCGTGTCCTTGCGGGCCATCATCTTCTTGATGTCCATGCTGACATCGCCCGTCTTGATCCCCAGATCATCGAAGTCGTGCTTGGCCTCGACGAATTTGTGGGAGGCCTCCAGCAGCGCCTTGGAAGGGATACAGCCCACGTTCAGACAGGTTCCGCCATGAACGACCTTGCCTTGCTTGCCGATCCACTTCTCGACGCAGGCGACCTTCAACCCCATCTGGGCGGCGCGGATGGCGGCCACGTAGCCCCCGGGGCCTGCACCGATCACGATTACTTCAAACTTGTCAGCCATGTTGGCTCCTTCGTTGCTTGTCGCTGAAGAACGCAGTGGGCGCGGGGTTCAGATGTCCAACAGCAGGCGTGCCGGATCCTCGAGCAGCTCCTTGATGGTCACCAGGAACTGGACCGCATCCTTGCCATCGATCATGCGGTGATCATAGGAGACCGCCAAATACATCATCGGACGGATCTCGACCTTGCCGTTCACCGCCATGGGACGCTCCTGGATCTTGTGCATGCCCAGGATGGCGGTCTGCGGTGGATTGATGATCGGCGTAGACATCAACGAGCCGAAGATGCCGCCGTTAGTGATGGTAAAGGTACCCCCTTGCATCTCGTCGATGCCGAGCTTGCCATCACGGGCTCGTTTCCCGAAATCGACGATACCCTTCTCGACGTCGGCGATCTTCATACTGTCGGTATCGCGCAGCACCGGTACCACCAAGCCCCGATCGGTGGATACGGCGACACCGATATCCTGGTAGCCATGGTAGACGATGTCGGTACCGTCAATGGAAGCGTTGACGTCCGGGAAGCGCTTGAGCGCCTCGCTTGCGGCCTTGACGAAGAAGCCCATGAAGCCGAGCTTGACTTCATGGGACTTGAGGAAGGTGTCCTTGTACTGGGCCCGCAGGTCCATCACCGCGCCCATGTCCACCTCGTTGTAGGTGGTCAGCATGGCGGCGGTCTGCTGGGCCTGCACCAGGCGCTTGGCGATGGTCTGGCGCAGGCGGCTCATCGGCACGCGCTTCTCAGGACGCTCGCCTTCCACTGCCGGAGCGGTCGTGGCGGCAGCGGTCTGGGCACCACTGGTCGACCGAGTCTCTGGTTTGGCGGTCTTTTTCTTCGCCGAGCCCTCCTTCACGGCCTTTTGCACGTCCTCCTTGAGGATGCGGCCACCCTTGCCGGTGCCCTCGATGGCATTGACGTCGAGGTCGTGCTCAGCGACCAGCTTGCGCGCCGCCGGGGCAAGGATCTTGTCGCCCACTTTCTCGTCGCTCGCGCCGTCATCGGCGGAGGCTGCCGCCTTGCCTTCACCGATCTGCGGGGCGGCATCACCGCCGGCGCCTTCGCTGAAGATCGCCAGCACCTGCTCGGAAGTGACCTGACTGCCCTCCTCGGCCTTGATCTCGGTGAGCGCACCGTCGGTCGGCGCGACGACCTCAAGCACGACTTTGTCGGTCTCGATCTCGGCCAGCACCTCGTCGCGCTTGACCGCCTCGCCGACCTGCTTGTTCCAGCTGGCCACGGTGCCTTCCTGGATCGACTCGGGGAAAGTCGGCGCCTTGATCTCGTGAATCTTGTCGCCGGAGGCTGGCGCGGAATCGTCCTTCTTCTCGGCGTTCTCGGCGTCAGCCTTCTCGGCGGTATTCTTCTTATCGGCCTTGTTCTCGTTTTTCTTGTCAGACGTGTCCTCGCCCTTCTTCTGGGACTCGGCTTCCTCCTTGTTCTTCTCGGCCTTACTTTCGCCGAGGCGACCCAGCACCTGTTCTGACTCCACGGTGTCGCCCTCTTCCACCAGCACCTCACTGAGTGTGCCAGCCTCCGGGGCCACGACCTCGAGCACCACCTTGTCGGTCTCTATCTCGACAATCAGCTCGTCACGTTCGACGCTGTCACCGACTTTCTTGTGCCAGGCCGCCACGCTGCCCTCGGCGACGGATTCCGGAAAGGTAGGTGCCTTGATATCGGTAGCCATGTCGTATCCCTTGTCTGTTCTCTCTCGTCCCGGTGGGCGCTTCAGAGGTTGAAGGCGTCTTCCACCAGCTGGCGCTGCTGTTCGATATGCACGGACATGTAGCCCGCCGCGGGTGCCGCGGAGGCCGGTCGACCGGCGAACTTGAGCTTGTCGCCCAGGCCGTCACGCTGCTGGTCGAAGACAGATCGCATGTGATGCTGGCTCGAATACCAGGCACCCTGGTTGAGTGGCTCTTCCTGGCACCACACCACGTCGGTAACATTAGTATAATCCTTGATCGCCTCCAGCAGCTCTTCCTTAGGGAAAGGATAGAGCTGCTCGATGCGCAGGATCGCCGTGTCGTCTCGCTCGTTGTCCTCGCGCCAGTTGGCCAGATCATAGTAGACCTTGCCGGCACAGAGGATGATGCGCTCGACCTTTTCGGCCTCGAGATTGCCCTGATCGGGCAGCACCATCTGGAAGCTGCCCCCCGACAACTCCTCGAGGGTCGAGGTCGCCGACTTGTGGCGCAACAAGCTCTTGGGCGTCATCACCACCAGCGGTTTTCTCAGCGGGCGGATTACCTGACGGCGCAGCAGATGGAAAATCTGCGCCGGCGTGGTCGGCACGCAGACTTGCATATTGTGCTCAGCACTCATCTGCAGGAAGCGCTCAAGACGCGCCGATGAGTGCTCCGGGCCCTGCCCCTCGTAGCCATGAGGCAGCAGCATGGTCAGGCCACACAGACGCCCCCACTTGGTCTCGCCGGAGGAAATGAACTGGTCAACCACCACCTGGGCGCCGTTGAAGAAGTCACCGAACTGGGCTTCCCAGATCACCAGGTCGTTGGGCGCCGTGGTGGCATAGCCGTACTCGAAGGCCAGCACCGCCTCTTCCGAGAGGATCGAGTCATGGATGGTGAAGCGCGGCTGACCATCGGCCATGTGCTGCAGAGGTACGTACGCACTGCCGTCCTTCTGATTGTGTATCACCGCATGGCGGTGAGAGAAGGTGCCGCGCCCAACGTCCTGGCCGGTGATGCGCACTGCATGGCCCTGGTCGAGCAGCGTGGCGTAAGCCAGGGTCTCGGCGAAGCCCCAGTTAGCCACCAGACTTCCGGCCTGCATCTTGCGCCGATCGTCGTAGATCTTGGCTACCTGGCGCTGGACCTCGATCCCGTCGGGAATTTCGCACATCCTGCCGGCGAGACGCTGCAAGCGCTTCATCTCCACGCTGGTATCGGCATGTCCGGTCCACTCGTGTCCCAGGTAAGGGGTCCAGTCGACGAACAGCGAGGTGTTGGGCTCCTGCACCAGGGCATTGGCCACGTGGTTGCCAGCCATCAGGTCATCGCGGTACTTCTCCATCATCGCCTTGGCGTCGTCTTCACTGAGCAACCCCTCGCTGGCCAGTCTTTCGATGTAACGAGTCCGCGAGGAGGGATGATTCTTGATCTTGCTGTACATCATCGGCTGAGTGCCGGAAGGCTCGTCGGCCTCGTTGTGGCCGCGGCGGCGATAGCACACCAGGTCGATGACCACGTCGCGATTGAACTGCTGGCGATAGTCCAGTGCCACCTGGGTAACATGCAGCACAGCGTCGGGGTCATCGCCGTTGACGTGGAAGATCGGTGCCTGGACCATCTTGGCGATGTCGGTGCAGTACTCGGTGGAGCGCGCGTCCAGGGGATGCGAGGTGGTAAAGCCCACCTGGTTGTTGATGACGATATGTACCGTGCCACCTGTCTTGTAGGCACGGGTCTGGGACATCTGGAAGGTCTCCATGACCACACCCTGGCCGGCGAAGGCCGCGTCGCCATGGACGTTGATCGGCAGCACCTTGTTGCCGATCGGGTCATCGCGACGGTCCTGGCGGGCCCGCACCGATCCCTCGACCACCGGGGCCACGATCTCCAGGTGCGAGGGGTTGAACGACAGTGCCAGATGCACCTCGCCTCCCGGCGTCATGACATTAGAGCTGAATCCCTGGTGGTACTTGACGTCGCCCGAGCCGCGCTCGATGACCCGCTTGCCATCGAATTCGTCGATCAGGTCCGAGGGGTTCTTGCCGAGGATGTTGACCAGCATGTTGAGGCGCCCACGGTGAGCCATACCGATCACCACTTCCTTGGTCCCGTAGCCACCAGCACGCTGGATTAGCTCGTCCATCATCGGAATGAAGGCTTCACCACCCTCGAGGCCAAAGCGCTTGGTTCCGGGATACTTGGAGGCCAGGTAGCTCTCCAGGCCCTCGGCGGCCGTCAACCGCTCCAGCACGTGCTTGCGTACCTCGGGGCTGAACTTGGGTGACGAGCGCACAGACTCGAAACGCTGCTGCAGCCAGCGCTTCTCCTCGGTGTCGACGATGTGCATGATCTCGCAGCCAATGGAACGACAGTAAGTCTGCTCCAGGGCAGAGATAATTTCCTTGAGCGGCGCTTTGTCCATGCCCAGGAAGAAGGAACCGGTATGGAACTCAGTATCCAGGTCAGCCTTCGAGAGCTGATGGAAGGAGAGATCGAGATCGGGGACGGGGGTGGGGCTGCGCAGGCCAAGGGGGTCGATGTCGGCCTTCTGGTGCCCGCGGAAGCGGTAGGCGTTGATCAGCTGGAGAACCTTGACCTGCTTCTTGTTCTCGCCACTGTCAGCAACGACCTGGGCAGTACGTCGATGGCGACCCAGCTGGTAGAACTGCTCGCGGACCGGGGCAAGCGGGACATCATGACTAGCCCCCCCTTCGGGTCGAGGCAACTGATCGAAATACTGGCGCCATTCATCGGAAACGGCGGAAGGATCATCGAGGTACTGTTCGTAGAGCGCTTCCACATAGTGGGCGTTGCCGCCACTCACATGAGAGGAGCGCCACATCAACTCCATTATGCCTTGTTGCATCACTTGGTCACCCTGCACTGATGGGGGTGGTATCAACGCCGACACGACTCGACCGCATCGACATCGGGGGCACCCTGCCTTCAGCAGGGTATCCTGAAATCCATGGTCAAGAGCCGGTGCCAAGGGCACCGGCTCTATGCGTCATGCGCTGCACCGGGCTCGACTGCGACCTGCCGCCGCAGCCCTAGCGTAGCGTCCATGATAACAAGCTGAACGCCACGATTTAAGTGGCATTGGCCAGCAGCATCTCGCGGATCTTGCCAATCGCACGGGTCGGGTTGAGCCCCTTGGGACAGACCGCGACACAGTTCATGATGCCGCGGCAACGAAACACGGAGAACGGATCCTCAAGCTCGGCCAGTCGCTCGCGGGTCGCCGTATCCCGGGAATCGGCAAGGAAACGATAGGACTGCAGCAGGCCAGCCGGGCCGACGAACTTTTCCGGGTTCCACCAAAACGACGGGCAGGCGGTGGAGCAGCAGGCACACAGAATGCACTCATAGAGTCCATCGAGCTTGTCGCGCTCCTCCGGTGACTGCAGACGCTCGATAGCGGGCGCCGGCTCGTTGTTCTGCAGGTAGGGCTGGATACGCTCGTATTGCTTGTAGAACAGCCCCATGTCGACCACCAGGTCGCGGATGACCGGCAGCCCCGGCAGCGGACGCAGGGTCAACTCATTGCCCTTGACCACCTCGGAAAGCGGTGTAATGCAGGCCAGGCCGTTCTTGCCGTTCATGTTCATGCCGTCGGAACCGCACACGCCCTCGCGGCAGCTGCGGCGATAGGCCAGACCGTTGTCCTGTTCCTTCGCCAGGTGCAGGACGTCGAGCACCATCAGGTCACGACCCTGGGTGTCGACCTGGAACTCCTGCATGTAGGGCGCGGAGTCGGTTTCCGGGTTATAGCGGTACAGGGATACCTGAAGCTTGGACATCGTGACTACCCCTTCAGTAGGTGCTGACTCAGTAGATGCGAACTCAGTAGGTGCGAACTCAGTAGGTGCGAACTTTCGGCTCGAACATGTCGACGGTCTTGGGTGCGAAGTTCACATCACGCTTGCCCAGTCGCTTGTCGGCTGGGAAATAGAGCGAGTGCTTCAGCCAGTTGGCGTCGTCACGGTCCGGGTAGTCGTAGCGGGAGTGGGCACCGCGGCTCTCCTTGCGCTCCAGGGCAGCGATGGCGGTAGCCTCGGCCACTTCCATCAGGTTGTCCAGCTCCAGCGCCTCAACACGTGCGGTGTTGAAGGCGTTGGACTTGTCCGGCAGGTAGGCGCTGGCGATGCGTCCGCGCAGCTGATCGAGGCGTTCGACGCCCTCAACCATGTTCTTCTCCTCGCGGAACACGCCGAAGGAGGTCTGCATGATGTCCTGCAGCTCGCGCTTGAGCTCGGGAACGGTCTCACCACTCTCAGACTCGTTCCAGCGCGTGATGCGCTTCATGGCGGATTCAACGTCGGACGAGGAGGCGTCGAGGTACTCGATGCCCTCGTTGAGCGCGCCCTCGATGAACATGCCGGCCGCACGACCGAACACCACCAGGTCGAGCAGTGAGTTGCCGCCCAGGCGGTTGGCGCCATGAACCGATACGCAGGCCGCCTCGCCACAGGCGAACAGGCCGCCCACAATCTGGTCGTTGCCCTCGGCATCCTGCATGATCGCTTGGCCATGCACATTGGTGGGAATCCCGCCCATCATGTAGTGGCAGGTCGGAACCACCGGGATCGGATCCTGGGCGGGGTCCACGTGGGCGAAGGTCTTGGAGAGCTCGACGATGCCCGGCAGTCGCTTGCCGAGAACCTCCTCGCCCAGGTGATCCAGCTTGAGGAAGACGTGGTCGCCCTTCTCGCCACAGCCGCGGCCCTCGAGGATTTCCATGACCATGGAGCGCGCGACCACGTCGCGACCGGCCAGATCCTTGGCGTTGGGGGCATAGCGCTCCATGAAGCGCTCGCCATCCTTGTTGATCAGATAGCCCCCCTCGCCGCGACAGCCCTCGGTCACCAGGGTGCCCGCACCGTAGATGCCGGTGGGGTGAAACTGCCACATTTCCATATCCTGCATCGGGAAACCGGCGCGCAGCGCCATGCCGATGCCATCGCCGGTGTTGATTAGGGCATTGGTAGTGGAGGCGAAAATGCGCCCTGCCCCACCGGTGGCTATGACAGTAGCCTTGGACTTGACGTGTACCACCTCGCCGGTCTCGATATCCATGGCGATGCAGCCCACCACGTCGCCGTTGGCATTCTTAACCAGGTCGACGGCGTACCACTCATTGAGAAAAGTGGTGTTGTTCTTCAGGTTATTTTGATAAAGCGTGTGCAGCAGGGCGTGGCCGGTCCGGTCGGCAGCGGCACAGGTCCGCGCCGCCTGGCCACCCTTGCCGAAGTCCTTGGACTGGCCACCGAACGGCCGCTGGTAGATGCGACCATTGTCGAAGCGCGAAAACGGCAGGCCCATGTGCTCGAGCTCGAAGACCGCCTTGGGACCCTCGGAACACATGTACTCGGAGGCATCCTGGTCGGCGATGTAGTCACCGCCCTTGACGGTGTCGTACATATGCCAGCGCCAGTCGTCATCAGGGTCCGCTGCGGCGATAGCACAGGTGATGCCGCCCTGGGCGGAGACGGTGTGCGAACGGGTCGGGAAGACCTTGGACAGCACGGCGGTCTTCTTGCCGGACTTGGCCAGCTCGAGGGCGGCCCGCAGGCCGGCACCACCCCCACCGATGATGATGGCGTCGAAAGACAGGCTACGCATGGTAGACATGTATCAAGCTCCCCACAGAACGGTGATGCCCCAGACCAAAAACACGAAGATGGCCAGGATGATGATGAGCTGGACGGCGATACGAATGCCGGTCGGCTTGAGATAGTCGGTGGTCACGGTCCACAGCCCGATCCAGGCATGGGCAGCCAGCGAGATAAAGGCCAGCAGGGAGAAGATGCGCATCCAGGTATGGGCGAAGAGTCCGCTCCAGGCCGCATAGTCCAGGCCGGGGCTGAGCAGCAGATAGCCAACCATGAAAAGCGTATAGAGCGCCAGGATAACGGCGGAGACGCGCTGAAGCAGCCAGTCGGAGAGACCGCTGCGACCAAGGTTCGTGATATTGGTTACCATACCCAGACTCCAGCCAGAATGATCAGAACCACGCTCACCACCACGGTGATCTGCGCCTTCTTGACACCCCCCTCGAGGGTCACGCCGATGTCCATGTCCATCAGCAGGTGCTTGATCCCGGCCACAAAGTGGAAGGCCAAGGCCGACAGCAGCCCCCAGGCCACCAACTTGGCGAGAAAATTGTGGGCCAGTGCGTCACTCACGGCGGCAAAGCCAGCCGACGAGGAGAGCGACGTGTCAAGCGCCCATAAGGCGAAGATCAGGCCGATGAAGAGGATGACGCCGGTGATGCGATGAGCGATCGACGTCAGAGCGGGAAGGGGAAACTGTATCGTGGACAGATCCAGATTTACGGGTCGTTTGCTATTCACGGCTCTACACACTCTCTTGGCCCGCTTTTCGGTGGTCGTACAAGGCCCGAGCGGGCGGTGGTTTCGGGAAGGGTCATTGTCGTGGCCGAGTTGGACACGAGAACCGTTTCCTGCCAGTCACACGCTAATATTATAGGGACATCTCCCGACCATGACAAATGACCGCCGAAGGCACTCGACCATGGTGGAAGATTGATTTTTCGGCGCTGGCAGCGCTTACCCAGGCCTTCGCCAGCGTTGACCGTCGCCAAAGCGCACCGCCATGGTGCAAAGCACCATTATTCATACAGATATATTACAAATGATAAAGCTAACGTACATTGACGCCTGCTCGTAAGGGGAATTGACAATCGCTGGCACGCTTCTATAGTGGGCTGATCTTTTCGCCGGCAGCATCTCATTTCGCCGGCAGCAGCAGCGGAATCACCCCTGTATCGTCCCATCATGAACCCGAGAGGAGGCCAGCATGGCTGACAGGAAAGCGACACTGACGGTAGACGGTCTGGATCAGCCGATTGAACTACCGATCTACTCTGGCACCCTGGGACCTGACGTGATCGACGTACGCAAACTCGTCGCCGAAGGCCTCTTCACCTACGATCCCGGCTTCATGGCAACCTCCTCCTGTCAGTCGGCGATCACCTATATCGATGGCGGCAAAGGAGTTTTGCTGCACCGCGGCTACCCGATCGATCAGCTAGCCAAGGAATCCAACTTCGTTGAGCTCAGCTATCTGCTGATGTTCGGCGAGCTGCCCAACGACGCCCAGTACAATGACTTCGCGTCGCGGATCCGTAATCACACCATGGTCCACGACCAGATCAACAACTTCTTCAAGGGCTTCCGCCGCGATGCTCATCCGATGTCGATCCTGTGTGGCGTAGTCGGCGGCCTAGCCGCCTTCTACCACGACCACATGGACATCACGGTGCAGAAGGATCGCGAGATCAGTGCCATCCGCCTGATCGCCAAAATGCCGACCATCGCCGCAATGTCCTATAAATACAACATCGGCCAGCCCTTCAACTACCCGCGCAACGACCTGAACTATGCAGAGAACTTCCTCTACATGATGTTCAGCAATCCCTGTGAGGAATACCAGATAAACCCGGTCTACGCCAAGGCCATGGACCGCATCTTCATGTTGCATGCGGACCACGAGCAGAACGCCTCCACCTCCACGGTGCGCCTGGCGGGCTCCACTGGTGCCAACCCTTTCGCCTGCATCAGTGCCGGCATCGCCGCTCTGTGGGGCCCGGCTCACGGCGGCGCCAACGAGGCGGTGCTGAACATGCTTGACGAAATCGGCGACGACTCCGAGGAGAACATCCAGCGCTTCATCGACCGCGCCAAGGACAAGGATGACCCCTTCAAGCTGATGGGCTTCGGGCACCGCGTGTACCGCAACTTCGACCCGCGCGCCAAGGTGATGAAGGAGACCTGCGACGAGGTGCTGGCCGAACTGGGCATGGCCGACGACCCGCAGCTGAAGATCGCCAAGCGCCTGGAGCAGATCGCCCTGGAGGACGACTATTTCATTGAGCGCCAGCTGTACCCGAATGTCGACTTCTACTCCGGCATCATCCTCAAGGCGATGGGCATCCCCAAGAACATGTTCACGGTGATCTTTGCCGTGTCTCGCACCATCGGCTGGATCTCCCACTGGCACGAGATGCTCAGCGATAGCTACAAGATCGGTCGTCCGCGTCAGCTCTACACCGGCCACACCCAGCGCGACTACCCAGCACGCTGAACCACACAACGACTCGCGACGACACTGACCAGCAGGCCGCCTCCGGGCGGCTTTTGTGTATTTGCCAGCATTGCGTCAGCTCCTTACCCTCACCGCCAAGTACGGGACAGGGCATTCATTCTGGTTGACTTTTACCCCGATACCCGCTCCTCGGGGGCCTTGCTGTTTTCCACACATTCTGTGGATAAGCCTGTTCAAAACCTCTCGAAAAGGTCGCACAATCGCCATGGGGAGCGGGACTGGCTTAGATTGATCATTTTTTGATCTATCATAACTCATTGAAATAAAAGAATTAAATCAGAAAGGCCGCAACCATGCGGGTTAGCGGGATGACTATGCACAGGCCGGTCGGCGACATGAGGGAAAGTGGACAAGTCAAAGACGATGTCAAGCCGCAATCGCCGCAAATTTAGCCTCTGGATACGAGATATACTGACATGACAGCGCATCTGACGAGGCGACAAGTCAGCCAGGGAAATGCATCAGGGCTCGGCAGGGGATCCGCAAAACTGCTGGGCAAAATGCCAAAACAAAATAATGCGGTTAAAGAGGAAAATGACATCAGAGGAGAATGGCGTCCCATAGGGGGTTCGAACCCCTGTTACCGCCGTGAAAGGGCGGTGTCCTAGACCACTAGACGAATGGGACGCAGCGCCTTCAGTGCGAGATAATGGTGGAGCCTAGCGGGATCGAACCGCTGACCTCGACACTGCCAGTGTCGCGCTCTCCCAGCTGAGCTAAGGCCCCAATCTCTTGAAGACGGAGCGTAGGTTACTGATAAGCCCCATCTTCGTCAACAGGAAATCACTCCAGCTCGCGAAATTCCTTCTCGAAGCGCTTGGCCTGCTTCTTGGAGATACCACCCAGCACTTCGATGGCGTGGCGCAGGCGCGCCCGGGTCATGTCGGAGCCAAGGATTGTCATGGCGTCCATCACCGAAGTACTCGTGGAGGA
This sequence comes from Halomonas ventosae, assembly GCF_004361885.1. Taxonomy (GTDB): domain Bacteria; phylum Pseudomonadota; class Gammaproteobacteria; order Pseudomonadales; family Halomonadaceae; genus Halomonas; species Halomonas ventosae_C. The sequence goes on from NZ_SNWH01000009.1 coordinate 81,759, forward strand.
GCCGGTGATGGCAATGAACACCGGCGCAAGCAAGACTTTCATCTTCAGCTCGAAGTGCCCGGCCAGGGTCTTGACCTCCTCCAGCAGCGCCTCCTTGTACCAGGATGGAACGAGCTCGAAGCGCCAGATCAGGAACTGCAACAGCTTGAGCATCTCCTCGCGGGAAAGCTTGACTTCTTCGAAGCTCGCCTCATCAATGGACGGCAGACCTGAGAAGAAGTGGCCGGCCAGGGGCGCTACCTGCGAAAGCGTCTCTACCCGCGGGCGCACCTGGGGCAGGATCTGGCTGACATACTCCTCATTGAAGGCCCACTCCATCAGCGCCTCAAGGAAGGCCTTGTTATCGAGATCCTCGCGAATGTAGACCCCATTAAGCCAAGTCAGCTTCTCCAGGTCGAATACCGGCCCGCCTAGCGACACGCGCTGGATATCGAAGTGGCTCATCATCTCGTCGAGGCTGAACTTCTCGCGCTCGTCCGGCATCGACCAACCCATGCGGCCCAGGTAGTTGATCACCGCCTGGGGGAGGAAACCCATGCGCCGGTAGTAGTTGATGGAAGTTGGATTCTTGCGCTTGGAGAGCTTTGACTTGTCGGGATTGCGCAGCAGTGGCATGTGGCAGAGTCGCGGCATGGGCCAGCCGAAATACTCATAGAGCAACTGATGCTTGGGGGCCGAGTTGATCCACTCCTCGCCACGTAGCACATGAGTGATACCCATCAGGTGGTCATCAACCACATTGGCCAGGTGGTAAGTGGGCATACCATCCGACTTGAGCAGGATCTGCGCATCCACCTGAGCCCAATCAACCTCGATCTGGCCACGCAGCATGTCCTCGATCACGCAGCTGCCGGTGGCGGGTACCTGCATGCGCACCACATGCGGCCAGCCGGCCTTCTCGCGACGCGCATGCTCCTCGGCAGGCAGGGCGAGGTCGGCGGGCTTGAGGGCCACGTGCATGCCAGCGGCCTTGCGCGCCTCGCGCAGCTCGTCGAGCTCCTCGCTGGTGCGGTAGCACTTGAAGGCATGACCGGCCTCCACCAGCTGCCGGGCGTACTCCGCGTAGATGTCGCCACGCTCGCTCTGGCGATAGGGGCCATGGGGGCCACCCACATCCGGCCCCTCGTCCCACTCCAGCCCCAGCCAGCGCAACGAATCGAGAATCATCTGCTCGGATTCCTCGGTCGAGCGCAGTTGGTCGGTATCTTCGATGCGCAGGATGAACTGCCCCCCATGCTGGCGGGCGAAGCAGAGGTTGAACAGGGCAATATAGGCGGTGCCCACATGGGGGTCGCCAGTGGGTGAGGGCGCGATACGGGTGCGTACGGTCATGTCGTCCTTGGTCCTATCGATGGGGTGGGACTTGCCCTGGCGAGCAGGCGAATGCCCCCGCATTATACGCACCTCACCGGCGCCGGGCAGCCGTACCGGCCACTCTCCTCCCTGATCCGGCGCGCTAGGGCCGCCTGAAATAGGGCGGAATTAGCGTTGAGGCACGGCCTTGCACGTCAAGAATCGATCACAGATGATCGCCCAACGCATTCACCTACAGGGAGCTGCAATGGCTACACTCGGCCCTCGGATCAAGGAACTCAGGCAGGAGGCCAAGCTCAACAAGGCGGCTCTCGCGCGCAGAGTTGGCGTGTCCGACGTGACCATCTCTTACTGGGAGTCTGGTGCCATCCGACAGATCGGCCACGAACGCCTGGTGGCTCTGGCCCAGGCCCTGAACTGCCCGCTATCGAGGCTGCTCGAGGAGCCCAGCACCAAGATCACGCCGCTCTACCTGCGCAGCAACCTGCCGCTGCCCTGGCAGCAAGGCCAGCACAAGGGCATCGATCTACCCATCGAGATGATTCCCAATCAATACTGGGACGGTGACTGCCAGCTGGTTACACCCGCCCCAGGCGAATGCTTCGACTTTCTCGAAGAGGGTGATCTGGTCGCTATCGCGCCCAGCGATCTCTTCCGCCAGCCCGGTCTCTATCTCATCAAGGATGACGATACGCTGACGGTACGCCGAGTCGAACAAAGTACCACCGGAGAACTAACCCTCCAGTCAGAAATCTGTGATCACGCGATGGCATGGACGCCAGACTGCCACCTGGTCGGCAAGCTGGTCGCGATCTGGCGCGTCCATCCGCTATGAGTCTTCATTCCACCTCCTTCACCTCAACGTGATCAAGCGTGTGCCGGGTCTCGTTACCCACCAGGAAGCGCTGGCTGTAGCGAGCCACCTTGCCCAGGCCATGGGGTGAGCGCTCCACCAGAGGGCCGCTGAGATGCTCGTTTTTCTCGCCAAGCCGCTCACGCACCGAGTGCGGTTGAACGCTGCCCGCCTGGACATCGACCCTGACGCGATAGCCGCCGTCCGGTAGACCACTGCCGGGCCCGAAAGGCCCGGCCACGAAGCCGCCCTCCGTCACTGACACACGCTCTCGCCAGCGCATCCCACTGAACTCACGCTCCAAGATCACCTGCAGGCGGGTCTCGTCGGGGAGGTTAGTGTCGCCTTCCACCGTCAGGCGCCGATCCGCGCCCAGACGGGAATCAATATCGATATTCACCGGTTGGTCGAAGGGCGGCACGGCGGGCGCCTCGGGCAAGGCCTCCGACGCTGGCTCGCGAACCTCGGCAGCGGCATTCGTCTCGGCTGGCGCTGACACCGCCTGTTCCTCGCCACTGCTACAGCCGACCAGCCATCCTAGCAGCAGGCCGCTTCCCATAGCTCGATACCACGCCATCATGCATGCCTCCCACCCGGTCGATGAGCGGTCAGACTAGCATCATTGCCACCCCTAGTGCGTACGCTCGGCGCAGTCGCGACAGAGTGTGGTCTGGGGCAAAGCGGCCAGGCGGCGCGCATCGATGACCTCGCCGCACTGCTCACAGCAATCGCCCTCGCCATCATCGATGCGCTCGAGCGCATGTACCACCTGGCGGAGTTCGTCTTCAGCCTCCTGCTGGAGCGCCTCGATCACATTATCATTTTGCAACTCGATGGACTGCTCCTCCATGTCCTTGTCCAGCGGACCGCCCCGCTGCTCCTTGTGGGCCTTGTAGCGGTTAAACCGATCAATCAGCTCGTCACGCAACATTTCCAGTTGCTGTTTTCGATCCGTCATGCTCTTGCCTCCTGTGATGAATGGTCTTGCCGAAGGGACACTGCCCTGCTTACTGCGATTCCTGATGAAACAGCATATCGCTGCTGGCGCTACGGAGGATCCGCGACCAACGCCCTCGCTGCGCTGGTGTGCCAACGAGGGAGGCGTGGTTGCGTGACATGCCAAGACGAGAATGCCGTCTCAGGCCATCCCCAAGGCATCATAACCCGCCCTACTCAGGGTGATACGCTCAGGCTCTTCGCTGCCACGCGTCCGGTTGACCATGATCAACCCCCTCGCCTCCAAGGTATCGATATCTTCCAGCACCTCCTCCAGCAGGCTGTCCTCACCCGGATGTCCGAACGGAGAGGCCAGGGTCCCGCCATGCTGCAGCACGCGCGCCAGCAGCTCCATCTGGTTTTCAGTGAGATCGTCGCTCATGCTCGGCTCCTTTGGTGGCCATGAATGCGGTGGCCATGAAAATGAGTGTTGCTCAGTATGGACGAGAGACGCCAAGTGCAAACGGGGAGGCTCTATCATGTAGGGACGAGCAGATGTCGCACAAGGCATTGACCCCGGCCCTTATCCATGCCATAGTGACGTCAGTTGGTAAGCAAGATGCATATTGTCAGTAGTAGTCGAATCCTTTCGGTTGTCTGGTTATATCCCCTTGTTTGACCCACTAGCACTCGGGGCATTACCCGGTCATTTGTAACAAGCGCACAGCGCGAAAGGAGACTCACCATGTCTACTGGCACAGTCAAGTGGTTCAACGACGCAAAAGGCTTCGGCTTCATCACTCCTACCGACGGTGGCGATGACCTCTTCGCCCACTTCTCCGAGATCAAGGCAGACGGCTTCAAGTCCCTTCAGGATGGCCAGCAGGTTTCCTTCGATGTGGTTCAGGGCAAGAAAGGCCTGCAGGCTTCGAACATCGAAGCTCTCTGATACCGATCAGACAGACCCATGGCGCCGCAAGACGCCAGCCACCAAGGCCCGCTGATGCGGGCCTTGGTGTTTGTTTGTGTCCGGATTTCATCCATCAGCAAAGGCCCTCAAGGCTTGCGAGCATATGACCTGTCAGCATTGACCAGAAGTTTAACAGTGCTGCTAGTATAGTCGCCTTCCTGACCGACACTCCCGCGATGCTAATGACTGAGCTCGACAGAACCTTCTCCGTGGCCCCCATGATGGATTGGACGACCCGCGACTACCGCGCGTTCGCCCGAACCCTGACTCGGCGCGCCCTGCTCTATACCGAAATGGTGACCACCGGCGCCATCCTGCACGGCAGCCCGCGTAACCGATTCCTCGGCCACGACGACGTCGAGCACCCCCTCGCCCTGCAGCTCGGCGGTAGCGACGCCGCCGAGCTCGCCGAGTGTGCGGCCATCGCCGAGGCGTGGGGCTATGATGAGGTCAACCTTAACGTCGGCTGCCCCAGCGACCGGGTGCAGAACAACCTGATCGGCGCCTGCCTAATGGGCCACCCGCAGAAGGTGGCCGCCGCCGTGCGCGACATGCGCGAGGCAGTGTCGATCCCGGTCACGGTCAAGTGCCGCATCGGCATCGACGACCAGGACGAGGATGCCGATCTCGAGCGCTTCATCGCCACCGTCGCCGACGCTGGCTGCGACACCTTCATCGTGCATGCTCGCAAGGCATGGCTCGAGGGGCTCTCCCCCAAGGAGAATCGCGACGTGCCACCGCTCAATTACGGCCGTGTCCATCGGCTCAAGGCGAGCCATCCCAAGCTGCACATCGGCATCAATGGCGGCCTTAAGACCCTGGAAGCGTGCCGGGAACAGCTCAATCTCGTGGACAGCGTGATGGTCGGTCGCGAAGCCTACCAGAACCCCTGGTTACTGGCTGGCGTCGACGCGGATATCTACGGCGAGCCTGGCCCGGCAGGAAGCCGCCACGCCGCAGCCCGCGCGCTGCGCCCCTATATCGCCCGCCGCCTCGGGGAAGGTGCCAAGCTCAATCATGTCACCCGCCACCTGCTGGGGCTCTTCCAGAGCCAGCCGGGGGGCCGCAAGTTTCGCCGCCACCTCTCCGAGCACGCCCATCGTGAAGGCGCCGGCCTTCAGGTCTTCGACGACGCCCTGGGGCTGGTCCCCATACGCGAGGCAGCTCCCGTGCCCTGAATGCGAACGGCGCTCGAGCGCCCGTTACCGACGGCATGGCGAGGCGTGTCAATAGAGCGCGTCGGGCGGTGGCTCTAGGCTGGACTGAAAGTCCTCGATGGCACTTTCGGCCTCCTCGATGGCGTCAAAGCGGGCGATATTAAAGAGCGCCTCACCCTCGTTAGCCAGCGGTAGTCGACTCATGCCGATGACGATGCCATCAGCTACCGCGCGCACCTCGCCCTCGGCATTGCCGAAGGGGTCGGCCACGCGCCCCAGCAGTTCGCCCTTGGCCACCCGGGCACCGAGGCGCACCTGGGGACGCAGGATGCCGTCGATGGGTGCCCGCGCCCAGCTCGAGCCGTTGGCCACCTCCGCAGCCGGCACCGGTCGGCGGCGATGCTCGCCGGTCAGCATGCCCAGCCGACGCATCACCCGTAGCACGCCCCGCACGCCGGGAGTGATCGCCCACTGATCGAAGCGCAGCGCCTCGCCGGCCTCGTAGGTAAGCACCGGAATGCCACGGTTCTGGGCGTAGTGACGCAGGCTGCCCTCGCGCAGCTCGGCGTTGAGGATCACCGGCGCCCCGAAGGCGTTGGCCATGCGTTCGGTGTCACCCTCCCTCGTCAGCTGGGCACGAATCTGCGGCAGGTTGGTGCGGTGGATAGCGCCAGTGTGCAGGTCGATGATGTGACTGGCGTGATCGACGATCTGCTCGCGGAACAGCGCTGCCACACGGCCACCTAAGGAGCCTGACTCGCTGCCCGGAAAGCACCGATTGAGGTCGCGGCGGTCCGGCAAGTAGCGGCTGTGCTGCACGAAACCGAAAACATTGACGATCGGCACTGCAATCAGGGTACCGCGCAATCCCTGTATCTGCTTCGAGCGCAGCAGGCGACGCACGATCTCCACGCCGTTGATCTCATCGCCATGGATCCCGCCGCACACCAGCAGCACTGGGCCCGACTGACGTCCATGCACCACCTCGACGGGAATGTAGAGTGGTGCATGGGTATATAAGCGCGCCACCGGCACGTCGATCAGGGTACGCGAACCCGCCGCCACGCGGATATCGGCAAGTTCGAAGGGGGCACGAGCCATGGCCGCTCCTTGCATCACAAAACAGGGTTTTTCAAGGCTTCCTTATACGCTACTGCCGCACCAAAGACGAGAGCGTGCGACCGGATCGGCAGGTTGCCATCTATACAAGAGTGTATGTAAGTAGCGAGACAACTCGGATAGAACAAGAGAACTCGGATAGAATAAAGGCATCAACAAAACGCTGGAGAGCCCGCTTACATGGCCAGACACACCAAGACTGAGGCCGCCGCCACGCGGGAAGCACTACTCGACGCCGCCGAGGAGGTCTTCCTCAAAAAGGGCGTCGCACGTACTTCTCTGGAACAGATCGCCCGTCATGCCGACATGACCCGCGGCGCCATCTACTGGCACTTTCGCAACAAAGCCGACCTTTTCCAGGCCATGCTGCAGCGCGTTCGCATGCCCTTCCAGGAGCTGGTGGAGGAAATCGGCGACCCGAGCGTTACCGAGCGTCCCCTCGAGGCGATCCGCCTGGCCTGCCTGAAGGGTTTCGAGCGCCTCGAGCAGCCCCGCTATCGGCGCGTGCATGCCATCCTTGTCCACCATTGCGAGGTCTTCGGCGATATCGACCCGTTGGCCATGCAGAACGAGATGGCCGAGGAAGCCTGCGGTGCCCTGGCCGATTACTTCACCTGCGCGGCCCGGCTGGGTCAGTTGCGTTCGGGGCTCGACCCCGAGGTGGCCGGCGAGCTGTTGCAGGCGATGCTCGGCGGGCTCTTCTACGATTGGCTGCGCAACCACGAGCAATTTTCGCTTCTTGAACGCGGCACGCTGCTGCTGGATACCGAACTGGCATTGATGCGTGCCACGGCGTCAGGATGAGGCCGCGGCGCCGTCCCTCCCCCGGCCACCCCGCTCCTGGCGCAGGCGCAGCCGGCTGAGGTGGGCCCGTGCCTCGCGATACTCGACCTCCGGCACGCTGCGGTAGGCGTCCTCCCCGGCCACGTACTTGACCAGCACCCGACGCTCGCCGACCTGCGGCAGGTTGCCGGGCTTGCCATGCAGGCGCACCTGCCATGCCGGGTCGTCGACCAGTCTCGCCGTGGCCCAGCCATCGGCATCCGCCTCTTCCCTCACCTCTACCTTTTCGCCCAGCAGGCAGCGCCGCTGCAGAGCATGACGATGGAACCAGCGATGCAGGCCATGGCACAACGCCGCGGCCAGCGGCGAGGCGAGCGCGAAGGCTCCCCATAGCACCGCCACCCCGACCGGGATACGGAACAGCCCCAGCGGCAGCCAGCGCAGCACGGCGAGTTCCACCCCCAGGCTGATGGCCCCCGCCAGTACCAGCAGCACCGTCAACGCGAAGGAGGCCGGCACCCCGGCGAAACCCAGTGCCACCAAAGTGCTGGCCAGGTGGTCGCCCTTGAGGCTATCGTGTTCGAAGAATTCTACCGGTGCCAGTCGCAAGACTACCAGCAGCCAGTAGAGGGCGGTGAGTGCCAGCAGCGCGCTAAACAACACCACCGGGAAGCTCAGGGCAATCTGTCGTACGTTTTCCATGGGGGACCTCCCGGCAATACTTTGCCAACGAATGAGTCTCTCTTTACAGCGTAGACCATGGTGGGAGTAGAACGCACCGCCCTGATGTGAGTCATGGACCGGTTCGCAAGTGCACCGGCCGGCCCTTGATAGGAAAAAGGGGCGCCCGCGATGCGGGCGCCCCTTTTATTGTTGCGTGATGCCATGGGGCCAGCGCCAGGCTTTTGCCTCAGGCTTCAAGGCTGGTCTGTACCTGCCACCTGGCGATGCTCTCCGCCACCTCCCAACACCTTGCGCTGCAGCCAGTCAGAAACCACCGCGATCATGGCATAGAAGGTCGGCACGAAGAGACTTCCCAACATCGCCACAGCCCCCATGCCCATGGCAACGGTGGTGCCGATATGGTGGCTACTGGTATCGCTCGCCCCAGTGGCCAGTGCCAAAGGCAGGGTGCCGAGGATGAAGGCCAGCGAGGTCATCACGATGGGCCGGAAGCGCAGTTGGGCCGCCGTGATGGCCGCCTCGCGGATCGACTTGCCCTCCTCCTTACGCTGCAGCTCGGCAAACTCGACGATCAGGATGGCGTTCTTGGCCGCCAGCCCCACCACCACCAGCATGCCGATCTCCACGTAAACACTGATGTCGAGCCCACGCAGGGCGATGCCGCCGATGCCACCGAGGAACGCAAACGGGGTCGCGGTGAGCACCGCCAGCGGCAGCGACCAGCTCTCGTACTGGGCCGCCAGGATCAGGAACACCATCAGCAGACCAAAGACGATCGCCAGATTGGCAGTACTGCCCATCTGTGTCTCCTGGTAGGCGGTGCCGGTCCAGCCCATGCCCCAGTCGCTGCCCAGGGTCTGCTGGACGATCTCCTCCATGGCGGCGATCGCCTCGCCGGAGCTGTAGCCCGGTGCCGGGCTGCCCTGGAACTGGGCGCCCAGATAGACCCCGAAGCGCGATACCACCGTCGGCTTGGCCTGGCGCTCGAGGGTCACGAACTCCGAGAGCGGGATCCGCTCGCCGTTGCCGCCGCGCACATAGACGTTGTTGATGTCGTCCGGGGTCCGGCGAAACTCGTCCTCGTTCTGCAGGTAGACCTGGAAGTTGCGGTTCTGGTAGCTGAAGTAGTTGACGAAGCCGTTGCCGAAGGTATTCGACAGGGTAGCGTTGAGGTCTTCCAGCGCCACACCGTAGCTGAGCGCTTTCTGCTGGTCGATCTCGGCCCGGTAGCCCGGCACGTTGACGTTGAAGGTGGTGAACACCCGCTGCAGGGCCGGATGCTCGTCCGCGGCCTGCATCACTTTCATCGAAGCCTGGAACAACTCCTCGGAATTCGCCCCCTCGAAGGACTGCAGGTAGCCGGTAAAGCCCCCGGTGGTGGAGAGCCCAACGATCGGCGGCATGTTGAAGGCCATCGCCGAGCCGCCGGGCACCTGGGCGCCGAGCTGCATGATCCTGCCTACCAGCTCTTCGGCAGTGAGCTCGCGCTCGTCCCAGGGGTCCATGTTGATGAACATCACGCCCCGCGCGGTGTTCACGGCGCTAGAGAGGATGTCATAGCCGGCCACCGCGGAGCTGTACTGGACCCCCTCAATCGCCTCGACGCGGCTGCTCAGCTCGGCCATGTAATCCTGGGTGCGCGCCAGGGAGGCGGAATCCGGCAACTGCACGCTGGCCAGCACGATGCCCTGGTCGGTTTCCGGCACCAGGGACGAGGGCGTGATCTGATAGAGCCACCAGGAGCCACCGATCACCAGCCCCGTTAGCAACAGCGCCAGGCCCCAGAAGCGCACCAGGGCCTTGACCACCCACATGTAGGCAGCGGTGATGGCGGCGAACAAGCGATCGAAGAGACGCAGCGGCGTGTAGACAGCCCGCATCAGCCTTGATTGCCCCACCGTCGGCTTGTGCTTGATGAAGATCGCCGACAGGGCCGGGGTGAAGGTCAACGCCATCAGCGCCGAGAAGGTCACCGAGATTGCCACAGTCAGCGCGAACTGCTGATAGATCTGGCCGGTAAACCCGCCCAGGAAGGCTACCGGCACGAACACCGCCGCCATGATCAGCGAGGTGGCAATGACCGGGCCGCCCACCTCCTTCATGGCGCGGATAGTGGCCTGGGTGACGGTGATCTCCTCGTCCTCGCTGAGCACCCGCTCGACATTCTCCACCACCAGGATGGCGTCGTCCACCACGATGCCGATCGCGAGCACCAGGGCGAACAGCGTCAGCAGGTTGATGGAGAAGCCGAAGGCGAAGAAGCCGGCGAAGGTCGCCAGCACCGAGACCGGCACCACCGACATGGCAATGATCGTGAAACGCCAGTTCTGCAGGAACACGAACAGGATCACCGCAACGATCAGGAAGGCCTCGATGAAGGTTTTTATAACCGTCTCTACCGAGGCATCGATGAACAGCGTGGTGTCATAGGGCACCACGTACTCCAACCCCGGCGGGAAGCGGCCTTCCAGTTCCTCCATGGTCGCCTTGACGGTTTCGGCCGTTTCCAACGCATTGGCGCCGGGCTGCTGATTGATGATGATCGGCGTCATCGTCGCGCCATTCAGGCGCGCATCGATAGCATAGAAGGAAGCACCCAGCTCGATACGCGCCACATCCTGCAGGCGCAGCGACGAGCCATCCGGATTGGTACGCAGGAATATCTCGCGGAAGTCGTCGACGTCGCTGAGTCGTCCGCCCGCGGTGATGGTGTAGGTGAAAGCGCGAGGGTCCTTCTGCGGCGTGGCCGCTAGGCTGCCCGCTGGCACTTCAGTGTTCTGGGCACGGATGGCGGCAGCTACCTCGGTGGGGGTCAGATCGTACTGGGCCAGCTTGTTCGGGTCCATCCAGATGCGCATGGCGAACTCGCCGCCGCCCAGCACCTCGGCATTACCAACACCTGGTACCTGGCGCAACTCGTCGAGAATGTTGAGGGTGGCGTAGTTCTGCATGTAGATGCGGTTGTAGTCACCCTCTGGAGAGATAAGCGCCACCAGCATCAGGATCGAGCTGGAGCTCAGCTCCACGGTGACGCCCTGGTCCTGCACCTCCTCGGGCAGCTGCGACAGCGCCCCCTGGACGCGGTTGTTGACGTTGATGGTATTGATGTCGCCGTCGGTGCCGATGTTGAACGCCACGCTGAGGCTCATGGTGCCGTTGTCGGCGCTGGTCGAGGTCATGTAGAGCATGTTCTCGACGCCGTTGATCGCCTCAGCCAGGGGAGCGGCCACCGTCTGGGCCACGGTCTCGGCATCGGCGCCGGGGAACTGGGCCTGCACCGAGACCGTGGGCGGCACCACACTCGGGTACTGCTCAATTGGCAGCACCCGCATGCTCATCACCCCAATCAACGTCAGGATGATCGCCAGCACCGTGGCGAAGACCGGCCGCTGGATGAAGAAATTGGAGAACGGCATCAGCTGTCGCCTCCGTCGGCCTTATCAGACGCTGCCTCGGCGCCGGACGCCGTATCAGCCTGGCCACGCTGTGCGTCGGCACTTTTGGGCGCGCCAGCACTCTGCTGCCGCTTCCCGGTCTGCATGGCGCGCTCCATCAGTGCCTGGGCGTCGCCATTGAAGGGCTGGGGATCGATGGCCGTGCCTGGTTCGATGCCGGCGAGGTTGCCGACCACCACCCGCTCGCCAGCTTCAAGGCCGCCGCGGATGATCTGCCAGGGACCCGCCACCTCGCCCAGCTCCACGGTGCGGGCCCGGGCAACATTCTGCTCATCAAGCACGAACACCTGGGGGCCCATCAGTCCCTGGCCGATGGCTATCTCGGGTACCGCCAGCACGTTAAAGCGCTTGAGACCCTTCAGGCTCACCTGCACGAACTGGCCGGGCAGCACGCGACCCCCCGGGTTGGCAAAGGTGGCACTGGCCTGGACAGTGCTGGTAGCCTCATCTACCCGAGAGCCTAGGAATTCGAGGCGCCCCTCTAAGGTGGGGCTCTCGCCCTCGGAACCTTCCTCACCGGGCACGCGAAGCACGGCGGTGATCGTCTCGACGGACTCCTCGCCTAGCTGGCGGCGCAGGGCGAAGGCGTCCTCCTGGGGTAGCTGGAAGCGAACCTCGATGGGATCGAGGGGCGTGATGATGGCGAGTTCAGTGCCCGGGTTGACCAGGTTGCCGACATTGACGCGGCTGAGGCTGATCCGGCCCGACACCGGTGCGGTCACCTCGGCATAGTCCAGGTCGATCTGGGCGCTGGCAAGGGCGGCCTCGGCCTGGGCGACCCGGGCCTGGGCAACACGCATATCCGCCAGCGCTTGGTCGTACTGTTGCCGACTCACCGAGTTCTGGCTCAGCAGCCGCTCGAAACGCTCAGCATCCCGCTGGGCCCGGGCCAACTCGGCGCGAGCGCTCTGCAGATCTGCCTCGCGCTGGTTGACCACGGCCTGGTAGAGGTCCGGCTCGATGGTGTAGAGATTCTGCCCCTCTTCCACCAACTGACCGGGCTCAAAACGGCGCTGCTCGAGGAAACCCGTGACACGGGCCACCAGAATGACCTCTTTATCGCTGCGCAGCAAAGAAGGGTAGGTCTTATCCAAGGGGATATCTTGGCGGGCGATGGTCGTCACTTCAACCGGATGCGGCGGCTGCTCCTGGTTGCCGGCAGCCTGCTGGGGGGCTTGCTCCTGGCCACAGGCAGCCAGCAACAGGGCCGCGGCAAAGACGAGCAGGTTCGTCCGGCCGTGTCGGAAAAACATTTTCATAGTGTCGGTCGTTCCCGTTGGCGTCGTCAGAGGTAAACAAATCCTACATCCATACATGTATGGATGTAAATTTTAGACTGCTAAACATCATTCCCGGGGAAGCGGCGGCACCCCGATATCCATCGCCCGATCGTAGCGGCTGCCGGTGTTGACCTCCGGCAGGGTGAAAGCGACAGGGTCGCCGTCAAGCCAGGCGTTGACCTCCTCGAGGGCGGCAACGTCCAGGGTGCCCGCCTGCTGGCGAAGCGTGAGCAGGTCGATCACGTAGTCGTAGCGCGCCTCGGCGTAGTTGGCCACGGCCGAGTAAAGGTTCTGCTCGGCGTTGAGCACATCGACGATGTTACGCGTGCCTACCTCATAGCCGGCACGGGTGGCCTCAAGCGCGCTGCGGTTGGAGACGATGGCCTGCGCCCGCGCCTCGACGGTGAGGACGTCGTTGCTGACCTGCGTATATCGGGAACGTACCTGCTGGATGGTGCTGCGCCGCTGGTCCTCCAGGTTATACTGGCTCGATTCGAGGTCGAAGGTGCTCCGCCGAATGTCGGCGCTGGTGCGCCCCCCGGTGTAGAGCGGCAGGGAGACACTCACGCCGAGCTGCGAGCGTGAGCTCTTGTCGTCGTAGCTCTGGTTGTTGCCATCGCTGTAGCGATAGTTGGCGAAGGCCTCGACGACCGGTAACCGCTCCGCCCGCGAGATCGACAGCTCGTCGCGCGAGATCTCCACGCCGGCCTGCTGGGCCAGGATCAGCGGGCTATTCTCCATCGCCAGCGCGACCCACTGGTCGCGCCCGCTGGGGCTCGGTGGCTCGACGGGAAGCGCCGCCTGCAGCGACTCGATACTCTCGTAGCGCTTCCCGGTCAGGCGTTCCAGCGCCTCGAAATTGACTTGCAGATCGCTCTCGGCCGCGATGCGTTCAGCACGGGCCTGGTCGAAGCGTGCCCGGGCCTCCTCCACATCGGTGATGGCGATCAGCCCCACCTCGAACTGCTCCCGGGTCTGTTCCAGCTGTCGACCGATGGCCCGCTCCTGGGCGCGCCGCGCCTCGAGTACCTCGTAAGCCCGCAGGATCTCGAAGTAGGCCGAGGAGACGTCAATCAGCACCTGCTGCTCGGTGGCGGCCAGTTGGTAGATCTGCTGGTCAAGGGCACTCTCGGCGCGGTTGACTTCGCGACGGTTGCGGGCATCAAACAAGGCTTGGGTAGCATTAAGCGAGAGACTCGTCGTAGTGAAGCGATCATCCTCGACGCCCAAGCCAGATGTTGACGTCACGCCACCTAAAGCGGAAAGATCGCTCGAGGTCGAGGTCGAGCTTGAACTCGAGTCAGCCTGATAGTCACGTGTCTGAGTCACGTCACTGGAAACATCGACCTGAGGTAGCAGGTCTGCGCGCTGCACATCCCGCCCCGCCGCGACGCTGTCGGTCTGTGAACGGGCCGCAGCCAGCTGGGCATTGTACTCCAGGGCGTCGCGGGTGATGGTCAACAGGTCGGCCGCCTGCAGGGGCAAGGCGAAGGTCGACGCGATCAGTGCCGGCAGCAGGGCACGACGCAGGGTGCGGTGAGGTGTCATCGAGTCATCCTCGGGTTCTGATCGGACAGCTTACATACATTGTCGCATGTTTCGATGCTGAATCCCATTGCCGGGACATCGGGAAATGTGGATGCTACCTGAAAGGCTGGGCAAATTCCGCTATGCCGTCCTGCAGCATAGGCTACTGAGAGAGAAAATCCATGGACGCTCTGGAACTCGTCAGGGTAAGGGAGCTGGAGATTGCCGTGCGCATCTGGCACCCCGAGGCGCCGCGCACCGTTGTCGCCTGGCACGGCCTGGCCCGCCACGGCGGTGACTTCGAGGACTTCGCCCGCGTGCTGGGCCCCGACTGGCGGGTCCTGGCCCCGGACACACCAGGACGCGGCCTGTCGAGCTGGTCGCTCTACCCCGCCCACGACTATCTTTACACCCACTACATGAAGGTAGCAGTGGCGGTACTCGACCACTTTGAGCTCGCGCAGGTGCCCTGGGTGGGCACCTCCATGGGCGGGCTGATCGGCATGTTGCTGGCCGCCGAGCCCGAGACGGCATCGCGCATCGAGCGCCTGGTGCTCAACGACGTGGGCCCGGAACTCGATCCCGACGGTCTGGCGAGCCTGGCCAGCTACTTCGGCGTGCCCCACCGCTTCTTTCGCTTCGGCGAGCTCGAGGCCGAGCTCAGGCGCCACTACACGGGTTTCGGCATCGAGGGCGACGACGCCTGGCGACGCCTCGCCCTGGGCAGCGCCCGGCGTCTGCCCGACGGCAGCTGGACCTACCACTATGATCCGCGTATCGGCGAGCAATTCGTCCACGACACCCCCCGGGACACCTGGGCCGACTGGGCGGCGATCCGCTGCCCGCTGATGGTCGTGCATGGCGCGGACTCACCACTGCTCAAGGCCGAAAACGTGATGCGCATGGCCAAGACACAGCCCGGCCTGGTCAGCCTCGAGGCGCCCGGTTGCGGCCACGCCCCGATGCTCGACCGGCCAAGCCAGGTCCGCCCCATCGCCGATTTCCTCGAGCAGCCCCAGCGCGGCCTGTTGCCTGGTTCCGCCGGCAGGGTCTCGAGTTGGTGGCAGCGGGGGCTACGCTGGCTCAAGGCGATCGGCGCAGGCTGAGCTGAAATCAAAGCCTGATATAACGCCGCATATAAAGGGACTCAAAGCTGATACCATCGGCTACCATGACACACCCGAGACGCCATTGCCCATGACCGAGCCAGGCCACATCAACCAGCAGGACGGCCGTCTGGCCATCGCCGGAGACTGGACCCTGGTGCACTACGCGCCCCTGAAGCGCCAGGTCGAGCACCTGGCGCAGGCCCGCGAGCCCTCCTCCGAGGGGGTCGACCTCGAGCGGCTCTCCGCTCTGGATACCGCCGGCGCCGTGCTGCTGATGGAGCTAGTCGGCGCCGGACCGCTCGCCGCGATCGACGACTGGGCCCCCGACCTGCCGGCGAGCCGCCGCGCCCTGCTGCGCACCCTGGGCGAGGCGATGGCCGACAATCGGCCGCCCGAAGCGCGCCGCGTCCGGCCGCTGAGGGACAGCCTGGCGCGGACCGGCCAGCTCGTCGAGGGGCTCTGGCAGCAGCAACGCCAGCTGCTCGGCTTCATCGGCCAGGTGCTCGCCACCCTCGCCATCACCGCCTGGCGGCCGGGCCGATGGCGCCTCACCTCGGTGGTGGCCCAGCTGCACCAGACGGGCCTCAACGCCCTGCCCATCGTCGCCCTGCTGACCTTCCTGGTGGGCGCCGTGATCGCCTTTCTGGGCGCCACGGTGCTACGCGACTTCGGCGCCACCATCTACACCGTCAACCTGGTCGCCTTCGCCTTCCTGCGCGAGTTCGGTGTGCTGCTCGCCGCCATCCTGCTCGCCGGTCGCACCGCCAGCGCCTTCACGGCCCAGCTCGGCGCCATGAAGGCCAACGAGGAGCTCGACGCCGTGCGCACCCTCGGCCTGGACCCCATCGAGCTGCTGGTGTTGCCGCGGGTGCTGGCGATGATGCTGACCTTGCCAATCCTCACCTTCGTGGGCATGCTCAGCGGCATCCTCGGTGGGGCCCTGGTCTGTCTGCTGGCCCTAGACATCTCCCTCACCCAGTTCCTGGCTATCCTGCAGCGCGACATCCCCCTCGAGCACTTCCTGGTAGGGCTGTCCAAGGCGCCGCTGTTCGCCTTCCTGGTGGCGGTGATCGGCTGCCTGGAGGGCTTCAAGGTCAGCGGCAGCGCCCAGTCCGTGGGCGAGCACACCACCTCGAGCGTGGTGCAGTCGATCTTCGTGGTGATCCTGCTGGATGCGGTGGCGGCGCTGTTCTTCATGGAGATGGGCTGGTGAGCGAGGCATGCACCTCAAGGGACGAAACGCCACTGATCCGGGTCCGCGGGCTGGCCAACCGCTTCGGCCAGCACAGCGTCCACGAGGAGCTCGACCTCGACCTCTACCCGGGCGAGATCCTCGGCGTGGTCGGCGGTTCGGGCACCGGCAAGTCGGTCCTGCTGCGCAGCATCGTCGGCCTGCTGCGGCCCAGCGCCGGGCAGATCGAGGTGTTCGGCGAGGACCTCCTGGGTCTCTCGGCCCGGGAGCGCTCCCAGGTGGAGCGCCGTTTCGGGGTGCTCTTCCAGCGTGGGGCACTGTTCACCTCACTGACCCTGCAGGAGAATGTCGCCCTGCCGCTGATCGAGCATATCGGACTCTCCCGCGCCGATGCCGAGACCCTGGCCCGGGTCAAGCTGGCGCTTGCCGGCCTGCCCGGGGAGGCGGCGATCCAGTATCCTGCCGAGCTCTCCGGTGGCATGATCAAGCGGGCGGCCCTGGCGCGCGCCCTGGCGCTCGACCCGGAGGTGCTGTTTCTTGACGAGCCGACGGCGGGCCTGGACCCGATCGGCGCAGCGGCCTTCGACCGCCTGATCCTGACCCTGCGCGACGCCCTGGGGCTGAGCGTCTTCCTGGTCACCCACGACCTGGACACCCTCTATACCGCCTGCGACCGGGTGGCCGTGCTGTCGCGTGGCCGGGTGTTGGTCGCCGATTGCCTTGACGTCGTCTCGGCCACCGACGACGACTGGATCCACGACTATTTCCATGGCCCCCGAGGCCGCGCCGCCCAGCGGGCGGCCCACCCGGTGGAGGAGCCCTGACGATGGAACCCCGCGCCCACCACGTGCTGATCGGGCTGTTCACGGTGATCACCCTGGGCAGCGCGCTGCTGTTCGCCCTGTGGCTCGGCAAGTCCAGCGTCGATCGCGACTATGCCTGGTACGAAGTCGGCTTCAACCGCGCGGTCAGCGGGCTCTCCGAGGGCAATGCCGTCCAGTACAGCGGCATCGAGGTCGGCGACGTGGTCAGGCTGCGCCTCGACCCCCGGGACCCGCG
This sequence comes from Halomonas ventosae, assembly GCF_004361885.1. Lineage (GTDB taxonomy): Bacteria > Pseudomonadota > Gammaproteobacteria > Pseudomonadales > Halomonadaceae > Halomonas > Halomonas ventosae_C. Next base: position 99,197 of record NZ_SNWH01000009.1, read on the forward strand.
CCAGGTGAGGGCGCTGATCCGTGTCTACAGCGACGTCCCGATCAAGCAGGACACCCGCGCCAGCCTGGCGCTGGCCAATATCACCGGCACCATGAACATCCAGCTCTCCGGCGGCACACCCCAGAGTCCCCGCCTGGAGGGCGACCGCGCGGATCCCCCGCTGATCCAGGCCGAGCCCTCGCCGCTGAGTTCGCTGCTCTCCAACAGCGAGGAGCTCTTCACCCAGGTGGACCGGTTGCTGACCAACGCCAACCAGCTGCTCTCCGATGAGAACGCCGAGCGCCTGACGCGCACCCTGGGCAACCTGGAGCTCGCCTCGCAGTCGCTGGTCGATCAGCGCACCACCCTTGGCGAAGTAATGGCGCGCTTCGGTGAGGCTGGCGAACAGCTCAAGGCTTCCCTGCAGGGTTTCAACCGCCTGGGCGAGACGGCCAACGCCTTGCTCGACGAGCAGGGCCGCGCGACCCTGCAGAGTGCACGGCGTGCCATGGCCTCGCTGGAGGCCATTACGGCGCGAATCGATCGCCTGACCCATACCCATGAAGCTTCGCTGGCCCGTGGTCTGCAGGGCGTGGGCGAGCTTGACCCGGCCATGCGCGAACTGCACGCCGCACTGCGCGCCCTCAACCGCCTGGTGCGAGACCTGGAGGACAATCCCGCCGCCACCCTGCTGAACCGCGACGCAATCCAGGAGTTCACCCCATGATCCTGCGCTTCTCGCCACGCCTTGCCGCGGCACTGCCAACCCTGCTGATGGCTCTGCTGCTGGCGGGCTGCAGCCTGCTCCCCGAACAGCAGCCGGTACGTTTATTCATGCTGCCTGAACCGACACGTTCGGTAGCTTCCGATGTAACCCACGACCTAACTCTGCGGGTCGATACCCCCAGCGCCGGAGCGCCACTGAATGGACAGCGCCTGCTGGTCATGCCCTCCCCCGGGGAGTTCCAGGCCTATGCCAGGGCCCGCTGGCGCGACGATGCCCCACAACTCCTGCGCGACCACCTGCTCGCGGCTTTCCGCCTCGATGGCCGCCTGGCCGCCGTGGTGGACGACACCAGCCGGGCGCGCAGCGACGCTGCCCTGGCGAGCCACCTGGGAGCCTTCCACAGCCGCTACCGCGAGGGCACGCCCGAGGTGGTGCTGCGCCTCGAGGTCCAGCTGCTCGACGAGGGCAGCCGCGAGGTGCTGGCCAGCCGCCGCATCGAGGCGGTGGTCGCAAGCGATGACGACAGCCTCGAGGCCGTGGTCGATGCCTTCGGTCGCGCCGCCGACCGGGCTGCCTTCGAGCTGGTCGACTGGACCCTGGCCCAGCTTGCCACGTCATGATGGCCATCCCATCGATGCAGAGTCTCGATACGTAACGTTAGCCGCTTAACCAACCATCAATCGTGGATGCGACAATATGAAGACAAGCCATAAAAGCAAGCTGATCAAGGGCCTGGCGGCCATTGCCGCTGTTGGCATCGCGGCCTGGCTGGTCTGGCGGGAACTGCAGCCCGAGGGCCCCGGTGAGGGCATCACCAGCGGCAATGGGCGCATCGAAGCCACCGAGATCGATATCGCCACCCGGGTCGCCGGCCGCCTCGACGAGGTACTGGTCGACGAAGGAGATTTCGTGGAGCCTGGCCAGATCGTCGCTCGCATGGATACCGACACACTTGAGGCCGAGCTGGCCCAAGCCAGAGCACAGAACCGCCGAGCCGAGAATGCCCTGGAGACAGCCCGAGCCATGGTCGCCATGCGCCAGAGCGAACTTGAAACCGCAAGAGCCGTGGTCAACCAGCGCCAGGCAGAGCTGAACGCCGCACGCAAGCGCTACGAGCGCTCAGCCAGCCTGGTGGAGCGCAATGCCATCTCTCGGCAACAGTTCGACGACACCCTGGCCGACTACCAGAGCCAGCAGGCCGCCCTGGCCTCGGCCAATGCCCAGGTGCTCTCCGCCCAGGCCGCTATCCGCGCTGCCGAATCTCAGGTCATCGAGGCCGAGTCGGAGGTGGAAGCCACCCAGGCCGCGATCCAACGTATCGAGGCCGACCTGGAGGACAGCAAGCTCAAAAGCGACCGCCTGGCCCGCGTACAGTTCCGCGTGGCCGAACCCGGCGAGGTGCTGGGTGCCGGGGGCAAGGTAGTCAATCTGGTCGACCTCACCAAGGTCTACATGACCTTCTTCTTGCCCACTCGCGAGGTAGGCCGGGTTGCCATCGGCGACGAAGTGCACCTGGTGCTGGATGCTGCCCCGGACTATGTAATTCCCGCCAGGGTCAGCTTCGTATCCAGCGTGGCCCAGTTCACCCCCAAGACCGTGGAAACCGAAAGCGAACGGCAGAAGCTGATGTTTCGCGTTCGCGCCCAGATCGATCCGAACCTGCTGCTCGAGCATATCGATCAGGTCAAGACGGGCCTGCCCGGTATGGCTTACCTGAAGCTCGACAGTGACGCCACCTGGCCCGAACACCTCAAGGTCAATGTCATTCCATGAACCAAGAGACGCAGCTCGTCGCCCAAGTCAGCACGCTTACCTTGCGCTACGGCCGCACCATAGCCCTGGATGCGCTGGACCTGGCCCTGCCGGCCGGATGCATGGTCGGGTTGATCGGCCCGGATGGCGTCGGCAAATCCAGCCTGCTATCGCTGCTTGCTGGCGCCCGCAAAATCCAAGAAGGCACGGTCACGGTGTTGGGCGGAGAGATGAGCAACAAACGCCATCGCAACGAGGTCGGCCCGCGCATTGCTTACATGCCACAAGGCTTAGGCAAGAACCTCTATCCGACACTCTCCGTCGAGGAGAACCTGCAGTTTTTTGGCCGTCTATTCGGCCACGGTGCCAAAGAACGTCGGCGTCGCATCGACGACCTGACCCGCAGCACCGGGCTACTCCCCTTCCTCGAGCGCCCCGCCGGCAAGCTTTCCGGCGGCATGAAACAGAAACTGGGGCTATGCTGCGCGCTGATCCACGACCCTGACCTGCTGATTCTCGACGAGCCCACCACCGGGGTCGACCCGCTGGCCCGCGCCCAGTTCTGGGAGCTGATCGCCCGCATCCGCGGCGATCGCCCGCAGATGAGCGTGATCGTCGCTACCGCCTACATGGACGAAGCCCAGCGTTTCGACCAGCTAGTGGCCATGGACGCCGGCAAGATACTCGCCACCGGTTCTCCCCAGGAACTACTGACACGCACCGGCAGCGACTCATTGGAAACCGCCTTTATCGAGCTGCTGCCGGAAGAGAAAAAGCGTGGCTACAAGCCGGTGGATATCCCACCGCTGGAACTGGATGACGGTGAAGCCGCCATTGAGGCTCAGGAACTCACCATGCGTTTCGGCGACTTCACCGCCGTCGACCATGTCAGTTTCCGTATCCGGCGCGGCGAGATATTCGGCTTCCTCGGCTCCAACGGCTGTGGCAAGTCGACCACCATGAAGATGCTCACCGGACTGCTGGCCGCCAGCGAGGGGCGAGCCTGGCTATTCGGTCAAGAGGTCGATCCTCACGACATCGCCACCCGCCGACGAGTCGGCTATATGTCGCAGGCCTTCTCGCTGTACGGCGAACTCACGGTCCACCAGAACCTCGTGCTGCATGCACGCCTATTCCAGATCGCAACACAAGATATACCCGCAAGAGTCGCCGAGATGGTCGAGCGTTTCAGTCTCGGCAATGTTCTCAATGCCCTGCCGGAAAACCTGCCACTAGGAATTCGTCAACGGCTTTCTCTAGCGGTCGCGATGGTTCACAAACCCGAGCTACTGATTCTTGACGAGCCCACCTCTGGGGTTGACCCCATTGCCCGGGATGCTTTTTGGCGCCTACTGATTGAACTGTCGCGCCACGACCGGGTAACAATCTTCATCTCCACCCACTTCATGAACGAGGCCGAGCGCTGCGATCGTATGTCGATGATGCACGCAGGTAAGGTTCTGGACAGTGACACCCCGGCGGCGCTGGTCGAAAAGCGCGGAGCGGCGACGCTGGAGGACGCCTTCATCGGTTATCTGCTCGAGGCTGGCGCCGATCAGGAGAGTTCCACACAGGAGACCTCGCCCCAAGAAGCCGTCTCCCCCTCGGATACCCCACTCATCGCCAAAGAGACGCATCACGGCGCACCACGCCACCGACGCTTCAGCCTGCAGCGGTTGCTCAGCTATATGTGGCGCGAAACCCTGGAGCTGCGCCGCGACCCGGTGCGCGCCACCCTGGCGCTGGTCGGCTCATTGATCCTGATGTTCGTGATAGGGTTCGGCATCAGCCTGGATGTCGAGGATCTCAACTATGCCATCCTCGACCGGGACCAGAGCTCCCTCAGTCACGATTACGCGCTGAACCTATCGGGTTCGCCCTACTATTTCAGCGAACGCCCACCGCTTGAGGACTATGCGGAGTTGGATCGGCGTATGCGCAGCGGAGAGCTGGCCCTGGCGATCGAGATTCCCCCGGGGTTCGGTCGCGACCTGGTGCGCGGCCGTCACGTCGAGATCGGGGCCTGGATCGACGGCGCCATGCCTCAGCGCGCCGAAACCGTGCAAGGCTATGTACAGGGCATTCACCAGCATTGGCTTCAAGAGCGGGCAAGGCAATCTGGAGCGGCGATGGAAGCCGCAACTGTCAATATCGAGAACCGCTACCGTTACAATCCCGACATTCAGAGCCTGCCAGCAATGGTTCCTGCCGTGATTCCACTGCTGTTGCTGATGTTGCCAGCAATGCTCACGGCACTCTCGGTGGTGCGTGAAAAAGAGATGGGCTCAATCATCAACCTTTATGTCACCCCTGTCACCCGCGCCGAGTTTCTGATCGGCAAGCAAATTCCCTACATCGGCTTGGCAATGGTCAATTTTTTATTGATGACCGGGCTGGCGATCACATTGTTCGGCGTACCGATCACCGGTAGCTTCCCGACCCTAGCGCTGTCGGCCCTGGTATTTTCCATCATCGCCACCGGCATGGGCCTGCTGGCCTCGACCATCACCCGCAGCCAAATTGCCGCCATGTTCTTCGCTATGATCGGCACGCTGATTCCCGCCATCCAGTTTTCGGGATTAATCGATCCGGTCTCGTCGCTGGAAGGCACCGGACGCTTCATCGGCAATATTTATCCAGCCAGCTACATGTTCACCATTAGCCGCGGCGTATTCAGCAAGTCCCTAGGGCTAGGTGACCTTATCGGGTCGTTCCTGCCGATGCTGCTGGCGGTACCGGTGATCATGGGAATGGCGATCGTCCTGCTGAAGAAACAGGAGAGCTGACATGCGCAGGATTGCAAACATTTACCGCCTGGGCATCAAGGAATTCTGGAGCCTGTGGCGCGACCCGATAATGCTGGTGCTGATCGTCTACGTATTCACCCTTGATATTTACACGACCGCCACGGCAATGCCCGAGACGCTGAACAACGCGCCTATCGCTATCGTCGACGAGGACGACTCACCGCTCTCTACCCGGATCGTCTCGGCCTTCTACCCGCCGCAGTTCGTGCATCCGGAAATTATCACCTTCCAGGAAATGGATCCCGGACTGGATGCCGGAAACTTCACCTTCGCGCTGGTCATTCCGGCCAATTTCCAGCGTGATGTACTGGCGGGACGTACGCCCGACCTTCAGCTCAATATCGATGCCACGCGCATGAGCCAAGCCTTCGCAGGCAACAATTATGTCCAACAGATCGTCATGGGAGAGATCAACGAGTTCGTGAAGGGTTATCGCGCTAGCACTGCCCCTCCCGTCGAACTGGCACTACGGGCGCGCTTCAACCCAAATCTGGAACAATCTTGGTTCGGCTCGCTGATGTCTATCATCGACAACGTCACGATGCTCTCGATCATTCTGACGGGGGCGGCGCTGATCCGCGAGCGCGAACACGGTACCATCGAGCACCTGCTGGTGATGCCAGTGACACCAACGCAGATCATGCTGGCCAAGGTGTGGTCGATGGGGGTCGTGGTCTTGCTGGCGGTGACGTTATCACTGACCTTCATCGTACGCGGCCTGCTTCAGGTACCGATAGAAGGCTCGGTAGCCTTGTTCCTGGCTGGTGCGGCCCTTCATCTGTTCGCTACCACCTCAATGGGCATCTTCCTGGCGACACTGGCCCGTAGCATGCCCCAGTTCGGCATGCTGATGATCCTGTTCCTGCTACCGCTGCAGATGCTCTCTGGTAGCGCCACGCCGCGCGAAAGTATGCCTGAACTGGTTCAGAACGTGATGTTGCTAGCACCTACGACCCATTTCGTCGAGCTGAGCCAGGCCATTCTGTTTCGCGGTGCCGGCATTGATGTGGTCTGGGAACAGTTTCTAATGCTATGGGTGATTGGCAGCGTGCTATTCACCATCTCACTGACCCGTTTCCGTAAAACCATTAGCCAGATGGCCTGAAGAGGCCGACAATCCTGCTTGCCTGCTTGGAAATGCTCTCAGGGCCGACCTAGCCACGGGAGCTTGCGAGCCCTAATGGTTCCAGTTCAAAACCAGCGCGACAGCATAAAGGAGCCGACGGTGTCTTGTGACTCCTGCCGGGTGAATTCATCGGTGCGCAAGGCATAGGAAAAGGAAAGCTGCCAGCGGTCCCAGGTCAACGCCAAGCCGGCAAGAGCATCGCCTACCCACTCCTCACGTTCCACCGAATGGCTTTGCGTAAAGGTATTGCCGTCGAGCAGAAGATTGTGGGCCATGTAGCGGCCTTCAAGCGAAGCAAAGGCATACCAGCTAACGTCCTGACCGGGACGGAAAGAACTCCAACTCCCTTGGGCAGGGGCAATGGCGGGAATTCCCAGACTGCGCTCGAGGTTCTCTCCGAAACGCAGCCCCAGTCCGGTCGACGCATAGGTATACAGGTTCCCCAGAGAAAAACCGGCTGTAGGCCCATACTCCACCTGATAACCATCAATACTGAACCTGTCGAGCCAGGCGTGCTTGTAGGCAAGGTTGACGACCGGCTCATTATCGAGTTGGTGATCCCAGCCCCGCGGTTCGGTGGACGAGACCAACTCATGAAACTCACGTTGGATCCACTCGGCACCGGAGGCTGGTCCAACGATGCCCACGTCCATGTTGAGACCTCTGACTTCGCGCCAACCACGGTGCGAGATCTGATCGAACAGCGAGACTCCTGCGAGAAGAAGCCCTGCATAGGGGCGGTCATCCTCTATCAGCGACGGAGTGCTGATATCATTCGGCGTATATATCTGATGGGTAAGCCGGTATGCCCCACTCTCCACGTGACTTCCTCGCCAGCCGGGCAACCGTTCGGCTAGCCTGCGCAGCCAGTGATTATTGCCCGGCTCAAACGACCAGATAAGCTCGACCCCGTTGGAATAATGACCGTCATCGCCACTATTGGAGTAGACATCGTTCTCGGACTTGAGCGTCAAGAGCCCCGACCCAACAGCCGAGAGCGGCATTGATGCCACCAACAACACTGACCACCACACCGCTCCCCTGGTTTGCATGCAATGTCCCTACCCGGCACCCGTAACAAACAACCATGAATGTATGTTCAGTAAACCTAGCAACACCGCCCATGAGGGTCAATGTCCTATTGGTTACCGCTCACTTCTTTTTACAGACAATCAGCATCGCGACTTCCCGGTGGTTCACGACCTCAGCATGGCCATATCCACCGCCACGTAGTCGTGACCCGCGCTTGCCGATGTGATGGTCGCAAAGGCTGACGATTTTGCCTTGATATGGCACAAGGAGGGTACACCCACAGCAGAGAAGAGCCGGAACCATGTACAAGCTGGCATTTTTCGTCCCCTTGGCCAACGCCGAGGCCGTCAAGGACGCCATCTTCGCCACCGGCGCCGGGCGCATCGGCGACTATGAGGCGTGCTGCTTCCAGACCCGGGGCACGGGTCAGTTCAGGCCGTTGGATGGGGCCGACCCGCATATCGGACGGGTCGGCGACCTGAAACACGTGGAAGAGCTCAAAGTGGAGCTGGTCTGCGAGGATGCGTTGATCCGCGAGGCAGTGGCGGCGCTGCGCCTCGCCCACCCCTACCAGGAGCCAGCCTTCGACCTCTGGCGGCTGGAGTCGCTGTGAACGACACGGTCACAGAGGAGCGGATCGCCCGCCCGGACCTCCTGATGCTCGATCACCGCTTGCCAGTCGGCGGAAGCTGACGGCCTACCGCTCAGCTCAGACGCTCGGCGAGGCGCGCCTCCAGGGTGCGCTGGTCCTCGTCGAAGCGACGGATCCCCTCGGCCAGCTTGTCGTTGGCCATGGCATCCTGATTGTGGCGCCAGCGGAAGGTGGGCTCGTCGAGAGGCATGGGGCGCTCCCCGGCAGTGGGAATCGTCACCGCCGGGGCCACCTCGCCCTCCTCCGCTGCCAGCTGCTCGAGCAGTGCCGGTGAAATGGTCAGCCGCGGGCAGCCGGCCAACGCCAGCACCTGGCCGACGGTGCGAAAGCTCGCTCCCATCACCACGGTGTCGTAGCCACCGTGACCGACCCGTTCGCAGACACTACGTACGAAGCGCACACCCGGATCCTCCTCTGGCGGGTAGTCGCGGCCGGTCACCTGCTTGTACCAGTCGGTGACCCGTCCGACGAAGGGTGAGACCAGGAATACGCCGGCGTCGAAGCAGGCTTGGGCCTGGGCGTCGCTGAACAGCAGGGTCAGGTTGCACTGGATGCCCTCGCGCTCGAGGCGCTCGGCGGCGCGAATGCCCTCCCAGGTGGAAGCCAGCTTGATCAGCACGCGATCTCCGCTCACGCCGCGCCGGTCGTAGTGCTCGATCAGCTCATGGGCCTTGCGCACGCTGGTCTCCTCGTCGAAGGAGAGGCGCGCGGCCACCTCGGTGGAGATGCGCCCAGGAATGTGCCGGGCGATCTCGGCGCCCATGGCCACGGCGAGGCGATCCACGGCGTGCTCGACCGGGGCCTGCCGGTCCGGGTATTCGGCCTTCACGGCGGCGAGCTCCTCGTCGATCAACGCCTGGTAGCCAGGCAGGTCGAAGGCCTTGAGCAGCAGCGAGGGATTGGTGGTGGCGTCATGCGGCCGATAGCGCTTGATGGCGTCAAGGTCGCCGGTATCCGCGACCACCAGAGAGTGGCTCTTCAGGCTGTCGAGTTTGGTCGTCATGGGGGGTTCCTCTCTTGCGGTGCAAGGCATCGTGCCATGGAATCAGCTAATGGAATGACGCTCGGCCAGGCACCGGCGATAGCGGTCATGGACCTCATCGTAGGCGGCGACACTGGCCGGGTCGGGATCGGCTTGCGAGCTGTGTCGAGATGCACCAGGCGCGTGCAGAGCTCGGCCAGCTCGCCGTCGCCGGCCTGGGACCGAAGCGCAGGCTCAGGGTGCCGGCTTCCACCGCCCGGGTAGAGGTTGGCCGGGGGCTGTTGACGCTGATGAGGCCGTCAAGGCTGGCGTATAAGTTAGCCCCATGACAGTGTCGTACACCACTGACGCAGGGGAATGGGCGTAGATGCTACCCGAGGTGCCGAAACCGGCGAGCCATAAATTGAGGTAATCATGTCCCATTAGACCACGTGCATGATACCGGGGCCACTGCCAGCACAAGGCTCGCCTCCCTGGCCGGGCATGACCTGCGGGTGCTGGAGACACCTTGATATACGGCCTATGATGGAGGATTTAAGACACCATTACTTCGAGGAGGAGTCCCCATGCCCATCGCCATGATCACCGGTGCCACCTCCGGCTTCGGTCGCGCCGCCGCCCGCCGCTTCGCCGCCGCCGGCTGGTCGCTGATTCTCACCGGCCGCCGCAGCGAGCGGCTGGAGGCTCTGAAGCAGGAACTCGGCGACAGCGTGGAGGTGCTGACCCTCACCCTGGACGTGCGGGACGCCGAGGCGGTGGCCCGCGCGGTCGAGACGCTGCCCGACGAACTTGGCCAGGTCACCTGCCTGGTCAACAATGCCGGCCTGGCGCTGGCGCCCCAGCCAGCCCAGGAGGTAGACCTCGCCGACTGGCACACCATGATCGACACCAACATCACCGGGCTGGTCAACGTCACCCATGCCCTGCTGCCGCGCCTGATCGCCACCGGCGCCGGGGCGAGCATCATCAACATCGGCTCGGTGGCCGGCAGCTGGCCCTATCCCGGCGGCCACGTCTACGGCGCCACCAAGGCCTTCGTCGAGCAGTTCGGCTACAACCTGCGCTGCGACCTGAAAGGCACCGGGGTCAGGGTCACCGACATTGCGCCGGGGATGGCCGAGACCGAGTTCACGCTGGTGCGCACCAAGGGCGACCAGGCCGCCTCGGATGCCCTCTACCGCGGCACCACGCCGCTGCAGGCCGAGGACATCGCCGAGCAGATCTTCCACGTGGCGACACTGCCAGACCACATCAACATCAACCGGCTGGAAGTCATGCCTACCCGCCAGACCTGGTCGCCCTTCACCATCGATCGGGACTGAGGGGGATCAGGCGCTGCCCCCGTCAGGCACTGCCAACGTAGCGTTCGCGATCCTCGGCGGTGATGTCGCTGACGTGCAGCGGAAAGCTGGCATCCCGCCGATCATCGTAGAAATGCCGAAGAGTGCGCTCGATGGTCGGGAAGGCGAGCTCGTCCCAGGGAATCTCGTGCTCCTCGAACAGCGCCACCTCGAGGCTTTCGGGCCCGGCCGCGAAGCCGCCGGCGAGATCGGCAAGAAAGATCATGTAAACCTGGTCGATGTGCGGCAGGTTGATCAGGGTATAGAGCCCGTGGATCGTAACTTCGGCACAGGCCTCCTCACGGGTCTCGCGGGCGGCCGCCTCGACGGTGGTCTCGGCGTTCTCCATGAAGCCCGCCGGCAGGGTCCAATAGCCCTTGCGCGGGGAGATGGCCCGGCGACACAGCAGCACCCGGCTGCCGCTGACCGGCAGGGTGCCGGCGACGATGCGCGGATTCTGGTAGTGGATGGTGCCGCATGCGTCACAGAAATAGCGCGGCCGGTCGTCCCCCTCGGGGATTGCGAAGCGCACGCGATGGCCACAATGACTGCAGAAGTTCATGGCGCTCCCTGGCAGGCTAGCGGGCGGCATGACTAAAGTGGACCCCACGGTCAAGACAGAATTTGCCTGAGTTTAAGCTAATGCCTCGGCCATGTTCGCAGCGGCACAGCGCTGCCCTGTTGCTTCGT
>NZ_SNWH01000010.1 GCF_004361885.1 Halomonas ventosae
GAGGGCTTAATCGTTCTTCGTGAACCGCCGTGGTACGGAACCGTATGCCCGGTGGTGTGAGAGGACGGGGGAGGCGACTCCCCCTCCTACTCGATTCAGTATGCTGTCTGCCTGGCTGGGCAGCTTTGCTCGTCGCTGTCTCCCCGGGCCAGCAGCCAATCCACGAAGGTGGCCAGGTCATCGAACACCTTCGCCCCCTCTAGCCTCTTCCCCTGTTGCTCCATGCTCTGTTGCTCCGTTCGAAGGCCCTTGCCAGTGCGAACCAGTACTGTCCGACAGCCCATGATCTTGCCGGCCTTCAGGTCGCGCTGACTATCTCCGACCATCCAGCTGCTCTCAAGGTTCTTCATCCCCAATGCGCGCCTAATCTCTTCCAGCATGCCTGGCAAGGGTTTGCGACATCTGCAGCCGTCCTCAGGTCCATGCGGGCAGTAAGCGATATGGGCAATCTCCCCACCCGCTTCGCGAACCAGCTCATGGAGGCGTGCATGGATGGCCTTCAAGGCTTCCTCATCATAATAACCACGGGCAATGCCAGATTGGTTGGTGGCAACAGCCACTGTCCAACCGGCGCGGCTGAGCCTAGCGATGGCGGTTATGGAGGAGGGATAGGGGGTCCATTCTTTCAGGGACTTCACGTAATTGTCGGAGTCGTGGTTGATGACGCCGTCACGGTCGAGGATCACGAGACGGTCAGGTAAGGGCATGGGGAGTCTCCTTGCCGGCTTGATGCTCAATCACCGGAGTGTTTCACGTGGAACATTGCCTTCCAAGCGGTCAAGTGGTCAGAGCTAGTCTGTTTGAGTCCTGCTCGCATCTCGAATGTTCCACGTGAAACAATCGAATAACGCATGAAAAAGGCCGGCGAACACCATCGCCGGCCTCAGGGACGTCAAGAGGGGTGCTACTGCTGCAGCAAGGCGATATCCGCCACTTCCAGGAAGAGGGCCTGAAGGCTGGCAAGCAATGCCAGACGATTGCGACGTATCTCGGGATCCTCGGCCATCACCATGACCTGATCGAAGAAGGTGTCCACCGGCTCTCGCAGGCCGGCCAGTGCGTCTAGAGCCTCGCTGTAGTGAGCCGCAGAGAAGAGTGGCATTACCGTATGACGACACGATGCCAGTGCCTCGTAGAGCGCCTTCTCGGCGGATTCCTGAAGCAGGCCAGCGTCGACTTCGGTGGTGCCATCATGCTGCTGCTTGCTCAGGATGTTGGAGACCCGCTTGTTAGCGGCGGCCAGGGCGGAGGCTTCCTCGCGATGGGAGAAACCCTGGACGGCACGCAGACGACGCGCGAAGTCGAGTGGCTGGGTTACCGGACGAGCACGCACGGCCAGGTAGACCTCGGTATCGATGCCCTCGTCATGGGCCCAGGCGCGGAAGCGGTCGAGCATATAGGTGAGTACCTCGTCCACCAGCCCTTCGGCGTAGGGCAACTCCTGATGCTGTGCTGCAGCCAGTTCGAGCAACTCACGCAGGTCGAGGGCCAGCTGGCCCTCGACCAGGATATTGATCACGCCGATGGCGGCGCGGCGCAAGGCGAAGGGGTCCTTGGTACCGCTGGGACGCTGGCCGATACCGAAGATCCCGGTGAGGGTGTCGAGGCGATCGGCCAGCGCCAGCGCCAGGCCGGTGCGAGTCTGGGGGATGACATCGCTGGCGAAGCGGGGTAAATACTGCTCCTCGAGAGCCTGCGCTACCTCGGCTGGTTCGCCGTCGTTGACGGCATAGTAGCGGCCCATAATGCCCTGGAGCTCAGGGAACTCGAGGACCATCTCGGTGACCAGATCGCATTTTCCCAGCTCAGCGGCACGACGCGCTTGCGTCACGTCGGCGTCGATGCGACCCGCGATGAAGGCCGCCACGGCGGCGTTGCGATGTGCCTTGTCTGCCAGGGTGCCGAGTTTCTGTTGAAACACCACGCCGGCCAGTTCGGGGGCCCGGTCCGCCAATGGGCGACGCCGATCGGTATCGTAGAAGAAGGCGGCATCGGCCAGGCGCGGGCGGATCACCTTCTCGTTACCGTGGATCACCTGTGCCGGATCGAGGCTGTCGATGTTGGCGATGGTGATAAACAGCGGCTTGAGCTGGCCTTCATGCCCCAGCAGGTGAAAGTATTTCTGGTTGGCCTTCATGGAGGAGATCAGGCATTCGGCGGGTACTTCAAGGAAGCGCTCGTCGAAGCTGCCGGTCAGGGCCACGGGCCACTCCACCAGGCCGCTAACCTCGACGAGCAGCGCTTCATCAATCACGGCCGTGGCGTCCTGCACCTCGGCCTCGGCCAGTACCTGCTCGCGGATGCGCTCGCGGCGGCTGGCGCGATCGGCCAGCACCCAGGCTTGCTCCAGGGCGCCGAGGTAGTCATCGGCATGGGCCAGTTCGATGGGCGCCGGCGCGTGAAAGCGGTGGCCGCGGGTGGTGCGTCCTGCCTGCAGGCCCAGGGCACTGGCCTCGACAACCTCGCTACCGTAGAGCATGACCAGCCAATGCACCGGGCGCGAGAACTCCACCCGCGACGCACCCCAACGCATGTTCCTGGGTACTGGCAGGGCGCTGATGGCCTTCTCGACGATGCCGGGAAGCAGCGCTGTGGTGGCCTCACCCTCCTGCTGTTCGCGGTAACCGAGCCAGGTGCCCTTGTCGGTCTCGAGCTGAATCAGCTCATCCACCGCGACCCCGCAGGAGCGGGCGAAGCCTTCAGCGGCCTTGGTCGGCTGGCCCTCCTTGAAGGCGGCGGCCAGGGCCGGGCCACGGCGCTCGACCTCGCGGTCGGGCTGCTTGTCGGCCAGCTCGCGGATCTGGACAGCCAGGCGGCGCGGGCTGCCATGGGCGAGAACCTCGCCTAAGTCGATGTCGGCTTCGGCGAGCCCCCGGCGGATGCCCTCGGCAAGCGCGTCGGAGAGATCATCGATGGCATTCGGGGGCAGTTCCTCGACACCCAGTTCAACCAGAAGGGTATTGGCAGCCATCATGCATCTCCCTGTTCGGCAAGCAGTTCGCGGCGCAGGGCCACGGGGGCCAGCGGGAAGCCGGCGGCCTTGCGCGAGTCAAAGTAGGCCTGGGCCACGTCACGGGCCATGGTGCGCACGCGCAGGATGTAGCGCTGGCGTTCGGTCACCGAGATGGCGTGGCGGGCATCCAGCAGGTTGAAGGTGTGTGAGGCCTTGAGCACCTGCTCGTAGGCGGGCAGCGGCAGGCTGGCATCCAGCAGCTTGCTGCACTCGCGCTCCTGGTGGTCGAAGGAGGTGAAGAGAAAGTCGACGTCGGCGTGCTCGAAGTTGTAGGCCGACTGTTCGCGTTCGTTCTGCAGGTAGACGTCGCCGTAGGTGACGCGGCTGCCATCTGGCGCCAGCGTCCAGACCAGGTCGTAGACGCTGTCGACATCCTGCAGGTACATGGCGATCCGCTCCAGGCCGTAGGTGAGCTCGCCGGTGACCGGGTAGCACTCCAGGCCGCCGGCCTGCTGGAAGTAGGTGAACTGGGTCACTTCCATCCCGTTGAGCCAGACTTCCCAGCCCAGGCCCCAGGCGCCGAGGGTGGGGGATTCCCAGTTGTCCTCGACGAAGCGGATGTCATGCACCAGCGGGTCAAGCCCCAGGTGCTTCAGCGATCCCAGATAGCGTTCCTGCAGGTCGGCAGGGGAGGGCTTCATCACCACCTGGAACTGGTAGTAGTGCTGCAGGCGGTTGGGGTTCTCGCCGTAGCGGCCATCGGTGGGGCGACGGGAAGGCTGCACATAGGCTGCGTTCCAGGTCTCGGGGCCGATGGAGCGCAGGAAGGTGGCGGTATGGAAGGTGCCGGCGCCCACCTCCATGTCCAGAGGCTGGAGGATCACGCAGCCCTGTTCGGCCCAGTACTGCTGCAAGGCCAGGATCAGACCCTGGAAGGTTGTCACGTCTGCTGTCGACGAAGGTGTCGAGAGAGTCATTGCGGAAGCACCGTTGGCCATGAATTCACGAGCCGTCAAGTATACAATCACCGGAAGATCGGTTATAGGCGCAGGCCCGGAGACAAGAGGATTCCCATGATTGTAGTGACAGGCGGGGCCGGCTTCATCGGCTCGAACCTGGTCAAGGCACTCAATGCCCGTGGCCATGACGAGGTGCTGGTGGTCGACGACCTCAGCGACGGGACCAAGTTCGTCAACCTTGCAGACTGCACGCTCGGCGATTATCTGGACAAGGAGGAGTTCCTCGCCCGGGTGAAAGCGGCGCTGAATGGGGAGGCGTCGCACCTGCCGCCCATCGAGGCGATCTTCCACGAGGGCGCCTGCTCGGACACCACCGAGTGGAACGGGCGCTTCATGCTTGAGAACAACTTCGAGTATTCCAAAGTACTGCTGAACTTCTGCCAGCGCCAGGGCATTCCCTTCATCTATGCCTCCTCGGCGGCCATCTACGGGGGCAGCGAGGTGTTCTTCGAGGCCCCCGAGCACGAGAAGCCGCTCAACGTCTACGGCTACTCCAAGCTGCTGTTCGACCAGTACGTGCGTGCCCGCCACGACGACTTCATCAGCCAGGTGGTGGGCTTGCGCTACTTCAACGTCTACGGGCCCCGGGAGCAGCACAAGGGCAAGATGGCCAGCGTCGCCTACCACCACCACACCCAGATCAGCGCCGGCCAGAATGTGAAGCTGTTCGGTGCCTGGGAGGGCTATGAGGCCGGCATGCAGAGCCGCGACTTCGTCTATGTGGGGGACGTGGTGGATGTCAACCTCTGGTTCCTGGATCATCCCGAGGCCTCCGGCATCTTCAACCTGGGCACCGGCAGTGCCGAGCCCTTCAAGGCCATCGGCGAGACCGTGGTCGACTACTATGGCCGCGGCAGGATCGAGTACATCGACTTCCCCGAGGAACTCAAGGGTCGCTACCAGAGCTACACGCGGGCCGACATCAGCCGCCTACGCGAGGCCGGCTACGATGGCGAGTTCCGTAGCGTGGCCCAGGGGGTGCGCGAGTACCTGGAGTGGCTGAATGGGAAGGGATGAGCCCGGATGGCACGGCGGCGGGGAGGGGGAGCGCATCCTGGTGGTGGGGCCTTCCTGGGTCGGCGATATGGTCATGGCGCAGAGCCTCTTCAAGACCCTGAAGGCGAGGCAGCCGGACAGCCGGATCACCGTGGTGGCCCCCGCCTGGTCACGGTCGATCCTCGAGCGCATGGACGAGGTCGACGAGGTCGCCAACCTCGAGGTGGGGCATGGCCAGTTCGGCTTGGCCATCCGACGGCGACTCGCTCACGCCCTGCGGGGACACTTCGATCAGGCCATCGTGTTGCCGCGTTCCTGGAAGTCGGCACTGGTGCCCTTCCTGGCGCGCATCCCGTGGCGCACCGGCTTCACCGGCGAGCAGCGGCTGTGGCTGCTCAATGACCGCCGACGCCTCGACAAGATGGTGCTGGACCAGACCGTCAAGCGCTTCGTGGCCCTGGGCCTGCCGGCGGAGGAATCGGCACGCGGGGATTTCCCCATTCCGCGGCCGCGGTTGCGGCTGGATACCGAGAACCTGGTCGAGTGCCGCGTCGAACTGGGGCTTTCCTCCCGTCCGGCCATCGGCATGATGCCGGGGGCCGAATACGGCCCGGCCAAGCAGTGGCCGCTTGGCTATTTCCGGGAGCTGGCAAGAGGGCTGGTGGTGGAGGGTTACGAGGTCCGCGTGCTGGGCGGACCCAAGGAGGTGGAGGCCGGCGAGGCGATCGCCGATGATCTTCCCCATACCCACAACCTGTGTGGCAGGACGCGGCTGGCGGATGCCGTCGACCTGCTCGGTGACTGCGAGCAGGTGGTGACCAACGATTCCGGGCTGATGCATGTGGCGGCCGCGGTGGGGACTCGTGTGCAGGCCATCTACGGGTCTTCCTCGCCCGCCTATACGCCACCCTTGACCGAGAATGCCGAGGTACACTATCTCGGCCTTGACTGTTCGCCCTGTTTCCAGCGCACCTGCCCACTGGGCCATACCAACTGCCTCAATCATCTGATGCCCGAGCGCATCCTGCGTTCGATACTGGCGAGTTAGGCCAGTTTCTCGTGCGCTTCGATCAGGGTCGGCTCATCGGAGCCTAGCGATACGCTCACCACCGCCATGCTCCTGTATCCCCGTCTGCAGGTGGAAACACACGCACCGAGATCCGACCATGCCCAGGGCCGGAAGCCGAATGTGCCACTGCGTCAGCCCAGCCTCACCTGGTCCGCTCTTTCCTTCTCGTGGAGTTCGTTGAGCTTGGCGTACTTCATGTAGGCATGAAAGGCGGTGGTCACGGCTACCGTCATCCCGTCTGCGCCCTGGAGCAGGCCGCCCTTGAGGATCAGCTTTCGCAGCATGGCGCTCAGTGCATGCCAGGTTGGGCGGCAGCGGGAGGGTCCCTTTCCTCGCTGCTTCATCGCCCAGGCATCCCGGCTCGAGAGCTGGTCGATGCGAACGATCCAGTGGGAGAGGTCGCGGTAGGTGAAGTGCCGGATATGGCCCCCCGTGTCCAGGACCTGGGGGGCCTTTATGGAAGAGTGGGCCCTCTTTGGCAGGTACCCCGAGGTGGTGCGATTGTAGAGTCGTGTCACGGGGTCTGGATAGAAGCCGGCGGCCTTGATCCAGTGGTGGCCGGCGAAGTTGCGGCGCTTGAAGCGATAGGCGATGTGGGGATCATCCAGCGCCAGTGAGCGGATGGCGGCGATGGCATCCTCCTCGAGTCGCTCGTCGGCATCCAGGGCCAGGATCCAGTCATTTCGCGCCCGGGGCACCGCAAAGGCCTTCTGGGGGCCGTCACCGAGGTAGGGCTGATGGATGACCTGGGCCCCCTCGCGCTCGGCGATCGCCACGGTATCGTCACGGCTCCCCGAGTCGACGACGATCACCTCGTCACAGACGGGGCGCAGCGAGGCGATGCAGTCGGCGATATTCTCCGCCTCGTCGAGGGTGATGATGATGCCGGTGATCGGTGTCATGAGATCGTCTCGTGGCTCGGGAGGTGACGCAGGAGATCGGCGATGCGGCTCGCCGCGGCTTCCAGGTCGATGCTGTCCATGTTGTGCTCGCCGGCCCCGGGGGGGGGGCAGAAGGCCAACCGGTGGGCCTCGGCATTGCAGGTCCGCCAGCGCAGTGGGGTGGCAGAGCGCCGTGATGGATAGAAGCCCGCAGTGGGCCGGTCCAGGCAACCGGCGATGTGCAAGGGGCCGGTAGAGCCGGCAATCAACAGGTCGCAAGCCGACAGGCTAAGGGCGAAGTCATCGAGCCCGTGGCGAGGTGGCAGCAGGACGGCCGTTATCCCCTCGCCGGCCAGGCGCTCGCGAAGACTATCGGCCGCGGCTTCCTCGCCCGGGCCGGCGGTGAGCACCCAGGCTGGCGCGCGCGCGCTCGCCCCGGCCAGTCGCGCTTGTATGTTCAGCACCAGGCTCGCATAGCGCTCGAGGGAGAGGTTCACGGCCGAACCGCCGCTGCCGGGATGCAGGAACAGCCAGCGGCGCGAGCCGTCCAGGCCCAGCTCATCGGTGATACGCTCCCGCTGCACCGCGCGGGTACCTTCGGGTAGTGGCCAGTAGGGCGGCTCGGGGCGTGGTGGCACCGCGAGTCCGAGTTCCACCAGCAGCGCCTCGGCGAGCTCCAGGTTGTAGACGTATTCGGGCTTCTCGGAACGCGACCTGCGCTGCACGATGCGTCGATTATAGAATAGCTGGGCCCACTGGGTGGCCGGGGCCAGGCGCAGCGGAATGCCGGCCCGCCAGCCCAGCCAGCCGATGCGCGGGGTGGAGAAGAGCGTCAGCAGGGCGTCGAAGCGCGCCTCGCGCAGGCGCTGGAGCAGCGTTCGGCACCCCGCTCGGCCGCTGGCGTTACCCGGGTCGATCAGCACTTCGTCGATCCAGGGGCACTGCCTGGCCAGCGGCGCGGTATAGGCAGGAACCAGCACGCTGACACGGGGCGCCGAAGCGGCCGCCTTGAGGCAGGCAAGTGCCGGCCAGGCGAGCATGAAATCGCCGATCTTGTCGTTGCGCACGACCAGCAGGCGAGGCTCGCCCCCATCACCCTCAGGGCATTGTGTCATCATCCGGGCTCCCGAGCCCCAACACCGCAAAGGAGACCCCCTTGTCCCGCAAGGTCATGCATATCTGCCTCTCGAACGGCTGGGGCGGACTGGAAATGTATCCGTCGCGCATTATACCCGAGCTGAGACGGCAGGGGTGGGAGGCCCATGGCCTGGGGCTGGCGGGGTCTCGGGTCGCCGCGAGTCTGGTCGAGGCCGGCATCACGCCGCTGACCGTGGCCTCCCGTGGCCAGGCCCTGCTGAGGGTGGGGCGCCTGCTCCGATACCTGAAGGCCCACGATATCCGGATACTCCACTGCCACAAGTCCAGCGACCTTCGCCTGGCGGCCCTGCTGGTGACCCTGCGTCCCTCGCTGCGGCTCTGCTTCACCGACCACATGGGCGTCACGCGTCCCAAGAAGGATCCCTACCATCGCTGGGCCTACGGCAAGGTGACGCGCCTCTTTTCCATCAGCGAGGCGACACGGCAACGTAACCTGGCGGCCTTCCCGTTGCCGCCCGGGCGCATCCGCCGGCTCTACCTGGGCATCGACCCGGCACCCTATGTGCCGCGCCTCACCGAGACCGAGCGACGGGCGCTGCGCGACGCGCTCGGTATCCCGCCGGGGGGGGTGGTCATCGGCGTGCCGGGGCGGCTGACGCCAGGCAAGGGCCAGGCCGTCTGGGTCGAGGCACTGGCCGGGCTCAGCGAGCACTATCCGGCACTGACCTGGCACGGGGTGCTGATCGGCGGGCTGAGCGCCGCGGAGGGCAGCAGCGAGGCCTTCGTGGCCGAGCTACGCGACCGCGTGGCCGAACTCGGCCTGGGCGAGCGACTGACCTTCGCCGGCTTCCGGAGTGACCTGCCGAGGCTGTTCGAGGCCCTGGACATCGTCTGCGTGCCGTCGCGCAACGAGGCCTTCGGCCTGACGGTGATCGAGGCCATGGCCGCAGGCAAGGCCGTGGTCGGCGCCGACAGCGGGGCCATTCCCGAGCTCATCGACGGCGAGACGGGCCGCCTTGCCGCGCCCGATGATCCCCTGGCCTGGCGTGACGCCATGGGGGAGCTGGCCGGGGACGCCACACTGAGGCTGCGCCTGGGGGAGGCGGCTCAAAAGAAAGTGAATGCTCACTTCACCCTGGCGGCCCACGTGCAGGGCCTGGTGGAGGCTTATGCCGATGCCTTGGTGGGGGCGTCGTAGGCCTCGCGGATGGCCAGCATGGCGCCGCGGGCACCGAACTTCGCCAGCGAGCGTTCGAGACGTGCCAGGTTGCCCGCCTGCCAGGCGCCCTGGGGCCGCAGCCGGCAGCGGTCGAGGTCGATCAGCCACACCTCGCCGTGCGGGTCGACCAGCAGGTTGCGTGCATTGAGGTCCACGTGATCCAGGCCGGCGTCGTGAAAGCGCCGCAGGGTCGTGCCGACGCGTTTAAGCAGGGCGGGGTCGGTTTCATCCTGCTGCAGGAGCTCTGCCAGGGCGCGGGCGCCAGGGATGCGCTCGGTGATCAGCGCCGCCCGGTAGCTGAGCCCGTGGCGCGTCACCCGCGCGGCAACCGGGCGTGGCACGGGCAGGCCGCGCGCATGCAACGCGGCGGTCAGGCGCATCTCGCGAAAGGCCCGGGTTCCCTCCAGGCCGGTCCACAGGTAGCGGTCGTCGCTGAGCCGGGCGATGAGGCCGCCGCGCCGGTAGGGCCTGAGCACCCATTGGGCGCCCGGCTCGAAGTCGCCGGCATCCACGAAGAGGCTGGCGCCACGGCCGGGGGCCTCGCCGACCACCCGGCCGGCGTCGCGCCACCAGGCGGGATCGAAGCCTTGAGGGGGGAGGGGCGGCGCCGTTTGTGACGCCCGGTCGGCGTCACATAAACTGTCCGCATCATATAGAATGAAAATCTTTCCCGCGCGATACGTTGCCAACCGCATGAAGCCTCCTCTGCCCGCCGACCCCCGGCATATCTGTGTACTGCGGCTCTCCGCCCTGGGCGATGTCTGTAACCTGGTGCCGACGGTGCGTGCCCTGCAGCGCCAGTGGCCCGAGGCGAGAATCACCTGGATCATCGGCCAGGGCGAGCGCAGTCTACTGGCGGGCCTCTCAGGGGTCGAATTCGTCGTCTACGACAAGGCGACGGGGCTCGCCGGCATGCGCGCCCTGTGGCGCGAGCTGGCCGATACCCGCTTCGACGTGTTGCTGCACATGCAGCAGGCGCTGCGCGCCAGCGTGCTCTCCCTGGGCCTCAAGGCCGCCGTGCGGGTGGGCTACGACAAGGCCCGTGCCAAGGATGCCCAGCACTGGTTCACCCAGCGCCACCTGGCGCCCCATCCCCGAGCCCATGTGCTGGAGTCCTTTCTGGACTTCGCCCGGCTCCTCGGAGTGGATGACCTGTCCCTGGAGTGGGATCTGCCGATACCGGCACTGGCCGTGAAGGAGGCAAGGCAGCTCACGGGGAGCGCACCCTACCTGCTGGTCAGTCCCTGCAGCAGTATACGGCTGCGCAATTTTCGCAACTGGTCCGCCGAGGGCTATGCGGCGGTGATCGAGCATGCCTGGCGCCAACATGGCCTGAAGACGGTGCTTACCGGCGGGGGCAGCACCCAGGAGCGCCAGCTCGGCGAGCGCATCAAAGCCCTCTGTCCCCAGGAGATAGTGACTGATGCTATTGGCCAGACGCCCCTCAAGGGCCTTTTGGCATTGATTCGCGAGGCTCGGTTGGTGATCGCTCCCGACTCCGGGCCCGTGCATATGGCCAATGCCCTTGGCACCCCCGTCGTCGGACTCTACGCCACCACCAATCCTGACCGTGCCGGCCCCTACTGCTGGCGTGACTTCGTGGTCGACCGCTATCCGCACGCCGTTCGTACCTTCCTGCACAGGGAGCCCACAGAACTCCCCTGGGGTCGGCGAGTTCGTCATCCCGACGCCATGTCCCTGATTCGTGCCGACGAGGTAATCGAGCGCCTTGAGGCAGTGCTGGCGCTTCCCGAGATATCACCGGCTACGGAGCCCTCTGATGAAGCTTGATCTGACCGCCCTGGAGCACTCCCGCCTGTTGGTGGTGGGCGATGTGATGCTCGACCGCTACTGGCATGGCGGCACTTCGCGCATCTCCCCGGAGGCGCCGGTGCCGGTGGTGCGAGTCGACGAGGCCGAAGACCGCCCTGGTGGTGCCGCCAACGTGGCCCTCAACATCGCCTCATTGGGTGCTTACGCCGCGCTGGCCGGCCTGGTGGGCGACGATGACAATGCCGACCGGCTGATCGCGCGGCTCGAGGATGCCGGAGTAGGCACTCACTTCGAGCGCAGCCCGGGCATCCCAACCATCACCAAGCTCAGGGTGATGAGCCGCAATCAGCAGCTGATCCGTCTGGACTTCGAGGAGGGCCTCGGCGATGTCGATACCAGCGGATTGCTGGGGCAAGTCGAGGCGGCTCTACCCGACTGCGACCTGGTGATTATCTCCGACTATGGCAAGGGCACCCTGAATCGCATCGAGGCGCTAATCCGGCTGGTCAAGGCCGCCGGCAAGCAGGTACTGGTGGATCCCAAGGGTAGCGACTTTCACCGCTACCACGGGGCCAGCCTGATCACCCCCAACCTGGGCGAGTTCGAGGCCGTGGTGGGCCACTGCCGGAACGACGCCGAGCTCGCCGAGCGCGGGGAGACGCTGCGCGCCGAACTGCAACTGGAGGCGCTGCTGATCACCCGCAGCGAGAAGGGGATGACACTGATCCGCGAGGGACACGAGCCGCTGCACCTGCCGACCCGGGCCCGGGAGGTCTTCGATGTCACCGGTGCCGGCGACACGGTGATCGGCGTGTTGGGCCTGGCGCTGGCGGCCGGGCACGGTTACCCAGAGGCGATGACCCTGGCCAATCTGGCCGCCGGGCTGGTGGTGGCCAAGCCCGGCACCGCGACCCTCTCGATTGCCGAGCTGTATACCGCCTTGCACGGTGACAAACTGGCCGAGTTCGGGGTGATCGAGGAGCCTGCGCTGATCGAGGCGGTGCGTGCCGCCCAGTCGCGTGGCGAACGGGTAGTGATGACCAATGGCTGCTTCGACATCCTGCATGCCGGCCACGTCGCCTATCTGGAGCAGGCGCGCCGCCTCGGTGACCGGCTGGTGGTAGCGGTCAACGACGATGCCTCCATCGGCCGCCTCAAGGGCCCCAAGCGGCCCATCAATCCCCTGGCGCGGCGCATGCAGGTACTGGCCGGCCTGGGGGCCGTCGACTGGGTGGTGCCCTTCGCCGAGGACACCCCCCAGCGGCTGATCGAGGCGGTGCTGCCGGACGTGCTGGTCAAGGGCGGAGACTATCGTCCCGAGGAGATCGCCGGCGGCGCGGCCGTCCGCGAGGCGGGTGGCGAGGTCAGGGTGCTGGGCTTCGAGGATGGCGTCTCCACCACCGCGATGATCGCCACCATCCTCGACCGCGAGACCTGATGGCTGCGCCTCATCCCTGGGTCCGTCGGGGCTATGCGGCGGCGCTCTACCTCCTCGCGCCGCTGATCTGGCGACGCGTCTGGCGCGAGCAGCTGCCCGGGCGGCCGCGACGCGAGCGGCTGGGCCTGATCCCGCCCGCCGGCGAGGGCGAGCGCACCCTCTGGCTGCACTGCGCCTCGGTGGGCGAGGTGCAGGCCGCCCGGCCCTTGATCGAGGCGCTCGGGCAGCGCTGGCCCGGTCACCGCTTGGTCGTCACCACCATGACCGCGACCGGGGCGGAACGGGTGCTGGTGCTGGCAAGGAATCGCCAGGCTTCAGGGGCCGGAGCCGAAGTGAGCCATCACTTCGTGCCGCTGGACTTCCCCGGCGCCGCGCGCCGCTTCGTCGCCCGGCTGCAGCCCGACCTCGCCATCTTCTTCGAGACCGAACTCTGGCCCAACCTGCTGGCCGCCTGTGACCGGGCGGGGGTGCCGGTGGCGGTGGTCAACGGCCGCCTGTCGCCGCGCGCCTGGCGTGGCTATCGCCGCCTGCGTCCGCTGATGGAGGAGGCCCTGAGCCATGTGGCCTGGCTGGCGGCCAAGTCCGACGCCGATGCCCGGCGCTACCTTGAGCTGGGCATGGCGCCGGAGCGCACCACGGTGGTGGGTTCGCTGAAGTTCGATATCGACACCAGCAACGAGACTCGACAGGTGAGTGAGCGCTTGCGTACCCGGCTGGGCAATCGGCCGGTCTGGGTGGCCGGCTCTACCCACCCCGGCGAGGACGAGCAGGTGCTGGCCGCCCATGTCCGCCTGCACGAGCGGCTTCCCGATGCCTTGCTGGTCCTGGTGCCCCGCCACCCCCACCGCTTCGACGACGTGGCCGCGCTGTGCCGCCAGGCGGGCCTGACGCTGGCGCGCCGTTCCCGCGACGAGTGGCCCGGGGACGACACGGCGGTCTACCTGGGCGACACCATGGGGGAACTGCTGGCGCTCTATGGCGCGGCGGACCTCGCCTTCGTCGGCGGCAGCCTGGTGCCCATCGGTGGGCATAACCTGCTGGAGCCGGCCGCCCTGGGCACGCCGGTGCTCACCGGGCCGGCGCTGGTCAACTTCGAGGACGTGGCCGAGGCCATGCGCGAGGCCGGCGCCCTGGTGGAGGTCGTGGACGCCGAGTCGCTAGCCAACCAGCTGTTGCGCCTGTTCGACAACCGGCAGGCGCGGCACCGTCTTGCCGAGGCTGGCCGCAGCGTGGTCACGGCCAACCGGGGCGCCCTGGCTCGCACCCTGGCGGTCCTGGAAGCGCTCGTGCAGGCGGAGTGAGTGCTCGCTTCTGCATGCGGGTCAAGCGGGCAGCAGGCGCTCCACGCCCTGCGCGGTGCCCAGCAGCAGCACATCGGCACCGCGGGCCGCGAACAGGCCGTTGGTAACCACGCCGACGATGGCATTGAGGCGTGCCTCCATGGTTAGCGGGTCGTCGATCACGAACTCGAAGCAGTCGATGATCTGGTTGCCGTTGTCGGTGACCACCCCCTGGCGGTAGACCGGATCGGCGCCCAGCTTGACCAGCTCGCGGGCCACGTAGGAGCGGGCCATGGGGATCACTTCCACCGGCAGCGGGAAGTTGCCCAGCCGCTCGACCTTCTTCGAGGCATCGGCGATGCAGATGAAGCGCTCGGCGCAGGCGGCGACAATCTTCTCGCGCGTCAGGGCCCCTCCGCCCCCCTTGATCATCTGAAGGTGAGCGTTCACTTCATCTGCGCCATCGATATAGAGGGGCAAGCTGCCGGTCTCGTTGAGTTCGAAGAGGTCGATGCCATGGCGGCGCAGACGCTCGGCGCTGGCCATGGAACTGGCCACGGCGCCGCGAAAGTCGCCGCGCAGTTCGGCCAGCCGGTCGATGAAGCGATTCGCGGTGGAGCCGGTGCCAACGCCGATGACGATATCGTTGCCGAGATGCGGGCGGATCTCGTCGATGGCGGCCGCGGCCACGGCGTCCTTGAGCTCGTCTTGGGTCATGTCGTGCTCGCTTGTAACTTGTAAAGGGTGGCGAATGCCGCGCCATTATAAGTCATGGCGCCCCTGGATGCTGGACGTCATGGCCGCCGCAATGCTACCAATAGGCGTTCTTTGCAGCGCAGCAAGAGCTGTCGCTTTGCGTCACTTTTGGGATTTCAGGATGCTTGAAGCTACCGTCAAGAAGATTCTCCAGGCTCGGGTCTACGAAGCTGCCTGGGAAACCCCCATCTCACCAGCCCTCTTTCTCTCCCGCCGTTTCAACAATCAGATCCTGATCAAGCGCGAGGATCTGCAGCCGGTCTACTCCTTCAAGATTCGCGGCGCCTACAACAAGATGGCTCAGCTCAGCGAGGCACAGAAGGCCAACGGCGTGATTGCCGCCTCGGCAGGTAACCACGCCCAGGGGCTGGCGATGGCAGCCAAGCTGATGGGCGTTAAGGCAGTGATCGTGATGCCGCGCATCACGCCGGAGATCAAGGTCCAAGCAGTGCGGGCCCGCGGTGCCAGGGTGGTACTCAAGGGCGATGCCTTCGCCGAGGCGGCGGCCCATGCCCAGGAGCTGATCGCCGAGCATGGCTACACCTACATCCCGCCCTTCGACGATATCGACGTCATCGCCGGCCAGGGCACCATTGCCGTGGAGATACTGCGCCAGCATGGCGGTGCCATCGATGCCATCTTCGTGCCGGTGGGCGGTGGCGGCCTGATCGCCGGCGTGGCCGCCTACGTCAAGTACCTGCGGCCGGAGATCAAGGTGATCGGCGTGGAATCCGAGGACAGTGCCTGCCTCAAGGCCGCGCTGGCGGCAGGCGAGCGGGTGGTGCTGGATCAGGTCGGTGTCTTCGCCGAGGGGGTGGCCGTGGCGCAGATCGGCGAGGTGCCCTTCTCCATCCTTCGCGATCTGATCGACGAGGTCATCACCGTCAATACCGATGAGATGTGTGCCGCGGTGAAGGACATCTTCGAGGATACCCGGGCGGTCTCCGAGACTTCCGGTGCGCTGTCGCTGGCGGGCCTCAAGAAGTACATCCAGCAGACCGGTGCCGAGCAGCAGACGCTGGTCTGCATCAATTCCGGGGCCAATACCAACTTCGACCGTCTGCAGCACATCGCTGAGCGTACCGAGCTTGGCGAGCAGCGCGAGGCGATTCTCGCCGTGACCATCCCTGAGAAACCCGGCAGCTTCAAGAGGTTCTGTCGCACCATCGGCAAGCGCATGGTCACCGAGTTCAACTATCGCTACGCCGACCCGCAGCAGGCCCATATCTTCGTCGGTGTCCAGGTGAAGCCTGGTGGCGAGGACCGACAGGCGGTGATCGACAAGCTCCGTGGTGCCGACTATCCGGTGGAGGATCTCACCGACAATGAGCTGGCCAAGCTGCATATTCGCCACCTCGGCGGCGGCCGGCCGAAAGAGCGCTTCGACGAGGAAGTGTATCGTTTCGAGTTTCCGGAGCGGCCCGGGGCACTGATGAATTTTCTCACTCACCTGCCCCACGACTGGAATATCTCGCTGTTCCACTACCGTAACCATGGGGCCGCCTATGGCCGGGTGCTGGTGGGCATGCAGGTGCCCAACGGCGACCGCACCCATGTCGAGGAGTATTTCGACGATATCGGCTATCGCTACTGGAAGGAGAGTGACAATCCGGCCTACCGGCTGTTCATGGCCTGATGTCGGCAATCATCGGCATGCCGAGTGAGTACTGACTCACCGCGCAGCCTGGCGGTTCGAGTGCTTGAAATGCCATTCATGATAATGCCGGTTGTCATATGTCGGCAGAAAGCCCTATAGTCTCTGCGCCATCGCATCATCAGGGTGGCACATAACAACATCGAACCCGAGACCCATGCGGTCCTGCCTTCCACGGAGTCGACAATGAAGCGCAAGCCCGATCTGGTCATGGCATTGGTGCTGGTCTTCGGCATCAGCGTTGTGGCGACCGGCTATGCCCAGGCGCTGGTGGGCGGTTGAGCCCCTACTCGCCGGGTAGAGCCCACCCCTATGCAAGCACCCCACGAAGACGGCCGATAGATCTGCATCGGCCGTCTTCGTGGGGTGGCAAGGCCGTCTCAGGGACGAATCACCCGGGCATCACTGACGATGGCGTCTAGTGGCACGTCCCAGGGAGCTGCGGGGAGGCGCTCGACCCGCTGGCACTCGTGGGCCAGACCGATCAGGCGAGGGCGCGGCCCGGGGCGGTGGGTGAAGGCCAGGGTGCGGTCATAGAAGCCGCCGCCCATGCCCAAGCGCTGCCCTTGGTCGTCGAAGCCCACCAGCGGCAGCAGGATAGCATCGAGGGCCCAGGCCGGCGTGCGCCGGGCACGGTGGGCCCCAAAGCGGCTCTCGGGCTCCGGGATGCCGAAACGGTTGGCCAGCATGGGCGTCCCCGAATGGTAGTGTACGAACCACAGCTGATTGGCACTCAGCGGCTTGACAACCGGCAGGTAGACGCGGGTGCCGCGGCGCTCGAGCCAGGGAATCAGGGGGGTGGGGTCGATCTCGCCGTCATTGGGCAGGTAGAGGGCCACGCGACGGGCTCGTTGAATCTCGGGCAGCTGTCGGAGGTGTCGGCAGAGGCGTTTGGCGGCCTCACGTCGTTGTATGGCGCTCAGCTCGCGTCGGCGCAGGCGCAATTCACGTCTCAGCCGGCGACGGGTGTCGTCGGTCAGGGCGGGCGCGGCGGTCTCCTGCACGTGGGTCATGTCGGATCAGGGTTCCCCAGAGTGCCGCTGTCGTTCTGGCCCTTGAACCCAGTGGTTCAAGGTGGGTGGCCGCAGCCGAACCGTCAGGCTTTCCGACGCACGGACATGCACACGGGTTCGGCTAGCATTTGGCCCCCTGGGTACTGCGCATAGGCTCGAGGGACGATAACGACTGGCAAACACCCCAGGGAACCCCTGCATCCTACCAGAGGCCCGGGCAGGGCCAAAGAGATGATTCTATCTCAGCGCTCGGGCATGGCATCCAGCGCCTTATCGAGGCGTTTATTGAGCTTGTTGAGGCTGCGCTCGCCGGCACGTTGATCGTCGAGTGTCTCGAGCAGTTCGTGGGCGATGTTGAGGGCTGCCATGATGGCGATCTTTTCGCGGTCGACCACGCGTCCGCGGGAGTGGATGCCCTGCATGGCGCGGTCGAGGTAGCGGGCAGCGCGCTCGAGCTTGTCCTGCTCATCCGGGGGGCAGGCGATGGCATAGCTGCGCTCCAGGAGGGTGATCTCGGTGGTGGGCCGCTTGGGCTCGGTCATGGCAGGCTCCGTAAAGGGCCAGAGGAAGGATCGCACACCGAGTGCGCGTCACAGCGAGCCGATGCGTTAACATCGAGGCCGGAGTTGAATGCCAGTCACTATAAGAGAGCCGTTCGCGGGCGGTCAACGCGTCCGGGGGCTCCACCAGCGGATCACGCCATGTCACTGATCAACGAACGCCAAGACTTCTCGACCATTGCCGATACTTTTTTGCTTCACGGCAGCATGCAATCGCCGGCCTTCCTTGACGGACGCCTGTGTGCCGAGCTTGCGCTGCACGACCTGAGCGCCGAGGCCTGGTTGGAAGAGGTCTGCCTGAGCCTCGGGGTCGATCAGCCCCGCGACGAGGCAAGCGCCGAGCGGCTGCTGGGCTGGCGTCGCCAGACCCTCGAGGCCCTCTCCGCCGCCGAGCTCAACTTCGAGCCGCTGCTGCCTGACGAGCTCTTCTCCCTGGCCGAGCGCGCCCTGGGCCTGCAGGAGTGGACGCTGGGCTTCCTGGAGGTGGTCGCCGATGCCGGGGAGGCGCCGTGCGGAGCCTGGTCGCCGGCCTTGCGCGAAGCCCTCGATGATCTCGAGGGCTTCGCGAGCATCGAAACCGATATCGAGGACAGCCCGGAGAACGAGAACGACCTCTTTGCGCTCACCGAGCACGCGCGCATGGCCGCCATGCTGCTCTACACCGAGCAGCACCCCGGCAAGCCCCAGGTCGAACAGCTCGACACACCGACCCATCACTGAAAGCGGACACCGAACCCACCCTTCCAGGAGCCGTGATGCACCCTGAGATGTTACCCCGCCCCGCCCCGATCACCAACGACGAGTATTGTGCCCGCCGCCGGGCGCTAATGGATCGGTTGCCTGGCGATAGCGCCGTGCTGCTCCCGGGGGGCTCGTTGGTTACCCGCTCGCGGGACAGCGAGTTTCCCTTCCGTCAGGACAGCGACTTCCACTACCTGACCGGTTTTGCCGAACCTGACGCCCTGCTGCTGCTGCTGCCGGGCCGTGCGGCCGGCGAGAGCGTGCTGTTCTGCCAGGACCGCGACCCAACCCTGGAGGCCTGGACCGGCATCCGCCTGGGCGCCGAGGGCGCTGTTTGCGCACATGCCATCGACCAGGCCTTCGAGAATGTCGAGCGCGAGGCGCGCTTGGTCGAGCTGCTCGACGGGCGTCACGTGCTCTACCTACCGTTGGGCGATGGCGAGGCGCTGTCGCTTGCCGAGCAGCTGCGCGGCAAGCTGGCCGGCCGTTCACGCCGCGGAGTGGTGGCGCCATCGGCCTTCGCCGACGTCAGCGAGCTGATCCACGAGCAGCGCCTTCGCAAGAGCAAGGCGGAGCTGGCGCTGATGCGCCACGCCGGGGCGATCTCCGCTCGGGCCCATGTGCGGGCCATGCGCGCAGCCCGCCCAGGGCTCATGGAGTGGCAACTGCAGGCCGAGCTTGAGCACGAGTTTCGCTGGCAGGGCGGCAGTGGACCGGCCTATGCCAGCATCGTCGGTGGTGGCGTCAATGCTTGTGTCCTGCACTACATCGAGAATCACGCTCCCCTAGAGGAGGGCGCGCTGGTGCTGATCGATGCCGGCGCCGAGTTCGACCTCTATGCTGGCGATATCACGCGCACCTTCCCGGTCAACGGGCGCTTCTCCGAGCCCCAGCGGACCCTCTACGAGGTGGTGCTGGCCGCCCAGGAACGCGCCGTCGCCGCAGTTCGCCCCGGCGTGACCCTGGCGACGATCCACGCGGGCGTGGTGCATGACCTCACCGCCGGTCTTATTGCGCTCGGGCTGCTGGAGGGGGACGTCCAGGCGCGCATCGACGATGGCAGCTACAAGCGCTTCTACCTGCACTCGACCTCCCACTGGCTGGGACTCGACGTGCATGACGTGGGGGCCTACCGTCATGCGGACCAGCCGCGCGCCCTGGCGCCCGGCATGGTGCTCACCGTGGAGCCTGGCCTCTATGTGCCCACCGACGACGACCTGCCGGAGGCCTTCTGCGGCCTCGGCATCCGCATCGAGGATGACGTGGTGGTGACACAGGATGGCCACGAGGTGCTGACCGCGGATGTGCCCAAGCGGGTGGAAGAAATCGAAGCCCTGATGGCCAGGGATTGACCCGCTGAGGAGCATCTGGAAATGCCTTTATGTAATGTACGTTATGAAATCGCCAGGAGGAGCCCATGAGCTCGCTGCGCGCACCCTGGGTGGATATCGCCATCATCGGCGGTGGCCTGGTAGGCGCCAGCTTGGGCTGTGCCCTGGCTGCGCTGGTCGAGCGGGCGGGACTTCGGGTGGCGGTGATCGAAGCGGCGCCACTGCCGCCGCGCGACGAGCCCTGGCAACCCAGCTTCGATGCCCGGGCGAGCGCCATCGCCGCGGGTTCCGCGCGGCACTTCACGGGCCTCGGGGTCTGGGACGCCCTGGCCGAGATGGCCGCGCCGATCCGCACCATTCATGTCAGCGAGCGGGGCCGGCTGGGCGTGACACGGCTGCGCGCCGCGGAACTGGGCGTCGAGGCGCTGGGACATGTGATCCCCAATGCGTGGATGGGGCGCGTGCTGCATGGTCGACTGGCCGAGCTGCCGCTGGCCTGGCACTGTCCGGCCAAGGTTGAGACGATCCACCCCCACGACGAGGGGTATCGGCTGCAGCTGTCGGATGGCGGGACGCTGCAGGCCGGGCTGACGGTGCTCGCCGATGGGGGCCGCTCAGGGCTCAAGGAGCGACTGGGGATCAAGAGCCAGGAGCGGCCCTACGACCAGGTGGCGCTGATCGCCAGCGTCGAGGTCAGCCGCCCCCACGCGGGCGTCGCCTACGAGCGCTTTACGTTGGCGGGGCCCATCGCCCTGCTGCCCCTGCGCGGCCAGGCCATGGAGCTGGTCTGGACCCACGCGCGGGGCGACGAGGAGCGCCGCCTGGCACTTTCCGATGGAGACTTCCTGGCCGAGCTGCAGCAAGCCTTCGGTGACCGGGCGGGGCACTTCCGTCGCGTGGGTCGCCGCCATGCCTACCCGCTGTCGCTGATCACCGCCGGCGAGACCGCGCGCCCCGGCCTGGCAGTGCTGGGCAATGCCGCCCATGCCCTGCATCCGGTGGCGGGCCAGGGCTTCAACCTGGCGCTGCGTGGGGTGATGGACCTGGTGGCCGCCATCGAGACCGGCATCGAGCGGGGCGAGCGCCCCGGGACTCCGGCGGTGCTGCAGGACTTCGAGGTGCGCCGCGACGCCGACCGTGACAACGTCGTTCGCTTCAGCGACGGTCTGATTCGCCTGTTCGGGCTCGACCTGCCCCTGCTCGGTCAGGCGCGTGGTGCCGGCCTGGCAGGATTAAACCTGGTGGGGCCATTGCGGCGCGGCCTGGCCCGCCGAGCCATGGGGCTGGAGCGGTAGCCGTGGCACAGAAAGCGAGTCGCCAGTCGCTGTAATCACATAGCGTGGAAGCATTGGCCAGGAACCGTGGCTAGCGAGGCGGCCAACACACGGCATGGCCAGCGAGCCGAACTCGAGGAGGAGAGGTCATGAACACGGCACAGCAAGGCGCGTCGTCATTCGAGGTGATCATCGTCGGTGGCGGCATGGTGGGCACGGCGCTGGCCTGCCTGCTGGGGCGGGCCGGGCTGGAAGTGGCGGTGCTGGATGCCCGCGAGACGCCACTTGAACGAGAGGCGGTGGGCAGCGGGCCCCCCTCGATGCGTGTCAGTGCCCTGACCCCGGTATCGCGTCAGTTGCTGGAGGGGCTGGGGGCCTGGACGTGGATGGCCTCGCGCCGAGTGAGCCCCTACCGCTTCATGCAGGTCTGGGATGGCGAGGGCAGCGGCGAGGTGAACTTCTCCGCAGAGCAGGCTGGGGTGCCGGTGCTGGGGCACATCGTCGAGAACGACGTCACCCTGGCGGCGCTGGAGGCATGCCTGGCCGAGCGGCCTAGCGTCCAGATGCGCATCAATGCTCGGGTGGTCGGGCTCGAGGCAGGCGACGACGGGCGGGCGGTACGGCTGGAGGATGACAGCCGGCTGACGGCCCCCCTGGTGGTGGCCGCGGATGGCGCCCGCTCACCACTGCGCGAGATGGCCGGCATCGGCGTCCGTGCTTGTGATACCGGCCAGGTGGCCGTGGTCACCACGGTGCGTACCCGCCTCGGCCATGGCAGCGTGGCGCGCCAGGTCTTCCTCCCCACGGGGCCGCTGGCCTTCCTGCCGCTGCGCATCGAGGGCGGCGATCATCACTGCTCCATCGTCTGGTCCACCACCCCCGGGGAAGCCGAGCGCTTGGTGGCACTGCCCCGGGAGGCGCTGGGCACTGAGCTGGCGGCTGCCATTGACCGCCGACTGGGCGAGGTGACGGTGACGGACCGAGCACTGGCGATGCCGCTCACCCAGCGCCATGCCGAGCGCTATGTGCTGCCGGGCCTGGCCCTGGTGGGGGACGCAGCGCACAGCATCCACCCGCTGGCGGGCCAGGGGGTGAACCTGGGGCTGATGGACGCTGCGGTACTCGCCGAGGAGCTGGTCAGGGGTCGGCAGCGTGGGCTGTCGCTGGGCGATGTGGCGCTGCTGGGGCGCTATGCGCGGCGGCGACGCGGCGACAACGCCGCCATGCTGGCGCTGATGGATGGCTTTCGCGTGCTGTTCGGGGCGCGCCACCCGGCGCTCACCTTGGCGCGTAATCTGGGGCTTTCGGGGGTCGACCGGTTGGGGCCGCTCAAGCGCTTGCTGATGCAGCAGGCGACGGGATATCGCGGCCGCCTGCCGCGCACCTGTCGCGCTCTCAGTCGCCGCGACGCTGGCTGAGCACGTCGAGAGCCTTGAGCAGGTTGAGGGCCTCGCCGAGCTGGTAGTCGTCGCGCAGGCGCTCGCTCGTCTGGCCGCGGCTGCGCTGGGTGTCCGGCGCGCTCAGATGGCCCTGCAGGTCTGACTCACGCACGTCCAGGCCATTGCCTTCGGCCACTTGGAGACGGCCGCGGATCACCTTCACGTCGGGCTCGATGCCCTGGGCCTGGATGGAGCGGCCATTGGGCGTGAAGTAGAGCGCCGTGGTCAGCTTGAGCCCCTCGCCATTGCCCAGCGGCATGATCTGCTGCACTGAGCCCTTGCCGAAGCTCTCGGTGCCCATCACCACGCCGCGGCGCTGATCCTGCAGGGCGCCGGCAACGATCTCCGCCGCCGAGGCGCTGCCGCCGTTGATCAGCACCACCAGAGGCACGTCGGCCGCCGCCGTCTCGCGACCGGCCGAGAAGCGCATCTCGCTGTCCCGCAGGCGCCCTTCGGTATAGACGATCAGCCCGCTGTCGAGGAAGGCATCGGCCACGTCCACCGCGGATTGCAGCACTCCGCCAGGGTTGTTGCGCAGGTCGAGCACCAGCCCCTTGAGTGGCCCGTCGCGCTTTAGGTGGCGGATGGCGCTGCTGACCTGCTCGCCGGTACGCGTCTGGAACTGGCTGACCCTCAGGTAGCCGTAGCCCGCCTCCAGCAGTTCGCTCTTGACGCTCTGGGTGCGGATGATCTTGCGCGTCAGGGTGACCTCCAGGGGAGCGCTATCGCCCTGACGCAGGATGGTCAGGCGGATCTGGGTTCCGGGGTCGCCGCGCATGAGGTTGACCGCTTCCTGCAATGAAAGCCGGTCGGTAGGGGTGTCGTCGATGCGCAGGATCTTGTCACGCGCCTGCAGGCCCGCGGCGGAGGCCGGTGTATCGTCGATAGGGGTGATCACCATCAGCTGGCCATCCTCCATACCGACCTCGATGCCCACGCCGCCGAACTCGCCCTGGGTGGACTCGCGCAGGCTCTCGAATGCCTCGCTGTCTAGATAGGCGGAGTGCGGATCGAGCTCGCTGAGCATGCCGCGCATGGCATTGCGCAGCAGCTCGGCATCCTCGACCTCCTCCACGTAGCCACGCTTGATGCGTTCGAATATCTCGGCAAAGGCCTGGATCTCGGCAACCGGCAGGTCATCCTCCAGACCTGGGCTCTGGCGCTGATCTTGGGCGGCGATAGGCAGCGATGTTAGCCCCAGCAGGGCGAGCGGCAACAGCGCCGGCACCAGGCGGCGCGTCACGGTGAACAGAGCGGCAGGACATGAGGGCATGCAGATTCTCGCGGTGGCGAAGACGACGGCTCAGCATAGCCCGTGGCCGGCCGTCTATGGAATAGCCGGGCTTCAGGGATGGCGGACGATCCAGCGGCGCGGGTCGATGGGGTCGCCGCCGCGACGTACCTCGAAGTAGAGCCCCGGCCGCGGTTGCCCGCCGCTGTCGCCCACCGCGCCCAGGGTATCACCCCGCGAGACGGCGGCGCCGACAGGCGCGGTGAAATGCTGCAGATGGGCATACAGGGTCATGACCCGGTCGCCGTGGTCGACGATCAGCAGGTTGCCAAAGCCGCGCATCCAGTCGGCGAACACCACCCGACCGGCATGCACGGCCCGCACGGGTGTGCCTGCGGCGGCCTGGATCAGCAGGCCGTTGCGATGCACCCCCGCATCTTCATGGAAGGCGGAGACGATGCTCCCCTGCACCGGCCAGGGCAGTTCGCCGCGGGTCTGCTCGATAGCGGTGGAGGGCGGCGGTCGCTCGAGGCGCGCCAGCCGCTCCTGTATCTCGCGCAGGGTGCGCTCGGCATGGGCACGGTCCTGGGCGAGTGTGGCCAGGCGGGCCTGTTCGCTGGCGAAACGCTCATCGAGCCTCGCCAGCAGGGCGGCACGCTGTGACATCTGCTCGGCCAGTCTAGCGCTGCGTTCGGCAAGCTCCTCGGCCACGGCCTCGAGGCGTTCGTTGCGCGCCGCCAGCGCCCGGTGATTTTCCATCAGTTTGGCATCGAGCCTCGCCAGCGCATCGAGGCGCTTATTGCGCGCGCGGGCCAGGCGATTGAGGTAGGTCTGCAGGCGGTCGAGCCGCGCCGGATCATCCTGGTTGAGCAGCAGCTTGAGCTGGGGAGTGCGACCGAGCCGGTAGAGGGCATCGAGCTGCGCCGAGAGGGCCGCTACCTGCTCGGCGCGCTCGGCGGCCAGCTGCTCGAGACGTGTCTCGAGGGTGGCGATCTGGTCGCCGAGGGCGCGCCGTTCGGCCTGCAGGGCATCCAGGCGACGGTGGGTCTCGGCCAGTGCCGTCTCCACCTCGCGCAGGGCCTCACTGGCCTCGTCCCGGGCCTCCCGGGTAGTGGAGAGCTGCGCCGACGCTTCTCGCAGCGCCTCGCCGAGGGCATCGAGGCGCGCCTGCGCCTCGCGCTCGGAGGGCTGGGCGGCAAGCGGCGATGCCAGGCCCAACAGCAGGGCTAGCCCCGCCACCCAGGCGCCGAATGTCGCACCGCCTCTCGCCATGCCCTGGCCTCCCCGAGCGGCTCAGTCACGCTCGATCAGCACGCGCCCGGTCATCTCCGCGGGGATCGGCTGGTCCATCATCGTCAGCAGGGTCGGGGCGATGTCGCACAGGCTGCCGTCGTCCAGCAGTCGCGCCGGGCGCTCGCCGACGTAGATCAGCGGCACCTCGAAAGTGGTGTGGGCAGTCTGGGGGGCTCCAGTCTCGGGATGGACCATCTGCTCGGCGTTGCCATGGTCGGCGGTGACCAGGCAGGCCCCGCCGACACGCTGGATCGCCTCCACCACTCGGCCGACGCAGGCATCCACCGTCTCGATGGCCTTGACCGCCGCCGCGAAGTCGCCGCTGTGGCCCACCATGTCGCCGTTGGCGTAGTTGCACACGATCAGGTCGAATCTGCCGCTGTCGATCGCCTCCACCAGGCGGTCGGTGACCTCCGCGGCGCTCATCTCGGGCTTCTCGTCGTAGGTCTTGACCTCCTGGGGGGAGGGCACCAGCACCCGGGTCTCGCCTTGGTACTCCGCCTCGCGGCCGCCGGAGAAGAAGAAGGTGACGTGGGCATACTTCTCGGTCTCGGCGATGCGCAGCTGGGTGAGGCCGCGCTTCTCCATCACCTCGCCCAGGGTGTTGACGAGTTCCGTCGGTGGGAAGGCCGCCGGGGCCGGGATGTCGGCGGCATACTGGGTCAGCGTCACCAGGCCGTCGGCGGCGAGCCTGGGCCGCACGCGGCGCGCGAAGCCACTGAAGTCCTCATCGACGAGGGCGCGGGTCAGCTCCCGGGCGCGGTCGGCACGGAAGTTCATGAAGATGGCGGCATCACCGTCGACCAGGGCCGCCGGCGAGTCGCTTGGGCGAATGCTGGTGGCGGTGACGAACTCGTCGGTCTCGCCGCGCTCGTAGGCTTGGCGAAGACCTTCCTCGGCGCTGTTCGCCACGAATTCGCCCTCGCCCTCGGTGAGCAGGCGGTAGGCCTTCTCAACGCGCTCCCAGCGGTTGTCGCGGTCCATGGCGAAGTAGCGACCGATGATCGAGGCCACGCAGCCGTTGTCAGGACCGACCAGCTCGGCGAGACGCGCGTTAGCACGCGCAAGCGAGGCCATGGCGCTCTTGGGCGGCGTGTCGCGACCGTCGAGGAAGGCGTGGATGTAGATCCGCTGTGCCCCCCGGCGTGCGGCCATTTCGGCCATCGCCAGAAAATGCGCCTCGTGGCTATGCACGCCGCCCGGCGAGAGCAGGCCCAGCAGATGCACCGCCTTGCCGGCGGCCACGGCGGCATCGATCGGCGCGGTGAGGGCCTCGATGGCGTCCAGCTCGCCATCCTCGATAGCCTTGGTGATGCGCGTGAAGTCCTGGTAGACGATGCGCCCGGCGCCCAGGTTCATGTGGCCGACCTCGGAATTGCCCATCTGGCCCTCCGGCAGCCCCACGTGGCGGCCGTCGGTATGGATCAAGGTGTGTGGCTGCTGCTGCCACAGGCGATCCATCACCGGGGTGCGGGCGGCGAGCACGGCGTTATCCCGAGCATCCTCGTTGTAGCCATAGCCGTCGAGGATGATCAGCGCCACCGGACGCGGGGTGGGGGTGCGGGGTTCGGTCATGGGGAGGGCCTCTTTGTCCTTAGTCAGCCCCGGCAGGCGCGCGGGCGCTCACCGGGGTCGCGACTTGC
This sequence comes from Halomonas ventosae, assembly GCF_004361885.1. Lineage (GTDB taxonomy): Bacteria > Pseudomonadota > Gammaproteobacteria > Pseudomonadales > Halomonadaceae > Halomonas > Halomonas ventosae_C. Next base: position 26,662 of record NZ_SNWH01000010.1, read on the forward strand.
ATCTGCTTGCGGCATCATATCGCAGGGCAGCGCCGGACGTCATTGGAGCGGCCACCGGCCTGAGCGCTATAGGACGTTACGCTCGAGGCTGTCCCCGGCGCCTCACGTTTCAGGTAACCGCGATTGCCCTGCCCGCAGGCCACAGTCCTGGCGTGGCTTCATGTATACTGGGCGGCGCCGCGACTGGCCGGCCCCTTCACCGTGCATCCGAGACAAGAGTTAGCCTAACCCATGATCGATCAGCTGTTCGAATTCGTGCAGAATCACCCACTATTGTTGGGGGCCTTCCTGCTGGTATTGGCCGCCTGGGTTGCCTACGAGATCCGCAGCAGCGGCAGCTCAGGCGTGAGCTCCAGCGAGGCGACCCAGCTGATCAATCGCGAGGACGCCGTGGTGGTGGATTTGCGCGAGGCCGGCGAGTACAAGTCCGGTCATATCGCCGGGGCTCGCAACATTCCCCAGAGCAAGCTCGACGAGCGCATGCGCGAGCTCGACAAGGTCAAGGGCAAGCCGATCATCGTGGCCTGCAAGCATGGTCAGAGTGCCGGTGTCGCCCAGGCCAAGCTGGCCAAGGCAGGCTTCGAGCGAGTGTTCAAGCTCAAGGGCGGCATGACCCAGTGGCAGGCCGATGGCCTGCCGGTCGTCAAGAAGTAAATTTAGTTCATCGAATCAAAGGACCTTTCCTATGGCGGAAGACAACAACCAGAACGCCGGCGCCAACGGTCAAGCGGCCGGCCAGCAGGACAAGCCCCAGCTGCAGTTCGCCCTGCAGCGTATCTACGTCAAGGACATCTCCTTCGAGGCGCCCAATTCACCGACGGTCTTCCAGCAGCCGTTCAAGCCCAAGGTCGGCCTGGACTTGAACACCACCAGCCATCAGGTCGGGGAGGGGCTCTACGAGGTGGTCGTCAAGGTCACCGCCCAGGTCACCCACAGCGAGGAGGGCACCACCTCCTTCCTGGCCGAGGTCGAACAGGCCGGCCTGTTCCGCATCAGCGGCATCGAGGGCCAGCAACTCGACCACACCCTGGGGGCCTTCTGCCCCAACATGCTTTTTCCCTATGCCCGCGAGTGCATCGACAACCTGGTCAACCGGGGTGGCTTCCCGCCGCTGATGCTGGCGCCGGTCAATTTCGAGGCGATCTACGCTCAGAAGAAGAAGCGCGAGGCCGAACAGGCCCAGCAGTCGGGCGAGCAGGCGACCCAGTAAGGGTGAGTAGCCCATGCCAGTGACGGTTCTGCCATGAAGGCTCCGCGCATCCATGTCGCCGCCGACTATGCCGTCGGCGACGATGTCGTTCTGTCTGAGGGGCCGGCCCACCATGTGGCCCGGGTACTGCGCCTGGCCGAGGGCGCGTCGCTGGAGCTTTTCGACGGCGTCGGTCGGGAGGCGCGGGCGGTGATCACCGAGGCTTCCCGCAAGCGGGTGGTGGTGTGTATCGAGGCCGTGGCTGCCGGCTCTGGCGAGTCGCCGCTCGCGGTGCATCTGGGGCAGGCGATTTCCAAGGGTGAGCGCATGGACTACGCCATCCAGAAAGCGGTCGAACTCGGTGTGGCAGCGATCACCCCGCTCTACACCGAGCGTGGCGACGTGCGCCTCAAGGGCGAACGCGCGGCCAGAAAGCTCGCTCACTGGCAAGCCGTGGTGGTCAGCGCCTGTGAGCAGTGCGGCCGCGCCACCCTGCCGCCCGTTTACCCCCCTGTCGGTCTGGCTGACTGGCTGACGGACCGCGACGAGGCGCTACGCCTGGTGCTGCATCCCGGCGCGGCCGGGGCCCTGGAGCCGCGGGAGGCGCCGGCCTCGGTCGCCCTGCTGATCGGCCCCGAAGGGGGCCTCGCCGAGGCCGAGGTCGAGGCGGCCCGGGGCGTCGGCTTCACGCCTCTTGCCCTCGGGCCGCGCGTGCTGCGCACTGAGACTGCGCCGGTGGTGGCGCTGTCGCTGTTGCAATTCCGCTTCGGAGATCTGTGAGCGCTGACTCACCCTGACGCCTTGCGCCTCTCCTCTCGCTGGAGGTTCTCATGCCCGATTCCCGTGACCGTCGCCCACCGCCGTCCCCCGCGTCTCGCTCCGCCGGCAAGCGCCACTATCGCGCCCCCAGGGCGGCAGTCGGCGACGTGGCCTACCTCGAGGTGGTGACCGTCAATGACACCGGCGCCTTCCTCGACTGGGGCCACCCTCGCGACCTGCTGCTGCCCTACGGCGAGCAGCGTTTCCGCCCCAGCGTGGGCAAGCGGGTGCTGGTGATCATCTACGAGGACCAGCAGGGCCGGCCGGTCGCCTCCCAGAAGCTCGAGCGCTTCATCGCCGACGAGGCCTCGGGCCTGCAAGCAGGCGAGGCGGTGTCGCTGGTGATCGCCGAGACGACCGACCTGGGGGTCAAGGCGGTGGTGAATCACCGCTTCTGGGGCTTGCTCTACCGCGACGACGCCAACCGCCCGCTGCGCCGCGGCCAGCGCCTCACCGGCTACGTGAAGCGCCTGCGTGATGATGGCCGACTGGATCTTTCGCTGCTGCCTCCGGGAGAAGCGCGGCTCGATGTGGTGGGCGAGCGGGTGCTCAAGGCGCTGCGCGAGAGCGGCGGCTACCTGCCGCTGGGCGACAAGAGCGAGGCGGCGGAGATCAAGGCGCGACTCGGGGTGAGCAAGAACGCCTTCAAGCAGGCCATCGGGCGACTCTACAAGCACCAGCGCATCCTCCTGGAGCCGGGCGGCATCCGGCTTGCGCCGGCGAGTGGAGAGGCATCGGCCGAGCGCTGAGCGCCCTTGGTGTTGCCCGGGGCCTGCGGCATACTGACCGCACTCACTCCCCCGACCGGAAACCCGACGCCATGAGCGAACGCGCACTGAAGATCGGCGTGGTGATGGACCCCATCGCCGACCTTACCTACAAGAAGGACACCAGCCTGGCCATGCTGTGGGCCGCCAGAGACCGCGGCGCCTCGCTGCACTACCTGGAGCAGGAGGACCTCTTCCTGCGCGAGGGACGCGCCTTCGGCAATATGCGCCCACTCGAGGTGCATCGCGACCCCGGCCACTGGTTCGATCTGGGTGAGCCCGAGGTGGCGCCCCTGGCCGAGCTCGACGTGATCTTGATGCGCAAGGATCCGCCGGTCGATGGCTACTTCCTCAATGCCGTCTACCTGCTGGGCTTTGCCGAACGCGAGGGCGTGCTGGTGGTCAACCCCACCCAGGCACTGCTGGAGTGCAACGAGAAACTCTTTGCCCAGCAGTTTCCGCAGTGCTGCACGCCGACCCTGGTCTCCTGCAACGATGCCGTGTTGCGTGCCTTCCATGCCGAGCATGGTGAGGTGATCTTCAAGCCGCTCGATGGCATGGGCGGCAGCGGGATCTTTCACGTGCGCCCCGAAGGCCGCAACCTAGGTGCCATCATCGAGACGCTTAGCGAGCGCGGCCGGCGCCAGATCATGGCCCAGCGCTATATCCCCGAGATCAGCGAGGGCGATACCCGCATCCTGCTGGTGGACGGCGAGCCGATTCCCTTCGGCTTGGCCCGGGTGCCCATGGCCGGCGAGACTCGCGGCAACCTGGCCGCCGGGGGTACCGGGGTTAGTCGCGAACTCACCGCTCGCGACCACTGGCTGATCGAGCAGGTCCAGCCGACGATCCGCGAGAAGGGGCTGATGTTCGTCGGCCTCGACGTGATCGGCGACTACATCACCGAGATCAACGTCACGAGCCCCACTTGCGTGCGCGAGATCGACAACCAGCGCGGCACCGATATCGCCGGTGAGCTGATGGACGCCATCCAGCGGCGTCTCGACGAACGGCGCTGAGGCGGGAGGCCTTGAGCCCATGACGCGCGGCCCGATCAGCGACCCCATCCAGTATGCCCCGGTCACCCGAGCGTATCGGCACTGGCTGGCCTGGTCGCTAGCGCTGCTGCTGCATCTGGGAGTCATCGGGGTGGTGGTGGCCAGCCACCAGTTCGCACCGGCGCCCGTCGAGCGCACCAGCATCGACGTGGTGCTGGTTAGCAGACCATCAGCGCAGGCCGTGCAGGCCAAGGCCATCGCCGAGGTAGCCCAGCGCGCCATCGGCACGCCCCAGGAGCAGGCCCCGGCAGAGGCCCGAGCCGCGCCCATGGACGAGTTGCCGCCGGAGCGCCAGGCAGCCGAGCCCGACCAACCCAACGAAGCCCCGGCGGCGACCCCCGAGCCCCCGGCGGCCGAGGTCCGCCGCCAGACCGAGGTGACCCCCGAGCCGCGCGACAGTGCCCCCCAGTCGGTCGAGACGCCCACCGCCGCGGCTCTTTCCGCCTCGGGGCGCGAGCTGCTCGCCCAGGCCACCTCCAGCATTCGCGAGCGGGGGTTCTCCCCGGCGTTCGCCGGCAAGCAGCCGGGGGAGGACCGCCAGGCCGCTCAGCAGGCCGCCGAGGCACGCTACATCGACGACTGGACCCGCCGAGTTGAGGATTATGGCAATCGGATGCACCCGGCGCCGCGTGACCTCGAAGGTCAGCTGCGCATCCGGGTGGTGATCGGTCGCGACGGTCAGGTTCGCCAGGCAGAGGTGGTACAATCCTCGGGACATGCCGAACTCGACCAGGCGGCCCTGGATACCGTGCATGGTGCCGCGCCCTATCGCCCCTTCGACCGGGGCATGGGCAATCTGGATAGCCTGTCCATCACCCGGGTCTGGCGGTTCGGCCAAGGCAATCATTACGGCGTGCAATAGGTTCGCCGGGGAGTCTCATGCAATCCGTGCAACACTTCGGCTTGAAAAACCACTTCCTGCTGGCGATGCCGCACCTGGAAGACCCCAATTTCGCCGGCAGCCTCAGCTACCTCTGCGACCATGACGAGAAGGGCACTATGGGCGTGATCGTCAACCGCCCCCTGGAGCTGACCCTGAACGCCCTCTTCGAGCAGCTCGAACTCGACGCCGACGAGAGCCCCCATCGCCACGCACCGGTCTATTATGGCGGCCCGACCCACAAGGATCGTGGCTTCATCCTGCATCGCGGGGCCAGCGATGCCTGGGATTCCAGCATCCAGGTCGCTGATGACATCGCCCTGACCACCTCGATGGACATCCTCCAGGCGCTGGCGAACGGCAAGGGGCCCGAGCAGTTCCTGGTCTGCCTGGGCTGTGCCGGCTGGGAGTCGGGTCAGCTCGAGGCCGAGCTCAAGGAGAACGCCTGGCTCACGGTAGAGGGGCGCGCCGACATCCTCTTCACGGTGCCACCCGAGCAGCGCCTGGGCGCCGCCGCGGGCATCCTGGGCGTCGACCTGAACCTGATGACCCGCGAGGCGGGCCACTCCTGATGAGGGGGCTGCAGGCGATCACGGAGCTGGCGTGATGGTCGATGCCGGCTCACGACTGATCCTGGCCTTCGACTTCGGCACCCGGCGCATCGGTGTGGCGGTGGGCAACGAGCTGCTCGCCAGCGCCCGGGAGCTGGCGCCCTTGCCGGCCCGCGACGGCATCCCCGATTGGGCGCAGGTAGCGCGGCGGGTGGACGAATGGCGCCCGGACCTGTTCGTGGTGGGGCTGCCGCTCAACATGGACGGCAGCGAGTCGGTCATGAGCACTCGAGCGCGCAAGTTCGGTAAGCGCCTCTACGGCCGCTACGGTATCCCCTGCGAGATGGTCGACGAGCGCGGCTCCACTCGCGAGGCCAAGTCGATCGCCCGGGAGGCTGGGCACCGCGGCAACTACCGCGACCAGGGCGTGGACGGCATCGCCGCGGTGCTGATTCTGGAGGGCTGGTTCGCGCGGGGCGAGGGCCTGCCGTCGCGCTGAGCAGAAGGCAGATGAACTCTCGATAAAGAACGCCAGGTCGATGAAGAACGCCAGGATCCGCCGGGCAGCGGAAGCGTTTCTCTTATCGTTTTTGTCGTTTCCCTCCAGCAGCGGCGATCGGCCGCGACCTGCATTGCGCTCAGAAGCTGGCGTCGTCAACGCCCAGGCGGTCGGGAACGAACCAGGGCACGTCGCGCAGGTCCTGGTCGATGCGTTCCTCGACCCCCAGCAGGGTGGCGAAGATCGCCATGCGCACCGGGATGCCGTTGTCGGTCTGGCGGAAGATCGCCAGTCGCGGGTCACCGTTGAGGTCGATGTCGAGGTCGTTGGCCGCGGGGCGGCTATCGCGGGGCAGTGGGTGCATGACGAGGGTGGCAGGGCCACAGCGGCTGTCCAGGAAGGCACGATCCACGGTGAAGTCCCGGGAGAGGTTGAAGCCCTCGCTCATCTCGGCGGTGAAGCGTTCCTTCTGGATACGGGTGGTGTAGACCACGTCGACGTCGGAGAAGTCGCCGGCCAGGCTCTCGCGGACCGCCACGTCGAGTCCCTGGCGGCTGACTCGCTCGATCAGCTGGTTCGGCATCTCGAGGCCGGGCGGCGCCACCAGGGTGATGCGCATCGGCGCATAGCGCGACAGCAGCTTGATCAGGGAGTGCACGGTACGGCCATATTTCAGATCGCCTGTCATCAGCACGTGGGCGTCCCTGAGCGTCTTGCCTTGTAGCGCGAACTCCTTGTCGATGGTGTAGAAGTCCAGCAGCGCCTGGCTGGGGTGTTCGCCGGGGCCGTCACCGGCGTTGATCACCGGCACATTCGTCGCGGCGGCGAACTCCGCCACCGAGCCCTGGTCGGGGTGGCGCATGACGATGGCATCGCAGTAGCCGCTCATCACCCGGCTTGTGTCGTAGAGCGACTCGCCCTTGGCCATGGAGGAGAAGGTGAAGCCGGTGGTGTCGCAGACGCTGCCGCCGAGCCGCGAGAAGGCGGCATGGAAGCTGACTCGGGTGCGGGTGCTGGCCTCGAAGAAGAGGTTGCCGAGCACCGCGCCCTCCAGCACCCGGGTGATTTTGCGGCGGCTTGCGATGGGTTCCATGCGTGCGGCAACGCGCACCAGGTGATCGATGTCGTCGCGGGACAGGGAGTCGATGGAGAGCAGGTGGGAACTCATCACAGGCCTCGGCGGGTGGCTGGGGAACGGGCGCTAGTGTAACCCTCCCGAGGAGGGCCTTCACGGCACAATCCCCGCAATGGCCAGCTTCCGGCCATGGCCCGGGCGATGGTTTAGGTGGGGCCGGGAGACGTGACGGTCAGCGCGCCGGCACCTTGCCGCCCAGCCGCGCGGTGATCTCGGCGGCGGTATCGCGCACCAGCGCGCCCAGTTCGGTCAGTCGCGCCTCGGGGATGCGCGCCTTGGGGCCGGAGACCGAGATGGCGGCCAGCGGGGTGCCATGCTCGTCGTGGATGCAGGCGGCCACACAGTGCAGGCCGATGGCGTGCTCCTCCCGGTCACAGGCGAAGCCCTGCCAGCGGATCTCGGCCAGCCCCTCGCGCAGTAAGGCAGGAGTATGCAGGGTATTCTCGGTGACGCGTGCCAGGCCTCGTTCGTCAAGGATGCGCTGGAGCTCATCTTCCGGCAGCCAGGCCATCAGCGCCTTGCCGACGCCCGAGGCGTGCAGCGGCGCCCGGGAGCCGAGCCGGGTGATCATGCGCATCATCTGCGGCGACTCGCTCTGGGCCAGGAACACCGCCGTGCCATCGTCGCGCACGCCAAGGTTGGCCGTTTCGCCGGTCTGGGCGGTGAGGTGACGCAGGAAAGGTCGGCTGGTGGCGACGAAGTCGCGAGCCTCGAGGAAGCTGTTGCCGATACGGAAGGTCTTGACGTCGATCTTCCATACGCCTAGCTCGGTGTCCTGGGTGACGAATCCCTGGCTTTGCAGGGCCTGCAGCAGCCGGTGGGTGGTGGAGGGGGCAAGCTCCGCCTGCTCGGCCACCTCGGAAAGGCTCAGGCCGCCGGGATTGGCCGCCAGGCGTTCGAGCAAATTGAGCCCGCGAACCAGCGACTGACTGTGACCGCTGGTACCCTTGCCCGACCCGGCGGGCCGCCCCGCTGTCCTGCGCTTGCCTTCGCTCACCCGGATGATCCTCCTGCCACGGTCTCTGGAGGCCCCAGGATAGCGTGTCGGTCGGGCAGTGTCGCGGTTTCGGAAATGGCTTCCATCTAACTCGCTAGTGCCCCGGGATCGGCCGGCTAGCCGCCCTGACCCCAGCAGGCAATGCGCGACCCCGACATCTCCGGCACCAATGACACGACGGCGATGGCCGACGGCGCAGTGGCTCAGTCAGCGTAGTTGCTCTCCGAGTAGAGCACGCGCACGCGCAGGGTGTGCTTCACCTGGCGAAGGGCTTCTAAGGCCCGTGAGCTGTAGGCCTTGTCCACGTCGATGACCACGTAGCCGATACGCTCGTTGGTCTGCAGATACTGACCGAGGATGTTGATGTCGTTCTCGGTGAGCACGCGGTTGATCTCGGAGAGGACGCCGGGCACGTTCTTGTGGATATGCAGCAGGCGATGCTTGTCCGGGTGGGCCGGCAGCGCCACCTCGGGGAAGTTGACCGAGCTGACGGTGGTGCCGTTGTCGGAGTAGGTGATGAGTTTCTCGGAGACCTCAATGCCAATATTCTGCTGGGCCTCAAGGGTGGAACCCCCGATGTGCGGGGTGAGGATGACGTTGGTCAGGCCGCGCAGCGGACTCTCGAATACCTCATCATTGCTCTTGGGCTCCACCGGGAAGACATCGATGGCGGCGCCGTTGAGGCGACCAGCCTCGAGTGCCTCAGCCAGGGCGTCGATCACCACCACACTGCCGCGGGAGGCGTTGATCAGGATACTGCCCGGCTTCATCAGGGCGATCTCGGCCTCGCCGATCATCCAGCGGGTGGAGGGCAGGTCCGGCACGTGCAGGCTGACGACGTCGGCGCGGGCCAGCAACTCCTCGAGGCTGGCCACCTGGCGAGCATTGCCCATCGCCAGCTTGGTCACCACATCGTAGTAGATGACATCGAAGCCCAGCGACTCGGCGAGCACCGAGAGCTGGGAACCGATGCTGCCGTAGCCGATGATGCCCAGCGTCTTGCCGCGCGCCTCATGGGCATTCTTCGCCGACTTCAGCCAGCCTCCCTGGTGGGCACGGGCGCTCTTCTCGGGGATGCCGCGCAGCAGCATGATCGCCTCGGCCAACACCAGCTCGGCCACCGAGCGAGTATTGGAGAAGGGCGCGTTGAAGACCGGGATACCGCGCACCAGGGCAGCATCGAGATCCACCTGGTTGGTGCCGATACAGAAGCAGCCCACGGCCACCAGTTTCTTGGCCGCGTCGAAGACCCGCTCGTCGAGCCGGGTGCGTGAGCGGATGCCGATGAAGTGGACGTCGCGGATCTTCTCGATCAGTGTCGCCTCGTCGAGCGAGGTCGGCAGGTGCTCGATGTTGGTGTAACCGGCATTGAGCAGGTTGTCCACCGCACTCTGGTGAATGCCCTCGAGCAGCAGGATCTTGATCTTGCTCTTGTCCAGGGACGTTTTGGCCATGGTCGATTCAACCCCTTGGTCGGCGCGTGCCGCATGCATGTGTCGGTGAGGATGCTCAAGAGCCTGGAGCCCGCCGGTGACGCTTCGCCCGGGGCAAGGACAGGCTCGAAACAGGGCGCATAGCGTACCACAGCCGCTATGAGCGAGGATGAAAATGCCCTGCGACATGATCCAATAGCCATCATCTTGAACGGGGCGGCATGGGGCAGACGCCCCCCCGGGGCGAGCGTGTATACTGTTTGCCCATGAACCAGCCACCAGCGAGAGAGGCGATGGCGGAATACGATAGCCCAGACAGTGACGATCTGCCGGCACCGACCGACTTCGCCGCCACCGTCGAGCGGCTCGAGCAGCTCGTCGAGCGACTTGAGTCCGGCGAGCTGTCGCTGGAAGGGTCGCTGGCCGCCTTCGAACAGGGGGTTCGTCTGACCCGCGATGCCCAGCGCCGGCTCGACGAGGCACAGCTCCGGGTGCGCACCCTGACCGAGGGCGAGGCCGGTGGTATCGATCTGCAACCCTTCACTGCAACACCCGCAGAGGATGATGGTGAGCGCTGATGCCCTGGCCGAGCGGCTGGCGGCGGATCGCGCCCGGGTCGATGCTCGCCTCGAAGCACTCTTCGCCGTGCGCCAGGCCCCTGCGGCGCGCCTCGAGGCGGCCATGCGCCATGCCCTGCTGGTGGGCGGCAAGCGGCTGCGGCCGGTGCTGGTCTATGCGGCCGGTCGTGCCCTGGGTGCGGCGGACGAGGATCTGGATGCGCCGGCCATGGCGCTGGAGCTGATCCACGCCTACTCGCTGGTTCATGATGACCTGCCGGCGATGGACGACGATGACTTGCGACGCGGCCAGCCCACGCTGCACCGAGCCTATGACGAGGCCACCGCGATTCTCGCCGGTGACGCTCTCCAGGCGCTGGCCTTCGAGGTGCTGGCGCGTGCCGCTCACCCACGGCTGGCGTCTCTGGTCGCCGGCCTGGCCGGGGCGGCCGGGCGCGATGGCATGGTCGCCGGCCAGGCGCTGGACCTCGCCGCCGTTGGCAGTCAGCCAGATGTGGCGGCGCTGGCGGCCATGCATGGCCACAAGACCGGTGCGCTGATCCGTGCCGCGGTGCGCCTTGGCGGACTGATCGCCGTCGACGAGGCCGACCCCCGGCTGGCCGCCCTGGACGCCTACGCCGACGCCATCGGCCTGGCCTTCCAGATCCACGACGATATCCTCGACGTGACCGGTGATACCGCCACCCTGGGCAAGACCTCCGGGGCCGACGCCGACCGGGCCAAGCCCACCTACCCCAGCCTGCTGGGGCTCGAGGGGGCCCGCCGACGGGCCGACGCCCTGGTCGAGACCGCCGTGGCAGCCCTGGCGCCGCTGGGCGAGGCCGCAACGCCGCTGACCCACCTGGCCCACTACATGATCGAGCGTGACCATTGACACGACAAGGCCCTCATGAAGCTGTTCGATGACATTCCCGTCGGGCGTCCGGCCACGCCGCTGCTCGACACCCTGGACACCCCCGCCGCGCTGCGCGCCATGAACGCTGGCCAGCTGTCGCAGGTGGCCGACGAGTTGCGCGCCTACCTGCTCTACAGCGTGGGCGTCTCCGGTGGCCATTTCGGCGCCGGCCTGGGGGTGGTGGAGCTCACCGTGGCCCTGCACCAGGCGTTGGAAACGCCCTTCGATCGGCTGGTCTGGGACGTCGGCCATCAGGCCTATCCCCACAAGATCCTCACCGGGCGTCGCGAGGCGATGACCAGCATCCGCCAGTATGGCGGCCTGGCCGCCTTCCCGCGCCGCAGCGAGTCGGAGTACGACACCTTCGGGGTAGGCCATTCGAGCACCTCGCTGTCGGCGGCCCTGGGCATGGCCCTGGCCGCGCGCACCCGCGGCGAGCAGCGCCGGGTCTGCGCGGTGATCGGCGACGGTGCCCTGACCGCCGGGATGGCCTTCGAGGCGCTGACCCATGCCGGCCATGTGGACGCCAACCTGTTGGTGGTGCTCAACGACAACGAGATGTCGATCTCCGAGAATGTCGGTGGCATGGCCAGCTACCTGGCGCATATCCTTACCAGCAAGCCCTACACCAGCATGCGCGAGGGCGGCAAGCGGGTGCTCTCCCATCTGCCCGGAGCCCTGGAGCTGGCGCGGCGCACAGAAGAACACATGAAGGGCATGATCAGCCCAGCCACGCTGTTCGAGGAGCTGGGCTTCAACTACATCGGGCCCATCGACGGTCATGATCTGCCGCTGCTGGTGCAGACCCTGCGCAACATGCGCGACCTGGAGGGGCCGCAGTTCCTGCATGTGAAGACCTGCAAGGGCAAGGGCTTTTTGCCCGCCGAGGCTGACCCCATCGGTTACCACGCCATCACCAAGCTGGAAAAGAACGAGCTGAAAAAGAACGGCGCCAGCCCGCTGCCGCTCAAGCCGGCTGGGCCGGTCGTCAAGAAAAAGAAGTACTGCAATGTTTTCGGCGACTGGCTGTGTGACATGGCCGCCATCGATGCCCGGCTGATCGGCATCACCCCGGCCATGCGCGAGGGCTCGGACCTGGTGCGTTTTTCCCGGGAGTTCCCGGAGCGCTACTACGACGTGGCTATCGCCGAGCAGCACGCCGTGACCCTGGCTGCCGGCCTGGCCTGTGAGGCCATGAAGCCAGTGGTGGCGATCTATTCCACCTTCCTGCAGCGCGGCTATGACCAGCTGATTCACGACGTGGCAGTGCAGCAGCTCGATGTCACCTTCGCCATTGACCGCGCCGGTCTGGTAGGCGAGGACGGCCCCACCCACCACGGCAGCCTGGATCTCTCCTATCTGCGTTGCGTGCCGGGGCTGGTGGTGCTGGCCCCCGCCGACGAGGCCGAGTGTCGGGCGATGCTCAGCGCCGCCTATCACCACCCTGGCCCCGCGGCGGTGCGCTATCCGCGTGGTACCGGGCCGGGCGTCGCCACGCCCGAGCACCTCGAGCCGCTGCCGATCGGTCGTGCCGAGTGGCGGCGGCGCGGCGGCGAGGCGACGCGGGTGGCCCTGCTGGCCTTTGGCAGCCTCAATGGCCCCACGGCCGAGGTGGCCGAGCGCCTCGATGCCAGTCATCTCAACATGCGCTCGATCAAGCCGCTGGACCGTGACGCCGTGTTGGCCGCGGCCGAGGAGCACGATCTGCTGGTGACCCTGGAGGAGAATGTGGTCGCCGGCGGGGCCGGCAGTGGGGTCAACGAGCTGCTGATGGCCGAGGGGGTGCAGGTGGAGGTGCTCAACCTGGGCCTGCCCGATGCCTTCGTCGAGCACGGCAAGCCTGCCGAACTGCTCGCCGAGTGTGGCCTGGACGCGGATGGCATCGAGGCCTCGATCCGCGCCCGGCTGGCCTGACAAATGACATTATTCACCGCGAGGTTGTGATGCTGTTCCTGATATTGATCGGTGCCCTGCTGGGGCTGGCCATCGGCGGCCCTATCGGCCTGCTGGTGGGGGGTGGCGGGGGCTACTGGCTGGGCAGATACCTGCGTAAGCGCCTGCTGAACAAGCTGGTCGGTGTCCAGTCGCAGTTCCTGGCATCGACCTTTGCCGTGATGGGCTGCCTGTGCAAGGCCGATGGCCGAGTCTCCGAGGACGAGCTGGAAGCCTCGCGGCAGTTGTGGGAACGACTGCGGCTCAGCGAAGCCCAGCGTGCCCAGGCCCGCGCCGATTTCACTCGCGGCAAGCACCCTGACTTCGACCTGGACGCCGAACTGGCCAGGATTCGCCACATGGCGGCCCGCCAGCCTGCGCTGCGTCAGGTCTTCGTGCAGGTGCAGCTGGCCGCTGTCGCCGCCGATGGCGAATTGCATCCCGCTGAGCATGAGATGTTGATGCAAGTGGTACGGGGCCTGGGCTGCAGCGAGGCCGAGATCGCCCAGGTCGAAGCCATGTTGCGTGGTGGCCCACGGGGTGCAGGGGAGCCGGGGCTCTCGCTGGAGGATGCCTATCGGGTGCTGGGTGTCGACCAGGGTGCCAGCGATGCCGAGATCAAGAAGGCCTACCGCCGACTGATGAGCGAGAACCATCCCGACAAGCTCGCCGCCAAGGGCCTGCCCGAGAGTATGCGCGAGGTCGCCAAGGAGCGCACCAGCGAAATCGGCAACGCCTATGAGCGCATCCGCAAGGCTCGCGCCGCCTGATACCGCGCTCAGGCCGTAAAGGGCAGCACCGCGGTGTAGACCGCCAGGAAGTGGCAGATGCTGCCGCCCATGACGAACAGGTGCCAGATCGCGTGGTTGAAGGGAATGGCGCTGATGGCATAGAAGGCCACACCCAGGGTGTAGGTGACGCCGCCGGCGATCAGCAGGACGAGGCCGATCGTGGAGAGGCGTGTCGTCAATGCGTCGCCGGCGAAGACGATCAGCCAGCCCATCACTAGGTAGATGGCGATACGCAGTGCGGTGAAGCGCTGAGGCCAGATCAGCTTGCAGGCGATGCCGACCAGGGTCAGCGTCCAGACGATAGCGAACAGCGTCCAGCCCGTCGGGCCGCGCAGATTGACCAGCAGGAAGGGGGTATAGGTGCCGGCGATCAGCAGGTAGATCGCGCAATGATCGAGTAACTGGAATAGCCGCTTCAGGTGCGGCTGGCGCACGCCATGGTAGAGGGTGGAGGCGGTGTAGAGCAGCACCAGGCTGGCACCGTAGAGGCTGATCCCGACCAGCTTCCAGGGATCGACCCGGGTGGCCAGGCTGGCCAGCACCAGCAGCACCACCATCCCGGCGAGGCTGAGTGCTGCGCCGATGCCATGGCTGATGCTATGCAGCCATTCTTCAACATCACTGAAGGGCGTCTGGTCATCAGCGCGGTGGTCGGTCATTCGGGCGCCTCACGCCGGGGAGCCCGCCTACTGATCGAAGGCGGTGGCTCAGGACTTGCGTTCAATATCTACATCGCTGGCATGGGTGAAATCGTCCAGCGCCATCATGTGGCCCAGCTTGCCGGCCTTGGTGGTAAGATATTGCTCGTTGTGAGCGTTTAGACCCGTGGTCAATGGAACACGTTCCGTCACCACTATGCCAGCCTCTGTCAGGGCATCGACCTTGCGCGGGTTGTTGGTCATCAGGCGCAGTGCCGTGATCCCCAGGTGGTCGAGTATCGGCACGCAGAGGTCGTAGCGGCGCAGGTCGGCGGCGAAGCCCAGCTGTTCGTTGGCTTCCACGGTATCGGCACCGGCGTCTTGCAGGTGGTAGGCGCGGATCTTGTTGAGCAGGCCGATGCCACGGCCTTCCTGACGCAGGTAGAGCAGCACGCCGCATCCCTGCTCGGCGATGCGCTTGAGCGCTTCCTGCAACTGGAAGCCGCAGTCGCAGCGCATGGAAAACAGCGCATCGCCGGTCAGGCACTCGGAGTGGACCCTTCCCAGCATCGGCTCTCCATCGCTCACATCGCCCAGCGTCAGGGCAATGTGGTCCTTGCCGGTAGCGTCGTCCTCGAAGCCATGCATGGTGAAGGTAGCCCAGGGGGTGGGTAGCCGGGAGGCGGCGATGAATCGAATCGTCACGGTGTACCTCAGTGGAAGACCACGGCGTAGCCGACGGTTAGAGAGCCATTCTATCAGGAAGGCCGAGCCGGCTCATTGTTGTGTCGCTGGGCTCATCCCCGAACCGCTCGATAGGGTACAATAGTGCTCACATTTTCCGTGGACGAGCGAGCGCATGGAACTCAAGAACGACCGTCTTCTGCGCGCGCTGGCGCGTCAATCTGTCGATCGCACCCCGGTGTGGATGATGCGCCAGGCCGGCCGCTATCTGCCGGAGTATCGCGAGGTGCGTGGTCATGCCGGCAGCTTCATGGACCTGTGCCGCAACCAGGAGCTGGCCTGCGAGGTCACCCTGCAGCCGCTGGAGCGTTATCCGCTGGATGCGGCCATCCTCTTTTCGGATATCTTGACCATCCCCGATGCCATGGGGCTGGGGCTCTACTTCGAGACCGGCGAGGGCCCGAAATTCCGCAAGCCGGTGCGCACATCAACCGAGGTGGAAGCCCTGCAGGCACCGGACGCCGAGCGCGACCTGGACTACGTGATGCGGGCGGTCGCGACCATCCGCCGCGAACTCAACGGTCGGGTGCCACTGATCGGCTTCTCCGGCAGCCCCTGGACGCTGGCCACCTACATGGTGGAGGGGGCCTCCAGCAAGGACTTCCGTCACGTCAAGACGATGCTCTATGACGCCCCGGACACCATGCATCGGCTGCTCGACACCCTGGCCCATGCGGTCACCGACTACCTCAATGCCCAGATCCGCGCCGGTGCCCAGGCGGTGCAGATCTTCGATACCTGGGGAGGCGCGCTCTCCACCCCGGCCTATCTGGAGTTCTCGTTGCGCTACATGGAGCAGATCGTCGCCGGCCTGATCCGCGAGCATGAGGGGCGCCGGGTGCCGGTGATCCTGTTCACCAAGAATGGCGGCCAGTGGCTCGAGGATATTGCGGCGACAGGGGCCGATGCGGTGGGCCTGGACTGGACCACCGAGCTTGCCGATGCCCGGGCGCGGGTCGGCCATCGCGTTGCCCTGCAGGGCAACCTCGACCCCAATGTGCTGTTTGCCCGCCCCTCGGCGATTCGAGCCGAGGTGGCGCGCACCCTGGACAGCTTCGGTCACGGGCCCGGCCATGTCTTCAACCTGGGGCATGGCATCAATCAATTCACCGACCCGGGCCATGTCACGGCCTTCATGGAGGCCCTGCATGACCTGAGCCCTGCCTACCATCGCAGTATCACCCATGGCTGACTGGCTCTACCGGCTGGCCGCCGGGGAGGACAGGCAGTGGCGCCGCCGCTGGGCGGTGCTGGCCTGTCTGGCGGTGCTGGTGGTCGCCTGGGGCAGCCTGACGCCCGCCAGCGAGCTACCTTCACGGCTTCCCTGGGACAAAGCCAGTCACTTCATCGGCTATGCCGGCCTGGCGGGCCTGATCGGGCTCGCCGGCGTCCGTCTGCCGCTGGCCTTCCTGGCCGCGCTGCTGCTGGGCATCGTCATTGAGTTTGCCCAGCTTCCGGTGCCCGGCCGCAGCGGCGGCGACTGGCGTGACATCCTGGCCAACGGCCTGGGCGCCGCTTCGGCGGCACTGGGGCTGCATGCCTTCCGTCGGGTCTGCCTGCGCCGTCCGTCTCGGGGCATGCCGCGCCACTAGAGGCGCGGCTCCCGGCTGGCGTCGGGCTCCGTCCGCCCGCGTATCGCCAGGTTGACCAATGGGGGCGGGCTTGCCAATGTGGAACGAGAGGCGGAAGTGGCTGTCCCGTCGGGAGGACTTCCGCCAACTCACCAGCATCAAGGAGCGGCTATGACAACCTATATCGTGGTGGCTGATGCGGCGCGGGCTCGGCTGTTCACCCGCAATGGACTCAAGGTCAGCGAGAAGGACAGCCTCCTCCATGCCGAGGGTCGCATGCACGAGGGGGACCTGGTGACGGACCGCGGTGGCGATGTCCACGAATCGACCTCGACAACGGCGCGCAGCGCCGGCGGGGAGGATGTCGCGACCCAGCACCACGAGGAGATCTTCGCCCGCGAGGTCGCCGAGCGGCTCTATCGCGCCCGCGTCGATAATACCCTAGATAAGCTGATCCTGGTCGCCCCCCCGCGCTTCCTCGGACGGCTGCGCGACAAGCTCGATGGCCCCACCGCCAAGCTGGTGATCCACACTTTGGCCAAGGATCTCACCAAGGCCTCCCGCGCCGATATTCAGGAGGCCGTCAGCGACCTCCGCTAGGGCCCGTTGACGTTTCCGCGCAATCCGACGGCCCCGGCCCGTTGCCGGGCCGCGTTGCGTCAGGGCACCTGGGGCAGGTCAATCTGGTCGCTGCGTCGGATGCCCTCGGTCATCTGTCGGCACAGCTTGAGGAACTCGCGCATGCCGGTGGCCAGGTACTTGTGGCGATGCCAGATGAAGGTGAACTGGCGGCTCAGGTCCAGCTCTGGAGTGGCGATGGGCACCAGGCTCCCGCGGCGGAAGGCATCGCGAAGCGCCAGCTTGGAGACGCAGCCGATGCCGAGCCCCGACTCCACCGCCCGCTTGATGCCCTCGGTATGTTCCAGCTCCAGCAGGATGTTGAAGCGCCCGCGGCGGTGACGGGCCGCCTGTTCCAGGGTCAGCCGGGTGCCTGAGCCCTGCTCGCGCATGATCCAGGCCTCGCGCAGCAGGCGGTCCAGTTCCACCGGGCCGGATCTGGCGAGCGGATGGCGGGGCGAGCAGAATACCGCCAGTTCGTCCTCCACCCAGGGCTGGGTGATCACGTCCTCTACCTCGCACTGTCCCTCGATCAGGCCCAGGTCGAGCGCGTGCTGACGAACGCTATCGATGATGGTGCGGGTGTTGCGCACCGAGAGACGCACCCGGCTGCCCGGGTGACGCTGCATGAAATCGCTGATCAGCAGTGTCGCCAGGTAGTTGCCGATGGTCAGGGTGGCACCCACGTTCAGGCTGCCGATGCCCTGTTGGCCGCGCAGCAACTCCTCCACCTCTTCGGCGCGGTCGAGCAGGGCCACCGCCTTGGGCAGCAGCTGGAAGCCCAGGGCATTGAGCTTGAGGCGCTTGCCGATACGGTCGAGCAACCGGCAGTCGAACTGGCGTTCCAGCTCGGCCAGAGCGGTGCTGGTCGCCGACTGCGAGAGCGCCAGGGCACGCGCCGCCCGCGAGACGCTCTCGTGCTGGGCCACGGCGACGAAGACTTCCAGCTGGCGCAGGGTGTAACGCATGACGCTCCTCGACGGGTTTGATATCTAGAGTTGATATCTACATTATAGATAAGGGTTATCCGTACAATCCATTTAACAGATAACCCTCCTGGCTCTTAGAATTTCACTCAAAGATTGGCTGTCCGATCTATTCTATCTTTGAATATCAAGGAGCCGGCATGAGCAAGTTTGCGCTAGAGGACGTTCTGAGTGTGTACCACTGGAACGATACCCTGTTCAGTTTCCGGACCACCCGTGAGCGTAGCCTGCGCTTCAAGAACGGCCAGTTCGTGATGATCGGCCTCGAGGTGAACGGCAAGCCGCTGATGCGGGCGTACTCTATCGCCAGCCCCAATTACGAGGACCACTTGGAGTTCCTCAGCATCAAGGTGCCCGATGGCCCCCTGACCTCACGTCTTCAGCATCTCCAGGTGGGCGACCAGATCATGGTTAGCCGCAAGCCCACCGGCACCCTGGTCATCGACGATCTACTGCCGGGGCGCAACCTCTACCTGCTCTCCACCGGTACCGGCCTGGCCCCGTTCATGAGCCTGATCCAGGACCCGGAGGTTTACGAGCGCTTCGAGAAGGTGGTGCTGGTGCATGGCGTGCGCAAGGTCAGCGAGCTGGCCTATGCCGACTTCATTCAGAAGGAGCTGCCGGTCCACGAGTATCTTGGCGAGGAGATCAGCGAGAAGCTGATCTATTATCCCACCGTGACCCGTGAGACCTTCCACACCATGGGGCGTCTGACCGACCATATCCGCAGCGGCAAGCTGACCGAGGACACCGGCCTGCCGGCCATCGATCCCAAGCAGGATCGCGCCATGATCTGCGGCAGCCCGGCGATGCTCGATGACACCAGCACTCTGCTCGACGAGCTCGGCTTCAATATCTCGCCGCGCATGGGCGAGCCGGGGGACTACGTCATCGAGCGGGCCTTCGTCGAAAAGTAAGCGAGAAGCGGTAAGAGCGCCGCTACGTGCCTGGAAGCTCGAGCTTTAGACCGCGTCTTTTCTAGACAGCATCCTTTCCCGTCTCGCCGGTACGAATACGGAGCACCTGCTCCAGGGCGGTGACGAAGATCTTGCCGTCACCGATTTTGCCGGTGTTGGCGACCTGGGTGATGGCGTCGATCACCTTCTCGGCCATCTCGTCATCCACGGCCACCTCGAGCTTGACCTTGGGCAGGAAGTCGACCACGTACTCGGCGCCGCGATAGAGCTCTGTGTGGCCCTTCTGGCGCCCGAAGCCCTTGACCTCGGTCACGGTGATGCCCTGGACGCCGATCTCGGAGAGCGACTCCCGAACGTCGTCGAGCTTGAACGGCTTGATGATGGCGCTCACCAGTTTCATGATCCTGATCCTCGTCCTGTGCCTGGTCGGTGGCGTTGGCCGCCACCCCTGCGGGGTTTATTGTGCCAGAGCATACACCCGGTGCGGGAGGAATGAAAAAGGCCCCCTGCAGGGGGCCAAGCCTCACTCATCAGTGCGCTTGGCGAAGCTCACTTCTTGGACGCGCTGAACTCGGGGTAAGCCTCCAGGCCGCATTCGGTGAGGTCGACGCCTTCGTACTCTTCTTCCTCGGAGACCCGGATGCCCATCACGGCCTTGAGGATCAGCCACACGACCAGGCTGGCCACGAACACCCAGCCAAAGATGCCAAGGATGCCGATGATCTGGGGGCCGAAGCCCGCCTCGGCGTTGGTAAACGGGACCGCCAGCACGCCCCAGATACCCACCACGCCATGCACGGAGATGGCACCCACCGGGTCATCCAGCTTCAGCTTGTCCAGGGTGACGATGGCGATGACCACCAGCAGGCCGCCTACGGCACCGATCAGCACCGAGCCCAAGGCGCTGGGCGACAGCGGGTCGGCGGTGATGGCCACCAGGCCAGCAAGGGCGCCGTTGAGGGTCATGGTCAAGTCGGCCTTGCGGAACCATAGCTTGGCCAGGACCAGGGCGGCGATCACGCCCCCGGCGGCGGCCGCGTTGGTGTTGACGAACACCTGGGCCACGTTGTTGGCGGAGGCGACGTCGGACAGTTTCAGTTCGGAGCCGCCATTGAAGCCGAACCAGCCCATCCACAGGATGAAGGTGCCCAGGGTGGCCAGCGGCAGGTTGGCGCCG
Organism: Halomonas ventosae; assembly: GCF_004361885.1. Taxonomy (GTDB): domain Bacteria; phylum Pseudomonadota; class Gammaproteobacteria; order Pseudomonadales; family Halomonadaceae; genus Halomonas; species Halomonas ventosae_C. The sequence continues at coordinate 46,837 of NZ_SNWH01000010.1, forward strand.
GGGATGGCGAAGATGCTGCCATCCTTGCCGTACTTGCCCTTGCGGGGGCCGAGCACCAGTACGCCAGCCATCGCCGCGGAGGCACCGGCCAGGTGTACGATGCCTGAACCGGCATAGTCGGAGTAGCCAACCTCGGCCAGCCAGCCGCCGCCCCAGGTCCAGTAGCCCGATACCGGGTAGATGAAGCCGGTCATGACCACCGCGAAGGCCAGGAAGGCCCATAGCTTCATGCGCTCGGCCACGGCTCCCGAGACGATCGACATGGCGGTGGCCACGAACACCACCTGGAAGAAGAAGTCCGAGCGCATCGAGTAGTAGGGGGCGTCATCACCCCCGGCCAACACCGCGTCGACACTGTTTTCGCTGCCGATCAGCATGCCGAGACTCGGCAGGACGCCGCCCGCGCCGCTGGAGTACATCAGGTAGTAGCCCACCAGCAGGTACATGGTGCAGGCGATGGTGAACAGCGCGATGTTCTTGGTCAGGATCTCGGCGGTATTCTTGGAGCGCACCAGGCCCGCCTCGAGCATCGAGAAGCCGGCGGCCATCCACATCACCAGGGCGCCGCAGATCAGGAAGTAGAAGGTATCGAGTGCGTAACTCAGCTCCAGTAATTCGACCATGGGGGTCTCTCCACGTTAGGAATGGATCGGAAATAAGCAGGAGGGTGTCGGTCAGACGGCATCGGTGCCGCGCTCACCGGTACGGATACGGATGACGTCCTCCAGCGGCGTGACAAAGACCTTGCCATCGCCGATCTTGCCGCTGTTGGCGGAACTGCAGATGGCATCGAGCACCGTCTCCAGCCGCGTGTCGTCCACCGCGACCTCGAGCTTGACCTTGGGCAGGAAATCGACGATGTATTCGGCGCCACGGTAGAGCTCGGTGTGACCCTTCTGGCGCCCGAAGCCCTTGACCTCGGTTACGGTGATGCCCTGGACGCCGTTGTCGGCGAGTGCCTCGCGCACGTCGTCGAGCTTGAACGGCTTGATGATGGCAGTGATCAGCTTCATTCCAGTTCTCCCCTGCTGGATCTCGACGGCATGATGCCGCGCGATATGACGGCTGTTTTGATTAAGCGAAAATCGTGCCATCTTTCTGAATAAATCTTTGCTATCAGCGTCATGAGGAAAGGATGGGGGCGGCTTTTCGTCATTGGCAACGGTGCTGGCGCTGGGTCTGCCCCGGAGTGGCGCACCGTTGTGGTGCGCAGATCCCACAACAGGGCGGCGCTGAAGAATGCACCGGGCGAGGGCCTTGCGTATCCTGTGGGGAGGCCCCCATCACGATTGAGGAGAGAGACACCATGGTGAGCCATGATCGCATCAGTCGCCTGGCCCAGCAGATCGGTGAGCGCCTGCAGGGCGCTTCCCAGGCCCCGGAAGAAGTGCAGAAGGGCATCCAGCAGGTGGTAAAGGGCGCCTTCGATCGCCTGGAGCTGGTCTCCCGGGAGGATTTCGACATCCTCATGGACGTCATGCAGCGCACCCGGGCGCGAGTCGAAGCGCTGGAGACCCAGGTGGCGGCCCTGGAGGCGGCGCTGGACGGTAACGCCTCGCGGGAGGCGACGCCTAGCGAGCCTCCCGCCGCGCTGCCGGAGCCAGAGGAGCCTGGCCCCGAGGAGGGTGCCGGCGCCGGTGAGACCGACCGCTGAGCCCGGCCGGTGCCGGGCGCATCCGGCTGGCCTGGGCTAGCCTGAAATGACGTTCACGCGAGGGAGCGCGCATGACACTGGCAATCATCCACACCCGGGCCGGCCTCGGGCTCGAGGCGCCCGAGGTGTTGGTCGAGGTACACCTGGCCAATGGACTGCCCGGCATGACCCTGGTGGGGCTGCCGGAAGCCGCTGTCAAGGAGAGTCGCGAGCGGGTGCGCAGTGCCCTGGTGAACGCCGGCTTTGACTTCCCGCTGCGACGCATCACCCTCAACCTGGCGCCTGCTGACTTGCCCAAGGAGGGGGGGCGCTTCGATCTGCCCATCGCCCTGGGCCTGCTGGTGGCCTCCGGCCAGGTGCCGCCCGAGGCGCTGGCGGGCGTCGAGTGCGCCGGCGAACTGGCCCTGGATGGTCGGCTGCGCCCGGTGACTGGCGTCCTGCCGCTGGCCATGGCGACGCGTCGCGCCGGCCGGCGATTGATCGTGCCGTTGGCCAACGCCGACGAGGCGGCACTGGCTGGCGATCTCGAGGTGCTGCCGGCGGATCACCTGCTGGAGGTGGTGGCCCACCTGCTGGGCCAGGCGTCCATTTCGCCTCACCGCGCGCCGGTTGCCGTTCTGACCCCCGAGGCGGGTCCCGACCTGGCGGAGGTGCGAGGCCAGCACCAGGCCCGGCGCGCCCTGGAGGTGGCCGCCGCCGGCGGGCACAACCTGCTGTTTGCCGGCCCGCCCGGCACCGGCAAGACCATGCTGGCCAGCCGCCTGCCGGGGATCCTGCCGCCGCTTTCCGAGGAAGAGGCCCTTGAGGTGGCGGCGATCCGCTCGGTCAGTGGGCTTTCGCATACCGAGCAGTGGGGCGTGCGTCCCTTCCGTGCCCCGCACCATACCGCCAGCGCCGTGGCCCTGGTAGGCGGTGGTTCGAAGCCGCGGCCCGGTGAGATCTCCCTGGCCCACCACGGGGTGCTGTTTCTCGACGAGCTGCCGGAGTTCTCGCGACACGTTCTCGAGGTGATGCGCGAGCCCATGGAGTCGGGGCAGATCCATATCGCCCGGGCCAGCCACGAGCGGCGCTACCCGGCGGGCTTCCAGCTGGTGGCAGCCATGAATCCCTGCCCCTGCGGCCATCTGGGCGACCCGCGCCAGGCCTGTCACTGCACGGCAGCCCAGATCCAGCGCTACCAGGCGCGCCTCTCGGGCCCGCTGCTCGATCGCATCGACCTGCAGGTGGAAGTGCCGGCGCTGGCGCCGGAGCAGCTCACCTCTCGGCAAGCGGGCGAATCATCGGCGGTGGTCCGCGAGCGGGTGCTGGCGGCGCGGGCTCGTCAGGCCAGCCGCGGCGCACTGAATGCGCGCTTGGCCGGGCAGGCGCTGGAGGAGGCCTGCGCCCTGCAGGCGGCGGATCGCGCCTGGTTGGCCGGTGTGCTGGAGCGCCTCAAGCTGTCGGCCCGGGCCTACCACCGGGTGCTGCGGGTGGCCCTGACCCTGGCGGATCTGGCCGGCGAGACGCGTCCCGGACGTGATCAGTTAATCGAGGCGATCGGCTATCGACAGCTCGATCGCCTGCTCAAGGGATGAAGGTGTCCGCTCAGAGGGCGGTGGCATCCAGGGCCCCGCTGATCTCGCTGCGCCACGCCGGCTCGCCGTTCCCTGGGCGTCGCAGCTCCAGGCTCAGCCGATAGGGCAGCAGCTCGCGGTCGGAGAGCTGCAGCGGAGGCCCGTTGGCCTCGAGCCGGCTCGCCAGGCGCCAATGGTTGTCGCTGCCCCCTTCGGCCATGGCCAATCGCCATCCCAGCACTTGGGGGCCGTCGGGCACCGCCAGTAGGGCACGGGTCAGGCTCTCGAGCAGGCGCTCCTCGTCGACCCCCAAGCGGCGGTCGACCTCCGGCGTGTCCAGCAGCAGGACCTGGTCGACCGCGGGCTGAGGCAGTGGCGGCGATGCGGTGAGCTGCTCGGCGGCGCGTTCGCTCAGCCCGAGCAGGGCCTCGTGCAGTGTGGTCGACTCCTGCGGCGCAGCGGCACAACCGGCGAGCACCAGGCTCGTCAGCAGCAGGGTCAGACGGCGCTTCATGATGAGAGGGTCTCCCGCGGCGGGGTATCGGTCGGTTCCAGTCCGGCAATGAACCGCTCGAGAACCGTGAAGAGCTCGCGGCGAATCGGCTTGGCTTCGTTGACCAGGTGATGGCGGGCCTCGGGGTGGCGATGAATCTGGGCAGCGGGAAACTTGCGCGCCAGCACTTCGAGGTTCCATTCCCAGTCCACGGTCAGATCCTGCTCCCCCTGCAGGATCAGGGTGGGCACCGGGCTCGGTGGTAGCGCCAGCAGCTGCGGCATCCAGCGGCGCATGGCGTCCACCCAGTCCATCGCCAGGCGGTTGTCCTGGAGCGGGTCGCCTTCGCGCAGGAAGTCGGCGAAGTCGGCATCCGTGGAATTGGCGCGAAATGTGCGCGGGATCGACTCTACGAAGGGGCCCACCAGGCGATGCAGCCAGCTCGACTGCTTCCAGCCCCAAGGGCGCACCAGCGGCGCCAGCAGCGCCAGGCCAGACCAGGCGCCGCCATCGCCGCGGGTCAGGGCATCGGTGGCGAGAATCGCCGCCCCGGTGCTCTGGCCGACCCCCAGCCAAGGGCGGGGGGCCAGCCCCGCTTCCTCGAGTTGCTGCTGCAGGTGGTGCAGGCAACTGCCATAGTCACTGAAGTCGTCGATGGAGGCACGGCGGCCGCTGGAGAGGCCGTGGCCGGGCAGATCCCAGAGCACCACTTGCCACTTTCTCGCCAGCAGGCATTCGAGAAGATGGCGGTAGAGGCCGAGATGATCGAAGTAGCCATGTACGACGAAGACCGTGCCGATGGGCGCCTGGGGCCGCCAGACCTGAGTCCAAAGACGGAAGTTGCCGGCCTCGAGGTATCCCACATGGAGCCTCACATGCTCGGCAAGCAGCGTCGCCAGGCCGTAGTGGCCCAAGTAGCGCTTGAGCTCGTGGCCGGACAGGTCAGCCGGCGCCAGGGGGCCCAGCGCCTGCAGGGGGGTGAAGTCGCTCATCGGTTCCTCCGCAATGCCCGTACATGCTAGTGCCCAGTCGCCGGCTCGGCCAGCGATGCCTCGGCGGCCGGCCTTGGCCTCATCATTTGGTCTAGCGCCGGGCGGCAAGCCGCCGCCACGGGTTTACATGTGGAATAATTTTCCACAAAATTGAACTTACCCCCATTATCATTCCCTGTCCGGCCGGTCGGTGCCAGGGGCACCGAGCAGCCAAGCATGAGGAGCACGACCCATGACCCATCGCATCACACGCCATCGCCTTCAGGTGGCCGCCGAGCTGGACCGCTTCATCAACGAACAGGCCCTGCCGGGCACTGGTGTCGACCCCGAGGCCTTTTGGGCCGGCGTCGATACCCTCTTTCATGATCTGACCCCCCAGAACCGCGAATTGCTCGCCGAACGCGATCGTCTGCAGGAAAGACTCGATGCCTGGCATCGCGAGCACCCCGGCCCCGTTCGCGACGTGGCTGCCTATCGGGCCTTCCTCGAGGAGATTGGCTACCTGGTCAAGGCCCCGGCCAAGGTCAGCGTGACCACCGTCAATGTCGATAGCGAGATCGCCGTTCAGGCCGGCCCGCAGCTGGTGGTGCCGGTCAACAACCCGCGCTATGCGCTGAACGCCGGTAATGCGCGCTGGGGCAGCCTCTACGATGCCCTCTACGGTACCGATGTCATTTCCGAGGAGGGCGGCGCCGAGAAGGGCACTAGCTTCAATCCCAAGCGTGGCGAGAAGGTGATCGGCTATGCCCGCGGCGTGCTCGACCGCGCTGCGCCGCTGGCCATCGGTTCCCACCACGATGCCGTCAAGTACGCGCTGCGTGACGGCCACCTAGTGGTCTCCCTGGAGGGCGGTCGCGAGACCGGTCTCAAAGATCCGGACAAGCTGGTGGGCTTCAACGGCCCGACCGAGAGTCCAGAGTCGGTGCTGCTGGTCAACCACGGCCTGCACCTGGAGATCCAGATCGACCCGAGCCACCCGATCGGCAAGACCGACCCGGCCGGCGTCAAGGACGTGGTGGTCGAGGCGGCGCTGACCACCATCATGGACTGCGAGGACTCCGTGGCCGCGGTGGATGCCGAGGACAAGGTCGGGGTGTATGCCAGCTGGCTGGGCCTGATGAAGGGCGACCTGGAGGAGCAGGTCGAGAAAGGGGGCAAGACCCTCACTCGCCGCCTGCATGCCGACCGAACCTGGCACAACACCGACGGCGGCACGCTCACCCTGCCCGGCCGCTCGCTGATGTTCGTGCGCAACGTCGGCCACCTGATGACCACCCCCGCGGTGCTGGATGCCGAGGGCAACGAGCTGCCGGAGGGCATCCTCGACGGTATCGTCACCAGCCTGATCGCCCTGCATGACCTGAAAAAGGACGAGCACGAGCCGCGTAACTCGCGCACGGGCTCCATGTACATCGTCAAGCCGAAGATGCACGGCCCCAAGGAGGTCGCCTTCTCCAATGCGCTGTTCGGGCGCATCGAGGACATCCTCGGCATGGCCCGCGATACCCTGAAGATGGGCATCATGGACGAGGAGCGTCGCACCTCGGTCAACCTCAAGGCCTGCATTGCGGAGGCGAGCTCGCGGGTAGTATTCATCAATACCGGCTTCCTCGACCGCACCGGCGACGAGATGCATACCGCCATGGAGGCGGGTCCGATGATCCGCAAGGGCGACATGAAGAGCTCCGCCTGGATCCAGGCCTACGAAAAGAACAATGTCCAGGTCGGCCTGGCCTGCGGCCTGCGCGGCCGCGCTCAGATCGGCAAGGGCATGTGGGCCATGCCGGACCTGATGGCCGCCATGCTCGAGCAGAAGATCGGCCATCCCAAGGCCGGCGCCAACACCGCTTGGGTGCCGTCGCCCACCGCCGCCACCCTTCACGCCCTGCATTATCACCAGGTGGATGTGGCGGACGTCCAGCGCGAGCTGGAAGGGCACGGCGAACGCGAGCTTGGTGAAGGCCTGCTCGATGACCTGCTCACCGTGCCGGTGGCCGAGTCGCCGCAGTGGAGCGACGAGGAGATCCAGCAGGAACTGGACAACAACTGCCAAGGCATCCTCGGCTACGTGGTGCGCTGGGTCGAGCATGGCGTGGGCTGTTCCAAGGTGCCCGATATCCATGACGTCGCGCTGATGGAGGATCGCGCCACCCTGCGGATCTCCAGCCAGCACATCACCAACTGGCTGTACCATGGCGTGGTCGATGCCGACCGCGTCAAGGAGACCCTGCAGCGCATGGCCAAGGTGGTCGATCAGCAGAACGCCGGTGACCCGGACTACACGCCGATGAGCGCCGACTTCGAGGCCTCGACGGCCTTTCAGGCAGCAAGCGACCTGATCTTCAAGGGCCGCGAGCAACCGGCCGGCTATACCGAGCCGCTGCTGCACTACTGGCGCGCCGTACACAAGGCGAAATAAGCGGCTGCGGGTCCAGCTTAGCGGATACATTGATATCCGCAGCTCACCGCTCGTACGCATCAAGCGCCCCGGGTACCTGCCCGGGGCGCTTTCGGTTATGTTGACGCAAACGCTATCTTCCCAATGAACCGCAAGGAGCCTGCCGATGACCGTGATGACTGCTGCCGCTATCGAGGATTTCCTCGACGAGATATTTCCCCAGCGTATCGGCACCATCGAAGCCGTCGGTGAGATGAAGGCCACCATGAGCCTGGCCATCGACGACGAGCACCTGCGCCCTGGAGCCAGCGTCTCGGGCCCCACCCTGATGGGGCTGGCCGATGTCTGCCTCTACGTGGCGATCCTGGCGCAGATCGGGCCGGAGCCCATGGCGGTGACCAGCGACCTGCATTGCCGCTTCCTGCGCCGCCCCCGGGGCGACCGCGACATTACCGCCACCGCGCACATCCACAAGCTGGGACGCCGCCTGGCGGTGGGCGAGGTGCAGCTCTTCTCCGCCGGTCAGGAGGAGCCGGTAGCCCTGGTCACCGCCACCTACGCCCTGCCCGATCGTGACTGAGCGACTCAGGGCACGCGAGGCTGGCGCAGTATCGCTCCCGCCAGGGCTAACCAGCCAGCGATTAGCAGCATGCCGCCTAGCGGGGTGACCATGCCCAGCCTTTCCAGGCCCGTCAGCGCCATGGCGTAAAGCGAGCCCGAAAAGAGCGCCATGCCGGCCGCCCACAGCCCCAGCATCAGCCGCTGGCCGACGAGCGGTGAGGCGGCGCGCCAGGCCAGCACGGTCAGCATGGCCAGGGTGTGCCACGCCTGATAGCGCACCCCGGTCGTGAAGGCGGCGGCAAGACGCGGTGTCAACTGGTCCGCCAGCGCATGGGCGCCGAAGGCGCCGGCCATCACCATCAAGGCGCCGGAGAGGGCCACGCCCAGCCACCATCCCCTGTCCTGCATATCAACCTCCTGGCGATTCTCGAGAATCGGTCGCTAGCGTACCCGGCAATCGCCTGAGCCGCTACAATACGCGCCCCCGGCCTCTTTCAGGCAAGCGTTTCTCCCGACAAGAGCTCTCGAGCCATGACCGACCCGCGACACGACGACACGACGACTGCCCCCGAGGGCCCGGACGCCCCGCTGCACCGCCGCGGCATCAAGAGCTATGTACTGCGCGCCGGCCGCATGACCCAGGCCCAGACCCGCGGGCTCGAGGAGGTCTGGCCGCGCCTGGGACTGAGCCTCGCCGATGGCCGCCAGGACCTCGATGCGTTGTTCGGACGCCGCGCGCCTCGTGTGCTGGAGGTGGGTTTCGGCATGGGGGCCTCGCTGATCGAGCAGGCCGAGCGGCACCCCGATACCGACTTCATCGGCATTGAGGTGCATGCGCCGGGCGTTGGCAAGCTGCTCGACGAAGCCGACAAGCGGGGCCTGACGAACCTGCGCGTCTACCGCGAGGATGCCCTGGCGGTGCTCGAGCAGTGCCTGCCCGAGGCGAGCCTTGATACCCTGCAGCTGTTCTTCCCCGACCCCTGGCCGAAGAAGAAGCATCACAAGCGGCGCATCGTCCAGCCCGCTTTTGTCGCGCTGGTGCATAGCCGGCTCAAGCCCGGTGGCACCCTGCACCTGGCCACCGACTGGCAGGCCTATGCCGAGTGGATGGCCGAGGTGATGGACGCCGCCCCCGGTTTCGCCAACACTGCCGACGCCGAGACGGCCCCCTATGTGCCGCGCCCCGAGTTTCGCCCGTTGACCAAGTTCGAGGCGCGCGGCGAGAAGCTGGGGCACGGCGTCTGGGACTTGATCTTCCAGCGGGTCGACTGACACCCGCCGGGATGCCCTTTTCCGCGTTCCCCGCATCTCACAGGTGCCGGGGGCGATGTCATACGGGGGAATAACGTCGTCCGGACAAAAGAGAGCCGCCCCGGAAGAGGCGGCAAAAAAGACCGTGACTAGCAATGAGAGGGAGAAACCCGGGCAGGAAACTGGCGGGTTCCTGCCCGACGTGGCGCCTCATCAACGCCACGATTAAAGCTTAACCATTCGCGTTTGATCTTTAAATGCAAATGCGGAAGATTTTCGTTAGCGGCGTGCCCTTAACCGGCGAGACGCAGCCAGAGCGGCAGGGTCAGCATGGCCAGCAGCGTCTGGCCGGTGATCAGGGCCGCCATCAGCTCGGCGTCTCCGCCCAGCTGGCGAGCCAGGATATAGGCGGAGGTGGCGGTGGGCAGGGCGGCGAACAGCAGGGCTACGTCGCGGGTCACCGGATCCAGGCCCAGCAGTAGGGCGAGGGCGAGCACCAGCGCCGGCATCAGGCCCAGCTTGACCAGGTTGGCAGCCCAGACCCCGCGGTCCAGCCTCAGCAGAGCAGCGGGGCGCAGCGCCACGCCCACCGCCACCAAACCCAGCGGCAGGGCGGCACGCCCCAGCAGTTCTAGGCAGGGCTGGCTCCAGCCGGGTAGGCCGATGCCGCTGAGGTTGAGGGCGATGCCGGCCAGGCAGGCCAGGATCAGCGGATTGCGGGACAGCGCCGCGAGGCTTCTGCTCAGGCTCGCCGTGCCCAGGGTGCCGGCAGCGATGAAACTGGCCACGCAGAGCACATTGACCACCGGCACCATCAGCGCCACTGCCACTGCCGCCACCGTGGCTCCGGCACTGCCGTGCAGGGCGGCGGCACCGGCGACGCCGACATAGGTGTTGAAGCGCAGCGCCCCCTGGAAGGCCGACGTGAAGGCAGGGGGGTCGAGTCGCAGCCGCGTGCGCAGCGCCCACAGCAGTAGGCTGAACAGCCCGATGGCACCCAGCAGGGCGAGGGCCAGCCGGGCCACCGGCACCTGGCTGACGTCCGCGGTGGCCAGGGTCGAGACGAGCATGGCGGGAAATAGCAGGAAGTAGATCAACCGTTCCAGGCGTGGCCAGAAGTCACCCCCCGGCTGGCGCCACCAGCCGAGCCCGGCCCCCAGCAGGATCAGCAGGAACAGTGGCCCCAGTGCATTGCCCACGCTTTCCATGATACCTCCCTTCCGAAGGTCTCTCCTGCGACATCCTTGCGCACTTCGCCGCAGGTAATTGCTGTTAAACTTACCTGTATCCTGCCACCCATGGAGGTCCGTTCTCGGCCATGCTCCAGCGCACCCCGTTGTCCACCGGCGCGCGCCATCCTCGGCTGCTGCGCCTGCTGATCATCCTCACCCTGCTGACTCTCGCCGTAGCGCTCTGGTACCTAACCCGCTATAGCCTGCGCGACGAGGCCGGCGTGCAGTGGTATCCGCCGTTGGAGACGCCCTGCGATCTCCATTCGGCCCCCTGCACGGCGCGCTTGGGGCAGGGTATTACGCTACGCCTGGCGATCGAGTCTGACGGTCCTATCCGGGCCTTGGAGCGCCTGCCGCTGGAGGTGAGTGTAGCCGGCATCCCGGCCTCAGCCGCGCGCGTCGACTTTGTGGGTCGTGACATGGACATGGGGCTGCACCGTTTCCCCCTGGAGGCCGCGGGCAGCGGCGTCTTTCGTGGAGAGGGGCAGGTGGCAATCTGTACCAAGGCGGTCATGCCCTGGCGCGCGAAGGTGGTGGTGGACACTCCCCAGGGGCGTCTGGGAAGCTGGTTCGACTTTGAGGTGGCGAGGCGCTGAGCATGAGAGAAAGACGCGCCTGGTGGGGATGGGGCGCGATGCTGGTGGTGATCGCGGCATCCGTCCGTCTCAGTTTCCGTCAGGTGGCTGTTGCAGGCGGTCGATCATCGCCATCAGCGCGCGCACCTGAGAGCCCTGCCGGCTGTCATGCAGCGGGTCGAGCTGCCAGGTGCTCTCGGCAAAGCCCCACCAGTCCCAGCAGCCCTGGGGATTGGGCAGGCTGGTTTCCGCCTGGGGATAGAGCACCACGCGCCGATTGGTGGCGGCCCACGCATTGAGGCCACTGTGGCGAACGAAGGCTTCGCCGATCTGCTCGACGTCCATGGCACAGCCATGCAGCGCCATGGTCAGCTTGCAGCCGCCCTCCTCGCATGCCGTTGGCACGAACAGGTAGCCGATGTCGCCCAGGCCGCGAGCGTCGAAGTCCGACTGATCGAAACGCACGAACTCGCCCTGGGGCTCGCCCGGCGCGGGGGGCATCAGTTCACCGTGGAGCCAGCTCAGCACCTTGCCGGCGATGTCCAGATCGCAGGCCAGCAGGTGGGTGCCGCCACCGCCGTGGCAGTCCGCCAGGGCATCCACGGGGGTGCCCTGGCGCGCTGCCACCGGCCAGCCATGGCCGGCCTCCTTGCTCTCCATGAACTGCAGCTGGTCATCGGGTGAGGCCAGCCAGCCGCGGAACTGCTCGGCCAGGGCCTGGCTCAGAGCAGGAGACACGGTGTCGTCCTGGCCGCCATGCCAGATAAAGACCCGCAACGCGGAGAGCGCCTGCGGGTCGCCGACCAGTTCTCGGTCCAGGTATCCCTGGTAGCGGCTTTCCAGCTCTGCTGAGCCCGGCATGCCTCGCGACGTCATCATGCACTGGCCCAGCGCCAATCCCAGAGAGCCTCGCGCACACCCCCAAGGGCCGGCAGCCAGAACCCCCAGCCCCGCGAAGCGCTCGGGCCATGCCACCGCCAGCTGGGTGGCCATGTAGCCTCCCGAGGAGACACCGAGCACGCTGACCTCATGCTGATCGAGGCCGAGCTTTGGCAGGGATGTTGGCGGCTCCTGGGCGGCCAGCGGGGCGGCCAGAGCCAGGCTGAGCCCTAGACAGAGCCCTAGGGCGGCCAGATAGCGGTTGATGCTCATGAAGACTGCATCACTCATCGACCACGTCGAGTAGTTCGACCTTGAAGATCAGCGTCTCGTTGGGGCCAATGGGCCCCTGACCCTGGCTGCCATAGGCGAGGTCGGAGGGAATCACTACCTCCCAGGTGTCGCCCACGTTCATCAACTGAAGGGCTTCCTGCCAGCCCTCGATGACCTGGTCAACCTGAAAGCTTACCGGCTCCCCGCGCTCATAGGAGCTGTCGAAGACGGTGCCGTCGATCAGCGTGCCTTCGTAATGCACCTGCACAGTGTCGTCGGCTTCTGGGGTGACGCCATCGCCGGATGTCAACTCGCGATACTGCAGGCCAGAGTCGGTGACCGTGACCCCTTCCTGCTTGGCGTTCTCTGCCAGGTAGGCTTCACCCTCGGCGCGGTTGGCAGCGGCCTTCTGTTCGGCCTCGGCCTGGCGGGCTGCCATGGCTTTCTGCTGGAAGTTGGCCAGTGCTTTGGCCATCGCCTGGTCGCTCATTTTCAGCTCGTCGCCGGCGAAGACGTCACGGATAGCCTGGGTGAAGGCATCGATATCCAGATTCTCGACATCCTGCTGGATGCTCTGGCCCAGGGTCACTCCCAGGCTGTAGCCCAGCTTCTCGTCTTCGGTCTCCGGCGTATAGGCAAGGGCCAGGGGGGCAGTGGCCAACAGGGCCACCAGGGATGCGGAGGTCAGCAGAGTCTTCATGAATAAACCTTGAACGTTGGCGCGCAAGCGCTTCGGGTGGATGTATAGGAATGCATGGAATCCATGGGACTCTAACAGGGCCAGACCAGTTCCGCACCCGCATGGCATGCGGGGGGAAACCGGCCCGACGAGGGGTGCGTGAGGATCAGACGATCAGCGTCGGGCAGTGGGCCGAACCGGCCACCCGCTGAGACACGCTACCCAGTAGCAGGCTCTTGTCACCGTTGGTGCCCTGGGAGCCAATCACGATCAGGTCGCACTCGCGCTTGCGGGCGAAGCGCACGATGATTCGTGACGGTCGCCCACCCTTGACAAAGGCGCGCACCTTTTCGGGCGGCACACCGAGCTCCATGGCATGCGACTTGGCATGCACCGCGATCTCAGTGGCGTACTCCTTGAGGGCGTCATCGGGCAGCTCCAGTCGTTCGGGCCGCACCATGGAGAGCGAGGCCTCGAGCAGGCTGTGGTGCTTGAAGACGCACAGGATGTAGAGCTCGGCGCCGGTCAGCAACTGCAGCCCAACGCCCTTCTCCAGGGCCTTGAGGGCGCCCTTGGAGCCATCCACCGGGACCAGTATCCGGTTGAACATGATCACTTCTCCTTGGATCAGCTAAACGCCAGGTCACGCAGGAACAGGGCGATCTGCGGGAACATGATCAGCAGCGCCGCGGCCAGGATCAGCATGAAGACGAAGGGCGGTGTGCCCTTGATCACGTCCCAGTAGGGCCGCTTGAAGATGGCGATGGCGGTGAAGATGTCACAGCCGAAGGGGGGGGTCGCCGAGCCGATGGCTACCTGCAGGGTGATCAGGATACCCACCAGCACCGGATCGAGCCCGGTGGCCGCCACGGCCGGGGCGAAGATCGGTGTCAGTACTAGGATCACCACGATGGGATCAACGAACATGCAGGCCACGAAGAAGGCCACGCAGATGGCGATCAGTACGCCGGTAGGGCCGGCCTCGTTGATGCCTACTGCCTCGAGGATCGCCTGGGGGATCTGGGCGAAGGAGATGATCCATGAGAAGCCGTTGCCCGCCGCCACCAGGATGAAGACCACCGCGGTGATCAGGCCGGTGGACTTGGAAATGGCATAGATGTGCTCCATCTTCAGCGAGCGGAAGATGATGAATTCCAGGAAGATGGCGTAGAGCACGCAGGCCGCGGCGGCTTCGGTAGGGCTGAAGATGCCGCCGTAGATGCCGCCGACGATGATCACCGGGAAGCCCAACGGCCATAGTGCCTGACGCACTGCGCTTATGCGTTCACGCCAGTTGGCCCTGGCCTCGGTGGGCACATCACGGATCACCGCGTAGGCAACGCAGTAGATCGAGAACATCACCAAGATCATCAGACCCGGTCCGATGCCGGCGATGAACAGCTCGGCGATCGAGGTCTCGGAGATGACGCCGTAGATGATCATGCCGATGCTCGGCGGGATCAGGAAGGCGATGTCGCTGGCGTTGATGATTAATGCCAGGGTAAAGGAGTCGGAATAGCCGGCCTTGAGCATCTTGGGGCGCAGCGGCGAGCCGATCGCCACCACCGTGGCCTGGGTAGAGCCTGAGACGGCACCGAACAGGGTGCAGGAGGCGGCGGTGGAAACCGCCAGACCGCCCTTGATGTGGCCAATGAACGACATCACCATGTTGATCAGGCGGTCGGCCGACTGCCCACGCGTCATGATATCCGCGGCGAGGATGAACATCGGCACCGCAATCAGCGAGGCCGGGCGGATGCCGGCCATCATCTGCTGGATAAGTGTGTCCATCTGGCCCAGGCCATTGAACATCATGTAGAAACCGATGATGGCCGCAGTAAGCAGCGGAATCATCATGGGAAAGCCCAGCAGCAGCAGGGCGATCATGGTGGTAACCATTATGGTGGTCATCGTGCGCTCCCCTCGGGCGTGTGCCCAGCTTCAGACTTCCGTTTCCGTATCCTTGTAGCCGTCGAGCACAGCGGTCGACAGATAGACGTCCCGTGACGTCAGGTTCTTGATCGCGGTGAGCAGATACTGGATGCCGGTGATCAAGAAGCCCAGCGGTGCCCACACATAGATCCACCAGATCGGGAAGCCCAATGCCGGCAGCACCCTGCCCTTGGACTTCACGTCGAGGATATAGATCATCGAGTAATAGAACAGGAAGAACATCACTACTGCGGTGAATAGCGCGATGAAGATCATCAGCGCGCGGCGCCCGCCTACCGGCAGGGCATCGTAGATCGCCGACATGCGGATGTGTCGGCCGTGGCGTGCCGCATAGCCGATGCCGGCGAAGGTGATCATGATGATCAGGATGCGATTGATCTCGCCGGTAAAGAAGAAGCTGTCGCCGAACACGAAGCGGGCAATGACATTGGCGATGGTATTGATCGCCATCAGCAGTACGCCCATGCCCAGCAGCACCGCCTCCAGCTTGCTGATCAGGGTGTCGATGATCCCCAGCGGGCCGGGCAACCCGGAGCGGTAGTTCTTTTCGGACTCGTCGTCGGTCATGGCGGTACTCCCTTCAGCATGCAGGTCAGCCGGAAATGACGTTATCGCTTCTCATCAGCATACGACCCCAAGAGCGCCTGGGTCTGCCGCGAGAATCAACGCTGCATGCACGCGCAACGGCTGTTGCAACGAAATGGGGGGGTGGCCCCGATGGGCCACCCCCCCCCATGTGGCAAGGACGGAAGGAGGGTTACTCCTTGTCGGACTTCACTGCCTCGAGGTCGGCGTTGAATTGCTTGAGCAGCTTCTTGCCGGTCTCGCCGGCCATCTCGACGAAGGCTTTTTCGACCTGGGGTGCCTTCTTCTTGAGCTTGGCGACCTGCTGGTCATCCAGGTGAGTGAAAGTGCATTTGTCGCAATTTTTCTTGATCTTGTTCAGGGATTCCTCGGCGAGGCCCTGGATGTGTTCGGTGGTAAGGTCATAAGCGGCTTCGGTGGCAGCGTCCACGAGCTGCTTGTTTTCCTTGGAGAGGCCTTCATAGAAGTCCTGGTTAGCCAGCAGTGCGGTGGTGAACCAGCCGTGGCCGGTGAAGGTCAGGTGCGGGGAGACCTCGTAGAGTTTACCGGACTCGATCCAGAAGATCGGGTTTTCCTGGCCGTCGAGGATGCCAGTCTGCAGGCCACCGTAGACCTCGCCCCAGGGTAGCGGCGTGGGGGTCGCGCCGAAGGCGTTGTAGGTCTCCGCCAGCAGCGGGTTGGTCATGATGCGGATCTTCTTGTTCTGGAAGTCTTCCACGGTCTTGATCGGCTCGTCGGTGGTGATCACCATCTCGCCTTCCGGATACATCTTGAGCAGCTCGATGCCATGTTCCGCATAGAGCTTCGGGAACATCTCGTTGATGGCCTTGCTCTCGTCGAAGAACTCGAGCACCGTCTGCATGTCGGTGGGCAGCAGGTAGGGGACGAAGAAGATCTGCGCCGAGGGAATCAACGATCCGGTAAAGCCGGGCGACTGGTTGAAGAATTGCAGGATGCCGTTCTGCAGCTGCTCCATCATGTCGTCGGATTCGCCGAGCTCACCGAAGCGGTAGACCTGGACGTTGTGGTCGGAATTTTCCTCCACGTAGCGCTTGAATTCCTGGGCGAAGACATCCTGGACGTCGCCTTCGTATTCCTCGATCGCATAGCGCCAGTTGGCGGCAAACGCCGCGGTGGACATGCCCAGCATCAGCGCGCCGATACCGGCGCCAGTCAATAGCTTGTTCGAGTTCATTCTTGTGGTTCCTCTGCCGGTGGGTCCCGCGATGGAAGATGCATCCATCAGCAGGTATCAGGTGAATATCACATTCACTTGGCTAATTTCAGGCTAGCGTGGCCTTTATGAGGGGTCAAGCTGGCGTTCCAGGGTATTCAGGACACTAAGGTGAGGTTTTTGCTGTACTTGCAGCTGCCTGGCGAGATATTCCGCCAGACTGGGTGGCGGGCTCGGCAAGGGATAAAGTCGGTCGCTGCCTACGGCCAGCCGCGCCAGGCGTGAGAGTGCCTCACGCTCTGCCTGGAGTTCGGCCTGCTGAAGCGTGCGGCGCAGTGCGGCTACTCCCTCGTGTTCTCGAGCGTCGGGTTTCAGGGCCCGGCGCAGGCGGCGCAGAGGTCCTGTTACCTCCCGCTGCCAGCCGCGAATCGCTTCGAGGCGCTCGTCGCATGACAGCCCGTGATGATACAGCCAGCAGTGCCAGAGCAGCTCGCAGACGTCGACACCCGCCTCGTCCTGGAGCCTCAGGCAGGCGGCCTCTACGCCGTCACGAGAATAGAGGGCGAGGGCGAACTCCCACAGCGAAGCGTCGCGCAGTCGGGCCCGCAGAGCGGGCGGTAATTGGGTAGAATCGTGGCTCATCACAATGGCGGCCGTCACAGTGGGCGGCAGCTTTACGCACTGCCGAGTGGAGCCTGCATGATCGCACTGCGCCAAGTTTCCCTGCAACGCGGCCCTCAGACCCTGCTCGAGGGGGCCGACCTGACCCTTCACGCCGGCCATAAGGCGGGCATCGTCGGGCCCAACGGGGTGGGCAAGTCGAGTCTGTTCAAGCTGCTGCTCGGCGAGCTCTCCCTGGACAAGGGGGAAGTGGAGATGAGCGGTGGCCAGCGCATCGCCCACATGGACCAGGAGGTGGCGGCGCTGGAACGCGCCATCATCGACTACGTGCTCGACGGCGACCGCGAACTGCGCCAGACCGAGGCGGCCCTCGAGGCCGCCCGGGAGCGAGGCGATGCCCATCGCGAAGCGGAGCTGCATGGCACCATCGAGGCGCTGGACGGCTACAGCGCACCGGCCCGGGCGGCCCAGCTGCTGATAGGGCTGGGTTTCGTCCAGGCCGATCTCGACCGGCCACTGGCGGCGTTTTCCGGCGGCTGGCGGATGCGCGCCAACCTGGCGCGCACGCTGTTCAAGCCCTCCGACCTGCTGCTGCTGGACGAGCCTACCAACCACCTGGACCTGGATGCCCTGCTGTGGCTCGAGCAGTGGCTCACTCGCTATCCCGGCACTCTGCTGCTGATCTCCCACGATCGCGACTTCCTCGACGCGGTGTGCGATCACATCGTGCATTTCGATCGCCAGCGTCTGATGCTCTATCGTGGCAACTACTCGACCTTCGAGCGCACTCGCGCCGAGAAGCTGGCCCTGCAGCAGGCCGAGGCCGCCAAGCAGCAGGCGCGCCGCGAGGAGATCGAGCGCTTCGTGGCCCGTTTCCGCTACCAGGCCAACAAGGCCCGTGCCGCCCAGAGTCGTCTCAAGACCCTCGAGCGCATGGGCGACATCGCCGTGGCCCATGCCGACTCGCCCTTCAACTTCACCATTCCCTGCGCCGACAAGGTCTCCCACCCGCTGCTGGTGCTCGACGAGGCGCGCCTGGGCTACCGAGACGATGCCGGCCGAGAGACGGTGCAGCTCGAGGGCGTCAAGCTGACCCTGCTGCCCGGCCAGCGCATCGGCCTGCTGGGCCCCAACGGCGCCGGCAAGTCGACACTGATCAAATCGCTGACCGGTGACCTGCCGCTGCTCTCGGGCCGCCGGGTGGCCGGCGAGCACCTGGCGATCGGCTACTTCGCCCAGCACCAGCTGGAGAGCCTGGACCTGGCCGCTACCCCCTTCATGCACGTGCAGCGCCTCTCGCCCACGGCCGCTGACCTGGATATCCGCAACTTCCTGGGTGGCTTCGGTTTCCATGGCGACGATGTCTTCGCCGAGGTGGCGCGCTTCTCCGGCGGCGAGAAGGCGCGCCTGGCGCTGGCGCTGGTCGTCTGGCAGAAGCCCAATCTGCTGCTGCTCGACGAGCCCACCAACCATCTGGACCTGGAGATGCGCGAGGCGCTCACCGAGGCGCTGGCGAGCTTCGCGGGGACGGTGATCATCGTCTCCCACGACAGGCACCTGTTGCGCGCCACCGTGGACGAGTTCTGGCGGGTGGCCGACCATCGCGTCGAGCCCTTTGATGGCGACCTGGAGGACTATCGGGCCTGGCTCAAGGCGCGCCTGGAGGGCGAGCGCCGCGAGGCCCGGGCCGACAAGGCCGACCGCCAGGCCGAGGGGGAGGCTCCCAGGGAGGATCGCAAGACGGCCCGTCGCGCCGCCGCCGAACTGCGCGAGAAGCTGCGGCCCCTGAAGAAGACGCGCGACCGCGCCGAGCAGGCCATGGAGAAGGTCCAGGCGGAGCTCGCCAGCGTGGAAGAGGCGTTGGGCGACGCCGAACTGTATACCGAGCCCGCGCGCAAGGCGGAGCTCACCGAACGTCTCGCTCGCCAGGGCGAGCTCAAGTCGCGCCTCGAGCAGCTGGAGACGGAGTGGCTCGCCGCGGAGGAGGCGCTGGAGGCCGAAGAGGCGGTCATTCACCAAGGGTGGCGAATATAGCAGCCAAGCTGCCTGATCGACCTGGAGGCATGTTGGCTGAAAGCACAGTTGTGACCTGTGATACGCTCAGTGCAGTTCGTTGTCGAGGAGGAAGGAACCAGTGCCGATAACCAAAAAAACAGTTGATGCATCTAAGTTCAACCAGTCTGCAGTCGTGCCTTACCAACTGCGACTTCAAGACTTTCAGATGGCTATGCAGGACATCTACGATTTTTTCTATGACGTCAACTCCCATATGACCGATAAGGGGCTGGAACGGTTGGACGATATGCTTCGCCCCGCCATCATGTCTGGCTTGCTGTCCGACATGCTAACGGCCAGCCTTGCTACGCATTCGCGCTCCCTTACCGAAAATCGGTATCACAACGGCCACCCCGACCTTCTGGTAAAAGGCGTATATGCAAATAACTCTGTTAAATCTGGAACGGAAGGTATAGAGATAAAAACGACTCGCAAAGCTGGGGGAGCAGTAGATACCCATGGCGCCCGGGAACAGTGGATGTGCGTATTTGTATATGCCGTTGACAACGCGACCGAGCCAGCTGTTCACCGTATACCAATGGAGTTCCGAGAAGTATATCTCGCCCACGTCACAACTGACGATTTTCGCCGCAACGCACGGGGCGAGCTAGGTACTCGGACGGCCACTCTCCATAAAGAAGGCGTGAAAAAGCTAAGGGAGAGCTGGATCTACAGAGCTTAGCTTTTTTCACGCGGCCTGTACTTGGCTAGTTTAGGAATTGCCTCCTTGGCGACTCCGAAGTAGTAAGAGTCTTTCTCTATCCCAATGCTTTTGTAACCTACGGCCTCCGCGGCCGCAAGCGTTGATCCGGCACCGCTAAAAGGGTCAAGAATGACCCCTTCACCGAGTGGCAGGGCAGCGTGCACCAGGCGCCTCATAAACGCTTGCGGTTTTAGGCTTGGGTGGGTTGCCATTGTGCGTTCTGCCTTTCCCGTCGGAGAGGATTCGATAACATCGCCAAACGGTTTGTCGTCGGAAGGCCGGCGGAAACCGCCAGTTTTCCACTTTCGAAGATTATCCTGAACCCTTCCTTCAACAGGCTTCCTAGCGACTACCCATGGCTCCCACATAGAGCGCGGCATTACGCTCACCCCACGAAACTCATCGTGCGCTCCTTTAGGGCGGTCACCGCCTCGCATAGTCATGGTGAGCCGTACAATTTCTCCTCTTCTCTCAAAGCCCGCATCTGACAAAGCGCTAGAGACGATGTACGACACAAGGGGATTGGAGGCGACGACTGCATGAGCTCCTGGGACAAGCTTAGGAAGAAGCGCTTTGCCCCATACATAAAAAAAGGCGAACAGCTCATCCAGTTGTTCGCGCGTCAGGGTTGTGAACCTCGGTAGGGGCGAGCGTTTATGGCCGTCGTACGACGGTGGAATGCGCCACACTCCTCCCTTGCCGTTTCGAAGCTTCGTTTGCTGGTCTGGTGAGTATTCGTGCAAGCCGTATGGGGGGTCGGTTATCACAGCATGGAGGCTGTTGTCTTCTCTCCCCGCAATCCAGTTAAAGCAGTCTTCATGCAACAGGGTGGCGTTCCCATACGTGAACGGCACCTCCCAATTCCGGGTTTCCGGTAGCTCACGCTGCCTGCAAGATGCATCTGCGCTCTTGCCCATCAGGCGGTATACTCCGCGCTTTTCCCGCACAAAGATGTCCGGTGTGTTGAGGCGAAGATAAGATCTGATGGAGGATGAGGGGGTCGGCCCGACAAGCTTCACTACGCGGTCCTCGATCTCACTTACGGACAAGGGCGCAGGCGATAAAGACAGCACTTGAAGAATGGCGTCGCGGACGCGACCTGGCGAGTATCGATCAGATTGAGTTTTCATATACCCAGATTATGACGTCGGGACGTCAAAAGTCAAGAGGCCAGTTAGGCGCAGAGCCGGCTGAAGATGCTCGAGCGCATGGGCAACATCGCCGTGACGCATGTCGGCTCGCCCTTCCACTTCACCATCCCGTCGTCGGAAAAGACTTCCCACCCGCTGCTGGTGCTGGACCGGTCGCGGCTAGGCTATAGTGCCGACAAGGCCATGAAGAAGGTGGAGGGCGAGCTAAACAGCGCTTAGCTCTCCAGCAGGAAGGTCACCGGCCCATCGTTGACCAGCGAGACCTGCATGTCGGCGGCAAACTCGCCGCTGGCGACCTGCGGCCAGGCGTCATGGGCGCAGGCGAGCAGGTAGTGGAAGAGGCGGTCACCCTCGGCGGGCGGCGCGGCACGCGAGAAGCTGGGTCTCAGCCCCTTGCGGGTGTCGGCGGCCAGGGTGAACTGGGAGACCAGCAGCAACCCGCCCTTCGCCTGCTGCAGGTTGCGGTTCATGCGGCCTGCCTCGTCGGGGAACACCCGATAATGCAGCAGCCTGTGCAGCAGCCGGTCGGCCGCCGCCTCGTCGTCGCCCTTCTCGACCCCCACCAGGGCCAGCAGTCCCGCCCCGATGGCGCCCACCTGGCGTCCGTCCACTTCCACGCTGGCGCCTGTGACGCGCTGGATCAGGGCCTTCATCGGCTGGGCTCCTTGGCTGTCGTAACGAGCCGCCAAGCCTAGCACGTCGCCCCTTCAGCGCCCCAGCAGGTCGTCTCGGAAATCCTCGTCCAGCGGATCCTCGCCCAGCCAGATGCCGAACAGGGCATTGGCCAGCGCCAGGTCGTCGCCCTCGAAAAGGGTCTCGCCGTTGAGGGCCAGGGTCAGTCGGTCGTCGTCCCAGCCCAGGGCGTAGCGGTCGCCGGGTATCACGTCGCGATAGCGCTCGTTGAAGGTCGCAAGCGGCTCCGAGAGCTTAGTGTAGGCGGCGTTGTCGTCGAAGGCCTTGCGTAGGCTCTTGCGGGTCGCCTTGGCGAACTCCTCGGCCTCGATGGCATGAAAGTATTCGAGTACCAGGCGGCGGGGTACATCCGATTGCGGGGCCGGACGAGGGAAGCCCCGAGCCTGGTAGTAGGCACCGGCATAGGCGTCCCACATTAGGTAGCGGAAGAGGCCGTAACCGATCCGCTCGTAGCGGCGGCCATCGATCTCGAGGTTGGCGGCGAAGCGCGCGCCCTTGACCTCCACCGCCTCGGCCATCGCCGGCGCGGCGATGGTCAAGGCGGTCAGCAGCAGGGCGCCTCGTGGGCAGAGCAGGGACATGGTGAGCCTCTCACGTCAGGGTATGTTGTTGTACAGACAATACCCATCCGTAAAGGTTCTGTAAAATTATCGGCGCTGTCTACCAGGCACGGCACAGCATGATGTCGCAATGGGGCTCGGAGAGTAGCTGCTCGGTGATCTGGCTCTGGCGTCCCAGCTGGCCGCGACTGCCCAGCGCAAGCAGGTCCGGTGGCTGGCGACGCAGGCGGGTCATCAGTACCTCGAGGGGGTCACCCTGCTCCAGCACGAGCTCGAGTTCCGGCACGTCGTCGAGCTCGCTCATCAACTGCTCGGTCTCGCGCTCGAGCTGGCTGCGCAGGCGCGTGACTTCGCGGTCACGCCAGCGGGCATAGTCACCGTTGGAACCCAGTTCTCGCTCGCCGGGGATGTTCCAGGCGTGGAGCAGGGTCAGGCGGGCGTCGGGGAAGCGCCTGAGCGTTTCGCGCAGGGTATGCCGAGAGGTCAGCGAGAAGTCCACCGGCACCAGGATGTCCTGCCACTCCTGGGTCGCCAGGTGGCTGACCGAGAGCACCGGGCAGGGGGCACTGCGCAGCACCCGGGCGAGGGTGGTCCCGCTGACCAGATCGGGCTGGCCGCGCTTGCGATGGGCGCCGAGAATGATCATGTCCGCCTCGCGCTCATGGGCCTCGCGAATGATCTCGGCATAGGGGGCGCCGGCCATGGTCTGGATCAGGCATTTTGGCTCGGGCAGGGCATAGTCCTCACGAATGTCGAGAAGGGTGGCACCAATGTCCTCCACCACGGCCGCTTCCAGGTCATGCAGGACCCGTCGCGGCAGGTAGGGGTCGAGCACATGGATGACATCGAGTCGGGCACCGCTCTCCACCGCCAGGCGTATGGCGCGGGCGAAGGCGGCGCGGTTCTCGGCGGAAAGGTCGCTGGCGAACAGCAGGGTCTGGCTCATGATGGCTCACTCCCGGGAAGGTTGATCCCCACGGCACAGCCTTCAGCATGGGCGGCAGGGGGGGAGCGCGCAAGCCTGGCGGGTTACCACCAAGCGTGGAAGTGGTGCACCGGCCCGTGACCCTGACCCACGTCGAGCCGGTGGCTTGCCTCGAGGGCTCGCGACAGCCAGGCCTTGGCGGCAGCCACGGCGTCGCGTGGGGCCTCGCCGAGGGCCAGGTAGGCAGTGATCGCCGAGGATAGGCTGCAGCCGGTGCCATGCAGGTTGCGGGTAGCGATGCGCGGCCCTTCCAGCCAGTGCAGGGAGTCGCCGTCGATCAGCAGGTCTGGGCAGCTTTCGCCACCCAGGTGGCCGCCCTTGAGCAGCACGGCGCCGGCGCCCAGTGCCCGCAGCCCTGGGGCCAACGCCTCCATGGCGGCGCGGTCCGCCGGTGCCGGGCAGCCCAGCAGCACGGCGGCCTCCGGCAGGTTGGGGGTGATCAGGTCGGCCTGGGGCACCAGGCACTCGCGTATCGCCTTGATGCCCGCGTCGTCGACCAGGATGTCGCCGCTCTTGGCTATCATCACCGGGTCCAGCACGATCCAGCGCGGCCGCTGGCGGGCCAGGGCTTCGCGGATCACCTCGGCGACATCGCGACTGGCCACCATGCCGATCTTCACGGCGTCGATCGCGATGTCTTCAAGCAGCGTCTCGAGCTGGGTGTCGATGAAATCCGCCGGCAGCGGATGAACGCTGCTGACGCCACGGGTATTC
This sequence comes from Halomonas ventosae, assembly GCF_004361885.1. Classification (GTDB taxonomy): domain Bacteria; phylum Pseudomonadota; class Gammaproteobacteria; order Pseudomonadales; family Halomonadaceae; genus Halomonas; species Halomonas ventosae_C. Next base: position 70,571 of record NZ_SNWH01000010.1, read on the forward strand.
TGTGCGGTCAGCGCGGTGATCACGCTGGTGGCATAGGTGCCCAGCGCGGAGAGGGTCTTGAGGTCGGCCTGGATGCCGGCGCCGCCACTGGGATCGGAGCCGGCGATGGTCAGGGTGTTGGGTATGCAGCGGGAGGCAGCCATCGGCGTCACATCATTGCGGTCGAAGAGGATCACCAGCCTACTGCAGGGAGTGGGGCCGGCGCTATGCTGAGCCTGTTCCTGGTGGCACTGGCCAGCGCCACCCTGCTGCCCGGCGGCTCCGAGATCTGGCTGGCCCGGCTGTGGTGCAGCGGCGAGCCGGCCTTGCTATTGTGGGCGGTGGCGAGTGCCGGCAATACCCTGGGCAGCCTGGTCAATGTGGGGCTGGGGCGCTATGCGCGGCACTTCCAGGAGCGTCGTTGGTTCCCGGTATCGCAGCAGGGGCTGGTGCAGGCCGAGCGCTGGTATCGACGCGCCGGGGAGTGGAGCCTGCTGGCCTGCTGGGCGCCGCTGGTCGGTGATCCGCTCACCGTGCTGGCCGGCGTTCTGCGCCTGCCGTGGTGGCGGGCCATCTTGTGGATCAGCGTCGCCAAGGGCACGCGCTATGCCCTGGTGCTGTGGCTCGCCGAGGCCTGGCTGGCTCCCTGGTGTTGAGTGGCAATGCGTCTCGACGCATCGCTGGCTGGATCTCGGCAACTGGGTCTCGGCAAAAGGCTGGAAATCTTCTAGGCTAGTTGTCAGGCAGCAGTCCTGTGATCTGTGTTCGGGCTGCAACGACAAGGGAACGAGGTCGGCGTTAGGTAAGAGCGCCGGGCCAAAGTACGTGATTCGAGAGGTCATTCGTGGAACACGCTAGCATGGCAGTGGTTGCCGACTACTGGGCGACGGGATTCTTCATCCTGGCGGTACTCGTGCTGTGTGTGCTGATGATCGGCCTTTCCGCCCTGCTAGGCGGGCGCAGTACCGGACGCAGCAAGTCTCTCCCCTTTGAGTCCGGGGTGATCGGTGCTGGCAACGCGCGTCAACGCTTTTCCGTCAAATTCTATCTGGTCGCCATGCTGTTCGTGATCTTCGATCTCGAAGCCGTTTTCCTGTTTGCCTGGGCCGTATCCGTCCGTGAAGTGAGCTGGGCGGGCTTTGCCGGGGCGGCCGTGTTCATCGTTATCCTGCTGGCCGGACTGGTCTATGATAGCCGCGTCGGTGCCCTCGACTGGGCACCTCCCGGCAGCAGGCCACGTGACGGGCAAGGCTGACGCCATGCCAGAGCTTGGTGTCGCCCTGGGTAGTCGCCGTCACATCATCATCTGCCGAATATCGCTGGAGGAGTCGCATGCCCTATACCTTGACGCGTGCCGAGGAGGCGGTGTCCGCCGATGCCCGCTATCCGCTCGGCCGCTCCCAGCGGGTCGAGGACGACCCGCTGAGGCAGCAGGTGCATCGCAGCGTGTTCACCGGCAAGCTGGAAGAGGTACTCAACTCGGCGGTCAACTGGGGACGCAAGAACTCCCTGTGGCCCTATAACTTCGGCCTGTCCTGCTGTTATGTGGAGATGACTACCGCCTTCACCGCGCCGCACGACATCGCCCGCTTCGGCGCCGAGGTGATCCGCGCCTCGCCGCGCCAGGCCGATTTCATGGTCATCGCCGGGACCTGCTTCATCAAGATGGCTCCCGTGATCCAGCAGCTCTACGACCAGATGCTCGAACCCAAGTGGGTCATCTCGATGGGGTCCTGCGCCAACTCCGGCGGCATGTACGACATCTACTCGGTGGTTCAAGGGGTCGACAAGTTCCTGCCGGTGGATGTCTATGTACCGGGCTGTCCGCCGCGTCCGGAGGCCTTCCTGCAGGGACTGCAGCTTCTGCAGGATTCGATTCAGGAAGAGCGTCGGCCGCTGTCGTGGGTGGTCGGCGACCAGGGCGTGTACCGTGCCGAGATGCCCTCGCAACGCGAGAGACATCGCGACCGGCGCATCCAGGCCACCGAACTGCGCAGTCCTGACCGCCTCTGAATCCGTTTTCTGCAGGAGCTTGCCGACGTCCATGAGCGATGCCATCCCGACCACCGCCCCTTCAGCCAGCGACGATCCCCTCGTTGGTGCGCTCAGGCAGCGCTTCGGTGATCATGCCCTTGTCGAGCAGCCGACTCTCACCGGGCTGCCGGTGCTATGGGTCGCCCGTGAGTCGCTTGTCGACATGCTGCGCTTCCTGCGCGATATGCCTGAACCGTTCGAGATGCTCTATGATCTTTCGGCGATCGACGAGCGGCTGCGCACCCATCGTCGCGACCTGCCCGCGGCCGATTTCACGGTCTTCTACCACGTGCTGTCGGTGTCACGAAACCGCGACCTGATGCTCAAGGTGGCGCTTCAGGAGGACGACCTGGCACTGCCCAGCGTGGTTTCGCTCTATCCCAACGCCAACTGGTATGAGCGTGAGGTGTGGGACATGTTTGGCATCGACTTCGTCGGCCATCCGCACCTAACGCGGATCCTCATGCCACCGACCTGGCAAGGGCATCCGCTGCGCAAGGATCACGGCGCCAGGGCCACCGAGTTCGACCCTTTCACGCTCACCGTGGAGGGCCAGGATGTCGAGCAGCGGGCGCTGCAGTTCAAGCCCGAGGAGTGGGGCATGCGGCGCGAGCGGGCGGGCGCTGAGTTCATGTTCCTCAATCTTGGCCCTAATCACCCCTCGGCACACGGCGCCTTCCGCCTCGTGCTGCAGCTCGACGGCGAGGAGATCATCGACTGCGTCCCGGATATCGGCTATCACCACCGCGGCGCCGAGAAGATGGGCGAGCGCCAGTCCTGGCATAGCTACATCCCCTACACCGATCGGGTCGACTACACCGGCGGGGTGATGAACAACTTTCCTTACATCCTGGCGGTAGAGAAGCTGGCCGGCATCGAGGTAACCGAGCGTGCCAAAACGATTCGTGTGATGCTGGCCGAGTTGTTCCGCATCACCAGCCACCTGCTGTTCCTGGGCACCTATCTGCAGGATCTGGGTGCCATGACGCCGGTGTTCTTTACCTTCACCGATCGCCAAAAGGCCTATGAAGTCATCGAGGGTATTACCGGCTTTCGCATGCATCCCGCCTGGTATCGCATCGGTGGCACGGCGATGGACCTTCCGAAGGGCTGGGAGCGGGTGGTGCAGGGATTTCTCGATTGGATGCCGCGCCGGCTTCGGGAATACGAACGGGCGATGATGGATAACGCCATCGTCCTCGAGCGCACCCGGCACATTGCCGCATTCAATACTGACGAGGCGCTAAGGTGGGGCGTTACCGGCCCCAACCTGCGCGCCACCGGGTGCAACTTCGATCTGCGCAAGCAGCGCCCTTATGGCGGCTACGAGAATTTCGACTTCGAGGTGCCGTTGGGCCGTCACGGCGATGTCTTCGACCGCGGCCAGCTGCGCATCGAGGAGATGCGCCAGAGCCTCAAGATCATCCAGCAGTGTGTCGATCACATGCCGGCAGGCGACTATAAGGCCGATCATCCGTTGACCACTCCGCCGCCACGCGAGCGGATGCTTCAGCATATCGAGACGCTGATCACCCACTTTTTGCAGGTGTCGTGGGGGCCGGTGCTCGAGCCGGGTGAGTCGCTGGCGATGATCGAGGCGACCAAGGGCATCAATAGCTACTACCTAACCAGCGACGGCAATACCATGAGCTACCGCACGCGTATCCGCACGCCGAGCTTCCCGCACCTACAGCAGATTCCGGCGGTAATGCGCGGCGGCTTCGTGCCTGACCTGATCGCCCACCTGGGCAGTATCGATTTCGTGATGGCTGACGTGGACCGCTGACCCATGACCGAGAGCGCACGACGGATCGCCAGCGACGCTGAGGGCTTCATTCTCGAGGCCGAAGACCGGCGCGCCATCGCACAAGAGCGCGATCACTATGAGCAACCCCAGGCGGCCTGCATCGAGGCGTTGAAGATCGTCCAGCGTCGCCACGGCTGGGTGCCCGACGCGGCGATCCCGGCGATCGCCGAGGTGCTGGGGGTGGGGCCCGCCGATGTCGAGGGCGTGGCAACCTTCTACAGCCTGATCTTCCGCCAGCCGGTGGGGCGGCACGTGATTCTGATCTGCGACAGCAGCTCGTGCTTTCTCAATGACTATGAGGAGCTGCGCGACGCATTGTCCGAGCGGCTCGGCATCGGCTTCGGCCAGACCACCGCCGATGGCCGCTTCACGCTGCTGCCGGTGTGCTGCCTAGGCGCCTGCGATCGCGGCCCGGCGCTGATGATCGACGATCATACCTACGGCCCCGTCGACCCGGGGGATGTGGCCGACCTGCTGGAGGGCTACGCATGAGCGTGAGGCGATATCACAGCCAGCTGCGCCAGGGCGCCGCTGAGCGCCGCGCCGAAACCCACCCGCTAACCTGGCGGCTACGCGAGGATGGCACCATGGTGGGGCTCGAGGAGTATGTCGAGAAAAAGGGTTACGCGGCGGTCCGCGAGGTGCTCAATCATCGCACCGCCGACGACGTGATCAAGACCATGAAAGAGGCCAACGTGCGCGGGCGTGGCGGTGCCGGCTTCTCGGCGGGCGTGAAGTGGAGCCTGACCATGAAGGGACCGGACATCCCGCGCGGCTACCTGGTCTGCAATGCCGACGAGATGGAGCCCGGCACCTTCAAGGATCGCCTGCTGCTCGAGCAACAGCCGCATCTGCTGATCGAGGGAATGATCCTCGCCGGCTACGCCAATGATTCGTGCTTCGGTTACATTTTCCTGCGTGGCGAGTACCTCGAGGCGGCGCGCGCCGTGCAGCGGGCGCTCGATGAGGCGCGTGCCGCCGGCTGGCTGGGTGCCGATATTGCCGGCAGCGGTTTCGACTTCGATATCGCCCTGCATAGCGGCGCCGGGCGCTACATCTGTGGCGAGGAGACCGCGCTGATCAACTCGCTGGAGGGCAGGCGCGCCAATCCCCGGGACAAACCGCCGTTCCCCGGTCAGTCCGGTGCCTGGGGCAAGCCCACCGTGGTCAATAACGTCGAGACCCTATGCAACGCGCCGGGCGTGATGCACCACGGTGCCCAGTGGTACCAGGAGCTCTCCGGCGAGCTGAGCGACGACGGCGGCACCAAGCTCTACGGCGTTTCCGGCAAGGTCAACATGCCCGGCCTGTGGGAGCTGCCGATCGGTACCCCGGCCAGCGAGCTGCTCGAGCGAGCCGGCGGCATGCGTGACGGCCGAACCCTCAAGACTTGGCTGCCCGGCGGCGGGAGTACTGGCTTCCTGCTCCCCGAACATCTCGATTCACCACTCGACTTTGACTCCATCGGCAAGCTGGGCAGCCGTCTGGGGACGGGACTTTTGACCGTGGTCAACGAGGACCAGAGCGTGCTCGCCTTGGTGCGCAACCTCGAGCAGTTCTTCGCCCGCGAGTCCTGTGGCTGGTGTACACCGTGTCGCGATGGGCTACCGTGGACCGTCAAGCTGCTTCAGGCGCTGGAGCGCGGCGAGGGTGAGCCCCGCGACATCGAGATGCTCGACAAGCTGGCCGATGACTTGGGGCCAGGTAAGACCTTCTGTGCCCATGCGCCCGGCGCGGCGATGCCGTTGCAGTCGGCACTCAAGTACTTCCGTGACGAGTTCGAGCGTGGCGTGACGAATCCGGCGGGGGTGACCCACGACGAGCCGATGCCGGTGGGCGAGGCATGAAGCGGACCATCAACCAGGAGGCGAGGTAGCGGCATGGCGACGATTCACGTGGACGGGCAGCGCTACGACGTAGAGGGCTCCGATAACCTGCTAGATGCCTGCCTGTCGCAAGGCCTCGACGTGCCCTATTTCTGCTGGCATCCGGCGATGGGCAGCGTGGGTGCGTGTCGCCAGTGCGCGGTCAAGCAGTTCAAGGACGAAGATGACACCCAGGGCAAGCTGGTGATGTCGTGCATGACCCCCGCGGCCGATGGTACCCGGATCTCGATCGATGACGAGCAGGCGCGCGAGTTCCGCGCCAGCGTCATCGAATGGCTGATGATCAACCACCCTCACGACTGTCCGGTCTGCGAGGAGGGCGGTCACTGCCATCTCCAGGATATGACGGTGATGACCGGTCATGACCGGCGGCGCTATCGCTTCCGCAAGCGTACCCACCGTAACCAGTATCTGGGGCCGTTCATCGCCCACGAGATGAACCGTTGCATCACCTGTTACCGCTGCGTGCGTTTCTACCGGGATTACGCCGGTGGCACTGACCTGGGGGCCTTCGGCGCCAACAGCAACATCTACTTTGGCCGCCATCAGGATGGCGTGCTGGAAAGCCCCTTCTCCGGCAACCTCAGCGAGGTCTGCCCCACCGGGGTGTTCACCGATCAGACCCACTCCGAGCAATACACCCGCAAGTGGGACCTGCAGTTCGCGCCGAGCATCTGCCACCAGTGTGCGGTGGGCTGCAACATCAGCCCCGGAGAACGCTATGGCGATATCCGGCGCATCGAGAATCGCTACCACGGCGAGGTCAACCGCTTCTTCCTTTGCGACCGCGGGCGCTTCGGCTACGGCTACGTCAACCGCGACGACCGCCCGCGCCAGCCCGAATGGCGTAGCGATCGCGATGATGGCTGGGTGACCCTGGAGGTCGATGCCGCCCTGGATCACGGCGCCGATCGGCTGAGAAGCGCCCGTCGGGTGATCGGTATCGGCTCCCCTCGCGCCAGTCTGGAAAGCAATCATCAACTGCGCGAGCTGGTCGGCGAGGAGGCTTTCTCCACCGGCATCGGCGTCGCCGAACAGCGTTGCCTGGACGAGATGCACTCGCTCAACCAGCGCTGTGGACTGCCCACGCCGACGCTTCGCGAGGTCGAGCACCACGACGCGCTGCTGATCCTCGGCGAGGATCTGATTGAAAGCGCGGCCCGCGTCGGCTTGGCGGTGCGCCAGGCCGCCCAGGCACGACGCGAGACGCTGGCCGCTGAGCGCAATATCCCCACCTGGAATGATGCCGCGGTGCGCACCCTGGGGCAGGATCGCTACCATCCGGTGTTCATTGCCTATCCGACCGCCACGCAGCTCGATGACGTCACCGCGGCGCGCTTCACGCTGGCCCCGGACGACATCGCCCGGCTGGGGTTTGCGGTGGCCCACGAGATCGACGACCAGGCGCCGGCCGTCGCCGACCTCGACTCCGCCACTCGCGAGGCGGCCCGCGACATCGCCACGCGGTTGATGGCCGCCGAGCGCCCGCTGGTGATCAGCGGCGGCTCACTGGGCTGCGAGGCCATTCTCCAGGCTGCCGGCAACGTGGCCCGAGCCCTGGCGCGCCGTGCCCGCCGAGGGGGACTTTTGCTGGTGCGTCGCGAGGCCAACAGCACGGGGCTAACGATGATCGGCGGCAAACCGCTGGAGTGGGCGCTCGACGAGCTCGCCAGCCGGCGGGCCGATGCCGTGGTGATCCTCGAGAACGACCTCTACCAACGCCTGCCCGCGGCGGCCATCGACGCAGCCCTCACCACCGCCGAGACGGTGGTGGTGCTTGACCACCAGCGCACCGCTACCTGGGCACAGGCCCATTTGGGCCTGCCCGCGGCCAGCTTCGCCGAGGCCGACGGCACCCTGGTCAGCCTCGAGGGCCGCGCCCAGCGTTTCTTCCAGGTCTTCGATCCTTCCTACCTGCGCCCTGCGACGCGTATCCACGAGAGCTGGCGTTGGCTGCATGTGTTGCGTGGCGACATCCGGCGTCACCCGGTGGCCGATATCACACTCGATGCCGTAACCCGCGACTGTGCCCGTGCCCATCCTGCGCTGGATGCCATCGTCGACGCCGCGCCGGACGCCAACTACCGGGTGCATGGCCTCAAGCTGGCGCGCGAGCCGCACCGCTACAGCGGGCGAACCGCCATGCGCGCCCATCTCAATGTCAGCGAGCCGAGGGTTCCCCAGGACCCGGACTCCCCCTTTACCTTCTCGATGGAAGGCTACAACGGCATCGGCCGTCCTCGCGAGGAGGTGGCCTTCGCCTGGGCGCCGGGATGGAACTCGCCCCAGGCCTGGAACAAGTTCACCGATGAGGTCGGCGGCCATCTGCGCGCCGGCGATCCGGGCGTGCGCCTGATTGCCCCGAGCCCCGCTGCTGATGCCTTCGCGACTGCGATTCCCGAGAGTTTTCGTGGCCGCGACGGCGAGTGGCAGCTGGTGATCCTGTCGCGGCTGTTCGGCGGCGACGAGACCTCCTCGCGGGCCGCGCCGATCGTCGCCCGGGCGGCGCCGGCCACCCTCGCAGTGGCTGACGATGATGCCACACGGCTGGGCGTGGATGACGGCGACCGGCTCGAGATAACCGGCCAGGCGGGGTCGCTGACGCTCGCGGTGCGTCGCGAGGCGACCCTGCCCAGCGGGGTGGTTGGCTTGCCGGCGGGTCTCGCGCCAGTGCTGGTCGCCGGCGAGTGGGTACGCCTGGCCGTATCTCGCGGCGGGGGCGGCGATGCAGGGGGGCACTCATGAGTTGGCTGTCAGCGTCACTCATCGCCAGCTTGCTGGCCATGCTGCAGGCGGGGGTGATCCTGCTGGGTGTGGTGCTGCTGGGCGCGGTGCTGACGATAGTCGAGCGTCGCCTGCTGGGGCTCTGGCAGGATCGCTACGGGCCCAATCGGGTGGGCACGTTCGGCTCACTGCAGCTGATCGCCGACATGATCAAGATCTTCTTCAAGGAGGACTGGATTCCGCCCTTCGCCGATCGAGCGCTATTCGTGCTGGCGCCGGCGATTGCCATGGCCTCGCTGCTGCTGTCGTTCATGATCATTCCCATCACCCCCGGCTGGGGAGTGGCGGACTTCAATATCGGGCTGCTGTTCTTTCTCGCCATGGCCGGCATCAACGTCTACGCGGTGCTGTTCGGCGGATGGTCGAGCGGCAACAAGTATGCCTTGCTGGGCGCCATGCGCGCCTCGGCGCAGACGCTCTCCTACGAGGTGTTCATGGGCCTGTCGCTGATGGGTGTGGTGGCGATGGCGGGCACCTTCAACATGCGCGAGATCGTCAACGCCCAGCAGGGCTTGTGGTTTGTCGTCCCGCAGTTCTTCGGCTTCGCGACCTTCCTGATCGCCGGCATCGCGGTGACCCACCGCCATCCCTTCGACCAGCCCGAAGCCGAGCAGGAGCTGGCCGACGGCTACCATATCGAGTACTCGAGCATGAAGTTCGGCATGTTCTTCATCGGCGAGTACGTGGGCATGGCGCTGATCTCGGCGTTGATCGTCACGCTGTTCTTCGGCGGCTGGCATGGCCCCTGGCTGCCGCCGATCGTGTGGTTCGCGCTGAAGACAGGCGCCTTGCTGGTGCTGTTCATCCTGCTGCGCGCCTCGCTGCCCAGGCCGCGGTATGACCGAGTGATGAGTTTCGGCTGGAAATTCTGCCTGCCGCTGACCCTGATCAATCTGCTGATGACCGGGGCGCTGATCCTGCTTGCCGACCCGCTGTAACCGAGGAGCGACCCCCCATGTTCATGAAGGTGATCGAAGGCACGATCTCGCAACTGCGCACCCTGGGCATGATCTTCATGCACAGCTTCCGCAAGCGCGAGACGGTCAGCTATCCCGAACAGCCGGTGTATCTGCCGCCGCGCTATCGTGGGCGCATCGTGCTGACTCGCGACCCCGACGGCGAGGAGCGTTGCGTGGCCTGCAACCTCTGCGCGGTGGCCTGTCCGGTGGCCTGCATCTCGTTGCAGAAGGGCGAGCGCGAGGATGGGCGCTGGTACCCGGAGTTCTTTCGCATCAATTTCTCGCGCTGCATCTTCTGCGGGATGTGCGAGGAGGCCTGCCCGACCTCGGCGATCCAGCTCACCCCGGACTTCGAAATGAGTGAGTACCAGCGCCAGGAGCTGGTCTACGAGAAGCAAGACCTGCTGATCAACGGGCCGGGCAAGGACCACGACTACCACTTCTACAAGGTGGCGGGACTGGCGATCGCCGGCAAGGGCAAGGGTAAGGCGCGGGACGAGGCCGAGCCGATCGACGTCAAGACACTGCTGCCCTGAGGCGCAGGAGGAAATGCCATGAACATCGCCTTCTATCTGAGTGGCCTGGTCGCGGTGCTGGCCACCCTGGGAGTGGTCACCAACACCAATCCGGTGCATGCCCTGCTCTACCTGATCGTCTCGCTGATCAGTGTGGCGCTGGTGTTCTTCGCGCTGGGCGCGCCCTTCGCCGGGGCACTGGAGGTGATCGTCTATGCCGGGGCGATCATGGTGCTGTTCGTGTTTGTGGTGATGATGCTCAACCTCGGTCACGAAGGCGCTGCCCAGGAACGCTTGTGGTTGCGACCGCGGGTCTGGCTGGGGCCGGCGGTGCTCTCGGCGGTGCTGCTGGTGACCCTGATCGCCACGCTGTGGAGCGGCGATGACGGACGCATGATCGCTGGACAGACGCTGACCGCCAAGGCCGTGGGCTCCCTGCTGTTCGGTCCCTGGCTGCTGATTGTCGAGCTTGCGGCTATGCTGCTGCTGGCGGCATTGGTGACCGCTTCGCATGTGGGGCGTGTGCCGGGGCCAACGCCTTTGGAAAGTGGCGACACCCAGCCTCGCCAGCACACCCAGCCCCGCAAGGAGGGAGCATGAGCGGAATTCCCATGGAGCACGGCCTGGTACTGGCCGCCATCCTGTTCGTGCTGGGGATCGCCGGGCTGATCTGCCGGCGCAACCTGGTGTTCGTGCTGATGAGCCTGGAGATCATGCTCAATGCCGCAGGGCTGGCATTCATCGTCGCCGGCACCGCCTGGGGGCAGCCGGAGGGGCAGGCGATGTTCCTGCTGGTGATCACCCTGGCGGCAGCCGAAGCCAGTATTGCCCTGGCGCTATTGATCCAGCTCCATCATCGTTTCAAGACGCTGGACGTGGACGCGGCCAGTCGCATGCATGGATGAGGCACCGCCGATGTCGTTACTGCCACTGACCTTCCTGTTGCCCCTCGCCGGCACCCTGATCCTCGCGCTGTCGCGGGGCCGGCTCGATGCGCGAGCCTGCACGAGGGTTGGCGTGACCAGCGTGGGGCTGGCGGCGCTGGTGTCGCTGTGGGTGGGCTGGCGATTTCTAGCCGCTGGCGGGCAGGGCCTCGGTATTACGCTGTGGACCTGGGTGACGGTCGGCGATTTTCGCCCGACCATCGGCCTGGCGCTGGACGGCCTGTCGCTGACCATGGTCGGCATCATCACCGGCGTGGGCTTTCTCATTCACCTGTTCGCCGCCTGGTACATGCAGGGCGAGGCCGGGGTGAGGCGCTTTTATGCCTACATGAACCTATTCGTGGCCAGCATGCTGCTGCTGGTGCTTGGCGACAACCTGCTGCTGCTCTACCTGGGCTGGGAAGGCGTCGGCCTATGCAGCTACTTGCTGATAGGCTACTACTATTGGACTGCGGCCAATGGCTGGGCGGCCTTCAAGGCGTTCATCGTCACCCGCCTGGGCGATGTCTTCCTGGCGATCGGCCTATTCCTGCTGTTCCGCGAGCTGGGCACGCTGGACATTACCGAGATTCTCGCCCGGGCACCTGAGGTGTGGGTCGAGGGTGCCTGGCAGGCGCAGCTCGCGTCGCTGCTTATCCTCGGTGGGGCGCTGGGCAAGTCGGCGCAACTGCCGCTGCACACCTGGTTGGCCGATGCCATGGCCGGCCCCACGCCGGTCTCGGCACTGATCCACGCCGCGACCATGGTCACCGCCGGCGTCTATCTGATCGCCCGCCTGCACGGGATCTTCGAGCTGGCGCCGGCGGTACTCACCCTGGTCGGCGTGATCGGTGCGCTGACGCTGCTGATGGCCGGTTTCGCCGCACTCGCCCAGACCGACATCAAGCGCGTGCTGGCCTACTCGACCATGAGCCAGATCGGCTACATGTTCCTGGCACTGGGGGTCGGCGCCTATCAGGCGGCAATCTTCCACCTGATGACCCACGCCTTCTTCAAGGCATTGCTATTCCTCTCGGCCGGGGCGGTGATCGTCAGCTGCCACCACGAGCAGGACATGCGCCGCCTCGGCGGATTATGGCGTCGCCTGCCGCTGGCCTATGCCGGCTTCGTGATCGGCGGGGCCGCGCTGGCCGCGCTGCCGCTGGTCACCGCCGGTTACTACAGCAAGGACGAGATCCTCTGGGAGGCGCTGGCCGCCGGCCATGGCGGGCTAATGCTGGCTGGCCTGGTCGGCGCACTGTTGACCTCGCTGTATACCCTGCGGTTGATTATCGCCATCTTCCATGGCGAGATGAAAAGCGACAACGCCCGCCATGCCGAGCCCGGTCACGGCCCGGCGCACGGCCTGCCGTTGCTGGTACTGGCGGTGCTCTCCACTTTCCTCGGTGCCTGGATCCATCCGCCGCTGGCGGACGTGCTGCCGGCCAGCCCTGGGGCGCAGGCGCATGGTGCCGGGCACGGCGTGCTGGCCAGCGTCGCGGCGCTGGTGTCGCTGGGCGGGCTGGCCATCGCCGCCTGGCTGTTCCTGCGGCGCCGGCGCTGGCTGGCCGAACGCATGGCGAGCGGCTGGGAGGCCCGCCTGTGGCGATTGTGGCACCAGGCCTGGGGCTTCGATATCGCCTACGACAGGCTGTTCGTGCGGCCCTACCGTGGCCTGGTCCGGGTGCTGCGCAGCGACTTCCTCGATCGCCTGTTGCTGCTGGCGGGCTGGCTGTCGTGGGTGCTGCATCGTGGTCTTAGCAGGACTCAGACTGGCAAGCTACGCCTTTATGCCGGGACCATGGTGGCCGGCATGACGCTGGTGCTGATGGTATTGGTGCTGAGGGGCTTATGAGAGTGACACCGCACGCGTGCGCCGACGGGCAAGTGTCGCCGAGGGTTCAACGACAGGGAAGGCACCATCTATGACGCTGATCTGGCTGATCCTGATCCCCTTCATGGGGGGCCTGCTGTGCTGGCAGGCAGAACGCTTCGGTGACCTGCCGCCGCGCTGGATCGCGTTGGCGACGATGCTGATCGAACTGGCGATCACCTTGGGGCTATGGTTCCACGGCGACTATCACCTGGCCAATGCCGGGATGGCCAGCGATTCAGTGCGCTGGTCGATGGAGTGGCGGGTGGCCTGGATTCCGCGCTTCGGCATCGACGTACACCTGGCGCTCGACGGCCTGTCGCTGGTGCTGATCGCGCTGACCGGCTTCCTGGGCGTGCTGGCGGTGCTCTGCTCTTGGCACGAGATCGTGCGCCGTGTGGGCTTCTTCCATCTCAACCTGCTGTGGATCCTCGGTGGGGTGGTCGGGGTGTTCCTGGCCATTGACCTTTTCCTGTTCTTCTTCTTTTGGGAAATGATGCTGGTGCCGATGTATTTCCTGATCGCGCTGTGGGGGCACAGCGGCTCGGAAGGACGTACCCGCATCCGCGCGGCGACCAAGTTCTTCATCTACACCCAGGCCAGCGGGCTTGTGATGTTGGTATCGATCCTCGGCCTGGTATTCGCGCACCATGCCAACACCGGCGAATACTCCTTTGCCTATGCCACGCTGATGCAGACGCCACTCTCCGAATCCACGGCGATGTGGCTGATGCTGGGCTTCTTCGTGGCCTTCGCCGTCAAGCTGCCGGTGGTGCCGGTGCATGGCTGGCTGCCCGATGCCCATGCCCAGGCCCCTACCGCCGGCAGCGTCGATCTGGCGGGTATCCTGCTCAAGACCGCGGCCTATGGCATGTTGCGCTTCGCCCTGCCGCTGTTTCCCGAGGCCTCCCAGGCGTTCGCCCCGGTGGCCATGACCCTGGGCGTGATCGGGATCTTCTATGGCGCGCTGCTGGCCTGCGGCCAGCAGGACATCAAGCGGCTGATCGCCTATACCAGCATCGCCCACATGGGTTTCGTGCTGATCGGTATCTACGCCGGCACCCCGCTGGCCCTACAGGGCGTCGTGCTGATGATGGTCGCCCATGCCTTCTCGGCGGCAGGATTGTTCATTCTCAGCGGGCAGCTCTACGAACGCCTGCACACCCGCGACATGCGCGAGATGGGCGGCCTCTGGGGGCGCCTGGGCAGCCTGCCGGGCTTTTCGCTGTGTTTCGTGGCCGCCTCGCTGGGCATGCCGGGGACTGCCAACTTCCTGGGCGAGTTCCTGATCCTGTTCGGCAGCTTCCCAGTGGCCCCCTGGGTGGTGGTGATCGCCAGCGTCGGCCTGGTTCTGGCGGCGATCTACTCCCTGTTGCTGATGCAACGGGTATACTTCGGCCCCCCACAGGGAGAGGGGATGCTGGCCGACCTGGACCATCGTGAATATGTAATGCTGCTGACGCTGCTGGGGTTGGTGCTGCTGTTCGGGCTCTATCCCCAGCCTCTGCTGGATGCCACCGCGGCAGCCATGGGCGAGGTACAGCGCCTGTTCGGCGCCGTTCCTCAGTCGACCACTCTGCTGACGGGAATGCCATGACGTTGACCGCGACGCACCTGCTGGCCCTTGCGCCACCGATCCTGGTCTGCATCACGGCCATCGTGGTGATGCTGGCGATCGCCTGGCGACGCCATCACACGAGTATCGCCATCGTCACCGTGGTGGGCCTCAATCTAGCGCTGCTGTCGCTGATCGGTGTGTGGCGCATGGCGCCGCTGGCCGCGCCGATGCTCGCCATCGACGGTCTGGCGATCTTCGCCGCGGTGCTGATCCTGGTTGCGGCGTTGGCCTGCGCGACCCTGACGCATGCCTACCTGGCACAGTACAGCGGGCCTCGGGAAGAGTTCTATCTGCTGCTGCTGTGCGCCACGGCCGGTGGTTTGGTGCTGTCGGCCAGTACCCACCTGGCGACGCTGTTCTTCGGCCTGGAGCTATTGTCGATTCCTCTTTATGGCATGCTGGCCTATGTCTACGGCGAGCGCCGCTCCCTCGAGGCAGGGGTCAAGTATCTGGTGCTGTCGGCCACGGCGACCACTTTTCTGCTGTTCGGCATGGCTGTGCTGTACGCCGAGACCGGTCATCTGGACGTCGCCGGGCTGGCAGCGCGACTCGGCGACGAGCTCGGTGCTTGGGGACTGGCCGGCGCTGCCCTGATGATGATGGGTCTGGCCTTCAAGCTCTCGGTCGTGCCGTTTCATATGTGGACGCCAGACGTCTACCAGGGGGGGCCTGGCCCGGCGGCCACCTTCCTGGCTACGGCCAGCAAGGTGGCCGTATTCGTGGTATTGCTGCGCCTGGTGATAACGGCTCCGGCCTTCCAGGATGGCTGGTTGCACAATGTGCTGGCGGTGCTGGCGATTCTCACCATGCTGGTCGGCAATCTGCTGGCGCTGACCCAGTCGAACCTCAAGCGCCTGCTGGGCTATTCGTCGATCGCCCATTTCGGCTACCTGCTCACCGCGCTGGTGATCGGCGATGGCCTGTCGGTCGAGGCCTCGGCTGTCTACCTGGTGACCTACCTTCTCGCCACTTTGGGCGCCTTCGGGGTCGTCACGCTGCTCTCCAGCCCCTATGTCAGCGGCACTCAGGGCGGCGAGGACACGGCAGCGCTGCACCACTATCGCGGGCTGTTCTGGCGACGCCCCTACCTGACTGCGGTGCTGACGATCACCCTGCTGTCACTGGCGGGGATTCCCTTCACCGCCGGCTTCATCGGCAAGTTCTACATCATCGCCCTGGGTGTCGAGTCCCAGCGTTGGGGGCTGGTTGGCGCCGTGATCGTGGGCAGCGCCATCGGGCTTTTCTATTACCTGCGGGTGATGGTCACGCTGTTCCTTGCCGAGGCGGGCATGCAGCGGCGTGATGCCCCCGAGAACTGGGCGATCCAGGCCGGTGGTGTGGTAGTGCTGGGGGCAGCTGTACTGGTGGTGGTGCTGGGTATTTATCCGGCCCCGATGATCGACTGGATGCACCACATCGAGGTGTTGGTCGGTGGTTGAGGAAACCGCCGGGGCCTGCAGGGGATGCTGGCAGAGGATGCGCTACCGGGCCCTGGCCCGGTAGCGCTCAGACGATCACTCGCTGGTGGTATCGCCTTCCGGGTTGCGGGCGTTGTAGTAGGCCTGCTCGGAGATGGCGTGATAGTCCACCACCTTGTTCTGGAAGGCCTGGTAGGAGTCGTAGATCTTCTTGGCCATGTCGCTTGACTCGGCAAGCTCGGCAACCACGTCGGCGGAGTGCTTCTTGGCCTGGGCCAGGACGTCGTCCGGCAGGCGGCGCAGTTCCACGTCATGCTCGTTGACCAGGGTCTCCAGGGCATCGTTGTTGCGGGCTGTGTACTCATCGAGCACGTTCTGGTTCACGTCACGCGCGGCGGTGCGCAGGATCGCTTGAAGGTCGGCGGGTAGCGAGGCCCAGGCCTCTTCGTTGATGAGCGCCTCGAACATCACGGTCGGCTCGTGCCAACCCGGATAGTAGTAGTACTCGGCGGCCTGGTGCAAGCCGAAGGCCAGGTCGTTGTAAGGGCCGATCCACTCGGTGGCATCGATGGCGCCGGACTGCAGCGAGGTGAAGATCTCGCCACCCGGCATATTGACGATGGCCACCCCCATGCGGCTCATCACCTCGCCACCGAGGCCCGGCATGCGCATCTTCAAGCCGTTGAGGTCGTCGACGGAGTTGATCTCCTTGTTGAACCAGCCGGCCATCTGCACCCCCGAGGCGCCGGCAACCAGCACGTCGACGCCGAAGGGATCATAGAGCTCATTCCACAGTTCCAGGCCACCCCCGTAGTGCAGCCAGGCGTTCATCTCCTGGGCATTCATGCCGAAGGGAACGGCGGCGAAGAACTGGGCGGCCGGCGCCTTGCCTTTCCAGTAGTAGGAGGCGGAATGGCCCATCTCTGCGGTACCCTCGGCAACGGCATCGAAGACCTCGAAGCCCGGCACCAGCTGGCCGGCCCCGAAGACCTCGATGGTCAGGCGGCCCCCGGACATCTCATCGACCAGCTTGGCGAGCCGCTCCGGCCCCTGACCGACACCGGGGAAGTTCTTCGGCCAGGAGGTGACCATCTTCCACTCGAAGGTTTCCTGGGCCTGTGCCGTGTTACCGGCGCTGGTGACTAGCATCAGGCCCGAGACGGCACCGCTCATGGCTACGGCGATGGCGAGTGATCTGAGTTTCATCTGCTTTCCCTCTGTAGTTGTGGGTTATGCGTGTGATGCAGGTTGTCGTGGAAAGCCCTCGCGAGGGCTGCGTGGGTCCGGCAGCTAGCAGGCTGGCCGGAGGGCACCGCGGACGGTGCCGGATAGAGTCTTCCCTGGCATCAGCGGGCCCACCTAGACCGGCAGTCCGGGCCTCATGCCATCGCTTAGAATTGGTCCGGTAGCCAAGTGGCAAGTCCCGGGAAGAAGGCCAGGGCCAACAGCATGCCAAGTTGCAACACGATAAACGGCATCACACCCTTGTAGATCGCCGAGGTGGGCACCGACTCCGGCGCCACGCCGCGCAGGTAGAAGAGCGCGAAACCGAAGGGCGGCGTCAGGAAGGAGGTCTGCAGGTTGATGGCGATCATGATGCCCAGCCAGATGGGATCGAGGCCCATGGCCAGCAGGATCGGTCCCACGATGGGCACCACCACGAAGGTGATCTCGATGAAGTCAAGGATAAAGCCGAGCAGGAAGATCACCAGCATCACCACGAGAGTGGCACCTACCACGCCACCGGGCATGTTGTTGAAGATCTCGTGGATCAGTTCCTCGCCACCATAGGCGCGGAACACCAGCGAGAAGAGCGCGGCGCCGATCAGGATCATGAACACCATGGTGGTGACGTGGGTCGTCGAGCGCAGCACCTCCCTGAGGGTGGCGAGGTTCAGGCGGCGATAGGCCAGCGACAGGATAAGGGCGCCGAAGGCCCCCACCGCCGAGGCTTCGGTGGGCGTGGCGAAGCCGCCGAGGATCGAGCCCAGCACGGCAACGATCAGCACCATGGGCGGCACCAGCCCCTTGAGCAGCAACAAGCCCAGCCCGCCCTCGTGGCCGAGCTCGGCCATCAGTTCCCGGCGGTCGGCAGGCGGGGCGGAAGCTGGCCTGAGCCAGGCGACCAGGGACACATAGGCGATGTAGAGCACCACCAGTGCCAGCCCCGGGACCAGGGCGCCCATGAACAGATCGCCCACCGAGACCGTCTTGGGGCTGAAGATGCCCATCGAGAGCTGGGCCTGCTGGTAGGCCGAGGAGAGCACGTCGCCGAGCAGCACCAGCGCAATGGAGGGTGGAATGATCTGGCCCAGGGTGCCGGTGGCGCAGATGGTGCCGGTAGCCAGCGGCATGCTGTAACCGCGCTTGAGCATGGTCGGCAACGACATCAGCCCCATGGTCACCACGGTGGCGCCGACGATACCGGTGGAGGCCGCCAGCAGCATCCCCACCAGGGTCACCGAGATACCCAGCCCGCCGCGCAGTGAGCCGAACAGCAAGGCCATGGCGTCGAGCAGGGTCTCGGCGACCTTGGACTTCTCCAGCAGTACCCCCATCAGCACGAACAGCGGTACCGCGAGCAGGGTCTGGTTGGTCATGATGCCGTAGAGGCGGTTGGGGAAGGCGCCCAGGTAGCCGCTGTCGAAATTGGCATCGATACCCAGGGCCTGGAGCCCTAGCCCCAGGCCGGCAAAGGCCAGCGCCGTGCCGGCCAGGGAGAGGGCAACGGGATAACCCGCCATCAACACCAGGCAGATGACCAGGAACAGCACCAGGGGCATGAATTCCAGCATCACAGCCGCTCCTCGGTATGGTCGTGTTGATGGGCGGGAGGCGGCATGCGCCCGGTAAGGATCAGGAAGTGACGGCTCGCCTCGACCAGGGCCTGGAGGATCATCAGCACGGCGAAGAGCGGAATTAACGTCTTGAGCAGAAACACACCATGGATGCCACCGGCGTCGGGGGAGCCCTCGAAGATACGCCACGACTTGCTCACGTAGCCCGTGCTCGAGAGAATCACGAAGACCATGACCGGCAACAGCAGGAAAAGGGTCCCGCAGAGGTCGACCAGCGCCTTGTGCTTGGGTGTCATGGCTCGATAGAAGATGTCCACGCGCACATGGCCATCATGCTTGAGGGTCCAGGCGGCGGCCAGCATGAACACCACGGCATGCATGTACATCACCGATTCCTGCATGGCGATGCTGTTGAAATTGAAGGCGTAGCGCAGTACCACGATCAGGAACTGGATGAGCATCATCACCAGCACGAGCCAGGAGAGGCTTCTGCCCAGCCACTCCGAGGCACGGTCGAGGCAGGCGATGAAACCTGGTAGCTCGCGGGATTGGGCCATGGGTCGAGTTCTCGCTGTCCGGTCGTTGCGTTTGTCTGTGGCATGATGGCATACCATGCATCCGGTAGCAGCGAGCTTGGCCAACGCTGACTTGACGCTAGGCGCTGTCAGTCAGTGTTATCGCCTGGGCATCCTCTTAGGTCACGGCCAGGCAAGCTTCCAAGCAGGCCTCAGGCAGGCGCACATCCACGGCGATGGGCAAGTGATCCGAGAAGAGGTGGTCGAGGACCCGTACCTCGTCGGCGTGCAGGGACTCCGACAGCAGGATGTGGTCCAGGGCCCGGCGGGGCTGCCAGGACGGGTAGCTGAGCGGCGGGCGTGCCGGATGCAGTGGCAGCGAGGCGCTGAAGCGCCGGTGGCCGTGGAGCTGTTCGGGGGTGCAGTTGAGATCGCCCATCACCACCACATGGCGCAGCGGCTGGATGATCTCGCTGAGATAGTTGAGCTGGCGCACCCGGCCGCGATGGCTCAGTGCCAGATGGGCGACGAACAGGTGCAGGGCGTCGGGCCCCTCGCCATAGCGGGCGTGGATGGCCCCGCGGCCGGGCAGGGTGCCGGGCAGGCGGTATTCCTCGATACAGGTCGGCGGCACGCGCGACAGCAGCCCGTTGCTGTGCTGGGCGATGCGGCCCAGGTTGCGGTTGAGCTGCTGGAAGTGGTGAGGAAAGCCGGCGTGCCTGGCCAGGTACTCCACCTGGTTGACCTGGCTCGAGCGGAAGCTCCCTCCGTCGGCCTCCTGAAGGCCAACGATATCGAAGCGCTCGAGCACCTCGGCGATCATGTCCAGACGCCGCAGCCGGCGGGGGTGCGGCAGGACGTGCTGCCAGCTGCGCGTCAGGTAGTGGTGGTAGGCCGAGGTCTGGATACCTACCTGCAGGTTGAAGGTGAGCAGCTTCAGATGGCCGCCTTCGAGGAGCGGCGTCCTTGCCTCGGCCAACGCTGACATCTCAGTCTGTCTGCTCCTCGCGGACTTTCTCGACCAGCGCGCCAGCCACCTGCGGCATGTTATCGAGGCTACCGGCAGAGCTCGGCGTGATCAGATAGCGGCCGTCGACGACCAGCGCCGGCACGCCCATCAGCTGCATCTGGCGCATGCGGGCATGGGCTTGGTTTACCTTGGCCTTGACCGCGAAGGAGCTCAGCGCCTCACGGGCCTGCTCCTCGCTGACCCCATAGTCGCTGAAGAACGCGGCGATATCGTCGACCTCGGTCAGCCTGCGACCCTGCTCATGGATCGCGTGGAAGAAGTCGTCATGCAATGCATCAAGGATGCCCAGTTCCTGAGCTGCATAGAAGGCGAAGGCATGGGTGTTCCAGGCGCCGCCCATGGTGGCTGGCATGCGCTGGAAGGCAACGTCCTGGGGTTGCTCGGCGACCCAGGCGTTGAGCGGCTCTTCCAGGTTGTAGCAGTGGGGACAGCCGTACCAGAAGACCTCGGTCACCTCGATGCGCCCATCCTCGACCTGGGTCTCAAGCGGATTGTCGAGCACCTCGTAGTGTTCGCCCTCGACCAGCGGGGCGGCCCATACCAGGGATGACAGGCCGAGGCCGGCCAGAGCAGCCATCAGAGTCTTCAACATGATGGGGTTCTCCTTACAAGGGGCATGATCCAGGGAACGACGTGAGCCAGCACAGCGCAAGCGTTGCGTCTTGCGCCAGGGCGGGACGGCGTACAAACCCCGAGAGCGACCTCCGGCCGCCCTCGCAGTGACAGCGCCGCCTCGGCTTCAGTGCAGGCCGAGCACATAGTTGGCCACGGCCTGCATGTCGCTGTCGCTCATCTTGCTGGCGATGTTGCGCATGATGGCGGCCGGATCGTTGGCCCGCTTGCCGGCGGCGAAGGCCTGCAGATTGGCTACCACATAATCGTGCTTCTGGCCGGAGAGCGCCGGGTATACCGCAGTGCCGATGCCTTGGCCGGTGGGCGTGTGGCAGGCAGAACAGGCAGGGATGCCCTTGGCCATGTCACCGGCGCGGTAGAGTTCACGACCACGCTCGATCAGTGCCTTGTCAGGATTGGCCTGTCCCAGGGCAGGCTCCATGCCGGCGAAGTATACCGCCACGTCCCAGGCATCCTGGTCGGAGAAGTTGTTCACCTGGCCGGCCATCTGGGGCACCATGCGGTTGCCGTCACGGATGTCCATGATCTGCTTGGCCAGGTAGGAGGCCTGCTGACCGGCCAGGTTGGGGAAGATACCGGAGGGGCTGATGCCCTGCTGTCCGTGGCAGGCGGCGCAGGCCTGCGCCTTGTTCTTGCCCGCCGCCGCATCGGCATCCGCTTGAAGGTCTGCATGGGCTACGCCGATGGCGCCCACGGTGATTGCCAGGCTTGCCAGTAGCTTTCTCATCGCTGTTCCACTATCTCGTTACATTGTTGGCCGGCACGTACCCCGGATGTCGCCCGACCTGCAGGCCGGATGCCCTGTGGCCGGTCATCGCCGACGCTCGGTGATTAGTCGCTGAGCGTCGGAGCACGATGCTATACTGGCGCGCCCCGGGTCGCAGACAAGGTCTCTGCATTATAACCGAACACCCGAGCTGCGGGAATGCAAGCTGGGGGTGCCCTTGTTCAACGTCAGGACTCTTCGTCATGTCGCGCCTAAACTACCCCGCTGCCGGCTTCCTTACCAGTGCCCCGACACTGGCTAAGTGTCCGCCGGATTTCGGAGCTGAAGCAGCGTTTGCCGGCCGCTCCAACGCCGGCAAGTCGAGTGCCATCAATGCCCTGACGCGGCAGAAGGCGCTGGCCCGCACCTCCAAGACCCCGGGGCGCACCCAGCTGATTAACTTCTTCACGCTGGGCGAGGACAACGGCCACCGGCTGGTCGACCTGCCCGGCTACGGCTACGCCAAGGTGCCCGAGCAGGTCAAGCTCGAGTGGCAGCGCCATCTTGCCGACTACCTGCGCCACCGCGGCTCCTTGCGCGGGCTGGTGCTGGTGATGGACGTGCGCCACCCGCTGACGGAGTTCGACCAGACCCTGCTCGGCTGGGCCGACGAGGCGAACATGCCGGTGCATATCCTGCTGACCAAGGCCGACAAGCTCAAGAGTGGTGCGGCCAAGAACACTCTGCAGCAAGTGCGCTCGCAACTGCGCGAGTGGGAGGATCTGGTGAGCATCCAGCTCTTCTCCGCCCTCAAGAAGCAGGGCATCGAGGAGGTGCATGAGCGCCTCGACCAGTGGCTACTCGAGCCCGAGCAGGGCTGACCCCGGAGCGCTCTAGCCCTTGCGCTCCAGGCGGTCGATCAACGCCGGTAGCTCTCGCACGTGCCTCAGGCGGTAGACCCCCGCGGGGAGCTCGCCGGCATGGGGTGTGTCGGGGGCGATCCACACCGCGCGCATCCCCAGGTGCAGGGCCGGAAGCACGTCCTCTTGCCAGGAATCCCCCACATGCAGTGCCCGAGAGGGCTGCGTGGCGAGCCGCGCCAGGGCGGCGAGGAAGGGGCGGGCGTCCGGCTTGGGCGCCTGGATCTCGCCGGCGGCGATGGCCACCCGGAAGTGGCGGTGCAGCGCCAGGCGGTGCAGCGCCAGGTTGCCGTTGGTGATGGCCCCCAGCTGGTAGCGGCCGCTGAGCCCCTCGAGCAGCGGCTCCACCTCGGGATGGGGCGAGACCGCGAGGCGTAGCTCAAGGAAGCGCGCCAGGGTCGCGGCGGCCCACAGCCAGGCGGCGCTGCGTGGCAGCCCGAACGCCTCCAGCAGCGCAATCAGGGCGCGTTCACGCAGCCAGCTGAAGTCGCCGCGACGCAGCGGGTACCGCTCGGCGAGCTCGCGGCGACTGGCCTGGTAGGCCGCCAGGGGGAAGCGCTCGGCGAAGCGGCCGAAATGCGTCTCGCCGCGGTGGGCCAGCCAGTCGCTCAGGGCCTCGTCGAGCCAGGCGTAGTGGCCGGTTTCGGCGCGCGCCATTACGCCACGGTTGTCCCACAGGGTGTCGTCGAGGTCAAAGGTGATCGCCTTCAGGGTCATGACGGCTCTCCGCCATCGTCGGAGCAGCGGCGTGCCCGGGGGTGGGCCGCATCGTAGCTCGCCGCCAGGTGCTGCCAGTCGAGCCGGGTGTAGACCTGGGTGGTGGCGAGGTCAGCATGGCCCAGCAGCTCCTGCACGGCCCGCAGGTCCTGGCTCGACTCCAGCAGGTGGCTGGCGAAGGAGTGACGCAGCCGGTGCGGATGGAGGTGCTCGGCCAGCCCCCGCGTCCTGGCCAGTTCGGCCAGCCGCTTCTGGATGGCGCGATGGCCCAGCCGGGCGCCGCGCACGCCGACGAACAGCGCCGGCGTGTCGCGCTCGGCCAGCTGGCCGCGCACTGCCCGCCAGGCATCCAGGGCCTGGCGCGCCCGGCGCCCCACCGGCACCTGGCGGGGCTTGCCGCCCTTGCCCACTACCTGCACCCGCTGCGGCTGCAGGTCGCCGAGGTCCAGTGCCGCCAGCTCGGCCAGGCGCAGGCCGCTCGAGTAGAAGAGCTCCAGCATCGCCTGGTCGCGTCGGGCCAGGGGCGAGTCGTCGTGGGGCGTGTCAAGGAAATGCGCCAGCTGGTCGACGTCCAGGGGATGCGGCAGGTGGTGGGGCTGACGCGGGGCCCGTACCAGCGGCACGGGGTTGTGGCGAAGCTTGCCGCTCTCCACCAGGTGTCGGGCGAGGCACGAGATGGCTGCGCGTCGTCGGGCTAGGCTGCGCGGGGCCTGCCCCCGCATGCGTTCGCTGCCCAGGAAGCGGCGCAGCAAGGCGGCATCTAGCCGCGACCAGTCGTCGATGGTCTCGGCCTCGAGGAAGGCTACCAGGGCCGCCAGGTCACGCCGGTAGGCGCTCACCGTGGCCGGACTGGCAGTGCGCGCCAGCCCGGTCAGGAAGGCCTCGACCTCGGCGTCCAGCGTGCGGGCGGTCACGATGAGGCCGGAGCCAGGCGCACCAGCAGTCGTGCCACCACCTCGCCCACGTACTCGGTAAACAGGGTGTCCATGCTGGCGCGGAAGTGCTCCGGGTCGGGACTCGCCAGCACCAGGTAGCCCAGCGGCTCGCCCAGGGTCAGCCGCGACAGCGCGCAGGAGCCGGTCTTGTCGGATGCCGGCACATGGGGCAGCAGGCGCTTCCAGTCGGTGGGCGTCAGTCGCGTGCAGCGGCTGGTGCGGCCATCGAGCAGGGCGGCCAGGCGCTGGCCGGCATGCTCATCGAGCACCTGACGCGGGGCCTGGGGTGGCCGCGGCTCGGCATCGGTGAGGCTGGCCGGGCACCACAGTGCCACCGCCGGGGTTTCGAAGCGCTCGGCGAGCTGGGTGGCCAGCGCCTGGCCCAGGGCGTCGTTGTCCTCAGCCTCGAGCAGCGCCAGCACTAGCTCGCGGGTGCGGCGATACTGGCCCTCGTTGTGGCGGGCCGACTCCAGCAGCTGCTCCAGGCGCCATTCGGCCTGCTCGGCGCGGGCGCGCAGGTCGTGTACCAACCGCTCGAGCAGCGAGGTGGCGCCGCGAGCCTCGGGGTGGGGAACCTTGAGCTGCTGCAGCAGCCCCTCGCGACCGACGAAGAAGTCTGGATGGCAGGCCAGCCACTGGGCCACCCGGTCGGGGTCGAGGGTCTGGCGCGGGTCGGGGACGGCTCGGGTCATGCAACTTCTCCTCTGGTGGCGGGGCGGCTCAGTTCAGGACGATGCGGCCGTCGAAGACGCGCTCAGCGGGACCGGTCATGAACAGACGGCTCTCGCAGCCGGCCCACTCGATGTCAAGGTCGCCGCCGCGCAAGTGTACGCTGACCGGGCTTTCCAGCAGCCCCTGGCGGATACCGCTGGCCACCGCGGCGCAGGCGCCGGTGCCACAGGCCAGGGTCTCGCCGCTGCCGCGTTCGTATACCCTCAAGCGTATCTCATGGGCGCAGATGACCTGCATGAAGCCCACGTTGACCCGCCGCGGGAAGCGCGGATGGGCCTCCAGTGCCGGCCCCAGGCGCTCGACGGGGGCCGTATCGACGTCCTCGACCACCAGCACCGCATGGGGGTTGCCCATCGACACCACGGCCACCTCGAGGCGCTCGCCGTTGACTTCCAGCGGGTGGCGCAGGCGGTCCTCGGCGGCGTCGAAGGGCAGCGCTTCGGGGGCGAAGCGCGGCGCGCCCATGTCGACGCAGACCCGGCCATCGTCCTCGACCAGTAGAGTTAGTGGCCCGCCGGCGGTCTCGACATGGATCTCGCGCTTGTGGGTCAGGCGCTGGTCGCGCACGAAGCGGGCGAAGCAGCGGGCGCCGTTGCCGCAGTTCTCCACCTCGCTGCCGTCGGCGTTGTAGATGCGGTAGCGGAAGTCCATCTCCGGGTTCTGCGGCGGCTCCACGACCAGCAGCTGATCGAAGCCGATGCCGAAGCGGCGGTCGGCCAGCCGGCGGATCTCGCGCTCGTCAAGGCGCGCCCGCTGGGTGATCAGGTCGACCACCATGAAGTCGTTGCCCAGTCCCTGCATCTTGGTGAAGTGCAGCAGCATCAGTGCGCCTCCTCGTCGTCGGGCAGCAGGGCCTCGCCGGCCCAGAGCGCTTCCAGCCGCTCGCGGCGGCGCACCAGGTGAGCGGTGTCGCCGGCGACCATCACCTCGGCGGGGCGCGGGCGGCTGTTGTAGTTGGAGGCCATCACGAACCCGTAGGCCCCAGCGGAGCGCACCGCCAGCAGGTCGCCGGCGGCGATGGCGAGCATGCGCTCCTTGCCCAGGAAGTCGCCGGTCTCGCAGACCGGGCCGACTACGTCATAGGTCGCGGTGTCGCGTGGCTGGCGGGTGTCGACCGCCAGGATCGCCTGCCACGCTTGGTAGAGGGCGGGGCGAATCAGGTCGTTCATGCCGGCATCGACGATGGCGAAGTTCTTGGTCTCGCCGGGCTTGAGGTACTCGACGCGGGTCAGCAGTATGCCGGCATTGGCGGCGATGGAGCGGCCCGGCTCGAAGAGCAGGGTCAGGTGTTCGCTGCCTGGCCAGCGCGCGAGTCGCTCGAGCAGGGCGGTGGCGTAGTCGAAGGGCGCCGGCGGTCGTTCGTCCCGGTAGGGCACGCCGAGACCGCCGCCCAGGTCCAGGTGTTGCACCTCAATGCCGCGCTCGCGCAGGCGCTCGAGCAGCGCCAGCAGACGCTCCAGGGCATCGAGGAAGGGCGAGAGCTCGGTGAGCTGGGAGCCGATATGGCAGTCCAGTCCGGTGATGCGCACGTTGGGCAGCGTGGCGGCGAACTGGTAGACGGCCAGCGCCTCATCTACCGGGATGCCGAACTTGTTGTCCTTGAGTCCGGTGGAGATATAGGGGTGGGTGCCGGCGTTCACGTCCGGGTTGACCCGCAGCGACACCGGGGCGATCTTGCCGAGCCGGCCGGCCACGGCGTCGAGGCGCTCGAGTTCGGGGCGCGATTCAACATTGAAACACTTGATGCCTACCTCCAGCGCGCGGGCCATCTCGGCTTCCTGCTTGGCCACGCCGGAGAAGACCACCCTGGCCGGGTCACCGCCAGCGGCCAAGACCCGCTCCAGCTCACCCATCGACACGATATCGAAGCCGGCGCCCATCCGCGCCAGCAGGCCCAGCACCGCCAGGTTGGAATTGGCCTTAACCGCATAGCAGATCAGGTGCGGGTGGCTGCCCAGCGCCTCGCTGTAGGCACGGAAATGGCGTGCCAGCGTCGCCCGGGAATAGACGTAGCAGGGCGTGCCGAACTCGTCGGCGATGCGGGTCAGCGGCACCTCCTCGCCGTAGAGCACGCCGTCGCGGTATTCGAAATGGTCCATGCTAGCTCTCGTCGTCGCGGGCAGTGTCAGCGTCCTGCCGGGGTGCCTCCTCGCCCGGCGCCTGCGGCTGCTCACTGGAAGGTTCGGTGGCCGCCTCGTCGCCGGGCAGGTAGAGCGGCCCCTTCTGGCCGCAGCCGGCCAGGGTCAGGGCTGCCGCCAGGGTCAGGGGAGCGAGGCGTCGCATCAGGCCTGACCCGCCAGGCTTGCCAGGGCGTCGCGGGCGCGCTGGGCTGCGGCCCGCACTTGGTCCGGGGCGGTGCCGCCAATATGGTTGCGTGCGGCCACCGAACCTTCCAGCGTCAACACTTCGAAGACGTCCGCCCCGATGGTTTCGGAGAACTGCTGGAGCTCCTCCAGGCGCATCTCCGAGAGGTCCTTGTTCTCCCTGAGGCCGAAGGCCACGGACTGGCCGACGATCTCGTGGGCATCACGGAAGGCCACGCCGCGGCGCACCAGATAGTCGGCGAGATCGGTGGCGGTGGAAAACCCGCGGCGGGCAGCCTCGGCCATGCGGGCCTTCTTGGATTCGATGGCCGGCGCCATGTCGGCGAAGGCGCGCAGGCAGCCCTTGACGGTCTCCAGGGTATCGAACAGCGGCTCCTTGTCCTCCTGGTTGTCCTTGTTGTAGGCCAGCGGCTGGGACTTCATCAGGGTCAGCAGGCTCATCAGATGACCATAGACGCGGCCGGTCTTGCCGCGCACCAGCTCCGGCACGTCGGGGTTCTTCTTCTGCGGCATGATCGAGGAGCCGGTGCAGAAGCGGTCGGGGAGGTCGATGAAGTCGAACTGGGCGCTGGTCCACAGCACCAGCTCCTCGCTCATCCGCGACAGGTGCATCAGCAGGATACTGGCGAAGGCCGTAAACTCAATGGCGAAGTCGCGGTCGCTGACCGCATCGAGGCTGTTCTCGGCGGGCCGCTCGAAGCCCAGCAGCTCGGCGGTGACGTGACGGTCGATGGGATAGGTGGTGCCGGCCAGTGCGGCGGCGCCGAGCGGCAGCACGTTGACCCGCTTGCGACAGTCGAAAAGGCGCTCGTGGTCGCGGGCGAGCATCTCCTGCCAGGCCAGCAGGTGGTGGCCGAAGGTCACCGGCTGGGCGGTCTGCAGGTGAGTGAAGCCGGGCATGATGGTGTCGGCCTCGCGCTCGGCCAGGGTGATCAGCCCCTCGCGAAGGCGTACCAGCTCGATGGCGATGTCATCGATCTCGTCGCGCAGGAAGAGGCGGATGTCGGTGGCTACCTGGTCGTTGCGCGAGCGGCCGGTATGCAGCTTCTTGCCGGTAGTGCCGATCTTGTCGGTAAGTCGCGCCTCGATGTTCATGTGTACGTCTTCCAGGGCGATCGACCAGGCGAACTCGCCACGCTCGATCTCGCCGCGGATCTCGCCCAGGCCCTCGATGATGGCGTCGCGCTCTACGTCACTGAGTACGTCGACCCGGGCCAGCATGGTGGCATGGGCGATAGAGCCCTGAATGTCATGCAGCGCGAGGCGCTGGTCAAAGTCGACCGAGGCAGTGAAGCGTTCGACAAAGGCATCGGTGGGCTCGCTGAAGCGACCGCCCCAGGACGAGTTGGTGCCGGGATTGGAAGGGCTCATCAGGCTAGACATCCTGCTACAGGGTTGCGGTGGGTGACGGGGACGGGCGCAGCGCTGCCGTGTCGATACTGTCGTCACATGGCGGGAGTGTACCAGAGTCCGTGCGGCTGGCGAGGAGTGGCCGTGTCGAGTCGACGTGGGAAGATGTGATTTTTCCTGCTTGGCGAGGTGCTTTATGATGTCGTTCATCCATACCATCACCGGACACCGCCATGAAGCGTGCCAACGCCTGGCCACCCGGTACGGGAGAACCACGTGCAAGCCATCAATACCCTGCGTATCGCCACCCGCAAGAGTCAACTGGCCATGTGGCAGGCCGAGCACGTTCGTGACCGACTCATGGCCGCCCATCCCGGCCTGAAGGTGGAGCTGGTGGCTATGGCCACCCGCGGCGACAAGATCCTCGACACGCCGCTGGCCAAGGTCGGCGGCAAAGGACTCTTCGTCAAGGAGCTGGAGGAGGCAATGCTCGATGGTCGCGCCGATATCGCCGTGCACTCTATGAAGGACGTGCCCATGCACTTTCCAGAGAGCCTGGGGCTGTCGGTGATCCTTGAGGGGGCTGAGTCTACCGACGCCTTCATCTCCAATCATTACGCCTCGCTGGACGAGCTGCCCGAGGGTGCGCGCATCGGCACCTCGAGCCTGCGTCGTGGCCTGCAGATGCGCGAGGCACGCCCCGACCTCGAGGTGCTGAGCCTGCGTGGCAACGTCCAGACCCGCCTGGGCAAGCTCGACGACGGCGAGTTCGATGCCATCCTGCTGGCTACCTCCGGCCTGCGGCGCCTGGGCCTGGATGACCGTATCACCATGGAACTGCCGCCCGAGGTCTGCCTGCCGGCCTGTGGCCAGGGCGCGCTGGGCATCGAATGTCGCCTGCACGACCCGGAGTTGATCTCGCTGTTGACCCCGCTGGACGATGCGTCCACTGCCACCCGGGTACGCGCCGAGCGGGCCATGAACACCCGGCTGGAGGGAGGCTGCCAGGTACCCATCGGCGGTCATGCGGTGTTCGAGGATGACGGCCAGACACTGTGGTTGCGTGCCCTGGTGGGCAACCCGGACGGCACGCGGGTGCTGCGTGCCGAAGGGCGTGGCTCCATGCATGAGCCGGAGGCCCTGGGGATTCGTGTCGCCGAGGAGCTGCTCGATCAGGGAGCCGGCGATATCCTCGCCGAGGTCTATGGCGCCGGCTGATGGCGGACTGTCCGGTACTGATTTCCCGACCGGGCGAGCGGGCCGGCCCGCTGGCCGCAGCCATCGAGGCGCGCGGCCTGAGTGTCATGCGCTTGGACGTCATGCACCTCGAGGCGTTGCCGGAGGAGCCGGCGACGCGCAGCGCCTGGCTGGACATCGACCACTTCCACAAGGTGGTGGTGGTGAGCCCCTTCGCCGCCGAATGCCTGATCGAGGCGCTGGATCGCTACTGGCCGCAGTTGCCGGTGGGTATCGGCTTCTACGCCGTGGGGGCTTCCACCGCCGCTCTGCTGCACCGGCGCCTGGGAGTTCGCGTCCATGTGCCTTCGCCATCGGGCGGCGAGGACACCAGTGAGGCGCTGCTGCGCCTCGCCTCGCTGCAGGCTCTTGCGGAGCGGCGCGTGCTGCTGGTGGCCGGTGAGGGGGGGCGGGCACTGATCGCCGAGACCCTGGCGGCACGCGGCGCCCGGGTGACGCGATTGGCGGTCTATCGCCGCTGCCTCCTCCCCCCCCCTCCCGCCATGCAGGTACGGCTCGCCGCGGGGGATTATCGGGCACTGGTGGTCAGCAGCGGAGAAATCCTCGAACATCTGGCAAGATGGTGTACAGACGCCGCCTTGAACCAACCGCTAATCGTTTCCAGTAACCGTTTGGCTACACTGGCCGGCAGGCTGGGGTTTCGTTTCCCCGTCGTGGCGTCGGGTGCCACGCCTGCCGCCTTGGCGGTCGCTGTCGCCAGGAGCAGCGCCCCGGAGGAGGCCGATGTCGATCATGATGATCTCGAAAAGGGCTAGCGACAGATGAGCAAGCAACCACACGATCAGGACGAACAGCAAGCGCCCTCCAGCGCGGACGCGGCGAGCTCAGGGGCTCAGGCCGGCAGGCCCGCTGCATCCGGCAGGCGCCGCTCGCGTCGCCATGACAAGGCCGCTGGCAAGGCGGCCACCCAGGCGCCTCAGGCAGCCGGTGAGTCCGGCACCGGGAAGGCGCCTTCCACCGCGGCCGAGCCGCCCGCCAGCCCGGCAAAGGACGACAAGAGCGCGGCGCAAAAGCCCGACACCGAACAGCCCAGCACGAAGAAGCCGGACGCGGAAAGGCCTGGCGAGAGCCAGGCCTCCAGCGCCAAGCCGGCGTCCCCAACGTCCCCGAAGAGTGGCACCGACAAGCCCGCCAGTACCGACAAGACTGACAACAGTAGTACCGGCAAGACCGCCGGTAGCGGTGGCGCCGGCGCGCCCAGACACTCTGCGGGCGATGGTGGCAAGGGCGGCGGCAAGACAGGCATCCTGGCTCTCTTGCTGGTGATTCTGCTGGCTGTCGGCGTAGTGCTGTTCGGCTGGCAGGCCTGGCAGAAGCTCGATGCCCAGCAGCAGCGGCTGTCTTCACTGCCCGGCGACGTGGCCAGCCAGTCGCAGCTCGGCAACCTGCAGGGGCAGCTGAAGAGCGTGAAGAGCGAGCGTCAGGCGGCGCTGGACTCGCTGAACTCGGCCCTCGCCAATCTGCGTAGCGAGTTCACCGACTATCGCAGCAGCATCGACCAGACCCTGGACAAGGTGCTCGACGAGCTCTCCCGTGAACAGAGCACCGACGAGCGCGACTGGTTGCATGCCGAGGCCGCCTATCTGCTGCGCCTGGCCAACCAGCGCTTGCAGCTGGAGCACGATGTCGACGGTGCTGCGGCCCTGTTGCGCAGCGCCGATGCGCGGTTGCGCGAGGCCGACAATCCGGCGCTGATGCCGGTGCGCCGCGAAATCGCCTCCGAGCTGGCCGCGCTGGAATCGGTGCCGCAGGTCGACCGCACCGGCCTCTATCTGTCGCTCAACGCCCTGCAGGAACAGCTCGCCCGCCAGCCGCTTGACCAGGAGGTCAAGCAGATGATGGCCGATACCTCCCTCGAGGAGACCCCGTCGGGCGGCTGGCGAGAACAGCTGGCCCGCTTCGGCGGCGAACTCAAGGAGCTGGTCACCATCCGTCAGCACGATCAGGCCCTCGAGGCGCTGATCACCCCGGAGCAGGAGTCCTACCTGCGCCAGAGTGTGCGGCTGGTGCTCGAGCAGACCCAACTGGCACTGCTCAAGGAGGAGCAGGAACTCTATGAAGCCAGCATCGATAAGGCCCTGAGGCTGATTCGCGGCTACTACGATACCGACGCCGAGGGTGTCCAGTCGGTAATCTCGCGTCTCGAGGAGCTCAAGCAGCGCCGCATCCGTCCCGAGCTGCCAGATATCAGCGGTTCCCAGCAGGCGCTTGCGAACTTCATCGAGCGGCGCTTCGAGCGCCAGGGTGACGGCCAAGGCAATGCTGGCCAGGGAGATGACGCATGAGAAAGCTGATCCTGATCGTGGTCCTGGGCCTGGCGCTCGGGGCGCTGTTCGGCCAGCTGATGATGTCGGTGCCGGGCTACTGGTTGGTGAGGGTAGGCGATACCTCCGTCCAGACTTCCTTCTGGTTCGGCCTGGTGCTGTTGCTGGGCGCTTTCATCGTGCTGCACTTCGGCCTGCAGCTGCTGCTGCGACTCACACATCCGGTGAGTCGCTTCAAAGTGTGGAACAGCCGTGCCCGCAACCGCAACGCCATGAAGCGTACCGTGCGCGGCCTGGTGGCGCTGGCCGAGGGCCGCTGGAAGAAGGCCGAGAAGTCGCTGGTCAAGGCCGCCGACGATTCCAGCACGCCGCTGGTCAACTATCTCTCGGCGGCCCTGGCGGCCCACTACCAAGGGCGCTACGAGCAGGCCGACACCCTGCTCAAGCGGGCCCACCTGAGTACCGAGGGTGCCGATACCGCGGTGGGCATGGTGCAGGCCCAGCTGATGCTTGATCGCCAGCAATATGAGGAGGCGCTGGCGATTCTCACGCGCCTGGACCGCCACTTGCCGAATCATCCCCAGGTACTCAAGCAGCTCAAACAGGCCTACCTCAGCGTCAGCGACTGGGATGGCTTGCGCCGCCTGATGCCCCGGCTCGGGGCACAGCAACTGATTTCCCCCGAGGAGCGTGAGCAGCTCGAGCTGCGTGCCTACCGCGAACTGATCGGCCAGGAGGCGCGCCATCCCGGCGATATCGAGCGGGTCCGCAACCTCTGGGCCGACATGCCCGACCATCTGCGCACCAACACCGATCTGATCGTGCTCTATGCCGAGGCGCTGGTGCGAGGCCACGAGGAGGCTATCGCCGAGCGGCTGCTGCGCCACTCGCTCAAGGAGCACTGGGACAGCCGCTTAGTGCTGCGCTATGGGCTGCTCGACGTGGATGCTCCGCGACAGCTGGTAGTGGCCGAGAAATGGCTGCAGGAGCGGCCCAACGACCCGGACCTATTATTGACCCTGGGCAGACTGTCGCTGCGTAACGCCTACTGGGGCAAGGCCCAGGAGTACTTCGAGGCGAGTCAGCGCCAGCGGCCCAGCGGTGTGGCCTGTGCTGAGCTGGCGCGGCTCTATGCCAACCTGGGCGAGCACCAGAAGAGCCAGCTCTTCTACCGGCAGAGCGTCGAACTGCTCGATAAGTCGCTGCCCTCCCTGCCTCAGCCGAGCAAGGAGTCGCACGAGGAGGAGAAGAGCAAGACGGCCTAAACGCTCGGCCGCGGGGCCAGTCAGTGACTTACTCGCCAAGGGGCGCCTTAAGGCGCCCCTTGTGCTGCCTGGCCGCCTGGCCCAGCTGTCAGGATTCCTCGACGTCGTCGGCGTCGGGGTTGCGATGGTTGGGGTCGGCGATCTCTTGAACACTCCGCTCGGGATCATCCGGGTGGGGCGAGACTTCCTGGCGTTGCCGGCCGCCGGACTCAAGCTCGAGCACCCGCACATTAGCGGCCGGTGAGCGGCCCTGCTTGTCCTCGCCGAAGTAGAGCGTGGTGTGCGGGAAGGGAATCTCGATGCCGGCCTCGTCGAAGCGTAGCTTGACCAGGCGGTTATAGGCACGGCCCACGGCCCATTGGTCGCCAGGCGTGGTCTTGATGACCACGCGGATGTTCACCGAGCTATCGGCCAAGGCCACGACACCGGCCACGGTGAGCGGCTCCAGCAGCTTGTGGCCATGCTCCTCGCTGGCCTTGAGATCCTCGAAGGCCAGCTTGAGCTGCTCGATGGCCTCGTCGATGCTCTCGCGATAGGCGATACCGTATTCGCCGACATGATTGCCGAACTCGCGCATGTAGTTGGAGACGGTGTCGACGCTTGAGAAGGGCACGATGTGGTAGGTGCCGGAGAGGTCGCGGATGCCCACCGAGCGGATGCTGAGCTTCTCGGCGGTGCCGGTGATGCCGCCGACCGTGACGACATCGCCGGTGTTCATGGCATTTTCCACCTGGATGAAGATGCCGGTGATGATGTCCTGCACCAACTTCTGGGCGCCGAAGCCGATAGCCAGGCCCAGCACGCCGGCACCGGCGATCAGCGGGCCGATGTTGATGCCGATCTCGGCGAGCACGATCATTGCGGTCAGGGTGATCAGGGCGATGGCCAGGGCGTTGCGGAACAGTGCCAGCAGGGTCTGGGCCCGGGCTGAGGGCACGCCTCTACCGGTTTCGGGGTTGAGCTTGTGCTCGATCAGGCTGGCCAGTCCCAGCCAGACGCTCACGGCGACCACCAGGATCAGCGACACGCTGATTACCTTGCCGATCAGACCGCGACCCGCCTCGGAGGCGTACCAGGCTGCCAGGTCGAAGGCGCCCCAGACATTCAGCACCATCAGCAGTACCGCAATCAGGATCAGGGTACGGATGACCCGCAGGGCATTGGGCACGTAGCTGTTGAGGCGTGGCTCAAGCAGCGGCAGCTTGCGGCGCAGATCGTCCGAGAGGCGGATGCGTCGGCCGATGGTCTGGGTCAGCAGACTCGAGACCAGCAGGCCTACGACTACCGTGGCGATGGTCTTGATGGTGGCGAAGAGCACGAAGGGCAGGGCATCCGCCGGGCGGGTCAGCACCAGCACCAGCACCATCAAGAAGTAGGCCAGGGCGAACAGATGCCAGGTACGGGCGAACAGCTGCAGCGAGACCCGACTGGCCGCCATGGTAGCGTTATTCGCCTTGCGGTTGAGGGCATCGCGCAGGCGAACCCGGTTGCGTAGCACCACGACGACCGCGTAGATAAAGGCGCCGACCATGATCAGGGTGCCGATGCTCTGGCCCAGGGTCGGCGACAGGTAGACGTTGACCAGCGGCACTACCACCATCAGGCCATAGCCCACCAGCCCGATCAGGCGGGCGATCCAGCGGTTCCAGTAGCCGGCATCCGCAGCATTCACCGGCAGCAGGCGCAGTCCCTCGTAGCGCGACGAGAAGAGCATGCGCACGGCCGCCTTGAGCAGCTCGATCACCAGGAAGGCGTTGAGGAACAGCGAGGCGCGGGTCGATAACTCACCGGTTTCGCCGACGGCGAAGGTGGCGACGAGGTTGCCCCCCACGTAGGCTAGCGCTACCACCGCCACATCGATCACCGCTGCCAGGGCGACGCAGAGTACCAGCCTCAGCACCGGGGTCAGCCCCTGGCCATTGAGTGACCACTGGCTGATGCGCGTGAACAGCGGCCGGGCCAGACGGCGGATGGCCACGAACAGCACGAAGGTCGCCAGTATCACCAGCCCGAGATTGATGGCGGCACTGGTGAAGGCGGCCATGTCGAAACGGCTGGTCGCCTCGGCACTGCCGGTGAATAGCCCTCGGATGGCTTCTGCCACACGGGTCAGCTGGCTGCCGACATCACCGACGATGCGGCTGGTGAGCTCTGCCAACTGGCGAGGCAGCGAAGGCTCGGTGGCGACGCCGGTCTCGGCTGTCGCCGCTGGCGAGGCGGCGACATCTCCCGCCAGGCCGCGCAGCTGGTCGATCAGCTGCTGGCGTGTCTGTTCGTTCTCGAGCAGGTCGGCCAGGGTGTCATAGGCCGGCGGTTGGCGGCCGGTGTCGGCTTGCTGGGCCTGTACCGGGGCGGCAAATGCCGCCAAGGCGATCAGCAGCCAGCCGAGGATGGCAGGAAGGGCTCGCATTGGGTTCACGCTGTGACCTCCGTCTGTAGGTGTGTTGGCGATGTGTGGTGACAGGGTTGCAATCGTTTATCAGCATGATACGGATATTGTGCCGCGGCCACGACCCGCCGATCATGAGCGGATTTAATGTACAGTAATTGTACATTATACCGATCCTGTCCCAGGATACTCTTTGGCAGCGACCCCAGGGTCACTGCCCCTGCAAGGCAAGCATGCGATACTCTTGGCCACTCTAACCGGGTGGCTTTTTTTGGCGCTTGTCGCCACCCTCCCGGGAGCTTTCTTGTGACGCCTGGAGAGTGGATGAACATCGACCCGCTGATGCTGCTGGCCGTGGCCGGTGGTGGGGGGCTTGGCGGCATGGCGCGTCTGGCAGTGGGCAACCTCGTAGCCCGTTACCTGGGAGCTAGCTTTCCTTGGGGAACCCTGTCGGTCAATCTGAGCGGTGCGCTGCTGATGGGCCTGGTGGCCGGAGGGCTGGGTCTGCCTGATAACGAGGCAGATCCCGCCTGGTCGCTGTTAGCCATCGGACTGCTGGGGGGGTATACCACCGTCTCCACCTTCAGCCTGCAGACCCTGACGTTCTGGCAGCAGCGGCGCGGTGTCGCGGTTCTGAGCTACGTCGCCTTGACCCTGGGGGTTGGGCTCTCGGCGCTGCTGTAAGCACGTCAGAGTATGCAGGCTGAAGTTGGAGGCGGTGG
>NZ_SNWH01000011.1 GCF_004361885.1 Halomonas ventosae
TTCAACTGGGTCAACACGGTGCTGGGCAACGTCAAGAACGCGATCACCGGCACCTACCATGCCATCCGCGGGAAACATACCCCACGCTACCTGGCCGAATTCGAGTATCGCTTCAATCGGCGCTATGACCTCAAGGCCATGATCCCGCGGTTTCTCACGGTCGCCGCCAGAACACCGCCGATGCCATACCGGTTCCTGAAGATGGCTGAGCCTTATGCGTAATCAGGATTTGTTTTCCGTGAATGAGGATGCGCAATGGCACGGATTGGCAGTGCTGATGCCTCTCGGGTAAGCGGACCCCTCTAATAGCCATCAAATGCGACAGATTATCGTTATTTTTGATAACACCCCTGAACATGCCGTGATCGGCACGATTGGCCGCCGGGGCTTCACATCAAAATCATACAGGACTAAACTGGTCCTCAATCGAACACGAGGGGCATGGCCCCCGGGGAGTCAGGCCTTGCTGAAGCTTTCCAGACTGACCGACTACGCGGCGGTGGTGATGGCACAGATCGCCCGCCATCCCGAGCAGTCTCAGGCGGCCGCAGAGCTTGCCGAGGCGGTCCAGCTGCCCCATCCCACGGTCAGCAAGACCCTCAAGATGCTGGTCAAGGCGGGGCTGCTCGAGTCGCGGCGCGGTGCCCAGGGGGGCTACTCGCTGGCGCGTCCGGCGTCCCGGATCACCGCCACTGACATCATCACGGCCATCGAGGGGCCGGTGGCGATGACCGAGTGCAGCCAGGTCGGAGGCGATTGCGACTTGGCCGCCACCTGCGGCGTGGCGGACAACTGGCAGCGCGTCTCGCTGGCCATCCGCGCCCTGCTCGACAGCGTGACCCTGGCGCATCTGGCCGCTACCGATCCGATCAAGCTGCCGGTGCAGCTGCCCATTCAGAGCGTGAGTCTGGCCGTCGAGGCCTGACCCTACGAGCATTTTACTACCCGAGGCGAGCCAGTGCTCGCTGACCCAACCGCCCGGGAGGGGGAGACATCATGGCAAGTCAGGAAATGGAACAGCTTGTCCGTCGCGATTACAAGGAAGGCTTCGTGACCGACATCGAGAGCGACACGGTACCGCCCGGCCTGGACGAGAGCACCATCGCCTTCATCTCCAACAAGAAGGGCGAGCCGGCGTGGATGCTGGAATGGCGCCTCAAGGCCTACCACCAGTGGCTGAAGATGACGCCGCCCTCCTGGGCGCATCTCGACTATCCGTCCATCGACTACCAGGCGATCTCCTACTACAGCGCGCCCAAGCGTGACGAGGACAAGCCCCAGAGCCTCGACGAGGTGGACCCCAAGCTGCTCGAGACCTACGAGAAGCTGGGCATTCCCCTGCACGAGCGGGCGGCCCTGGCCGGGGTGGCGGTGGACGCGGTCTTCGATTCGGTATCGGTGACCACCACCTTCAAGGAGAAACTCTACGAGGCGGGCGTGATCTTCTGCTCCATCTCCGAGGCGATCCGCGACTACCCGGAGCTGATCAAGAAGTACCTGGGCAGCGTGGTGCCTCAGGGCGACAACTACTTCGCGGCGCTCAACTCCGCGGTGTTCACCGACGGCTCCTTCGTCTTCGTCCCGGAGGGCGTGACTTGCCCCATGGAGCTTTCCACCTATTTTCGCATCAACGCCGAGAACACCGGGCAGTTCGAGCGCACCCTGATCATCTGTGAAGACCGGGCCCAGGTGTCGTATCTCGAGGGTTGCACCGCGCCCCAGCGCGACGAGAATCAGCTGCACGCCGCGGTGGTCGAACTGGTGGCCCTCGAGGATGCCTACATCAAGTACTCCACCGTGCAGAACTGGTATCCCGGCGACGAGGACGGCAAGGGCGGCATCTACAACTTCGTCACCAAGCGCGGCGATTGCCGCGGCGACCGTTCGCGCATCAGCTGGACCCAGGTAGAGACCGGCTCGGCCATCACCTGGAAGTATCCCTCCTGCGTGTTGCGCGGCAAGCACAGCATCGGCGAGTTCTACTCCGTGGCGGTGACCAACGGCCGCCAGCAGGCCGACACCGGAACCAAGATGATCCACATTGGCGAGGGCACCCGCTCGAGCATCATCTCCAAGGGCATCTCCGCCGGGCGCAGCAACCAGTCCTACCGTGGCCTGGTGAAGGTGGGCCCACGGGCCAAGGGGGCGCGCAACTTCACCCAGTGCGACTCGCTGCTGATCGGTGATACCTGCGGCGCCCACACCTTTCCCTACCAGGAGATCGGCAACAGCACCGCCACCGTCGAGCACGAGGCGACCACCTCCAAGATCGGCGAGGATCAGCTCTTCTACTGCCAGAGCCGCGGCATCTCCGAGGAGGATGCGGTGAGCATGATCGTCAACGGCTTCTGCAAGGACGTGTTCCAGGAGCTGCCCATGGAGTTTGCCGTGGAGGCCGAGGCGCTGCTCAACGTTACCCTCGAAGGCGCTGTTGGTTAAGGCGCTATTGCGCTCGGTCACTCAGTGTTGGAGGCCCTCCTCGGCATGCTCATTGAGCAGCAGTCAACTCCGCTGCACTCGTCGGACCTCCGCCTTGATTGACCGTCGCTCATGACGCGCCTCTGGCGCAGTGGAAAGCATCATTTTTTCGGGTCGCGCCGGCGGCTCACCACGAATCAAAGGTAGTCAACATGCTCGAAGTCAAGGATCTGCACGTCACGGTCGAGGGTTCCGAGATCCTCAAGGGCCTCAGCCTGACCATCAACGCCGGTGAGGTCCACGCCATCATGGGCCCCAACGGGGCCGGCAAGTCGACCCTGTCGGCGGTGATCGCCGGAAAGGACGGCTACCAGGTGACCCAGGGCTCGATCACCTTCGAGGGTCAGGACGTGCTGGAGATGGAGATCGAGGAGCGGGCCCGCGCCGGCCTGTTGCTGGGCTTCCAGTACCCGGTTGAGATCCCGGGGGTGAAGAACATCTACCTGCTCAAGGCAGCGCTGAACGCCCAGCGTGAGGCGCAGGGGCTGGGTGAGATCCCGGCACCGGCGTTCATGAAGCTGATCAAGGAGAAGGTGGCCTCCATGAAGATGGACACCAGCTTCCTGCAGCGTGCCGTCAACGAGGGCTTCTCCGGCGGCGAGAAGAAGCGTAACGAGATCCTGCAGATGCTGGTGCTGCAGCCGAAGCTGGCGATGCTCGACGAGATCGACTCGGGCTTGGACATCGATGCCATGAAGGTGGTCGCCGATGGCGTCAACTCCCTGCGCGCCGAGGACCGGGCCATCCTGCTGGTGACCCACTACCAGCGCTTGCTCGACTACATCGTGCCGGATCGCGTGCACGTGCTGGTCGATGGCCGCATCGTCAAGAGCGGCGATGCCGAGCTGGCCCGTGAACTCGAGAGCCGTGGCTATGACTGGGTGCAGGAGGAGACCGCCGCATGAGTGATGCCGTACACAGCGATGTGCAACGCTTCCTCGACCGGTTGAGCGAGCGCAGCAACGCCCGCGGCGCCGAGCCGACCTGGATCGCCGCCCGTCGCCAGGCGGGGGCCGCCCGCTTCGAGGCGCTGGGCTTTCCTCATCGCCGTATCGAGGCATGGAAGTACACCGACGTGCGGGCCATTGCCCGGGGCGACTTCCACCTGGCCACCGATGCCGACTTCTCCCCGGCCACGGCGGCGAGTCTGACCCTGCCTCTGGAGGCCCATCGGCTGACCTTCGTCGACGGCATCTTCGCCCCGGCGCTGTCACGGCTCGACGAGTTGCCCAACGGCGTGCAGTTGCTGCCGCTGTCCCGGGCGCTGGTGGAGAACCACGAGGCGCTGGTGGAGAACCACGAGGCGGTGGGGGGGCCGCTGGGTCGGCTCACCGGGGTCGAGTTCTCGGCCTTCGCGGCGCTCAATACCGCCTTCATGGAAGAGGGCGCCGTGCTGCGCCTGGCGTCTGGCACCATCGTCGAGAAGCCGATCATCCTGCAGTTCCTCTCCCGGGCCGGCGAGGCGCCGGTGATGAGCCACCCGCGTATCCTGCTCGAGGCGGGTTCCCGCAGCCAGGCCACGGTCATCGAGCATCATGTCGGCGAGGAGGGCGCCGCCAACTTCACCAACCTGGTGGAGGAGGTCATCCTCGAGCGCGGCGCTATCCTTACCCACTACAAGCTGCAGGAGGCGCCGCTTGCCGACCTGCACGTGGCCAGCATCCATGTCGAGCAGGCCCGCGACAGCCGTTACACCTCCTTCAACCTGAACCTGGGTGGTGGCCTGGTACGCAACGACCTGGTGGCCGAGCTCGATGGCCAGGGTGCCGAAGCTAACTTTAACGGGCTCTTCTATGGTCAGGGGCGCCAGCACGTGGACAACCATACTCTGGTCAACCACAACGCGCCGCGCACCTTCTCCAACGAGAACTACAAGGGCATCCTCGACGATCGCGCCCACGGCGTGTTCAATGGCAAGGTGGTGGTCAAGCGCGACAGCCAGCAGATCGAGGGCTACCAGAGCAACGCCAACCTGCTGCTCTCCGACCGCGCCGAGATCGACACCAAGCCCGAACTCGAGATCTATGCCGACGACGTCAAGTGCTCCCATGGCAGCACGACCGGCCAGCTCGACGAGGAGGCGGTGTTCGCCCTGCGCTGTCGCGGCATCGACGAGCAGACGGCCCGCGGTCTGCTGACCCTGGCCTTCGCCGGCGAGGTGCTCGAGCAGGTCGATCTCGACGTCATCGCCGAGCGGGTCGAACGGGCCGTGGCCGGCAAGCTCCCCGAGCGCTTCAACCTGACCGGTCTGGTGGAAGCTGCCACCGCCCTTAACGAGGAGTGAGCCATGGCCGACTTCAGCGACCTGACGCTGGATGTGGTGAGGGTGCGACGCGACTTCCCCATCCTCGAGCGGGAAGTGCATGGCAAGCCACTGGTCTATCTGGACAACGCCGCCACCAGCCAGACCCCGCAGCAGGTGATCGAGGTGTTCGACGACTACTACGCTCGCTACAACGCCAATATCCATCGTGGGCTGCATACCCTGGCCGACGAGGCCACGGCAGCCTTCGAAGGGACCCGCGAGACGGTGCGTGTCTTCCTGAACGCAGGCGAGACCCGCGAGATCGTCTTCACCCGCGGCACCACCGAGGCGATCAACCTGGTGGCCAACAGCTGGGGACGCACCAACCTTGGCCCCGGCGACGAGGTGCTGATCTCGCACCTCGAGCACCACTCCAACATCGTGCCCTGGCAGCTGCTGGCCGGCGAGCTGGGTTTCACCATCAAGGTGATCCCGGTGGATGAGCGCGGCGTGCTCGACCAGGCGGCCTACCGTGACCTCGTCACCGAGCGCACGCGGCTGGTGGCGGTCAACCATGTCTCCAACGCCTTCGGCACCGTCAACCCGGTGCGCGAGATGGCGCGGGTGGCCCACGAGCAGGGCGCACGAATCCTGGTTGACGGTGCCCAGGCCGCGCCCCACCAGGCCATCGACGTGCGCGACATCGACGCCGACTTTTACGCCTTCTCCGGTCACAAGGTCTATGGCCCTACCGGCGTGGGGGTGCTCTACGCCAAGGCCGAACTACTCGAAGCGATGCCGCCCTGGCAGGGCGGCGGCGAGATGATCCGTATGGTCTCCTTCGAGACGCCGACTACCTTCGCCGACATCCCGCATAAGTTCGAGGCCGGCACGCCGGCCATCGCCGAGGTGATCGCCCTGGGGCGTGCCCTGCAATGGGTTGATGAGATCGGCCTTGGCCTGATCGGCGCCTGGGAGGCTCGGCTGCTCGAGCATGCCACCCAGGGCGTGGGGGCCATCGAGGGGTTGCGCATCCTGGGCACTGCACCGGAAAAGACCGGCGTGCTATCGTTCGTCGTCGATGGCGCTCACTCCCAGGACATCGGACTGTTGATCGACCAGCTCGGGGTGGCGATCCGCACCGGCCATCACTGCGCTCAGCCGCTGCTGGCCCACTTCGGGGTGGACGCCACCTGCCGGGCATCCTTCGCCGCCTACAACACGCCCGAGGAGATCGACGTCTTCGTCGACGGGCTCGAGCGCGTCATCGGCATGCTGCGCTGAGCGCCATCAAGGAGGCGATATGAGCGATATCGAGCAGATGGCTACCCTCTACAAGGGCCAGCAGTTGCCCCTACAGCGCGACGTGGAGGCGATCTCCATCCCCTTCGGCAAGACCGTGACACTGGCCGAGGACAGCGTGGTCAGCGTGATGCAGGCCAAGGGCAGCTCCGTCAGCGTGGGCTACGAGGGACGCCTCTACCTGATCGAGGGAGCCAACTTGGATGCTTTGGGCCTCGAGGCGCTGCCGCGCCCGACCCTGCCCGAGGATGCCACGGAGGAAGAGATCGAGCAGTTCGTGTGGGATCAGCTGCGCACCTGCTTCGACCCCGAGATCCCGGTGAATATCGTCGATCTGGGCCTGGTCTATGGCTGTCGCATCGAGCGGCTGATCACCGGCGAGCGCATAGTCACCATCCGCATGACCCTGACCGCCCCGGGCTGCGGCATGGGCGACGTGATCGCCGCCGATGCCCGCAACAAGATCCTCGGTGCCCCGCAGATCAGCAAGGTCCATACCGAGATCGTCTTCGATCCGCCCTGGAGCCGTGAGATGATGAGCGACGAGGCCAAGCTGGAACTCGGGATGTTCTAGCGTCTGCTCCGGGGAGCGCGATGCACCGGCCATTGTGGAAGGTCTTCAAGGGGGTATTGATGTCACTGGGAGCGTTGTCGCTGCTGGCGGCGGC
Organism: Halomonas ventosae; assembly: GCF_004361885.1. Classification (GTDB taxonomy): domain Bacteria; phylum Pseudomonadota; class Gammaproteobacteria; order Pseudomonadales; family Halomonadaceae; genus Halomonas; species Halomonas ventosae_C. The sequence goes on from NZ_SNWH01000011.1 coordinate 6,694, forward strand.
GCTGTTCGTGCTGGCCAACCTCTATGTGCTGGCGCGTACCCAGGGGAAGATCGAGGACGATCTCGCGCGCTGTGTCAGCGAGCCCGTGGGTATCGTCTTCGGCACGTCCCACTGGACCCGCAGTGGGGCGCGCAACCCGCACTTCGAAGGACGCATGGGCGCTGCCGCCGCGCTGATCCATCTGGGGCGCGTCGACCATCTGCTGATCTCCGGCGACAACAGCACCCGCTATTACAACGAGCCGGTAACCATGTGGCGTGACCTGCGCGGTCGCGACGTGCGTGACGAAGACATGACACTGGACTATGCCGGTTTCAGTACCTTCGACACTTTGGCGCGGGCCCGCGATGTGTTCGGTGTGCAGCGCGCCTTGCTGATCACTCAGGACTGGCACCTGCCGCGGGCGCTGTTCATCGGCGAGGCGCTGGGTCTGGAGGTGAGGGGCTGCGCGGCACCCGATCGCGTCGCGGCCGGGCTCTGGCAACTGAAGCTTCGCGAGTGGGTGGCACGGGTGGCCACCCTGGGGGATCTCTATCTTTGGAAGCGCGAGCCCCACTTCCTGGGGCCGCTGGAGCCGCTGCAGATCATGCCGCCGGAGCGTGAGCGGCTGCTGCTCCCGCGTGGCATGCTCAACGCTTCGGACGCTGCTTCTGAAGGCGATACAGCTCGCGGATCAGTGCCCGACAGCCCTTCCAGCACTCCTCGATGACCGGCTCCATGGGATCGGGCAGGGGATGGGTAAACAGCGTCGACAGCGCCTGCATTAGTACCCGTTCCTGTTCCAACAGCTCGCCGATCACCACCTGATTCTCGTTGCCGACGAAGCTCTTTAACCGGCTCCACAACCACATGTAGTCGTCGCGCTCGACATCGGCATCGCGCGGTAGCAGGTTGAGGTGCTTACGCGCCAGTTCCTGCAGCTCATGCATCGACTTCTTGCGCGCCTCATAGTGGGGCTCGAGCCTGTCGCGTAGCGTGGGACCCAGGCGCTCCAGGTTATCCTGGAAATAGTCGATGCTGTCGGCCATTGCCTCAAGGGCACTGTCCATCGCCACTTGGCGATTATCGAGAAACATGCGTGGTCACCTCCTCCGGTGACGCAGATTGTGGGGCTGTCGCCTTACGTTTGCCACCCCAAAAGGTCAATTATTTGCGGCACCCGTCAGTGGTCCGGGCCAAGGACTCACCCCTTGGGGCGTGGCGGGACCTTATGCCGCGGAGAGGCGTTCTTCTCCAGGTGTTCGACGATCAGCCCGGCGATGTCCTTGCCGGTCGCGGTCTCGATGCCTTGCAGCCCCGGCGAGGAGTTGACCTCCATGATCACCGGACCATGGTTGGAGCGCAGCAGGTCTACACCGGCCACGCGCAATCCCATGGCCTTGGCGGCGCGGATCGCCGTCGAGCGCTCCTCCGGCGTAATGCGGATCACGCTGGCGCTGCCGCCACGATGCAGGTTGGAGCGGAACTCGCCTTCGGCAGCCTGGCGCTTCATCGAGGCCACCACCTTGTCGCCGATCACCAGGCAGCGGATATCGGCGCCCTTCGCCTCCTTGATGTACTCCTGCACCATGATGTTGGCCTTCATGCCCATGAAGGCCTGGATCACGCTCTCGGCGGCCTGGTTGGTCTCGGCCAGCACCACGCCGATGCCCTGGGTGCCCTCCAGCAGCTTGATCACCAGCGGGGCGCCCCTGACCATGGTGATCAGGTCGGGAATGTCGTCCGGCGAGTGGGCGAAGCCGGTGATCGGCAGCCCCAGCCCCTTGCGCGACAGCAACTGCAGGGAGCGCAGTTTGTCGCGGGAGCGGGTGATGGAGACATTGTCGTTGAGCACATAGGTGCCCATCATCTCGAACTGACGCAGCACCGCACAGCCATAGAAGGTGATCGAGGAGCCGATACGCGGAATCACCGCGTCGAAGGGTTCAAGCTCCTCGCCCTTGTAGTGGATCGAGGGGTGGTGCGAGGTGATGCTCATGTAGCAGCGCAGGGTATCGACCACCCGCGCAGTGTGCCCTCGCAGCTCGGCCGCCTCGATAAGGCGCCGCGTGGAGTAGAGGTTGCGATTGCGTGATAGCAGCGCGATGTGCATTCGTGACTCCAGGTTCGATGGCCGGGGAGGGTCAGGGTTCGCCATGCAGGAAGGCCACGCCGGGGGCCACCAGCAGGCGGCGCAGGGCGCGGCGGCCGAGCAGCATCGGATGGCGCATGTCGCGACGGTCGGTCAGGCTCAGCTCCACGGGAAAGACCAGGCTGCCAAGCTGCATGGTGGTGCGGATCACGTGGCGCCACTCCGACTGACCGTTGGAACTGGTCACCCGCCGTCGATCATGCAGGTGCATGCGGTGAACATGGGCCGGCGTGCCAGGACCACCGCCACGTGTCGTGAAGCTGACCCAGAGATGGCCGTCATCCTCGAAGGATTCGATGTCCTCGGCATGCAGCGCCGAGGTTCGCGCGCCGGTATCGACCTTGGCGCACAGCGTCAGATGCAGCTCTGGCAGGGTGACCATCTCGCGGCGGCCGATCACCGCCTTGGGCGTGTAGGGCAGTTCTCTCATCTTCTCGCTCCCAGGTCTCTGCGCTCAGCCTGACAGGCCGGTCAGGCGGCGGCCAATTGCGCCATTCGGCACGGCCTCACGCAGCGTCATCAGCAGCGGCAGGCGCAGTCGCGGGACCAGCGCCAGGTCACGGGCCACGGCCGTGAAGTCGGCCCCGGGGGTCTCGGCCAGGCGGGCGAGGAAGCGGGGCAGGCGCTCGGCATCCTCCAGGTGGCGCCAGCCGCGCCCGGCGATGGCCGCCAGCAGGTCGGGACCGCAGGCGTCCGGGTCATCGAGCAGGGCGTCGAACCAGGCGCCGGCCAGCTCGGTCGAGGCGCCGCCCATGGCCCGCACGCAGGCGCAGAAGGTCTCGATGTCCCCGGCGCGGCCTGCCGTTTCCCCGCGACGGCGCAGGGCGCGGGCCAGCTCGTCGGCAATCGCCACATGCTCCAGACAGTAGCACAGCGAGGTCAGTACCTCGCCGGGCAGGGTGTCCAGGCGTGCGGCCAGCATACGGCTCGATTCCCTATCCAGGCGCACCGCGAAGTCGGCCAGGCCCTGCAGGCCCAGGGCGCGCCAGTCGATCGCCTGCTGCCCGGTCAGGTAGGCCTCGACCGGCTCGAGGTGCTGGCTGGCGGGCAGGCCCGCATCCAGGCTGGCCCGCGCATGCAGCACGGCCTGGAAGGGCAGTGCGGGGGTAAAGGTCAGAGGGTTGTCCTTCATCAGGTTGTCGATCCCGGCGCTCTCCGTGCGCCCCAGGCCCCGCACGCCATGGCCCAGGGTCTCCAGCAGGCGCTGCAGGAAGGCGTCACGCGGGGCCGGGTCGAGGTGGCCCTGCTCGTCCAGCGGCAGGGCCAGGAACCAGATCAGCGGGTCCTCCAGGTCGCCCAGGCGGAAGACCATGGCGAGGCGCGCCGTGCCCTGCCAGGGGGCCGGCCAGGCCAGCTCGCCGGCTTCGAAGGCGGCCAGGGTGTCGAGCGAGCACGGCTCGACACGCCGTCCGAGGTGGTAGAGCCTCGCCTCGGCACCGCTGCGCCGGAAGAAGTCGTGAAGGCTGTGGATCGGTTGCATGCTATCTCCGGGTCAGGAACCGTGCACTCTACCGCGGTGTCGGGGTGCTGTCAGCCGCCGAGAGGGGCCTCGTCGCGATCCGTCGTTGGTCAGTTGTTGACCAGTCTGCCCCATGGCCCATGGGAAGCGGCCAGGGGAGACCTTTCCAGTGTTTATCCACAGGCCCGTTCAGGATATCTGTGCACTATGCACAAGAGGGCGGGTCAGGCAGTGGAAGGCCCCGCGGGGTGGCCAGTGGCGGGGCCTAACGGAGATAATGGTCCCACATGCACCGAAGAGACTGCCCATGACCGTTCACGACGAACTCGGCACCGCCCTGCGCGAGCTCGAGGCCACCATGAAGGCCGCCAGCCTGTGGCGCATGGAGCGACCCGAGCCGGACGCCTTCCGCAGCGTCCAGCCATTCTGCATCGACACCATGACGCTGCCCCAGTGGCTGCGCTTCGTGTTCATCGTGCGCCTGGAGGCCCTGGTCGAGTCGCGCTCGCTGATGCCGGAGACCTGCGACGTCGCCCCGGCAGTGGATGCCTGGTTGCAGCAGCAGGGCGCGCGCGCCAGCGACCGGCTGCTGATGGGCAAGGTGGTCGAGGAGATCGACCGCCTGGTCACAGAGAACTGATGCCGCGGAATCCTGAGATGCCCTGCTACTTTGCCTATGGCAGCAATAAACTCAACCCGGTCCGCCGCTCGGGCCGGGTTATCTGACTGGATAATCAGAAGCGAAAGCTGAGCCCCGCCATCACCACTACCGGATCAACCTCGACCTTGCCGATGTCCTCTCCGTCGAGGCTGGCATCGCTATCGATATCCAGGTACCAGGCGGCGGCGTTAAACGCCCAATGGTCGTCGATCAGCAGGTCGACGCCCAGCTGGCCAGCAGCGCCCCAGGAGTTGTCCAACTCAAGATCGGCGCCAGGAATACTAATTTCCTCATCCGAGAAGCGGGTGTAGTTGACGCCGATGCCGGCATAGGGCTGGATCCGAGCTGCGGTGCCGCCCAGCGGGTAGTACTGCAGGGTCAGGGTCGGCGGCAGGTGATCAGTGGAGCCGCTTAAGGCCCCGTCGCCCAGGCTGATGTCATGGTCGAAGGGCTCGGCGGCCAGCAGCTCCACCCCCAATTTGTCGGTAAAGCGGTAGCCCAGGGTAAAGGCAAAGCCGTTATCATCCTCGACGTCAACATCGAGGGAGCCATTGACCAGTTCACCGTTGTCGCTTTTGGGGTCGACCTTGGCTACGCCCACCCGGGTGAAGAAGTCGCCGGCGCCATAGGCAAATGCCTGAGTGCTGGCGGTCAAGGCAGCCGCCGCGAAGCCGGCGGCAAGTAGAGAGGAAAGAGCGGTCTTGTGCATGGGTCGTCTCCTGGTTGACGAAGGCGCGGCTGCTTATGGCAACGCGACTAGCGTATTCTAGCGTCTCGCCATGGGAATATTATTGATCCAGCGCAAGGCTCACTCGTCATTGCCATGAAGGGATGCAAGGCGGTTTTCGGGCCCGCCTCCTGATGTTTTTTCATCTTGACTGTGGGCAACCGTCAAGCAGAGCGGGGATGGAGACCGAAAGGCGACGATGCCGGCTTGGCGTGGCTCCGCAGGAGCCCTTTCGCTACCTCCAACGTGGAAGTGTGCGCGTTCAGCGAGTGATGTGCTGATATTCCCCCGCATTGACCGTCACGCTGCTCACCGCCAGGATGGCAATGAAGGCTGCGATGAAGCCAGGAATGATTTCGTATACGCCGGGGCCGCCCATGAACGAGGCGTTCCAGCCCAGAGAGATCCACAACATCACGGTGAGGGCCCCCACTACCATGCCTGCGATGGCACCGGCGCCATTGGTGCGTGACCACATCAGCGACAGGATGATCAGTGGACCAAACGCCGCGCCAAAGCCCGCCCAGGCGTTGCTGACTAGACCCAGAACCTGGGAATTTGGATCAGACGCAATCACCATGGCAACCAGCCCCACCAGCACGACACTTATCCGTCCTACGGTGACAGTCTCCTTCTCGGTTGCTTGCTTACGCAGGAACAGACGATAGAAGTCCTCGGTCAGTGAGGAAGACGACACCAAAAGCTGGCTGGAAATAGTGCTCATGATCGCTGCCAGCAGGGCCGCATAGAGGAAGCCGGTGAGCAGCGGATGGAACAGCAGATTCGACAGGATGATGAAGATGGTTTCCGGATCCTCGACATCCAGGCCGTTGCGGATCGCGTAAGCCCGACCGAAGATACCCAGTGAGATCGCCCCGATCAGCGAGATTAGCATCCAGCTCATGCCGATATTACGGGCTACTGGAACCTCCTTGAGCGTCCGTATGGCCATAAAGCGCACGATGATATGCGGCTGCCCGAAATACCCCAGCCCCCAGGTCACCGCAGACAGCCAGCCGATGAAGGTCAGGCCTTCCGTCCATGAAAGAAGGGAGGGATCGACCTCATTCAGAGTCTGCGACGCCTGGGAGAAACCGCCACCGCCTTCGCCGAAGAGCACCACTGCTGGCATGATCACCAGGGCCAGCATCATGATGCAGCCTTGCACGAAGTCCGTCATGCTCACGGCCAGGAAGCCGCCGACCACGGTGTAGACGAGTACCACGCCCAGGGTCAGCATGACGCCTGTCGCATAGTCGCTCATGCCACCAATATTGATCACGCCGGCAAAGGCGCTTTCAAACAGCTTGCCGCCCGCCACCAGCCCTGAGGCGGTGTAAACCGCGAAGAACACCACGATGACGACAGCGGAGACCGTTCTCAGCGACATGGCCTGAGTCGGAAACCGGTTTGCCAGAAATTCGGGAATGGTGATCGCATTACCATAGTGAACCGTCTGTTCGCGAAGGCGTGGTGCGACCAGTGTCCAGTTGCACAACGCACCCGCGAGCAGGCCGATGCCGATCCAGGCAGATCCCAAGCCCGAGACGAACATGGCGCCGGGTAGGCCCAGCAGCAACCAGCCGCTCATGTCCGACGCGCCAGCCGACAGCGCCGCCACCTGTGGGCTCAGGGAGCGACCTCCCAGTATGTAATCCTCGGAGGTGGACGTGGATTTGTGCATCGCATAAAAACCGATGGCGATCATGAGCGCAAAATAGACGAAAAGACTGATCCAAACACCGGTAGCCATGAAGCTTCTCCAATTTATTGGTTATTAGGTCGAGCGTAGCGTCGACAGGGGGTGGGCAAGCTTGCAGGCCGGCTTGCTGATGGTATGCATCACGACGCGTTCGAGCGAGCGCAAGGGCGGACGTGGGGCGTTCATAGAGGGTAAGGCGACAAACCGTGTATTGCTTGTCGAATTTGCCTCGCGATTTCACGTTTCCGTGGTTTTAAGCAGTCGAGAGGTTGAATGTTCGACCTTTGTCTAGCCTCGTGGGATAGATGAATCGCGGGATATCACATCACCCCATCCGGGGCATGGCATCACAGGCTGTCTGCAAGGTATCAACACGAGGCTCAGTCCTGGCGGCGTTGCAGCGAGGTATGTGCCGCCAGGTGGTCGCGCAGCGCCGCGAGCTCCTCCTGGCCGGTGGCGTCGAGCAGCGCCTTGCCGCGGCTCACGCGGCCATGGCGCCCGTGCTCATCCATCAGGCGCTGGGCGCGGCGCCTGATCCCGTCCAGGTAGTTATCATGGCGGATCGGATAGCCGATGATGACGTTCCATTCGGTCTCGCCGACGCGACTCTCCAGGGCCTTGTCGAACAGCTCCAGCATGTGCTCGGGTTCGGTGCGATAGCGCGGGGTGCCGGACAGCATCAGCAGCGCGATCATGCCGCCAAAGATGACCAGGCAAATGACCAGGACCAGCAGGAAAAGGGCCATGTTTCGCGGCTCCCTGATGCCGGGCCCTGTCGGGCCGGTTGGTGCGCGGGGGGTGTAGGCCATTCGTGGAGCGGGTGAAGGGAATCGAACCCTCGTCTTAAGCTTGGGAAGCTTCTGCTCTACCATTGAGCTACACCCGCGTTAGAAATCGATAATAAAACCAATTGGTTAGCCTTTGCAAGCAGCGTCGGGGATTTCGTGGCCATTCGTCGCTAAGCCGCTGTTTTTCTCTGGGTTGTCGAAAGCCATCAACGGCTCTTTCAAGCGGTGAGTGTCTTGTCGATGATGTTTTTTGAGAATCTGACGAACTTTTCTGTGTGGCGCTGTCTGAATGAGCGTAGGCAACAACGCGATAGCAGTCGCTAACACTGTTGCCTAAGCTTGCACTTTCGATTTTGCCACTCCATGCCATGCCGCATGGGGTGGTTTTTCTTTGTGTCTGGGTCGTGACAGGTCCGATGCCGGGACTAGGCCTCATGGGAGGCCGGTTTCATGAGTGACGCATGCGCAGCAGTGCGCTGAGCACGTCGCGGCGGGTGACGATGCCCACCAGTCGGTTCTGCTCGATCACCGGATAGACCTTGGGCTTGGCACCAAGCATCTCCTGGGCAAGGTCGGTAATGCTCTTGTTAGGGGTTACCGAGAGCACTTCATTGCGCATCAACTCGCGCACCAGCGGCGGCTCATCGTTGAGGTAGGAGCTTTCCAGCACCTTGCCCATTACGTCCTGCTCGGAGATGAAGCCGATCAAGTAGTCGCGCTCGTCGACCACCGGGACCCCTGGCAGGCGATGCAGTGCCAGGCCCTCGGCCAGGGTGGAGGCCGAGGTCGTGCCGGTGACCCGGTAGCAGTCACGCGACATGATCTCGCGCACGGTGGTGGGGGCCTTGTTGGACATGGCGTATCTCCTTGTACAAGACAGTTACCGGACAGTAGTTTGTGCCGGGCAGTAATGGCCTGGGCTGCAGCCAGCGTTCACGTTGCCAGGCACAGGCCGCAGCCGTGTCTCGTCCCCAGCATAGTTGATCTCGCGGCGAACTCCGGTATGCCAGTCGCCAACGTTTCTCCATCCTGGCCGGATCGTTGGTAGTGGTCAGGAACCTGGCCACGCTCCTCGTCTCCCATATGGCACACTGTTTCGAATGGATCGGCCGCGACGTCGGCCTGTCACCCTCAAGGGAGTTGTCACATGGATGCTCGGGAGTACATGGCTAAGAAGGGACTGGATGGTCAACGAGACCAGGAGCGCCCCAATACCCTGGAAGAGAAGGCCTGGTCGCGCGCTAGGGAAGCCGGAGAGCAACGTCCCCGTGCCGGGACGCCCTTCGACTGGGAAGAGTGGGAGCGCTACCACGAGACGCTGGCCGAGGGCGCCGAGGCACTAGACCAGAAGATTGACCACCAGGCCCATCGCCGGGCGCTCGAACACGACGAGGACAGCGAGGCCATCCAGCACTTTACACCGGCGGCGGGCGGCCAGGCTCGGGTCGACCCGAGCCTGGCCTCGTCAAGCCAGGATCAAAACCAGGAGCAGAAGCGGGCGATGCCTGCCACGACTCGTCTCGCCCTGTGCATATTAGCGGTGCTGTTGCCGCCGCTGGCGGTGGGTCTTGCTCAGGGTGGGGGAGCCCGAATCGCTGCCAGCCTGGTGCTGACCCTGTTGGGCTGGCTGCCCGGGGTCGTATATGCACTGTGGTGGCTGCGCCACACCGCGCGCTGAGGTGCGTATCTTGCTTGGCGGCGGGCGGGCTTTGCTCGGCAGTAACGACGGGTATAATCGGCGTCAACCCACTTTGCCATCAGGAGTTGACCTTGGGCCTTCTCGTCGCTGTCACCGCCCTCTGGGCGTTCTCGTTCTCGCTGATCGGTGTCTATCTGGCCGGCCAGGTAGATAGCTACTTTGCGGTGTTGATGCGCATCGGCCTGGCGACGCTGGTGTTCCTGCCTTTTCTGCGCCCCTCGCTATTGCCCGGTCGCCAGCGTCTTGCGCTGATGGGGCTGGGGGCGGTGCAGCTGGGTGCGATGTACATCTTCTTCTACCAGTCCTTCCTGCTGCTCTCGGTGCCGGAGGTACTGCTTTTCACCATCTTCACGCCGATTTACATCGCCCTGCTCGACGACGCCCTCTTCGGGCGCTTCACGCCTTTCTATCTGGTGACCGCGTCGCTGGCGGTACTGGGTGCAGCGGTGATTCGCTATCAGGGCCTCGACAGCGGTTTCTGGGTGGGCTTCATGGTGGTCCAGGGGGCCAATCTCTGCTTCGCCCTAGGGCAGGTGGGCTATCGCCGCCTCTCGGCAAGCCTGCCCGAGGGCTTGCCGCGCCACAGCGTGTTCGGCTGGTTCTATCTCGGCGCCCTGGCGGTGGCCGTGCCCGCCTTCGCGCTGCTGGGCAGTGCGTCAGGCCTGCCCACCACCGGCGTCCAATGGGGCGTGCTGCTGTGGTTGGGGCTGGTGGCCTCGGGGCTGGGTTACTTCCTCTGGAACCTCGGCGCGACGCGGGTCGATGCCGGTGCCCTGGCGATCATGAACAATGTCCTGATCCCCGCCGGCCTGCTGGTCAACCTGGTGATCTGGAACCGCGATGCCGACCTGGTGCGCCTGGGGTTGGGTGGCGCCATCATCGTCGGCTCGCTGGCACTCAACAAGTGGTGGCTGAAGCGCCGCCGTCTCGCGTCGGCCTTTCCCACCCCCGGATAGCAGCCGTCATACGACAAGGCCGTGAACAAAAAGGTAACGCATCGCCCTCTGGTGATCAGGAGGATGGTGAGCCGTATCTGGCGCTGGCAGGTGGAGATTGGTTAGCGGGTCTTGATGTTACCGCGAAGAATGTAAGGTGTGGATTGAAGAGGACAGGCCCTTTACAAAGGCTTCGCCAGAGACCATGGCGAAGGTTTCATGCGCCTTGATATGGGTCTGAAAGTAGTCGTGGTCCCCATAGTCCTTCCAGGAGACCTTATCCAGACCACTTGCATGCCGCTTTAGCCAGCGTTTTATGCGTTTTTCCAACCCCATACGGGCCCTGAGATCATGCATGGTATCCAGAGCCATCGCCTTTTCTTTTTGTGATTCTCTGTCCAGCACTTCGCTATAAAAGCTCCATGGGCCCAGGCAGGACGTCGCTATTGACAGCGGCCATACGCCAGCAGCGGCATGCGCTGGTCCGCGCGGAAAGCCACGTATGCCACGCAGATGATTGGCATAGAGCAGTACTTGTTTGGGATAGTGGGCGGCTTGTTGGAGTGCAGATGCGATGGCTCTGGCTGCCGCGATATGGTCTTGGTGGGGATCTATCTCAGGGTGGGTGACGACGACTGTGGCGGGTTTCAGGTATAACAGGAGCTCGACCAGGTCCTGTAGCAAGAGTTCGCCGCGATTCTCCAGGGCGGCATCGGAGCTTAACCGGTGCATATTCCAGGTTCGGAATTCTCTTGGGGTGAGAGCAAAGTCCCCACGTGAGGGGATATGGGTGTCGGGTTCTTGCAGCAGTTCTGACAAAGTATCGTTGAAATAGCCCAGCATGATCAGCCGTTCGGCGGGCACGTTCGCCAGCAAGGGAGTGGTTACGCTGTTCCAGGCCCGAATTCGTCCCTTGCGGAAGCTGGCGCTTCGGATATCGTCGTCCAAGCCGGGCAGATACTGGTGATCCAGTCGCTTCTGTCGCTCACCGGCGGTCAGGGTAATAATCCAGACATTGTCATAATGGCGGCGATAGAACCCATAGGCAGCGAGCTCTGCATCATCGGGGTGAGGAGCAATGAGCATGATCGGCCTTTTATCCAGTGCCGGCTGGCGAAAGCCCAGCAACCTGACATGCGGGGCCAATCGGCAATGCCTAGTGGTAACGAATATCGCCTCACTTCCCGAGATACCCGTCAGGTTCAATAGGCGTTTTCCCGATTGGCGGGGCTCCAGATACTGGGTAAACAGCTCCCTTCCACCCTGCCGAGTGGTCACAGCCGGAATGCTCCAGCGGCCTGTCGCTCGGTAGTCCACTTCGAGTAGCCAACTGTAGGTGGCCATCGAGGTGGAGGGGCTATTGTCCTCGTTGATGCAAAGACGGCCATCGGCCCCGAGATGGATCGGCAGTTCCAAATCCGGTTGCAGGGGAAGATGATGGTCGTGTCGCGAAATGTTCATCATCTGCTTTGGGACGAGGGGATCAGGTCGATGAAGGCCTTGACGATGTGCGGCGTCGAGAAGCGTTCTGCCCATTCTGGACGCACCGTCACAGGAGTGTCGACGGCTTCGCAGAGCTTGGCGGCCAGGCTATCAACATCCGGGGTGGCGAGCAGGCGACGTTGTTCGTCCACCAGAACCTCCTGGATGCCCCCCGGAGCAACAGTGGCCACGCACTGAGTGCCCAGAGCCAGTGCCTCGATCAAGACCAAGCCTAGACCTTCGAAGCGAGAACTCAGTACGAAAGCCTCGGCATCGGCCATCCAAGGGTATGGGTTCTCCAACTCACCGAGGAAGTGTACGGTATTGTCGATTCCAAGTTGATCGGTGAGAGTTTGCAGAGCTCGCCGTTGAGAACCGTCGCCGATGATTACTAGGGGCAGTGATAGGCCCCATTGCCGCGCCTTTGCATAAGCGTGGAGCAAAAGTGTTTGGTTCTTGACAGGTACCAGCCGGCCGACATGTACGATGTAGGGCCCTTGAATCTCGGGCCTGCGTGGTTGCATTGCCAGCTGCTTGAGACGCTGGAGGGGTATTGCGTTATGGATGACACGGCTATCGTCAACGTGGGCACCATTCTTTTGCAGGTAGCCGTGTAGTTCCACCTGGACACCGTGGGAGACACAGAGGACTTTGTGCCGCTGGTAGAGGCATCGAGTGAGCCAACTGGCCAGTCGGCCGTGGAATCGTCCGGTTACCGCCTCGGCTATGCGCCAAGCACGTGGGTCGCGAAACTTCCATAGCAGCTCAAAGGCTCCCTGGCCACGGATCAGGATAAGGTCAAAATGGCCGTATTGAGCTTCGGACTCGGTCACGAATGCCTCAAATGCCTGACTGCAGCGAAGGCCTTGCCAGACAAAGCCAGAGCCTGGCAGCAAAGGTTTCAGTATCAGGCGACTGAGAACATGCCAGCTCATTCCGATAACGCTCCGCCGTTGCTGCTTCTCGAGGTCACGGCAATGGACAGTGACGTCAGGGTCAGGCAGTCGCTCTGGCTGGCCCTTGAGCACCAGCACGTGAACCTCGTGCCCTTCAGCGGCCATGGCGTTGGCGAGGGTCAGTGTGCTCTGCTCTATTCCACCAGTGCCGAGACGCCGCAGGGTGATGAGTATGCGTTGTGTGTGCTGGGTAGTGGTAGGCAACGTGAATCCAACCGAGTGCAGAGCATAGCCTTGCAAAATGTATCATGGATCGCGACTGGTGTCGGTTTTCCCCACTACATAGGCGCGTTTGCCCGCTTTCTGGCCAGTCGCCATAATGGGCGGCCGCGAAGCCAGAGGCCTGCGCATGCCAACCTTCAAGAACATCGGTCTGATCGGTCGCCTGGGCAGCGCCAAGGTGGTCGATACCCTCAAGCGTCTGATCCGCTTCCTCGACGCCGGTGGCTACCATGCCATCATCGAGGACAGGACCGCCACGGTACTGCTCGACCATGGCCATCCCGAGGCCAGTCGACGCCTGCTCGGCGAGCTCTGCGACCTGGTGATCGTGGTCGGTGGCGATGGCAGCCTGCTCGGCGCCGCCCGTACCCTCTGCCACACCGGCACCCTGGTGTTGGGCGTCAATCGCGGGCGGCTGGGCTTTCTCACCGATATCTCGCCCGACGAGATCGAGGCGCGCGTGGGTGAGGTGCTCGAGGGACGCTATGAGCTAGAGGAGCGCTTCCTGCTGGATGCCGAGCTCTACCGGGGCGATGTCCAGGTCGGCAATGGCGATGCCCTCAACGAGGTCGTGCTGCATCCCGGCAAGGCGGTGCGCATGATCGAATTCGAGTTGTTCATCGACGACCAGTTCGTCTACAGCCAGCGCAGCGACGGCCTGATCATCGCCACGCCCACCGGCTCCACGGCCTATGCACTCTCCGGTGGCGGGCCGATCATGCATCCCAAGCTCGAGGTGATCACCCTGGTACCGATGTTCCCGCATACCCTATCGAGCCGACCCATTGCCATCGATGCCGCCAGCAAGATCCGCATCCATATCGGCGAAACCAACCAGACCTATCCGCATATCAGCTGCGATGGCCAGACCCGTGCGGTGGCCAAGCCCGATGACGTGCTGGTGATCCGTCGCAAGCCTCGCCGAGTGCAACTGGTGCATCCGCTGGGCCACAACTTCTACGAGGTTCTGCGCAGCAAGCTGGGCTGGAGCAATCGGCTGGGAGACTGATGAAGGAGAGCGAGGTGCGCATGCAAGGTAGCCTCGAAGGCTACGACCTGATCGGCGACGTCCACGGTTGCGGTGCCACACTGGGTTCACTGCTCGAGCGTCTCGGCTACCATCAGCGTGGCGGCGTCTATCGTCATCCCCGACGCAAGGTGATCTTCCTCGGCGACCTGATCGATCGGGGGCCGCGTATCCGCCTGGCGGTCAGCATCGCCCGGCGCATGGTGGAGGCGGGTGAGGCCCTCATCGTGATGGGCAACCACGAGGCCAATGCCCTGGCCTACTGCCATCGCGCTCCCGGCCAGCCGGGGCGCGAGTGGCTGCGTGAGCACACCCCGCGCCACAACCGCATCATCAAGGAGACCCTGGAACAGTACCGCGACCATCCCCAGGAGTGGGAGGAGGCGCTTGCCTGGTTTCTGGAGATCCCGCTGTGCCTGGAGCTCGATGGCCTGCGAGTGGTGCATGCCTGCTGGGACCCGCCGCTGGTGGACGCGCTGCGCCGGGAGTATCCCGACGCGCGCATCGATGCGGACTTCCTGGCCGCGTCGGTGGTGCCGGGGAGCCAGGCGTCGCGTATCCTCGACCGACTGACCCGCGGCATTCATCTGCCGCTGCCGGAGGGCGTGGTGATCCAGTCGGGCGACGGCTTCACTCGGCGCAGCTTCCGGGCTCACTTCTGGGCTCGGGAGCCACAGACCTGGGGCGATGTCATCTTCCAGCCGGACAACCTGCCGGGCGACCTGGAAGCCCACGAGCTAACCGCAGAGCAGCGCTCCCGGCTGTGCTACTACGGACCCGAGCAGCCGCCGCTGTTCATCGGCCACTATTGGTGCGAGGGCATCCCGGCCCTGCCCACCAGCAACATCGCGTGTCTGGATTACAGTGCGGTCAAGTTCGGCCGCCTGGTGGCCTACCGCTGGAGCGGCGAACAGCGGCTGGATGCCGATCACTTCGTGTGGGAGCGGGTGCCGCGTGAGGAACAGGCTCGGCCTCGGCCCTGGGAGATCGATTTTGATTGACACAATTTGTTACGAAAAAACCGCGTGCCATGAGTGAACTCATGCCCCTCTACGCCATCAGAGTAAGTGTTCCCTTGAATGATCCCTTGCTCTTGTCCGGCGGCCCCCTCCGCCGGACTTTTTCTTTGCGTGGCCTGCGCGCACCGTCATGCCGGGCTCGTCACTTGCTGGAGAGGCCATGTACCGGGTGATCCTGCTGCCCCACGATATCGACACCCGTGAGCTGCGGCGTGCCCTCTGGGCCCATCGCATCGGACACCGGATCACCGAAGAGAGCGAGGGGCAGGTGTTGTGGCTGGTCGATCCCGAGCAGCACGAGGCGATGCTCAGGCTGCTCGAGCGCTGGCGCCAGGATGAGCCGCTGATGCTCGAGCGAGGAGCGGCAGCGAGGCCTCCAACCGGCGAGTGGCTCGGCCCTTTTCGCCAGGTGCCGGTGACCTCGCTGGCGCTGGGTCTGTGCCTGTTGGTCTTTGCTGTCATGGGCGTGCTGGGTGATCGCGTGATCGCGGCGCTGACTATCGTGCCGTTGGTCGTGGTCAATGGCGGCCTGGCCTTCGGCAACCTCGGCGATGCGCTCGCCTCGGGCCAGGTATGGCGGCTGCTGTCTCCGGCTTTCCTGCACTTCGGCTGGATGCACCTGATCTTCAACATGCTGTGGCTCTGGTACTTCGGCCGCCAGGTGGAGGCGCTGCAGGGCAGCGCCCGGATGCTGGCGCTGCTGCTGGTCGCCGGCATCGGCGCCAACCTGGCTCAATACGCCACCGGCAGCGTGCTGTTCGGCGGCATGTCCGGCGTCGACTTCGCGCTGCTGGCCTATGTCTGGCTGATGTCACGCCGCGCGCCGCGTAGCGGGTTCTTCGTGCCCCAGATGCTGGTGGTCTTCATGCTCGGCTGGCTGGTCTTCGCGATGACCGACATGGCCGCCCTGGTGGGATTTGGCAACGTGGCCAACGAGGCGCACCTGGGCGGGCTGGTCGTGGGGCTGGTGCTGGGCTGGTATGATGCCGGGCGTGCCCGCCGTCAAACCTGAGAGACCCTTCATGAGCGAGATGTCCTTCGATCGCATGATCCAGCAGATGACTCCCTCCATCTACGAGAGCCTCAAGCGCGCCGTGTCACTGCGCAAGTGGCCGGATGGCCGGATGCTGACGGCCGAGCAAACCGAGCTGTGCCTCGAGGCGGTGATGCGCTACGAGGTGGAGAACCAGGTGCCCGAGGCGCAGCGGGTCGGCTACCTGCAGCGACGCACCTGTGGCAGCGCCAACGACGTGCCTCCTGAACGGGCCGGCCTGGCCCGGGATGCCAGCCGTGACTGAGTCGATCGAGGCTGCCACGGCGCTGCAGGTCTGCCTGAGCAAAATGGCCATCGCCCCGGGCTCGCCGGCCCGTTACCTGTTGCGGGCCGGCGAGGCCCGGCTCGACCTCAACGCCTGTCTCGGCAAGCCCTTGCGCCTGGCGTGGACCGGCGCCATCACCTGCACCCACTGCGGGCGGGCCACCCGCAAGAGCTTCGCCCAGGGCCACTGCTACCCGTGCTTCAAGCGGCTCGCCCAATGCGATACCTGCATCATGAAGCCGGAGCTCTGCCACTTCTTCGAAGGCACCTGCCGCGAGCCCGAGTGGGCCGAGCGCCACTGCTTCCAGCCCCACGTGGTCTACCTGGCCAATACCTCGGGTCTCAAGGTGGGGATCACTCGCGCAAGTCAGATGCCGACCCGCTGGCTCGACCAGGGGGCGCTGCAGGCCCTGCCGATCCTCGAGGTGGGCACCCGCCAGCAGTCGGGCTTCGTCGAGGTGCTGTTCAAGGAGCAGGTCTCGGATCGCACCAACTGGCGTGCCATGCTCAAGGGACGCACCGAGCGGCTTGACCTGGTGGCCGAGCGGGACCGCCTGCTGGCGCGGCTGGAGGCTGGCCTGGCCAACCTGCGCGAGCGTTTTGGCGCAGATGCCATCCGCCTGCTCGATGAGGCGCCGCTGAGCTTCGACTATCCGGTGCTGGCGTTTCCCACCAAGGTGGTCTCCCACAATCTCGACAAGCATCCCGTGGTGGCCGGCACCCTGCTGGGCATCAAGGGCCAGTACCTGATCCTCGATAGTGGCGTGATCAACCTGCGCAAGTTTACCGGGTACGAGGTCAAGGTCGCCGCTTGATTCCTGAGCTATCCTGCGAGCAGCGCAAGTGCCCCACCGCCGGAGGAGAACCGATGAGCGAGTCGATGTGCGCCATGCGCCTGCACGCCCCGGGCAGGCCACTCGAGCTAGAGCAAGTCCCGCGCCCCGCGCCCGGTCCCGGTGAGGTCGAGGTGCGCGTGCTGGCCTGCGGGGTCTGCCGCACCGATCTTCACGTGCTCGATGGCGAGCTCAGCGAGCCCCGCCTGCCGCTGATCCCCGGCCACGAGATCGTCGGCGAGGTGTCGGCGCTGGGTGAGGGCGTTTCCGACCTGGCGACAGGGCAGCGGGTCGGCGTGCCCTGGCTGGGCTGGACCTGCGGCGAGTGCGAGCCCTGTCGGGCCGGCCGCGAGAACCTCTGCGAGCGGGCCGAGTTCACCGGCTACACCCGCGACGGTGGCTACGCGGAGTACTGCGTGGCCGACGCCCGCTACTGCTTTCCCCTGCCGGCGGAGGATGCCCAGGCTGCTGCCCCTTTGCTGTGCGCCGGCCTGATCGGTTATCGCACCTGGCGGCTGGCCGGCGGCGAGACGAGCCGGCGGCTCGGCCTCTACGGCTTCGGTGCCGCGGCGCATATCCTGGCTCAGCTGGCCGTTGCCCGTGGGCAGGAAATTTATGCCTTCACCCGCCCCGGTGATACTCAGGCGCAGGACTTCGCCCGTCGCCTGGGTGCCGTCTGGGCCGGCGGCAGCGACCAGGCCCCGCCCGAGCCGCTGGACGCCGCGCTGCTCTTCGCTCCGGTGGGCGCGCTTATTCCCGCGGCGCTCTCCCACGTGCGCCCCGGCGGCGCGGTGGTCTCCGGGGGCATCCACATGTCTGATATTCCCTCCTTTCCCTACCGCCTGCTCTGGGAGGAGCGCTCGGTGAAATCGGTCGCCAACCTCACCCGTCGTGATGGCGAGGAGTTCCTGGCGCTCGCCCCCAAGGTGCCGATTCGCACCGAGACCCACGCCTATCCGCTGGAAGAGGCCAATCAAGCGCTCGAGGCGCTGCGAGAGGGGCGATTCTCTGGCGCGGCAGTGTTGATCCCCTGAGCTTCAAGGATCAGTCGAAGAGATCCCCCTGGGTATGCGGCGGCCGGAAGGCCGAGGTGTCCAATGCCTGGTTTGCCTTGGCCGCCGGGTCATTGAGGCCAAGACGACGACAGGCCTTATGGAAGCGCTGCTCCAGAAGCTTCGCAAACACTCCCTCGCCACGCATGCGCTTGCCGAAACGCGGGTCGTAGTCCGCGCCGCCGCGGCACTGGCGGACGAGGCTCATTACCTTGCCAGCGCGCTCAGGGTAGTGGGTGGCCAGCCACGCCTCGAACAGCGGGGCGACCTCCCGGGGCAGGCGCAGCAGCATCCAGCCGGCGGTAGTGGCGCCGGCTTCGCTGGCGGCCTCGAGCAGACGTTCGAGCTCATGGTCGGTGAGCCCGGGGATCACCGGTGACACTAAAACGCCCACCGGGATACCGGCCTCGCTCAGGCGGCGGATCACCCGCCGCCTAGCCGATGGGGAGGCGGCCCGCGGCTCCAGGGTGCGCTTCAGCTCGCCATCCAGGCTGGTGAGGCTGACCATCACCCGCACCAGGCGCTGTTTGGCCAGGTCCTGCAGCAGGTCGATGTCGCGCAGGATCAGCTCTCCCTTGGTTACCAAGGTCAGCGGATGGCGGCACTCCAGCAGCAGCGCCAGGATGGCGCGGGTCGTGGCGTAGCGGGCTTCCAGCGGCTGGTAGGCATCGGTGTTGCCGGCGAGGTTGATGGGGTGACACGGGTAGCCGGGCTTGCATAATTCTTCGCGCAGGCGCTCCACCAACCCGGTTCGGGCGATCAGCTTCGTCTCGAAGTCGAGCCCCGGGGAGAGATCCCAGTAGGCGTGACTTGGCCGGGCGAAGCAGTAAATGCAGCCATGCTCACAGCCGCGATAGGGATTGATCGAGCGGTCGAAGGGCAGGTCGGGGGAGCTGTTCCAGGCAAGCGCGCTGCGGGTGTGTTCCTCGTATACCTCGGTGGCCAGGCTCGTCGGCGCCTCCTCCTGCCACCAGCCGTCGGCGTCCGGCTCGCTGATGGTTGGAGCGAAACGGTTGTGGGGATCGAAGGTGGCGCCACGGCCCTTGCGCGCCACACCATCGCGGTTCGGTTGATGGATCATCGGGGACACCATTATGCTGTATAAAAGATCAGTATAGAGGCGCGGCGATGCTCTGTCAGCGCATCGGCAAATCAACTGCGTCAGGTCCATCAGGCGCTGGGTGTGCGTTGACGCTTCATCGGGGGATTGCTAGCTTACCCGCACTCTCAGGTGCTGGTGGATGCGTCCGCCAGTGAAACGGGAAGTCGGTGATGGGATTCCGACGCTGCCCCCGCAACGGTGATCGAGTAAAGAACGGCCATCATGCCACTGTGCTGCGGCACGGGAAGGCGGTCGTTCGGGGACTTGGGCCTGACTGTTGCCCATTACCCACTCGTCAGCCCGGAGACCGGCCCGAGAGTTCATGCCGAGTGGCGGTGGGCAACCTCGAGGCAGGGCCGGTAGCGCGTTTCCGTTCGTTCTTCTCCCTCGACCCCTTGCCGCCTCGGCGCTCAATACGCCATCACGCCGTGCGGGTGAGCACGGTGAGCAAGGGACACACGATGAACACCCTACATCACGCCGCCGGGGGCCTGGCCGCCCTTGGCGTCATCGCGTTGCCGCTGGTGGTCCACGCCCAGTCGAACCTCGCCGACCCAACGCCCCCCAGCGTGGAGCTCAATCCGATGGTGGTGACCGCGGCCCTGGTACCCCGTACCGCTGACCAGAGCCTCGCCTCCGTCACCGTGATCGACGAGGCCACCCTGCAGCGTCAGAACCCGGCTAGCCTGACGGATGTGCTGCGTGGCCAGCCCGGGGTGGATGTCACCACCCAGGGCAGCTTCGGCAAGCAGAGCA
Organism: Halomonas ventosae; assembly: GCF_004361885.1. Classification (GTDB taxonomy): domain Bacteria; phylum Pseudomonadota; class Gammaproteobacteria; order Pseudomonadales; family Halomonadaceae; genus Halomonas; species Halomonas ventosae_C. The sequence goes on from NZ_SNWH01000011.1 coordinate 26,563, forward strand.
GCGTTTTCATCCGCGGAACCGGCAGCAATGCCAATGTGCTGCTGATCGACGGCATCCGGCTGCGCTCGGCGACCACCGGGGCGGCGTCCTGGGAGTTCCTGGATCCGCGCCTGTTCGAGCGTGTCGAGATCGTGCGCGGACCGCGGGGTAGCCTCTACGGCGCCGATGCGGTGGGCGGCGTGATCCAGCTGTTCACCCCCAAGGGAGGCGATGGCGAGCCCACGCTGCGCTTTTCGGTGGGTGGTGGCTCCTTTGAGACCCAGCGCTACAGCGCCAGTCTCTCCGGCGCCGAGGGTGGCACCCGCTACCATGTCGCCGCCAGCCGCTTCGATACCCAAGGCGCGCCAGTGCGCCGCGGCGGCGACGACAAGGGATATGACAACACCAGTGGTTTGCTGCGTGTCTCCCACACCTATGACAGTGGGGCCGAGCTTGGGGTGTTGGCGCTGCGATCGCGGGGGAGCACGGAGTTCGATGCCTCTGGACCCGCAGAGGATGACTTCGTGCAGCAGGTAGCAGGGGTCTACGCGGAACTGCCGATCACCGCCCTCTGGAACAGCCGGCTCACCCTCAGCGAGGCGCGTGATGAGCGCGATACGCTCGCACCAACCTACCGTTCTCTCTTCGAGACCCGGACCCGTACTGTGCAGTGGAAGAACACCCTGGCATTCGGCCTGCATGAATTGATACTGGGCGCCGAGTATCGCAAGGACGATCTCGGTGACAGCCAGACGTCCAGACTCGCCTTCGACGAGGAGAGTCGCGACAATCGGGCGGTATTCGCCCAGGGCTTGCTGGATTTTCAGCCGTTGACCACTCAGCTCAGCCTGCGCCACGATCACAACCAGGCATTCGGCGACGAGCTGACCGGCAGCCTGGCCTTGGGTTATGAACTGGATGCTCACCACATCGCCCGGGCAAGCTATGGCACGGCCTTTCGCGCGCCGACCTTCAACGAGCTCTATTTCCCCTTTGCCGGTTCGAGCAATCCCGACCTGGATGCCGAAACGTCCGAGTCTATCGAAGTGGGGATCCGCGGCCAGCATGACGCCTGGTTCTGGGATCTCGCCGCTTACCAGACCCAGGTGGATGAGCTGATCGCCCTGGACGCTGACTTCCGACCGGTCAACGTCAACAAGGCCCGCATCCGTGGTGCCGAGCTGTCGATTGGCGCCGATGTCGCTGATTGGACGCTGGGAGCCGCCCTCACCTACAGCGACCCCGAGGATCGCGACACCGGCCACCAGCTGGCACGCCGCGCTACCCATAGCCTGCGGTTGGATATCGATCGTGAGCTGGGCAACGGGTCAGCGGGTGCGTCCTGGATCGCTCAGAGCCATCGCTACAACGATGCCGCCAATCAGCAGCGACTGCCGGGCTATGGGATCGTCAACCTGCGGGCCGGATGGCAGCTTGCGCCGCAGTGGTCGCTGCGGGCCACCCTGGAGAACGTGATGGACAAGCAGTATGTCACGGCACAGGGAACCGACTTCGATACCGCCACCTTCGAGAGCATGCCCTTCGACTACATCAATGCCGGCCGCACAGCCTTGGTCAGCATCCGCTTTGGCCAGTAGGGTCTGGCCAGTGTCCCGCCGTCTGTTCGCCTGGCCTGGGCTCTGGTTCGCGCTGCTGTGCGGCCTGGCCGGGCAGGCGTCTGCCGACGAGGTGTGCGCCCGGGATGACACCGACCGGCAGGTGTGCCTGGCGGCGCCGGCGGAACGGATCGTCGCGCTCTCGCCCGGCGCCACCGAACTGCTCTTCGCCGCCGGTGCGGGGCAGCGGCTGGTGGCGGTGGTGGACCACAGCGACTATCCGCCCGCGGCCAATGAGCTGCCTTCGGTGGGCAGTCACGATCGTCTCGACCTGGAGCGGCTGGTGGCCCTGCAGCCGGACCTGGTGATCGGCTGGGTCACTGGCAACCCGGCCGAGCAGGTGGAGCGTCTGGAACGGTTGGGGGTGGCGGTGTTTCGCATTGAACCACGCACATTCGAGGGCATCGCCACGGCCCTCGAGCGGCTGGCGCAGCTGGCCGGTAGCGAGGCGCAGGGGCGTCTGGCCGCCGAGCGCTTTCGTCGCGGGCTCGCTGAGCTGGCGGCGCGCCATGCCGAGGCGTCCCCGGTGCCGGTGTTCTACCAGGTCTGGGACGCGCCGCTGATGACCGTCAACGACGAGCACCTGATCGGCAAGGCGATCCGGCTCTGCGGCGGCGTGAATGTCTTCGGCGGTCTCGCGCGGCTGGTGCCACGCATCGATGAGGAGGCCCTGCTGGCAGCCGATCCCGAGGTGATCCTCGCTGGCGGGCGGGGCGAGGAAAACCATCGCTGGCTGGAGGCATGGCAACGCTTCCCCGAGCTGACCGCGGTGGCCCGCGACAACCTCTTCCTCGTGCCCCCGTCGCTGCTCCAGCGCCCCACGCCGCGCCTGCTGGAGGGGACCGAAGCGCTGTGCAAGAGACTCGACCAGGCCCGAGCGCGACGCCCGGAGAGAGGTAAGTGAGCGCTTACTCTCGCGCGATCGGCGGGCTCGCGGCGCTGGCTCTGCTCGCCCTGATGCTGGCTGTTTGCCTGGGCAGCGTGAACCTCACTCCGGGCCAGATACTCGCTGCGCTGGCAGGCGAGGGCGATGCCCTGTCACGCACCCTGATCCTCGAGCTGCGCCTGCCGCGCGCCCTGGCCGCCTTCGCCACCGGCGGCCTGCTGGCGGTGGCCGGCGCCCTGATGCAGGTGCTGCTGAGAAACCCCCTGGCCGATCCCTATGTGCTGGGGCTTTCCGGCGGCGCGGCGGTGGGCGCCCTGCTGGCGATGCTGGCGGGGCTGGGCAGTGTCGTGGTTTCGGGGTCGGCCTTTGCCGGCGCCCTGACGGCGATCCTGCTGGTATTCGGCCTGGCCCATGGCACCGGCAGCTGGACTTCTTCGCGGCTGCTGCTCACCGGGGTGGTCGTCGCCTCAGGCTGGGGCGCGCTGATCACCCTGATCCTGTCGCTCAGCCCGACGCGGCAGCTGCCGGGCATGCTCTACTGGCTGATGGGCGACCTGGCTCATGCACGCCGCCCCAGCGCCGCGCTCGGCCTGCTGGCCGTGGTCTGCCTGCTGGTGGTGCCCCTGGGGCGCAGCCTCAATGTGCTGGCTAGGGGCGGGCTGCAGGCCGCGGCGCTGGGGGTGGCGGTCCGCCGTCTGGAGTGGCTAGTCTATCTGCTAGCGAGCCTGGTCACCGCCGTGGCTGTGACCACGGCGGGCAGCATCGGCTTCGTGGGACTGGTGGTGCCGCACCTGCTGCGCCTGGCACTGGGCAACGACCAGCGGCTGATCCTGCCCGCCTGCGCCCTGGCCGGCGGCACCCTGCTGGTGCTCGCTGATAGCCTGGCGAGGACGGTCATCGCTCCCGAGCAGTTGCCGGTGGGGGTGATCACCGCCTTGCTCGGCGTGCCGACCTTTCTCTACCTGCTGCACAGGAGTCGCTGATGGGATGCCTGGAGACCCGTGGGCTGGTCATCGACGTGCCGGGCCGCCAGGGCGGGCCCCCGCTGGACCTCACCGTGCGGCCAGGCCAGGTGTGGGGCGTGCTGGGACCCAACGGCGCGGGCAAGACCACCCTGCTGCATACCCTGGCCGCTCTGCGGCCGCCGCGCGCCGGCCGGGTAGAGGTAGACGGTGTGCCGGTGACACGCCTGCGCCGCCGCCGGCTGGCCCAGTGCCTGGGGTTGGTCTTCCAGGAGCATCACGACGGCTTTCCCGCCACGCTGGAGGAGGTTGCCCTGATCGGCCGCCACCCCTGGCTTTCGCCGTGGCAGCTGGAAAGTGCCGAGGATCTGGCGCTGGCCCGGCGTGCCCTGGCGCGGCTTGACCTCGCCGCACTCAGCGCTCGTCAGGTGTCCACGCTTTCCGGTGGCGAACGCCAGCGTCTGGCAATCGCCACCCTGTTGGCCCAGGATCCGGGTATCTGGCTCGCCGACGAGCCTACCAATCATCTCGACCTGCACCATCAGGTGGTGGTGATGCGGCTACTGGCCGAGCAGGCGGCCTGTGGCCGCGCCGTGATGCTGTGCCTGCATGATCTGAATCTGGCCGCGCGCTGGTGCGATCACCTGCTGTTGCTGTATCCGCACGGCGAGGCCTGCTGGGGGCCGGTGGAGCGCATGATGGCGCCGGCGGCCCTCGAGCGTCTCTATGGCCAGCGCCTGGCCAGTGCCGAGGTGGAGGGCTCGAGGGTGTTCGTCGCTGTGCCCTGAAGCCTGGACGCCGGGCCAGTTCAGGTAGGCAGGTGGCCGAGGAAGCACGCCGGATCATCGCTGATCACCGCCGCGACGCCCCATTGCCAGCACGGGGCGAAGGCGGCGGGATCGTTGGCTGTGTAGCAGAGCAGCCGATAGCCAGCCTCGGTGACCTCCCGGGCCCGCGGTGCCTTCAGTCGCTTCCAGTCGGCATGCACGCTGTAGGCCTTCAGCGCCGCGCACTGGTGTCGCCAGTCGCGGGAGACGCCCTCGAAGAGCACGCCCAGCGCCAGCGTTTCGGGCCCGGCCAGGGCGCGCGCCCGGGCCAGGGCGGTATCGTTGAAGGAGGAGACTAGCCGGCACGCCGGCGGCAGTGCCTCCATCACCGCGGGCAGGGCGGTTTCCACCAGGGCCCGGGGATCGCGGCCACGATTCACCTTGAGCTCCAGGTTCACCCCCATCTCCAGCTCGTCGATCAGGGCCAGCATCTCCCCGAGGGTGGCCATGCGTTCGCCCAGGAAGGTGTCGCCGAACCAGCTGCCAACGTCGAGCCGGCGGGCCGCGGCCAGGTTCAGGTCGGCCAGGCGTCCGCGGCCATCGGAGCAGCGCCGGACGTTGGCGTCGTGCCAGATCACCGGTGTCCCGTCGCCGAGCAACTGCACGTCCAGCTCCACCCAGCTGACGCCCGCGGCGTGAGCGGCGCGCACCGCGGAGAGGGTGTTCTCCGGGGCATGGGCGGAGAGGCCGCGATGGGCGATCAGGGGGGGCAAGGGGATATCGGGATAGGGCATGGACACGTCCTGGTCAGCAATGGGTCGTTGATGGGCGGCGAGGAAGTGGCCTTATAGCGTATCGCCATCCGCCAAGGCCTGGATATGCTAGGCTGCGCGATTTCGTCCCTGATAAAGGTGTCGTACGCAAGGAGCCTTGAGATGAGAGTCGTGCATATCAACAATCCCCAGCAGCGCGAGGCCTGCCTCGCTCGCCTGTGTGCCGAGGCCTATGGCCAGGAGGCGGGGCTCAGGCCGCTGGCGATCTTTGCCGGCACCCTGGGCGTGCTGGTCAAGCAGGAGGCGGCCAGGGTGCTGGCGCTGGTGGATGATCGCTCGCGCCCCATGGCGCTGGCCCTGCTGGTACTCGATGAGCTCGGCAGCAGCATGACCGTGATGCTGCTGGCCGACCTAGACCAGCCGCCGCACCAGGAGATGGTGACACGGCCGGCCGAGCGCCTGATCGCCGAGCTGGCGCTCAAGGCGCCATTGCGCATCGATGCCGTGGACGCCGAGCAGCAGGCCCGTTTTCGCGAGGCAGGCATCACACGCTGGCTGACGGGCAAGGCCGGGGGGCGCATCGGCCTGGGTCCCAAGCATCCGGCGACGTCCCTCGAGGACCTGCCCCGGGCGCTGAGCTTCGACGAGACCGCGGTGATCCAGTCGTTCAAGCGCGACCGCGAGCTGTTCGATGACTACAAGGCGCGCTTCATCCGCGGCCTGGAGTCCTTCCCCGCTACCCTCAGATAGCCCAGCTCGGAGAGCGGCATGACTTGACCACGGCAAGCTACGGCGCTTGACTGGTGGGCCCATCCCGCAGGCAGCACAAGGAAAACACCCTCATGGCCAAGCGCATCCAGTTCGCCCGCACCGGCGGCCCCGAGGTCCTCGAACTCGTCGATGTCCCGCCAGCCGAGCCGTCGCCCGGCGAGGTCCGCGTCAGGAACCAGGCCGTCGGTCTCAACTTCATCGACATCTACTTTCGCACCGGCCTTTATCCGGCGCCCTCGCTGCCCTCGGGGCTCGGCACCGAGGGTGCCGGCGTGGTCGAGGCGGTGGGCGAGGGCGTTACCCACCTTACGGCGGGTGACCGGGTCGCCTATGCCCAGGGCCCGCTGGGCGCCTATGCCGAGCAGCACGTGCTGCCGGCGGAGAAGGTGGTGGTGCTGCCTGCCGGTATCGACGTCGAGACCGCCGCGGCCAGCATGCTCAAGGGCCTCACCGTGCAGTACCTGATGCGCCAGACCCACCGCCTCGAGGCCGGCGAGACCATCCTCTGGCATGCCGCCGCCGGTGGCGTAGGCTCCATCGCCTGCCAGTGGGCAAAGGCGCTGGGCGTGAAGCTGATCGGCACCGTCAGCTCCCCGGAGAAGGCGGCGCTGGCCGAGAAGAACGGCGCCTGGGCGATCATCGACTACACCCAGGAGGATGTGGTCGAGCGGGTGCGCGAGTTGACGGGCGGTGCCATGTGCGACGTGGTCTACGACTCGGTGGGCAAGGATACCTGGGAGACCTCGCTGGACTGCCTGAAGCCGCGTGCGCTGATGGTCAGCTTCGGCAATGCCTCCGGCGCCGTGGAGGGGGTCAACATCGGCATCCTCAACCAGAAGGGGTCGCTGTTCCTCACCCGCCCGAGCATCAACGGGTACGCCGACACCCGTGAGCGGCTGGAGTGGATGGCCGGCGAGCTCTTCGAGATGCTGCAGAGCGGCAAGGTGACGGTGGACATTGCCCAGCGTTATCCGCTGGCGGAGGCCGGCAAGGCCCAGCAGGCCCTACAGGGACGCCAGACCACCGGCTCCACCATCCTGCTGCCGTAACCTTTCCGGGTCTCAGGCGGGGATCACAGCGCTCGTGGAGCTCGCCGATCAGCTGTTCGCGCCACTTGAGCTCGGCCACGCCGACGTCGCCCGGCAGGTTTGCCGCCGCGCTCAGCCGTCTTTCGGCCAGCGGCAATATTTCCTTCCTTAAACATGCCAAGATGATTCGCATCATCCCCGTGTGAGGTCAGCATGAGCCACGTCTTCCATCGTCATCTGCATCAACACTACCCGACCGCCGTGAGCGGCGAGGGCCCTTATCTTATCGATGCCGAGGGGCGCCGCTACCTGGATGCCTGCGGTGGCGCGGCGGTGTCCTGCCTGGGCCACAGCGATGCCGGGGTGATCGAGGCGGTACGGGAGCAGGTCGGGCGGCTCGCCTACGCACACACCTCCTTCTTCACCAACGAGCCGATGGAGTCCCTGGCGGACTTCCTGGTCGCGCGGGCGCCGGAAGGGCTGTCGTCGGTCTACTTCGTCTCGGGCGGGTCCGAGGCGGTGGAGGCAGCGCTCAAGCTGGCGCGCCAGTACTTCATCGAGCGGGACGAGCCCCAGCGCCAGTACCTGATCGCGCGGCGCCAGAGCTACCACGGCAACACCCTGGGGGCCCTCGCCACCGGCGGCAACGCCTGGCGGCGGCAGCAGTTCGAGCCGTTGCTGGTGCAGGTGAGCCACGTCAGTCCCTGCTACGCCTATCGCGACCAGGCGCCCGGCGAGACTCCGGAAGCCTACGGCGAGCGTCTGGCCGAGGAACTCGAGGCCGAGATCCAGCGCCTGGGGCCGCAGAGCGTGATGGCCTTCGTCGCCGAGCCGGTGGTGGGGGCAACCCTGGGGGCGGTTCCCTCGGTGCCGGGCTACTTCAGGCGGGTGCGCGAGATCTGCGATCGCCACGGCATCCTGCTGATCCTCGACGAGGTGATGTGCGGCATGGGTCGGACCGGCAGCCTGTTTGCCGCCGAACAGGAGGGCGTGGCCCCGGACCTGGCGACCATCGCCAAGGGCCTGGGCGCCGGTTACCAGCCGATCGGGGCGACCCTGGTCAGCGAGCCCATTCGCCGGGCCATCGCCGAGGGCTCGGGGTTCTTCCAGCATGGCCACACCTACATCGGTCACGCCACCGCCTGTGCCGCCGCCCTGGCGGTGCAGCGGGCCATCGAGGAGCGCGACCTGCTGTCATGCGTCGCGAGCCTGGGCGAGGGCCTCCAGCAGCGCCTGGAGGCGCGTTTCGGCGAGCACCCCTATGTCGGCGACATCCGCGGGCGCGGGCTCTTTCGGGGGCTCGAGCTGGTGGCTGACCGCGGCGACAAGACGCCATTCGATCCGTCGCGCAAGCTGCATGCGGCAGTCAAGCGCACGGCCATGGACAAGGGGCTGATGTGCTATCCGATGGGCGGCACGCTTGACGGGCGGCGAGGCGACCATATCCTGCTCGCTCCGCCCTTCATCCTCGAGGAATCCCATCTGGACGAGATTGTCGATAAGCTCGACGCGACCCTGAACACAGTCTTCCACCACGCCTGACGGAGCTCAGTTCGATGCCGATCGATTCCCGACTCTCCCCACTGGACGAGGCCACCATGGCACCCGATCAGCGCCGCGTGCTGGACGCTATCCTGAGTGGCCCCCGCGGCAATCTGGATGGCCCTTTCCTCGCCTGGATCCATAGCCCGAAACTGGCCGATCACGCCCAGCGACTCGGCGCCTTCTGCCGATACGGCACCCGGCTCGAGACGCGGTTGACGGAGTTGGCGATCCTGTTCACCGCCGCCTGGTGGCAGTCCCAGGCCGAATGGCAGATCCATGCCCCCATCGCCCGTGAGTCGGGGGTCAGCGAGGCGCTGATCGAGGCCCTTCAAACGGGTCGAGAACCGGCCTTCGAGCGCGATGACGAGGCGCTGGTCTATCGTCTGGGCAAGACGCTCTACACCACGCGTCGCGTCGATGACGCACTCTACGCCGAAGCGGTGGCGGCCTTTGGCGAGGCGGCGCTGGTCGAGCTGGTGGGGATCTTCGGCTACTACGCCCTGGTGGCCATGACCCTTAATGTCTTCGAGGTGCGTCGCGACACCGCCCCCCTGCCGTTCGCCGAGCCGTGACTTTTGCGGGCGGGTTTGATGTGTCTCAGGCGGCGTCATGGCGCGCTACCTGGTGCTTGCCGGTGGCGAATGCGTCGTAGGCGAAGTCGTCCACGCTGAGCAGCTCGAGCACCTCGGCCTCGCGCTCGCGCATGAAGCTGGCGTCCTCCTCGGAGATCAGTCCCTTCTCCAACGCGGCCTCCACCTTCTGCTCGGGGTGCAGGGCGTGTGCCGGCAGCTCGCCCTTGGCATGGGCCTTCTGGACCTGGCGGTAGAGTTTTTCGGCGCGCTCCTGGCTGGCCAGCAGGGCGTTGTAACGGGCCAGCGGGTTGTCGCGGCTGCCGTCGTTCTCCTGCCAGGTGACATCCAGCAGGTAGTGGCGCAGCGCCGTGTCGCGGGAGACGGCTTGGGCAATCTCGCGGGTCAGGTCATCCTGGGGGCGCTTCCAGCGGCGTCCGAGCGGCATCACGATGAGGCGCAGCAGCCGGCCCAGGGCACGGCTCGGCAGATTGTCGAACAGCTCGTCCAGGGCCTGTTCGGCGCGCCCCAGCAGGAAACGGCAGCCATAGTGCAGCAGGGCGGCCTCGCCCTCGACCTTGTCGCCCTCGTGCCACTGCTTGAGCGTCATCGAGGCAAGATAGAGGTTGGAGAGCACGTCGCCCAGGCGCGCCGAGAGCATCTCCCGCTGCTTGAGGGTCGAGCCGAGGCTCGCCATGGCGGCATCGGCGCACAGCCCGAAGCCGGCGGAGAGGCGGGCGACATCCCGGGCATAGGGCGCGGCGACCTCGTCGAAGGGCACGCCTGGCCGGCCGAGTCCCAGGCCCTGGGTGAGAGCACGGGCGGCGTTGCCGAAGATCAGCCCGGCATGGCCGAAGAAGGCGCGGTCGAAGGCTGGCAGGTTGTCGGCCTCCTTGGCGGCCAGCTCCTCGAGCACGTAGGGGTGGCAGCGGATCGCTCCCTGGCCGAAGATCATCAGGTTGCGGGTCATGATGTTGGCGCCTTCCACGGTGATGGCCACCGGGTTGGCACTGTAGCCTATTCCTAAGTAGTTGCGCGGCCCCAGGGTCACCGCCTTGCCGCCGTGGATGTCCATGGCGTCGCCGAGGATCTGGCGCTGGAACTCGGTGAGCTGGCTCTTGAGGATCGCCGAGGGCACCGCCGGCTTCTCGCCGTGGTCGATGGTGTTGGCCGTCTGGTAGACCGCGGCCCGGGAGACGTAGGCCAGCGCCGCCATGCGCGCCAGGGGCTCCTGCACCCCCTCCATCTCGGCCACCGGCACGTTGAACTGGCGACGGATACGGGCGAAGCCGCCGCTCCAGCCCAGGGCGTAGCGGGCGGTCCCGGTGGCGCCGGAGGGCAGGGTGATGCAGCGGCCGATGGAGAGGCACTCCACCAGCATCCGCCAGCCCTGGCCGATCATCTCGGGCCCGCCGATGATGGTATCGAGCGGCACGAAGACGTCCTTGCCCTTGATGGGGCCGTTGAGGAAGGGGCTGCCGATGGGGTGGTGGCGGCGGCCGATCTCCATGCCCGCGGTGTCGCGCGGAATCAGCGCCAGGGTGATGCCGCGATCGCTCTCCTCGCCCAGCAGGTGGTCGGGGTCGAAGAGCCGGAAGGCCAGGCCCACCACGCTGGCGATGGGCGCCAGGGTGATCCAGCGCTTCTCGAAGTTCAGGCGCAGGCCCAGCACCTGCTCGCCGTCGACCTCCTGCCGGCAGACCACGCCGGTATCGGGGATGGCCGTGGCGTCACTGCCGGCACGGGGGCCGGTGAGGCCGAAGCAGGGGATCTCGCGTCCGTCGGCCAGCCTTGGCAGGTAGTGGTCCTTCTGTGCCTGGGTGCCGTACTTGAGCAGCAGCTCGCCCGGGCCCAGGGAGTTGGGTACGCCCACCGTGACCATCAGCATCTCGTTGATCGAGAGTTTCTGCAGGACCAGCGACTGGGCCTTGGCGGAGAAGCCAAGGCCGCCGTAGGCCTGGGGGATGATCATGCCGAAGAAGCCTTCGCGCTTGAGGTAATCCCACAGCGCCTCGGGCAGGTCGGCGAGCTCTTGGGCGATCTCCCAGTCGTTGCACATGCCGGCGGCCACGCTGCACTGGTGATCGAGGAAGGCTTGCTCCTGGGCCGTGAGCCCTTCGTCCCGGTAGGCGAGCAGTGCCTGCCAGTCGGGCTGACCGGTGAAGAGCTCGCCATCCCAGGCCACGCTGCCGGCTGCCAGCGCCACGCGTTCGGTCTCCGAGACGCGTGGCGCGACCTTCTTGAACAGGGTGAAGAGGCGCGGGGTAAGCCAGCGGACGCGCAGGGCGGGCAGGCCGGTCACGGCCACCAGCGCGGCCGCGAGCAACAGCACCACGCCCAGCAGCGAGGAGGCGAGGAGCAGGCTGGCCAGGCCGGTGACGGCGAGCAGGACCAGGGCGGGCAGGGCGCCCGCCTCGCGGCGCATTATCGCCAGCAGGCCGACCACGGCCACGATCAGCAGGATCAGGGTGAGCATGGAGTGACTCCGGTTATTGTGGAACGCAAGGATTCGAACAGACGTTTGAATTCTTGCAGATTAGCCCACTTCAGTGCAACCGGCTAGTGCCCACGCAAACGCCCCGCGCTGCAGGGCAGGGCGGGGCACATGGGTGTCGAGGCACTGGCGCGGTCAGTCGAGGCGGCGCCGGGGCTCGCCGCGGGCCGGGGCATCGCCCGCCACGTAGTAGGGGGCATCCGAGCGTGGCAGCGGTTCGCGGCCGCGGATACGCTCGGCGATCTTCTCGGCCAGCATGATGGTCGGCGCGTTGAGGTTGCCGGTAGGGATCACCGGAAACAGCGAGGAATCGACCACCCGCAACCCGTCAATGCCATGCACTCGGCCCTGGCCATCCACCACCGTATCGTTGCCCTCGCCCATGCGGCAGCTGCCGCAGGGGTGATAGGCGGTCTCGGCATGGGACTTGATGAAGGCATCCAACTCGGCATCGGACTGCGCGTCCGGCCCCGGCGAGATCTCTCGGCCGCGGTAGGGGTCGAAGGCGGGCTGGGCGATGATCTCGCGGGTTAGGCGGATGGCATCGCGGAACTCCTGCCAGTCCTTGGCGGTGGACATGTAGTTGAACAGGATGCTTGGCGCAGCCTGGGGGTCCCGGGAGGTCAGGCGGATGCGCCCGCGGCTCTCGGAGCGCATGGAACCCACATGGGCCTGGAAGCCGTGCGCCTGGACGGCACTCTTGCCGTTGTAGCTGATGGCGATGGGCAGAAAGTGGTACTGCAGGTTGGGCCACGCTTCCTGATCGCTGGAGCGGATGAAGCCTGCCGCTTCGAACTGGTTGCTGGCCCCAATTCCCTTGCCGAACAGCAGCCACTCGAGACCGATCTTCGGCTGATTCCACCACTTGAGTGCCGGGTAGAGCGAGATCGGCTGGGTACACTCGTACTGGATGTACATCTCCAGGTGGTCCTGGAGATGGGCGCCGACGTTGTCGTTGACCTGCACCGGCGCGATGCCGAACTCGTCGAGTACCGCCTTCGGCCCGATGCCGGAACGCTGCAGGATCTGCGGCGAGGCGATGGCCCCGGCGCACAGCAGCACCTCGCGGCGGGCGCGGGCCTGGCGTGGCTCGCCCTTGCCTTTGAGAAAGTAGCGCACACCCACGGCGCGCTTGTCCGCGAACTCGATGACATCGGTGAGGGCATGAGTCTCGATGGTTAGGTTTGCGCGCCCCTTTGCCTGGTCGAGGTAGCCACGCGCGGTGGAGGCGCGCCGGCCTCTGTGGGTAACGAAGCGGTCCATGGGGCCGAAGCCCTCCTGCTGGTAGCCGTTGACATCCTCGGTCTGCGGGTAGCCGGCCTGCGTGCCCGCTTCGATGAAGGTGCGGTAGAGGGGGTTGTTGTCGTCTTTCGGTGTGGTGACCTCGATTGGCCCGCTATCGCCATGGTAGAGGTTGCCGCCGATGTCGCGTCGCTCGGACTTCTTGAAGTAGGGTAGGCAGTCGGCGTAGGTCCAGTCCTCGAGCCCCGGCGCCTTGGCCCAGTGGTCGTAATCCAGAGCGTTGCCGCGGATGTAGCACATGCCGTTGATCAGCGAGGAACCGCCCAGGCCCTTGCCGCGACCGCACTCCATGCGCCGGTTGCCCATGTGGGGTTCCGGGTCGGTCTCGAAGGCCCAGTTGTAACGCTTGCCCTGCAGCGGGTAGGCCAGGGCCGCTGGCATCTGGGTGCGGAAATCGAGGCGGTAATCGGGGCCGCCGGCCTCGAGCAGCAGGACGCTGACGCCCTCGTCCTCGGTGAGGCGAGTGGCCAGGACGTTGCCGGCGGAGCCGGCGCCGATGATGACGTAGTCGTATTCGCGGATTTGGGACATGGGGTCTCCTTAAAATACCGACTCGAAGGGGCCCATCTCGATCTGCACCGATTTGCTCTGGGTGTAGTGGGCCAGGGTCTCGAGGCCGTTCTCGCGCCCCACGCCGGACTGCTTGACGCCGCCCACCGGCATCTCGGCAGGAGATTCGCCCCAGGTGTTGATCCAGCAGATGCCGGCCTCCAGGCGGTGGATCACCCGATGGGCGCGGTTGAGGCGCTCGGTGAAGACGCCGGCGGCTAGGCCGTAGTGGGTGGCGTTGGCGCGGCGGACCACCTCCTCCTCGTCATCGAAGGTCAGCAGCGCCATCACCGGGCCGAAGATCTCTTCGCGCACGATGCGCATCTCGTCCGTGCAGTCGCTGAATACCGTGGGGGGCGCCCAGGCGCCCTCTTGCCATTCAATTCCGGCCCGTTGCCCGTCGCTCCAGTCTTCGCCGCCGGCCAGCAGCGTGGCGCCCTCCTGCTTGCCCAGGGCGATGTAGGAGAGCACCTTGGCCTGGTGCTCGAAGCTCACCAGGGGGCCGAAGTTGACGCTCGGATCCAGCGGGTCGCCGGCCTTGATGCGCGCCACCCGCTCGGCAATCTTCGTCGCGAAGGCGGTCTTGACGGCGCCTTGAACGAAGACCCGGGTGCCGTTGGTGCAGATCTGCCCGCTGGAGTAGAAGTTGGCCATCATGGCAGCATCGGCGGCACGGTCGAGGTCGGCATCGGCGAAGACGATCAGCGGCGACTTACCGCCGAGCTCCATGGTCACCTCCTTGAGGGTGGAGCCGCCGGCGGCGGCCATCACCTTCTTGCCGGTGCCCACCTCGCCGGTGAAGGAGATCTTATCGATGCCGGGGTGGCCGGTCATCAGCGCGCCGACGCTGCCGTCGCCATGGATCACGTTGAACACGCCATCGGGCAGTCCCGCCTCGGTGAAGATCTCGGCGAGTCGCAGGGTGGTCAGCGGGGTAACCTCGCTGGGCTTGAAGACCACGGCATTACCGGCGGCCAGCGCCGGAGCGCTCTTCCAGCAGGCGATCTGTAGAGGGTAGTTCCAGGCGCCGATCGCGCCGATCACGCCCAGCGGCTCGCGACGGGTATAGACGAAGGAGTCCTCGCGCAGCGGAATCTGGCTGCCCTCGATGGCCGACGCCAGGCCGGCATAGTACTCGAGGACATCGGCACCGGTGGTGATATCGACCGCGGTTGTCTCGCTGATCGGCTTGCCGGTGTTGCGTGTCTCGAGCTCGGCGAGCTCGTCATTGCGTTCTCTCAAGAGCGCCACGGCGCGGTTGAGGGTGCGCCCGCGCTGCATGCCGGTCATCGCCGCCCAGGTCCGCTGGCCACGGCGAGCCGCCGCCACGGCGGCGTCCACATCGGCTTCGGCGGCCTGCTGCACGTCGGCCAGCTGCGAGCCGTCGAAGGGGTTGATCACCGAGAAGGTCTCGCCGGAGGTGGCGGCGGTGTGACGGCCATCGATGTAAAGGGTCTGGGTCTCGAGAAATGCCATGGTGAGTGAGCTCCATTTAGGAAGGGGAGAGGGTATCTCGTGCATCGAGCAGGCGGTCGAGGTAATCCCGGGCTAGGCGGCGTGCCTCGTCGCTGTTCAGGCCTTCCAGAGTCAGGGCGCCGCGCAGCCACAGGCCATCGATCAGGGCGGCCAGTGCGCGGGCACAGGCACGCGCCTCGTCGCGAGGCATCAGGCGACGGAACTGGTGGCAGAGGTTGGCATAGAGACGCCGGTCATTGACCTGCTGCAGCCGCGCCAGCCCCGGCTTGTGCATGCTGCTCGCCCAGAAGGCCAGCCAGGTCTTGGCCACCGGCCCGGTGACCTGGCTGCGATCGAAGTTGCCGTCGATGATGGCGCCGATATGGTCCCTGGGGCTGCTGGTAGTGAGTGCGCCGCGCCGCGCCGCCACCGCCTCGCCCAGATCGCTGAGGATGTGGCGCATGGTGGCCTCCAGCAGGCCATCTTTGCCGCCGAAGTAGTGGCTGATGATGCCGGCAGAGACGCCCGCATGGCGGGCGATGCGCATCACCGTGGCATCGGCCAGGCCGACCTCGTCGATCGCCGCCATGGTGGCCGTGATCAACTGCTGGCGGCGGATGGGTTCCATTCCAACCTTGGGCACCGTTGCAGGCTCCTGTCTGGGAAATTGATCTTGCAACCACCCGGTAGAGCGTGGTTAACATAGGCACAGCTTGCCATTTCTTTATTGATCGTTCAATTAATAAAGATCTGGCAGACCAGCCCGTTGCCCGGTGCTGCTACTACCACCGCGGCGATACGGCATGTCACACAAGAGGAGTGCCTCCATGCTTACCCGTTACCTGAACCGCGGCCTGACTCTGGGGCTCGGGGCTAGCGCCTTGGGTCTTGCCATCTCGCCGCTGCAGGCCGCCGAACCCGAGAGCTGCGAGACCGTGCGTTTCGCCGAGGTCGGTTGGACCGATATCACCGCCACCACCGCGCTTGCCAGCGAAGTGCTGGAGGCGCTGGGCTACCAGGCCCGTGTCGATACCGTTTCGGTGCCGATTGCTTACCAAGGCTTGAAGAACGACGACTTCGACGTCTTTCTAGGCAACTGGATGCCCTCCATGGCATCGATCAGCGATCCTTACGTCGAGGATGGTGATGTCGATCGCCTGGCAGCCAACCTGGAAGGTGCCAAGTACACCCTTGCGGTACCCCAGTATGTCTATGATGCCGGCGTCACCTCGGTGGCTGATCTCGATGAGCATGCCGAGCAGTTCGACAGCCAGATCCATGGCATCGAAGCCGGCAATGATGGCAACCAGTTGATCCAACAGATGATCGACGACGACGCCTTTGGGCTGGGCGACTGGAAGCTGATCGATTCCAGCGAGGCCGGCATGCTCGCCGAGCTGAGCGCCCGGGTGCCGGAGAAGCAGTGGATGGTGTTTTTGGGCTGGGAGCCGCACCCGATGAACACCAACTTCGACATAGCTTACCTGTTAGGTGCTGATGACTACTTCGGCCCAGACCTGGGGGGTGCCACCGTCTATACCAATACCCGTGGAGGCTATGTGGAGGAGTGCCCCAATGTCGGCAGGTTACTGGAAAACCTCGAGTTTACCCTCGAGATGGAAAACCAGCTGATGGCCGAGATCATGGACAAAGGCACCGATCCCCGCGACGCCGCCCGTGCCTACCTGCAGGCCAACCCTGAGGTTCTGGAGGTCTGGCTGGAGGGAGTCGAGACGCGAAACGGCAAGCCCGCGCTGCCGGCGGTCAAGCGCGCCCTTGACATCGAGACCTGAGGACTCGCGCGGGCTTGCCATGCAGCGGGCCCGCGTGCATAATCGCTCCGCGTTGCTCGGCTGCGGTCGGGCAAGCCGTTGATAAGGCTACGTAGCTCAGCTGGTTAGAGCACATCACTCATAATGATGGGGTCCCCTGTTCGAGTCAGGGCGTAGCCACCAGGACAGACCTAAACGCCCGCCAGGCCCTTCGCCCCGGCGGGCGTTTTCGATCGGCGCCTGGCAAGGGGCACGATACCGGCCGCTTGACCTGGCGCGCGCTATCCGTATACTACGCCCCGTGCTTGAGGTCATTCCCCGATAGCTCAGCTGGTAGAGCAAATGACTGTTAATCATTGGGTCGCAGGTTCGAGTCCTGCTCGGGGAGCCAGTATCGCTTATACAGCGAGGCTTACGTCGATTTATCACGCACATTGCGGCATGCGGTCATTCCCCGATAGCTTAGTTGGTAGAGCAAATGACTGTTAATCATTGGGTCGCAGGTTCGAGTCCTGCTCGGGGAGCCAACCGCTCCTACCTGCCTGCCGCATCCCCCCTAGCTAGTGCAAGTGCATCATTCTGCATTCTTCCCCGATAGCTCAGTTGGTAGAGCAAGTGACTGTTAATCACTGGGTCACAGGTTCGAGTCCTGTTCGGGGAGCCAATCCTGTCGGTTGCTGATTTCGCCTTGCCGGTTGAACGCCGTGGCGCCTCTCGCCATGGGTGGCGTGGCTTGTCGTCGGCGAAGCGAGCATCCAACGTGAAACGTGAGACGACGGACCCGATGGCCCGACGTCTGGTGTCTTGCAGATGGACGCAGGGCAGAATGGAGCGCAGGCCATGGGCCTGCGCGTTTAGCCAGTCTGCCTATTCAGTTGCGTTCCGCGTAGTGCAAGGGGGTCTCGAGCTGGCGGTAGTCGAGCAGGATCTGCGCTGCCTCGCGAATCTGGGCACGATCGATCGGCTCCTGGTCGCCGTCCTCCGCGCTGCGGGGCTCATCCTCCCATTCCTCCAGCGGTGCCAGGCCTAGGGCGCGACGGCGTTCGTTCTCCAGGGCGAGCTGTTCGGCCTCCTGAGCCTGAACCTCGCGCTGGCGCTGTTCGCGATTGAGGCTGACGCTGGTGTGCTGCTCGCGCAGCTTGCGGCTCAGCGCAGACTGCTGCTCGAGGTAGTGGAAGTTCGGCTGCTGCTCGGCACGCTCCTGATGACGGCTGCGCAGCGTCGCCAGGTACTGACGTGGCTCGCCGTAGGTACGGTACTGCACCTTGCGTACGGTGTCCCACGGCAGGGCGTTGTCGAGACTGCTCTCGCCGATCATCTCCGGGTCGATTAGGCTCGGGAAGCGGATGTCCGGCTCCACCCCGCGGTGCTGGGTGCTTTCCCCGGAAATGCGATAGAACTTGGCGCGGGTCAGCTTGATCTCGCCATGGCTGAGTTCGTTGAGGGTCTGGACCGTGCCCTTGCCGAAGGTGTCGGTGCCGATCACCAGGCCGCGGCCATAGTCTTGGATGGCGCCGGCGAAGATCTCGGAGGCCGATGCCGAGAGGCGGTTGACCAGTACGGCCAGTGGGCCGTCGTAGAGCGTACCGCTCTCGGTATCCCCGTAGAGGCTGATGCGGCCACGGGCATCGCGTACCTGCACCGTGGGACCGCGGTCGATGAACAGTCCGATCAGCGTGTTGGCTTCCTGCAGGGCGCCGCCGCCGTTATTGCGCAGGTCGAGCACGATGCCCTCGATGCCTTCGGCCTGGAGCCGCTCCACCTCCTTGGCCACGTCACGCGTGGTACTGCGATAGTCCTCTTCACCGGCCTGCCAGGCATCGAAATCCACGTAGAAGGCAGGAATGGTGATTACGCCCAGGCGGTGGGTGCCGTCATCACGCTCGATCTCGATAACCTCGCCCTGGGCGGCCTGATCCTCCAGTTCCACGGTGTCGCGGGTGATCTCGATGACCCTGGAGCGCGTCATGTCGACGGCCTGGGCGGGTACCACCTCAAGGCGGACTACCGAGCCCTTGGGGCCGCGGATCATGTCGACCACGTCATCAAGGCGCATGCCCACCACGTTGATGATCGCTTCGCCCTCCTGGCCCACGCCGATGATGCGGTCGGCCGGTTGCAGGTCGCCGGCTCGCTCGGCGGGGCCGCCGGGTACCAAGCTTGATACCTTGACATATTCGCCGTCGGCCTGGAGCAGGGCGCCGATGCCCTCCAGCGAGAGGCGCATCTGGATATCGAAGGACTCGCCCTGGCGCGGCGAGAGATACTCGCTGTGGGGGTCGATGCTGCCGGTCACCGCCGCCATGAACAGGCCGAAGACATCCTCCTGGTTGGTCTGGCGCAGGCGCGAGAGCTGCCCCTCGTAGCGCTGGCGCAAGGTGTTTTCCACCTGTGCGGCATCCTGGTCGTTGATGGCCAGGGTCAGGGCGGCATTCTTGAGTCGCTTCATCCACAGCGCGTCCAGCGTCGCCTGCTGGCCGGCCCAGGGGGCATCCTCGCGCTGCAGTTCCAGGCGCTGGTTGCTATCGAAGGAAAAGTCGAGGCCTTCATCGAGTCGGGCGAGCAGCCACTCGAGACGTGATTCGGTGCGCTCCTGGTAGCGCTGATAGAGGGCGAAGGGCCGCGCCAGCTCGCCGTCGAGCAGCGCCTCGTCCATGCCCGTCGCCAGGTCGCTGAAGGCGGCAACGTCGCGGTCCAGCAGGTAGGCCCGCTGGCCATCCAGGATATCCAGATAGCGAGAGAAGGCGCGTTGCGACCAGCCGTCGTCGAGGCTGACATCCGCATAGTGGCCATAGCGCAGCGATTCGGCCACTTCCACGGAGACCTGACGCTGAGCGTCGTTCGGCTCGATGGCCGCCAATACCGGCGTGGTGGCCAGCAGCAGGGCTAGGGCCACTGAACGCCCAAGAGTGACAAACAGGCTCATTGATGAAGCTCTCCCCGATTCGTGTACACTGATATTTATTAAGACTTCGATTCGGCTGACGAGTTGCATGGACGAAGCGTCCATTGTATCAGCTTGCGTGTGTTGCCAAGACGCCTGAAATGCCCAGTGATAGAGGAATTCCATGTCCCAGGATGCCCGACTCGAGCGCCTGCTCGACTTCCTGCGTCGATCCCCCACGCCCTGGCATGCCACGGCCCACCTGGCTGAGCGCCTGGAAGCGGCCGGCTACCGGCGTCTCCTGGAGACCGACGCCTGGCAGCTTTCCCCTGGCGAGCGAGTCTACGTCACCCGTAACGATTCCTCGCTGGTCGCCCTGCAGTTGCCCCGCGAACGGCTCCAGGCGCTGCGCCTGGTGGGGGCTCATACCGACAGCCCGGGTCTGCGCCTCAAGCCATGCCCGGCGCAGTATTCGACAGGCTGGCTCCAGCTTGGCGTGGAGGTCTATGGCGGGGCCCTGCTGGCTCCCTGGTTCGACCGTGACCTGGGCCTGGCCGGCCGCGTCCACCTGCGCCACGCCGATGGTCGTATCGAGGGCGTGCTGCTCGATGTCGACAGGCCGGTGGCGATTATTCCCAGCCTGGCCATCCATCTCGATCGTGAGGTCAACAATGGCCGTGCTCTCAATGCCCAGACCCAGATGGCGCCGGTCTTCCTGCAGGGCGGCGAGCAGCCCGACTTCGAACGCCTGCTCAAGCGCTGGATCGCCGAGCAGCACGGCCTTGAGGACGTCGAGCTCCTCGACTTCGAACTCGCCTTGCGCGACATGCAGTCACCGGCTCTGGTCGGCGTCGACGCTGAGCTGATCGCCAGTGCCCGGCTCGACAACCTGCTCTCCTGCTTCATCGGCCTGGAGGCTCTGCTGGAGAGCGACGGCCGCCAGGGGGCGGTGCTGGTAGCCAATGACCACGAGGAGGTGGGCAGCGCCAGCGCCTGCGGTGCCCAGGGACCTTTCCTCGGCGACGTGCTACGGCGAGTCAGCGATCAGCTCGGCGAGGCGGGAGAGGAGGGCTTCATCCGCCTGATTCAGTCCTCTCGGCTGATCTCGTGCGACAACGCTCATGCCCTGCACCCCAGCTTCCCGGACAAGCACGATGCCGCCCACGGGCCGCTGCTCAACGGCGGGCCGGTGATCAAGGTCAATGCCAGCCAGCGCTATGCTACCAACAGCGCCACGGCAGCGCTGTTTCGTGAGCTTTGTCGCGCGGTCGAGGTGCCGGTACAGAGTTTCGTGACTCGCGCCGATATGGGCTGCGGCAGCACCATCGGCCCGATCACCGCCACCGAGCTCGGCTTGCCGACCCTGGACGTGGGGCTGCCCCAGTGGGCCATGCACTCGATCCGCGAGACCGCCGGCGCCCGGGATGTGGAGTACCTGACGCGGGTGCTCACCGCCTTCTTCGATTGCTCCGAGCTGCTCTGATACTTCAGCGGCAAGGTACGGGTTGTGATGAGCTAGGTGTGACGTGACGATGGAGCCCTCGCCATGCCCGGTGCGCTGTTGCTTGCCAAGCCTATGAGGTCAGATGGCCAGCCGATATATCGTCGGTCAACGACCACGCCAGTCTGCGATGAACCCGATCCTCAATGAGTGATGCCCAAAAACCCGCCTAGTGAACTAGGCGGGTTTTTGGGTAGTGTTCGGGTATCTGGTGGCTACGCCCTGATTTGAACAGGGGACCCCATCATTATGAGTGATGTGCTCTAACCAGCTGAGCTACGTAGCCAAATAATGGGGCGAAAGCATACGCAGTTTGCTTTCTCGGGTCAAGGCCAAGGCTATCTGCGATAGCCTTGGCCTGAAGCTGTCGAAATTGAGCCTTTGGTCGTAATCTGCTAGTTTGTCATCCCATCCTGGTGCGGCTCCCTGTCGTGCCTACCGATCACGTTTCGAAGGTTCTCCATGACACGCTATATCTTCGTGACCGGCGGTGTTGTGTCCTCGCTCGGCAAGGGCATAGCGTCGGCCTCGCTGGCGGCGATTCTCGAGGCACGCGGCCTCAGGGTCACCATGCTCAAGCTCGATCCCTACATCAATGTGGATCCAGGTACCATGAGCCCCTTTCAGCATGGCGAGGTGTTCGTCACCGAGGATGGCGCCGAGACCGACCTTGACCTGGGCCACTATGAGCGCTTCATCCGCACGAAGATGACCCAAGCCAATAACTTCACCACCGGGCGCGTCTACGAGCACGTGCTACGCCGCGAGCGCCGCGGCGATTACCTGGGCGGAACGGTCCAGGTGATTCCGCATATCACCGACGAGATTAAGCGTCGCGTCTATGCCGGCGGCGAGGGCTTTGACGTAGCGCTGGTCGAGATCGGCGGTACCGTGGGTGATATTGAGTCGCTGCCCTTCCTGGAATCGATCCGCCAGATCCGAAGCGAACTGGGCGCGAGCCGGGCGATCTTCATGCACCTGACGCTGGTGCCCTATATCAAGACCGCCGGCGAGACCAAGACCAAGCCGACCCAGCACAGCGTCAAGGAGCTGCGCTCCATCGGCATCCAGCCGGACATCCTGATCTGTCGTAGCGAAGTGGAGCTCGAGGAGAGCGAGCGGCGCAAGATCGCGCTGTTCACCAACGTGGAAGAGCGGGCCGTGATCCCGCTGCAAGACGCTGACACCATCTACCGCATTCCGCTGATGCTCCACGAGCAGGGCCTAGATGATATCGTCTGCGACAAGCTGCGTCTCGAGGCGGTCGAGGCCGACCTCGGCGAATGGGTGCATGTGCTCGACGCCAAGCTCAATCCGTTAAAGTCGATCAACATCGCCATGGTCGGCAAGTACATGGAACTACTCGACGCCTACAAGTCGCTCAACGAGGCGTTGATCCACGCCGGCATCCAGACCCGGGTCAAGGTCAATGTCGACTATATCGATTCCGAGGACATCGAGCGCCATGGCAGCGAGCGTCTGGCCGGCAAGGATGCCATCCTGGTCCCCGGCGGCTTCGGTGAGCGCGGGGTGGAAGGCAAGATCGCCACGGCACGTTTTGCCCGTGAGAACGCTATTCCCTATCTCGGCATCTGCCTTGGCATGCAGGTGGCGGTGATCGAATTCGCCCGCCACGTGGCCGGCTGGGGGGATGCCAATTCCACCGAGTTCACCCACGATACCCAGCACCCGGTGGTTGGCCTGATTACCGAATGGCTCAGCCCAGAGGGCAAGGTGGAACTGCGTGACGCGGCTTCCGATCTCGGCGGTACCATGCGCCTGGGCGGGCAGGTCTGTCAGCTCAAGGCCGGCTCCAAGGCCCGCGAGACCTATGGCAGCGACGAGATTGTCGAACGTCATCGCCACCGTTTCGAGGTCAACAATCAGTTCATCGATGAGCTCGAGCAGGCGGGACTCGTGGTCGCCGGAAAGAGCGTCGACCATTCCCTGGTAGAGATGGTCGAGCTGCCCGACCATCCCTGGTACGTGGCCTGCCAGTTCCATCCGGAGTTCACCTCCACGCCTCGTGATGGTCATCCGCTATTCACCGGTTTCGTCAATGCGGCGCTGGAACACAAGGCGGCCCGCATCCGTGCTCACTCTTCCCATCCGGCGTGAGGCCCATGTCCGCGATGAGCGCGTCTACCCTTGAGCGGCATGGTCCTGAGAGACAGAGTCCTGAGCGGCATATCTCCGTCGCCGGCCTGACGGCCGGCAATTCATTGCCATTGATGCTGCTGGGCGGCATGAATGTGCTGGAGTCCCGCGAATTGGCCCTCGAGGTCGCCGAGACCTACGCGACGGTGACGAGCCGGCTGGGCATGCCCTACGTCTTCAAGGCAAGCTTCGACAAGGCCAACCGCAGCTCCATCCACTCCTTCCGCGGCCCAGGGCTGGAAAAGGGGCTGGAGATCCTGGCTGAGGTCAAAGCGCGTTTCAACGTGCCGATCATCACCGACATCCATGACCCCTGGCAGGCCGCACCGGCGGCCGAGGTCGCCGATATCATCCAGCTGCCCGCCTTCCTGGCGCGCCAGACCGACCTGGTGGTCGCTATGGCCAAGACCGGGGCGGTGATCAACATCAAGAAGCCGCAGTTCCTCGCCCCCCACGAGATGCGCCACATCATTCGCAAGTGCGAGGAGGCCGGCAACGACAGGTTGCTGCTTTGCGAGCGCGGCTCCAGCTTTGGGTATAATAATCTGATTGTTGATATGCTCGGCTTCGGTGACATGAAGCAGACCGGGTATCCGGTCTTCTTCGATGTCACCCACTCCCTGCAGCGCCCCGGTGGGCGGGCCGACAGCGCCGGTGGGCGGCGGCAGCAGGTCGCCGAGCTGGCCCGTGCGGGGGTGGCGGTCGGCCTGGCCGGTCTCTTTCTGGAGGCTCATCCCGATCCCGACAACGCCAAGTGTGACGGCCCCTGTGCCCTGCCGCTGGACAAGCTCGAGCCCTTCCTGGCTCAGCTCAAGGCCGTCGATGACCTGGTGAAGGGGTTTGCCCCGCTCGAGATTTGCTGATTCGCCCC
This sequence comes from Halomonas ventosae, assembly GCF_004361885.1. Classification (GTDB taxonomy): domain Bacteria; phylum Pseudomonadota; class Gammaproteobacteria; order Pseudomonadales; family Halomonadaceae; genus Halomonas; species Halomonas ventosae_C. Next base: position 50,444 of record NZ_SNWH01000011.1, read on the forward strand.
ACGCTGACACGACAAGGACCCACAACAATGACCGACAAGATGACCAAGATCGTTGAACTTCACGCCCTCGAGGTACTCGATTCACGCGGCAATCCCACCGTGCAGGCCGAGGTGCGCCTGGAAAGCGGTGCGGTGGGTGTGGCCTGTGCGCCCAGCGGGGCCTCTACCGGCTCCCGCGAGGCGCTGGAGCTGCGCGATGGCGACAAGCACCGCTACCTGGGCAAGGGCGTGCTTAAGGCCGTGGAGGCCGTCAACACCACCATCCGTGAGCGTCTGCTGGGCATGGATGCCCGTGACCAGCGCGGGTTAGACGACGCCATGCAGGTGCTAGACGGCACTGACAACAAGGCCAACCTCGGCGCCAACGCCATCCTCGCCGTCTCGCTGGCGGCGGCCAAAGCCGCCGCCAATGCCAAGGGCATGCCGCTCTACGCGCATATTGCCGAGCTCTACGGTCAGCCCGGGACGTACTTGATGCCGGTGCCGATGATGAATATCCTCAACGGTGGCGAACATGCCGACAACAACGTCGACATCCAGGAGTTCATGATCCAGCCGGTGGGGGCGCCGACCTTTCGCGAAGGGCTGCGTATGGGGGCCGAGATCTTCCATGCCCTGAAGAAGGTGCTCAGCGCCCGGGGACTTGCCACCTCGGTGGGTGACGAGGGCGGCTTCGCACCGAATCTCGACTCCAATGCCGAGGCTCTGGCGGTCATCCAGCAGGCCGTGGCCGACGCCGGCTACCGCCTGGGCGACGAGGTGACCCTGGCGTTGGACTGTGCCTCCTCCGAGTTCTATCGGGAGGGTAAATACGACCTCTCCGGCGAAGGCAAGGCCTTCGACGCCGCCGGCTTCGTCGGCTACCTGGCCGAGCTCTGCGAGCAGTTCCCGATCGTCTCCATCGAGGATGGCATGGACGAGTCCGACTGGGACGGCTGGAAGGCGCTGACCGAGCGCCTGGGCGACAAGGTCCAGCTGGTGGGCGACGATTTGTTCGTCACCAACACCCGGATCCTCAAGCGCGGCATCGACGAGCAGATCGGCAACTCCATCCTGATCAAGTTCAACCAGATCGGCTCGCTCTCCGAGACTCTGGAGGCGATCCGCATGGCCCAGGATGCCGGCTTCACCGCGGTGATCTCCCATCGCTCCGGCGAGACCGAGGACACCACCATCGCGGATCTCGCCGTGGGCACCTGCGCCGGCCAGATCAAGACCGGCTCGCTGAGCCGCTCGGACCGCGTCGCCAAGTACAACCGCCTGCTGGTCATCGAGCAGGAACTGGACGGTGCGGTGGGCTATCCGGGGCGCGCCGCCATCAAGGGGCAGTAAGCGAACAGCGTTGCCTTTTGCGCGACCTGCTGTAGGAGATCGCCTACAGCGTGGCGAAGAGATATGCTATTTCTGCATCGGAAAGGCCCACTCCTCACGGGGTTGGCCTTTTTATTTGATTGATTTAAAAGGATTTAATTTTCGCGGTGATGAATGGGTGGGCTGCAATGACTTTGGCCGGCCCATCATGGGCGGGCTTGCGCGGCAATGCGGCTATGTCACACTGCATTCGGGATGTGGGAGAGCAGCGAGGCTCTTTCGGCAGGATGCAACGGGATGCGTCAGTGATGCGCTCGGTGCGGCAGGACGCCGCTCCCGGGCAGGGAAACCATCACGGGAGTCAGGCGGAGGGAACCGCCTGTGGATCAGCTGGGAGCGGGCGGCCTGCGGGCCGCCTTTTTGCCGAGTGTTCCCCTTATTCGCTCAGGGCAGAGACGACAAGGCCGGATGTTATGCAACATCCGGCCTTGTCGTCTCCGTCCGCGTTAGCAGCTCAGCGCTCGAGCAACTCCAGCTTGCCTGGCTTGCCGTCCCACTCCTCGGCATCCTCCGGCGGATCCTTCTTCTCGGTGATATTAGGCCACACCTCGGCCAGCTCGGCATTGATCTCGATGAACGCCTCCTGGCCCTCAGGCAGCTCATCCTCCGAGAAGATCGCCTCGGCGGGGCATTCCGGCTCGCACAGTGCGCAGTCGATGCACTCGTCGGGGTGGATCACCAGGAAGTTGGGGCCCTCGTAGAAGCAGTCCACCGGGCAGACCTCGACACAGTCGGTGTACTTGCACTTGATGCAGTTCTCGGTGACGACGAATGTCATGCCAGTCTCCCATTCTCTGACCGTGGCGGGGGGCGGCCGCTAGTCGATGATGTAATATTGGTTATAAGAAATAGCATTCTTATAATTTAAGTAATTTTATCGAGCCATTCTAGTCGTGGCGAGGGCAACCTCGCAAGCCGGGCTCGGCGCCATTGTCGGCCATTTACAGGGTTTCCTTCCAGCGGTAGAGCAGCTCGAGTGCCTGACGGGGCGACAGCGCGTCGGGGTCTAGGCGGTCCAGCTGCTCGACCAGCGGGTGGGGCGTGCTGGCAAAGAGGTCGGCCTGGCGGGGCGCAGCCGGCCGTTCTCCCTCGCCGGTCGGCAGCCGGCTGCCCTGGTCGACCTCCTGCTGCTCCAGGGTGGCGAGCTTCTCCCTGGCGCGGGCGATGACGCTGTGAGGGACACCGGCGAGCTGGGCCACCTGCAGGCCGTAGCTCTGGCTGGCCTGACCCTCTTCCACCCGGTGCATGAAGACGATCCCGTCGCGATGCTCCGTAGCGGTGAGGTGGACATTGTCCACTCCCTCGGCCTGCTCGGCCAGCGCCGTCATCTCGAAGTAGTGGGTGGCGAAGAGCGTAAAGGCGCGAGTGCGGGTCAGGTGCTCGGCGCTGGCCCAGGCCAGCGAAAGACCATCGAAGGTGCTGGTGCCGCGGCCGATCTCGTCCATCAGCACCAGGCTCTCGTCGCTGGCATTGTGCAGGATGCTGGCGGTCTCGGTCATCTCCACCATGAAGGTGGAGCGCCCGCCGGCCAGATCGTCCGAGGAGCCGATGCGGGTGAAGATGCGGTCCACCGGGCCAATGGCGGCTGCATCCGCCGGCACGAAGCTGCCGGTATGAGCGAGCAGGGTGATCAGCGCAGCCTGACGCATGTAGGTGGACTTGCCGCCCATGTTGGGGCCGGTGATGACCAGCATGCGCCGCGTATCGTCCAGCACCAGGTCGTTGGGCACGAAGGGCGTCTCGGTGACCTGTTCCACCACCGGGTGGCGGCCACCGCGGATGTCGATGCCCGGTGACTCGGGTAGCGCCGGGCGCACGAACTCCAGGGCCCGGGCGCGCTCGGCGAAGGTGCATAGCACGTCGAGGGCCGCCAGCGCCCGCCCGGTGCCCTGCAGCGCGGCGAGCTCGGTGTTGAGGGTGTCGAGCAGGCTGTCATAGAGCAGCTTCTCCCGGGCCAGGGCGCGGGACTTCGCCGAGAGGGCCTTGTCCTCGAACGCCTTGAGTTCCGGGATGATGAAGCGCTCGGCGTTCTTGAGGGTCTGGCGGCGCACGTAGTCGGCGGGGGCGTCACGGGCCTGGGCGCGGGGGACCTCGATGTAGTAGCCATGGACCCGGTTATAGCCCACCTTGAGGCCGGGCAACCCGGTGCGTTCGCGCTCCCGGGTCTCCAGGCGGACCAGGTAATCGCCGGCATGCTCGGCGAGCCCGCGGTGCTCGTCGAGCTCGCTATCGAAGCCCTCGGCGATCACCCCGCCGTCGCGGATCACCACCGGTGGGTTCTCCACCAGGGCGCGGGTCAGAGTGTCGGCCAGTGCCGGGAAGGGCTGGATATGGTGGCGCAGCTCGTCCAGCGCGGAACCTTCGGCGTAGGCCTCGAGGGCAGCCTGAAGCTCGGGCAGGGCGACCAGGGCGTCGCGCAGGCGGGCCAGGTCGCGCGGTCGCGCGCTGTAAAGGGCCACCCGGGCGAGGATCCGCTCCACGTCGCCGATCGCCTTGAGTGACTCACGCAGGGTGGCGAAGCCCTCGCCGTCGAGCAGCAGCGCCACGGCTGTCTGACGGTCTACGACCTGGGCGCGGTCGCGTAGCGGACGGTTGAGCCAGCGCTTGAGTAGCCGCGAGCCCATGGCCGTGGCGGTGGTGTCGAGTACGCTGGCCAGAGTGTTGTCGGCGCTGCCGCCGAGGTTGACGTCGATCTCCAGGTTGCGGCGGCTGGCGGCATCGATCACCACGGCCTCGTCGCGGCTCTCCACGCCGATGGCGGTGACATGGGGCAGGGTCGTGCGCTGGGTGTCCCGGGCATAGTCGACCAGTACGCCGGCGGCGGTGATCGCGGCCTCCAGGTGGGCGCAGCCGAAGCCGCGCAGGTCCTGAACCTGGAACTGGTCGCACAGGGTGCGCGTCGCGCTATCGAGATCGAACAGCCAGTCGCTCTGGCGACGCAGGCCACGGCGGCCCTCAAGCACCGTCGGCAGGGTCAGGCTTTCAGCCACCAGCAGCTCGGCGGGATCGAGGCGCATGAGCTCGGCGAGCATTTCGCTTTCGCCCTCGACCTCCAGCACGTTGAAACGGCCACTGGAGAGCTCCAGCCAGGCCAGGCCCCAGCGCTCGCCGAGCGGGGCCACGGCGACCAGCAGGTTGTCGCGGCGGGCATCCAGCAGCGCCTCGTCGTAAAGGGTGCCTGGCGTCACGATGCGCACCACGCGGCGCTCCACCGGTCCCTTGCTGGTGGCGGGATCGCCGATCTGCTCGCAGATCGCCACCGACTCCCCGGCGGCCACCAGCCGGGCCAGGTAGCCTTCAGCGCTGTGGTAGGGCACCCCGGCCATGGGGATCGGCTGGCCGGCGGACTGGCCACGCTGGGTCAGGGTGATGTCGAGCAGGGCGGCGGCACGCCGGGCATCGTCAAAGAACAGCTCGTAGAAGTCGCCCATGCGATAGAAGAGCAGCACGTCGGGGTGCTCGTGCTTGATCTTCAGGTACTGGCTCATCATCGGGGTATGCTGGGCACTGGCCTGTGACATCGGGTTCCTGCTCTGGCGGTTGACGGAGGGCTGGCGTCGAATGTGCCATGCATGTCGCTGGCAAAGCCGTTATTGTACGGAAAAGTCATCGCTCACGCGCGGCCGAGCTTGTCTCGGCCGCTGCGAATGCCTAGGAGTCATGCCATGCCCACCCGCGCCTCCCGCCTGAATGATCTCGACCTCACGGCTCTCGCCGAGCGACTAGGCGAACGGTGCCGCGAGCATGGCATCACGGTGACCGCAGCGGAGTCCTGCACCGGGGGCGGGGTGGCCAGCGCCATCACCGCCGTGGCCGGCAGCTCCGAGTGGTTCGAGACCGGCTATGTGACCTATGCCAACGGCGCCAAGACTCGCCTGCTGGGCGTGCCGGAGGCGCTGCTGGCCGAGCATGGGGCGGTGAGCCGACAGGTTGTCGAGGCGATGGTGGCCGGTGCCTGCCGCGATAGCGGTGCCGGGCTCGGCGTGGCGATCAGCGGGGTGGCCGGCCCCGGCGGGGGCAGTCCCGACAAACCGGTGGGCACCGTCTGGCTGGCCTGGGGCGATGCCGAGCGGGCCGAATCGGCGTGCCGTCATTTCGCCGGCGACCGGGCGGCCGTGCGCGAGCAGGCCGTGCGCGAGGCGCTGATCGGCCTGGTGGGGCGGCTGGAGGCACACTGATGCCACACCAGGCCGCGCTGGCGTGACCGCAACGCTGGCCGCGCCGAGATTTTTTCGCCATACTACTGTGCAGTCATACAGTATTCCAGAGACCCCAGATTCAGGAGGCCCGTGATGGCTCAGGACGAAAACCGCAGCAAGGCGCTGGACGCCGCCCTTGCCCAGATCGATCGCCAGTTCGGCAAGGGCACCGTGATGCGCCTGGGTGATACCCCGCGCGTGGTGATGCCCTCGGTGTCCACCGGCTCGCTGGGCCTGGACATCGCCTTGGGTATCGGCGGCCTGCCGCTGGGCCGGGTGGTCGAGATCTTCGGCCCCGAGTCCTCGGGCAAGACCACCCTGACCCTCTCGGTGATCGCCCAAGCCCAGAAGCAGGGCAAGACCTGCGCCTTCATCGATGCCGAGCATGCCCTGGACCCGAGCTATGCCGAGAAGCTCGGCGTGAACCTGGATGACCTGCTGGTTTCCCAGCCGGATACCGGCGAGCAGGCCCTCGAGATCTGCGACATGCTGGTGCGCTCCGGCGGCGTCGATGTGATCGTCATCGACTCGGTGGCGGCGCTGACCCCGCGCGCCGAGATCGAGGGCGAGATGGGCGACTCCCATGTCGGCCTGCAGGCCCGCCTGATGTCCCAGGCCCTGCGCAAGATCACCGGCAACATCAAGAACGCCAATTGCATGGTGGTGTTCATCAACCAGATCCGCATGAAGATCGGCGTGATGTTCGGCAGCCCCGAGACCACCACCGGCGGCAATGCGCTCAAGTTCTACGCCAGCGTGCGCCTCGACATCCGCCGCACCGGCTCGGTCAAGCAGGGCGATGAGGTCACCGGCAACGAGACCCGTGTCAAGGTGGTCAAGAACAAGATCGCGCCGCCGTTTCGCCAGGCGGAGTTCCAGATCCTCTATGGCAAGGGGATCTATCATGCCGGGGAGGTGGTCGACCTGGGCGTGCAGTGCAAGCTGATCGACAAGGCGGGGGCCTGGTACAGCTACCAGGGCAACAAGATCGGTCAGGGCAAGGCCAACGCCGCCCAGTTCCTCGAGGACAATCCGGCGGTGATGGAGGAGATCGAGAACCAGATCCGCGCGCAGCTGCTCGCCCCCGTGGAGCCCAGGAAGGAAAAGGAGCAGGCCGTCGACGAGGCACTCACCGCCGAGCCCGGCCGCGACGACGACCCCTTGTAAGCCATGCGGGGTCACTCCTCCGGCGGCGGTGAGCCGTCGCCCCGAGACGATGCCATCCACCTGCTGGCCCGTCGCGAATATTCCCGTGCCGAGCTGGCAAGTCGGCTTGCGGCGAAGGGGCATGAGGCGGCGACCATTGCCGAGTGCCTCGATGCCCTGGCCGAACAAGGCCTGCAGTCCGATGACCGCTTTGCCGAGAACTTCCTGCGTTCACGCATCCTGCGCGGCCAGGGCCCGCTGAAGGTCCGTGTCGAGCTCGAGCGGCGCGGCCTCGACCGCGAGGTGATCCAGCGTACCCTTGTCGAGAGCGAGCAGGCCGGCCAGGGCGACTGGTTCGCCCTGGCCGGCGAGGCGCTCAGGCGGCGCTTCACCGGACCCGGCGAGTCGCCTCGCGAGCGCGCCCGCCGCGAGCGCTTCCTGGCAAGCCGCGGCTTCGATTTCGACCAGGTGCGCCATGCCCTGGAGCACGCCTGGGACGAGGACAGCTCTTCAGTCCCTTGACAGCTGCGCTATAATGGCCCTCTTTTCGAACGCCCGGGTGGCATTCCGCGGTACCCCGATGCGCCTGGAGACCGCGCGTCGTGGGGTCCGCCTCGCGCCAGCGTCGCCCGCCGGGTCACCCCGTTCATCGCCACGGATATGCCATGAAAAGCGCAGACATCAGACAGGCCTTTCTGAGTTACTTCGAGGCGCACGGCCATACCGTCGTGCCCTCCAGCTCACTGGTTCCCGGCAACGACCCGACTCTGCTGTTCACCAATGCCGGCATGGTGCCGTTCAAGGAGGTTTTCCTGGGGCGCGACCCTCGCCCCTACGTGCGCGCGGCCTCGGCCCAGCGCTGCGTGCGTGCCGGCGGCAAGCACAACGACCTCGACAACGTCGGCTATACTGCCCGCCACCATACCTTCTTCGAGATGCTGGGCAACTTCAGCTTCGGCGACTACTTCAAGCGCGAGGCCATCCACTTTGCCTGGGAGTTTCTGACCCAGACTCTGGGGTTGGCGAAGGAGAAGCTGTGGGTCACCGTGCATGTCAGCGACGACGAGGCCGAACGCATCTGGAAGCACGAGGTGGGCATCGACCCCGAGCGCTTCTCGAAGCTCGACGAAGACAACTTCTGGCAGATGGGTGACACCGGCCCCTGCGGCCCCAGCTCCGAGATCTTCTACGACCATGGCCCCGAGGTCTGGGGCGGACCGCCCGGCAGCCCCGAGGAGGACGGCGACCGCTACATCGAGATCTGGAACCTGGTATTCATGCAGTTCGATCGCGACGCCGAGGGCACCATGAACCCCCTACCCAAGCCCTCCATCGACACCGGCATGGGCCTGGAGCGCATCGCCGCGGTGATGCAGGGCGTGCACTCCAACTACGAGATCGACCTGTTCCAGAGCCTGCTGGCCTCGGCGGCACTCCACACCGGCCACGCCGACACCCGCAATCCCTCGTTGCGAGTCATCGCCGACCATATCCGCTCGTGTGCCTTCCTGATCGCCGATGGTGTGCTGCCTTCCAACGAGGGGCGTGGCTATGTGCTACGCCGAATCATTCGCCGTGCCATTCGCCACGGCCACAAGCTGGGCGCCCAGGGCCACTTCTTCCACAAGCTGGTGGGCGCGCTGGACGTGGAAATGGGCGACGCCTATCCGGAGCTGCGCGAGGCGCGCCACCAGATCGAGCGTGTGCTGCTCAAGGAGGAGGAGCAGTTCGCCCGCACCCTGGAGCATGGCATGGGCCTGCTCGAGGAGGCGCTGGTGGGTCTCGAGGGCGAGGTGCTGCCCGGCGAGACGGTGTTCAAGCTCTACGACACCTACGGCTTCCCCTATGATCTGACCGCCGATGTCTGCCGCGAGCGTGGCGTGACCCTCGACGAGGTCGGCTTCGAGCGTGCGCTGGCGGCCCAGCGCGAACGCGCCCGGGCGGCCAGCCAGTTCGGCGCCGACTACGGCACCGAACTGGAGCTGGAGGGTGAGACCGCCTTTACCGGCTACGAGCGCCTCGAGGATCGCGCCATCGTTACCGCCCTGGCGGATCGGCAGGGCAACCCCCAGAGGCACCTTGTCCCCGAGCTGAAGGCGGTCGTCGTGCTCGACCGCACGCCCTTCTATGGCGAGTCGGGGGGCCAGGTGGGCGATACCGGCTACTTATACCTCGAAGATGGCGGCCGCTTCCTGGTCGAGGATACTCAGAAACAGGGCGGCCACCACCTGCACCACGGCGTACTGCTCGAGGGAGAACTGACGGTCGGCAGCGAGGTGCGCCCCGAGGTTGATGCCAAGCTGCGCGCCGCCATCATGCGCAATCACTCTGCCACCCACCTGATGCACAAGGCGCTGCGTCTGGTGCTCGGCGAGCATGTGGCGCAAAAGGGTTCGCTGGTCACGCCCGAGCGGCTGCGCTTCGACTTCAGCCACTTCGAGCCGATGAGCGATGCACAACTGGCCGAGGTGGAGCGCCTGGTCAACGAGCAGATACTCGCCAACGCCCCGACCCGGATCGAGCAGATGACCCTTGATGAGGCTAAGGCCAAGGGTGCCGCGGCGCTGTTCGAGGCCAAGTACGCCGATAACGTGCGTGTGCTGACCATTGGCGCCGACGATTTCTCCATCGAGCTGTGCGGCGGCACTCATGTGACGCGTAGCGGCGACATCGGCTGCTTTCATATCGTCAGCGAGCAGGGTACCGCTTCCGGGGTGCGCCGCATCGAAGCGATCACCGGTGAGCAGGCGCTGGCCTGGTTTCGCGATCAGGAGGCGCGCCTCAATCGCATCGGCGAACGCCTCAAGGCCACGCCGGAGCAGGTCGAGGAGCGCATCGAGTCGCTGCTCGAGCGCAATCGTCGCCTGGAGAAGGAGCTCGAACGCCTCAAGGCCAAGCTGGCAAGCGCTGCGGGCAACGACATGGTCAACGAGGCCCGCGAGGTGAAGGGTGTCAAGGTGCTCTCCAAGCGTCTCGACGGCGTGGCTGGCAAGGAGCTGCGTGGCATGCTCGATCAGCTCAAGAACAAGCTGGGTTCCGGCATCGTGGTACTGGGCGTGGGCGACGCCGAGGCCGGCAAGGTGAGCCTGATCGCCGGCGTCACCGATGACCTGACCGGCCGGGTCAAGGCTGGCGAGCTGGTCAATCACGTGGCGGCCCAAGTCGGTGGCAAGGGGGGTGGCCGGCCCGACATGGCCCAAGCCGGCGGCAGCGATGTCACGGCGCTGCCCGGGGCGCTTGCCAGCGTGCCGGCCTGGGTCGAGCAGCGGTTATAGCAGGTTCTCGATGGGCTCGGCGGCAGCGATGCTTCGGGTCGCATATCTGATTGTTCACCTTTCACTCATCCGGGTGCGGCGCGCACTCGACGCACGAGGGAAATCGGTATATGGCTCTATACGTACAGAAATTCGGTGGCACCTCGGTGGGTTCCGTGGAGCGCATCAAGGCGGTGGCCGAGAAGGTCAAGGGCTTTCGCGATGCTGGCCACCAGGTCGTCGTCGTGGTCTCCGCGATGAGCGGCGAGACCAACCGCCTGATCGGCATGGCCAACGAGATCAACGACGAGCCGACGCCACGCGAAATGGACATGCTGGTCTCCACTGGCGAGCAGGTAACCATCTCGCTACTGGCCATGGCGCTACACAAGCTGGGCGTCCCAGCGACTTCCTATACCGGCTCCCAGGTAGGCATCCAGACCGATAGTGCCTATACCAAGGCGCGCATCCAGCGCATCGAGACCGATGAGCTGCAGGCCGACCTGGACGAAGGCCAGGTAGTGGTGGTCGCCGGCTTCCAGGGCGTCGACGAGGAAGGCAACATCACCACCCTTGGCCGCGGCGGTTCCGATACCACCGGCGTGGCGCTGGCGGCGGCCCTGAAGGCCGACGAGTGTCAGATCTATACCGACGTCGACGGCGTCTATACCACCGACCCACGAGTCTGTTCCAGGGCGCAGCGCCTCGACACCATCACCGTGGAGGAGATGCTGGAGCTGGCGAGTCTCGGTTCCAAGGTGCTGCAGATCCGCGCCGTCGAATTTGCCGGCAAGTACAATGTCCCGCTGCGCGTGCTGTCCAGCTTCGAGGATGGCCCCGGCACTCTGATCGTTGCAGACTCCGACCAAGACGAGGATTCCATGGAAGAACCACTGATCTCCGGCATCGCCTTCACCGCCAATGAAGCCAAGCTGACCCTGCTCAATACCCCCGACGTGCCGGGTGTGGCCTCGCGTATCCTGGGGCCGATCGCCGATGCCAACATCGAGATCGACATGATCGTCCAGAACGTCGCCCCGGCCGGTGATTACACCGACTTCACCTTCACGGTGGCCAAAGGCGACTATAAGCAGACCATGAAGATCCTCCAGGAGCAGGTCATCCCTGACCTGGGCGGCGGTGAACTGCTTGGTGACGACAACATCGCCAAGGTCTCGCTGGTGGGCGTGGGCATGCGCTCCCATGCGGGCGTGGCTGCAAAGTTCTTCCGCGTGCTGGCCGACGAGAACATCAACATTCGCATGGTCTCCACCTCCGAGATCAAGATCTCCGTGGTGATCGACGAGAAGCATATGGAGCTGGCGGTCAAGGCTCTGCACAAGGCTTTCGGTCTCGACAAGAGCGATATCGAGCCCGAATAAGTCTCCCTTGGGGCGATCACCTTCTACGCTACTAAGGAAGAGGCCGTGATAGCCGTACCACGGGGCTTCCTTTCAACGTGGTAGGGGTGTCTCATGGCCGTGCCATTGGTCAGGGACGACGACTTGGCGCACAATGTCGGTTCGTCGTGCCTGCCGGCGAGCATCCCGCAGCCAAAAGTCTGAGAAGGAGATCAGTCATGCTCATCCTGACCCGCCGTGTCGGCGAAACCCTGATGATCGGTGATGACATCACCGTGACCGTCCTTGGTGTCAAGGGCAACCAGGTTCGCATTGGCGTCAATGCCCCCAAGGATGTCGCCGTGCATCGCGAAGAGATCTACCAGCGCATTCAGCGTGAGAAGTCCGAGTCCGGTCTCCAGGGCGATGACGAGGGATGACGATCTCAACGGCAAGCGCGCTGCGCGGGTCATGCGAAAAAGCGGTCGGGGTTGCTGGACAATGGTCTTCTAAAACGGTAGGATGCGCACCGTGTCGATGAGGGAGAGGTGGCCGAGTGGCTGAAGGCGCTCCCCTGCTAAGGGAGTAAGGGGTTTATAGCCTCTTCGAGGGTTCGAATCCCTCCCTCTCCGCCATTGTCGTCACGCTAAGGTCCAGCGCCCGTAGCTCAGCTGGATAGAGTACCTGACTACGAATCAGGTGGTCGGAGGTTCGAATCCTCCCGGGCGCGCCATCTTCACCCGGCATGTGGTCGGCCCCTTGCCGATCGGTTGATCCCCGCAACGTACCTGCTTGTTGCCTTACGCGCCCGTAGCTCAGCTGGATAGAGTACCTGACTACGAATCAGGTGGTCGGAGGTTCGAATCCTCCCGGGCGCGCCAGATATCGACCCGTCCTCTCTGTGAGGGCGGGTCTTCTCTATATTCCGCCGCTGTGGCGAGGTTTTCTCTCTTGTGTCAGGCCCGGTGGTCTGCTACCCGGGTCGGCGTTCCACGGGCGCCGGCCCCGGCGATCGTTTGAGGCGCCGTCGCCATGCGAGGGGCGCCTCTTTTTTTGGTGCGCCTATTGTCTGGCGATGGCTGCCGTTAGGCTGTCTTGACTCGCGGGTCATCGTGAACACAGGAAGGAAGGCGGTTGATGGTAGTGGTCGGGGTTTGGAGGCCGATCAATAGGGCGTCGAGCTCGCGCAGACGCTTCACGGCCTGGAACCGGTAGGCTGCCTCGGGGTCGCGCTGGCGCATGTGGCTGAGCCACTGTTTGATGAGCGCAGTAACGGTACGCGTCGGAAGTGTGCTACGCTGCAGCGCAGCAAAGTCAGCAAGGATTCGTGCCCGGGCCTCCCAGGGCGTATCGGGTAAGCGCTCACCAGTCATCTGCCAGTGGCGGATGCGCGCCGCGAGCCAGGGGTCCGCCAGGGCGCCGCGACCGAGCATCACGTCGCGACACCCGGAGAGGGTGCGGGCCTTCCAGTAGTCCTCCAGGGTCCAGATCTCGCCGTTGGCGACCACTGGGATGGAGAGGCGCTGGTGGATGCGGCCGATCCACTCCCAGTGGGCCGGTGGGCGGTAGCCCTCTTCCCGGGTGCGGCCATGCACCACCAGGTGGCGGGCACCCCCTGTCTGGGCAGCGCGCCCGCAGGCCAGTGCCAGGCGTCGATCGGCGAAGCCCAGGCGGATCTTGGCGGTCACCGGAATGCGGTGTCCTACCGCCTCATGCACGGTCGCGACCACGGCATGCACGCGCCGCGGGTCGCGCAGCAGCGAGGCGCCGCCGTCGTGGCGATTGACCAGCTTGGCCGGGCAGCCGAAGTTGAGGTCGACACCGGTGGCGCCTAGGCGCAGTGCCTGGGCGGCGTTGGCCGCCAGGGCCTCGGGATCGGAGCCGAGCAGTTGCAGCTGGACCGGTACGCCGGCCGGAGTCGTCATGCGAGCGCCCTGGAGTTCGGGGCAGTGCTTGTGGAAGACGCGCGGTGGCAGTCGGGCATCTACCACGCGGACGAACTCGGTGACCGCCCAGTCGAAGCCCGGCTGCCGGGTCAGCAGGTCCCGGGTGTGAGCGTCGATAACGCCCTCCATGGGGGCCAGGCCGACCCTGCCCGGTACATCTTGTAGTAAATTAACAACGCCGACTTCCACCACAGCACCATTGCAATCTGATCAGAGTGTGGCAGGTTATAGCATCGAAAATTTTGCGCAAGCCGCCATGTCTCGCACCGTTGAGGCGCATGGAGGTACATGTTCAACAGGAGAGGCGCGCGATGCAGGACATGCAGCTGCTGGAAGAGGGACTCTCCCTCATGGCCCTTGGCATGGGCTTTGTTTTTGTTTTTCTTACCTTGCTAGTCATCGTCACCACCCTGATGTCCAAGATCATCGGTCGCTTCTTCCCGGAGCCCGTGGCGCCTCCGGTGCCGGCACGCGGTCGTGGTGCCGCTCCCCAGGACGATGACGTCATGGTGGCCATCAGTGCCGCGGTGCATCACTATCGCCGCCGACACCGCCGCTGAACCCCGCCTGCCTCCCTTCTCCCTACATCCACTACCTCAAGGTCAAACCCATGACTGACAACGCTCGCCCGCTGGGCATCACCGATGTGGTCCTGCGTGACGCCCACCAGTCGCTGTTCGCCACCCGCATGCGCCTCGACGACATGCTGCCCATCGCCGAGAAGCTCGACCGCGTCGGCTTCTGGTCGCTGGAGTCCTGGGGCGGGGCCACCTTCGACGCCTGTATCCGCTACCTCGGCGAGGATCCGTGGGAGCGGATACGGGCGTTGAAGGCCGCCATGCCCAACACCCCCCAGCAGATGCTGCTGCGTGGCCAGAATCTGCTGGGCTATCGCCACTACGCCGATGACGTGGTGGACAAGTTCGTCGAGCGGGCCAGGACCAACGGCGTCGACGTGTTCCGTGTCTTCGATGCCATGAACGACCCGCGCAACCTGGAGCGCGCCATCCAGGCGGTGCGCAAGGTCGAGGGCCATGCCCAGGGCACGCTCTCCTACACGGTGAGCCCGGTGCACACCCTGGACGGCTGGGTCGAACTCGGCAAGACCATCGCCGCCATGGGCGCCGACTCGCTCTGCATCAAGGACATGGCCGGCCTGCTCAAGCCCTACGACGCCTTTGAACTGGTCACCAAGCTCAAGAAGGCGGTGGATATCCCCATCCACATGCAGTGTCATGCCACCACCGGCATGTCCACCGCCACCGCTCTCAAGGCCGCCGAGGCGGGCATCGATAACGTCGACACCGCCATCTCCTCGATGTCGATGACCTATGGCCACAGCCCCACCGAATCGGTGGTGGCGATCCTTCAGGGCACCGAGCGTGACACCGGGCTGGACCTCGAACTGCTCGAGGAGATTGCCGCCTACTTCCGTGAGGTGCGCAAGAAATACGCCGCCTTCGAGGGCTCGCTGAAGGGTATCGACTCGCGCATCCTGATCGCCCAGGTGCCGGGTGGCATGCTCACCAACATGGAAGGCCAGCTCAAGGAGCAGGGCGCCGGCGACAAGCTCGACGACGTGCTCAAGGAGATCCCGCGAGTTCGCGAGGACCTGGGTTTCATTCCGCTGGTCACTCCCACCTCGCAGATCGTCGGCACCCAGGCGGTGATGAACGTGATGATGGGCAGCCGATACACGTCGATCTCCAAGGAGGTCCAGGCGCTGCTCAAGGGCGAATATGGCGCCGCCCCCGCGCCGTTCAACAAGGAGCTGCAGGCGCGCGTGCTGGAGGGGGGTGAGCCGATCACCTGCCGCCCAGCCGATCGGCTGGACCCGGAAATGGATCGACTGACCGCCGAGCTCAAGGAGAAGGCTAAGGCCGACGGCATCCGCCTGGCCGAGGGCGAGCGCGAGATCGACGACGTGCTCACCTATGCGCTCTTCCCGCAGATCGGCCTGAAGTTCCTCAAGAACCGCGATAACCCTGAGGCCTTCGAGCCGGCACCCCAGGCACCGGATACCCAGGCATCGCAGCCGCCGGCGAAGGTCGAGGACAAGGGGGGCGCGGCCGCGCCGTCCGGCCCCGAGACCTATACCGTCAAGGTCAACGGCAAGGCCTATGTGGTGGAGGTCGCCGAGGGGGGCGAGATCGGCGACGTCACCGCCCAGGGCGAGGCCCAGCCCGCCAGCGCGCCGGCCCCGGCCTCCAGCGGCGAGGCGATCACCGCGCCGCTGGCCGGCAACATCTTCAAGGTCAACGTGCGCGAGGGTGACAGCGTCGCCGAGGGCGACGTGGTGATCATCCTCGAGGCGATGAAGATGGAGACCGAGGTGCGCGCGGCGAGCGCCGGCACCGTCTCCGCCGTCAAGGTCGGCGAGGGCGACAGCGTCGCCGTCGGCGACGTGCTGATCGAACTCTAGGGGCCCCGTCATGGAGAAACTGCTTACCCTCTGGTATGGCTCGGGGCTCTACAACCTCAGCCTGGGGCAGGGTGTCATGGTCCTGGTGGGCCTGGGACTGCTCTACCTGGCCATCGCCAAGAAGTTCGAGCCGCTGCTGCTGGTGCCGATCGGCTTCGGCGGGATACTGGCCAACATCCCCGAGGCGGGTCTCGCCCTTTCCGCCGCCGAGCAGGCGGCGCATCTGGCACGGCCGGCGCTGCTCGAGCAGATGGCCGCGGCGCTGCAGCTCGGCCTGGACCCGGGCGCCAGCGTCGAGGCCTGGCGCCACACCCTGAGCGAGACCCTGCATGGTGACCTTTCCCCGGCGCTGCTGCGCTCCGCCAACGACATAGCCATGGACGCCGGCTTCGCCCACGGCATGCTCTACCAGTTCTACAGCGTGGCGATCGCCTCGGGCATCGCCCCGCTGGTGATCTTCATGGGCGTGGGGGCGATGACCGACTTCGGGCCGCTGCTGGCCAATCCCCGCACGCTGTTCCTGGGCGCGGCGGCGCAGTTCGGCATCTTCGCCACCCTGCTCGGCGCGGTGGGCATGTCGGCCATGGGCTGGATGGATTTCTCGCTTAACCAGGCCGCCGCCATCGGCATCATCGGCGGCGCCGACGGCCCCACTTCGATCTACGTGTCGAGCATCCTGGCGCCGGAGCTGCTGGGTGCCATCGCCGTGGCCTCCTACTCCTACATGGCGCTGGTGCCGCTGATCCAGCCGCCGATCATGAAGGCGCTGACCTCGAAGCGGGAGCGAGAGATCGTCATGACCCAGCTGCGGCCGGTGTCAAAGCGCGAGAAGATCGTCTTCCCGCTCAGTCTGCTGATCCTGGTGGTGCTGTTCCTACCGGATGCCGCGCCGCTGCTGGGGATGTTCTGCTTCGGCAACCTGATGCGCGAGTGCGGGGTGGTGGAGCGGCTCTCCGACACCGCCCAGAACGCGCTGATCAACATCGTGACCATCTTCCTGGGTCTCTCAGTGGGCTCCAAACTGATGGCCGACCGCTTCCTGGCCGTGGAGACCCTGGGAATCCTGGCGCTGGGCATGGTGGCCTTCGCCATCGGCACCGCCTGTGGGATCCTGATGGCCAAACTGATGAACACCGTGAGCCGGATGCCGATCAACCCGCTGATCGGCTCGGCGGGGGTCTCGGCGGTGCCCATGGCAGCAAGGGTCTCCAACAAGGTGGGGCTGGAGTCCAATCCCCACAATTTCCTGCTGATGCATGCCATGGGGCCCAACGTGGCCGGGGTGATCGGCTCGGCGGTGGCCGCCGGGGTGATGATCAAGTATCTGGGGTGAGGCGCCTCGGGATCAGGCGTCGATAAGCTCGAGGTGGCCGCGCAGCCGCGACGCCAGTGGGCTCAGGTCTGCCTCTATGTCACGGGGCCAGCCCACGGTGAGCACCACCCCGTCGGCGGCGTAGTCGGCCTGCGCGACTGGCACCTGCTGCTCGGCCAGCCAGGCGCGGGCCTCGGCCTCTCCGGCGAAGTCGACCCGCAGGCGCAGTGGGGTGCGCTCGACCACGGTGCGGCGCGGCAGGGCCTCCAGGCCTTCGGCGACGGCGCGGGAGTAGGCGCGTGCTAGGCCGCCGGTGCCGAGCTTGGTGCCGCCGAAGTAGCGCGTGACCACGCAGCCCACCTGGCCGAGCCCCGATCCTTCCAGTACCTGGAACATGGGGCGCCCGGCGGTGCCGCCGGGCTCGCCGTCGTCGGAGAAGCCGATGGCGGTCTGCTCGCCGGGTGGGCCGGCGATGAAGGCACTGCAGTGGTGGCTGGCGCCGGGGTGGGTGCGGCGGGCCTCGGCCAACAGTGCCTCGAAGGCGATGCTGTCCGGCGCATGACAAAGCCAGGTGATGAAGCGGCTTTTCTCCACTACCAGTTCGCTCTCTTGCCAGCGTCCCGCAGGGACGTCGGGGACGGCGTAGCGCATCAGGCGGCTAGCTCCGTCTGGCGCACCACCCCCATCACCAGGCCGATCACCTGGATGTCGTCGTTGCGCAGGTAGATGGGCGCCATGCGCTCGTTGGCCGGCTGCAGGCGCACGCCGGACTTCTCGATGTAGAGCTTCTTCAGGGTGACCTCCTGGTCGTTGATCATCACCACCGCGGTCTCGCCGTTCTCGGCGCTCTCGCGACGTTCGATGATGATTACATCCCCGTCGAAGATGTTGCAATCGACCATGGAGTCGCCGCGCACCCGCAGGGCATAGGTATTGCGGCGCACCATGCGCGTGGGCACCTGGATGCTGTCGGCCTGGGGACAGGCCTCGATGGGCATGCCCGCCGAGACACGGCCGAGCAGTGGGATCTCGGTCAGCGTATCGGCCTCGATGGCTACCCAGACCTCGGCCAACGGAAGATGGGGGCGGCGCTCCAGGTACTGCGATATGACGTTGGGCATGCGAGGGTTCCCCTGGCGTTGAAAGAAACTGTCAATACGTACAGTGCTTCACGAGCATAGCAGCGGGCTGGAATCTGGCAAGAGAGGGGGGCCACGCAAGGCTTGATCCACACCAAGTGTGACCGCCTGACGCAGACGGCTCGACTGGTAGCCAGAGCCCTTTGCATGTAGAGTTCCGGGCGAAATACCCCATGCCGGGAGAGTGCCTTGAGCCTGCGTCTGCAAGCCCGAAAGCTGGCCTGTGAGCGGGACGATCGCTGGCTGTTCCGCGACCTTGACCTGGACATCCATGCCGGCGAGATCGTGCGTGTGGAGGGCCCCAATGGCAGCGGCAAGACCACCCTGCTGAAGATTCTTTCCGGACAGCTGGCCGACTTCGAAGGCGAGCTCTACTGGAACGACCACCCCATGCGGCGCAAGCGCCAGGACTTCCTGGCCAACCTGCTCTATCTGGGGCATGCACCGGGGGTCAAGGCGGCGCTGACGCCGCTGGAGAACCTGGCCTGGTACCAGGCCCTGGCGGGCGAGCCCGATGCCGAGGCGGCGCGCTTTGCGGCGCTGGCGGCCATGGGGCTCGCCGGCTTCGAGGATCTGCCCGCCGGTCAGCTCTCCGCGGGCCAGCAGCGCCGGGTGGCCCTGGCCCGGCTGGAGCTGATCCCGCGTCCGCTGTGGGTGCTCGACGAGCCCTTCACCGCCATCGACCGCGACGGCGTGGCGGCGCTCGAAGGGCGCCTAGCGGCCCATGCCCTGCGCGGCGGCTGCGTGCTGGTCACCACCCACCACGCACTGGCCGAGTCGCCGGCACTGCGCTGTATTCGGCTGGGGCAGGGGGGTGACGATGCCGCACTCTGAGCCACGCCTGACGCAGGAGCCAGGAAAAATGCCGCTGTTCCGGGAACCCGAGGGCGGCGCGTGGGTCGCAATACGAGCGACGTTGAAGCGTGACCTGGTGTTAATGATGCGCCGGCGCAGCGAGGTGCTCAACCCGCTGGTGTTCTTTGCCCTGGTGATCACCCTGTTCCCGATCGGCATCTCGCCGGACCCGGAACTGCTGGCGGTCATCGCCCCGGGCCTGCTGTGGGTGGCGGCGCTGCTTGCGGCACTGCTCTCGCTGGACAGCCTGTTTCGCAGCGACTTTGACGATGGCTCCCTGGAGCAGCTGCTGCTTTCGCCCCAGCCGCTGCCTGCGCTGGCGCTGGCCAAGGTGGCGGTGCATTGGTTGCTCACCGGTCTGCCGCTGGCGCTGATGGCGCCGCTGCTAGGCATCTTGCTGTCGCTGCCGTCAGGCAGTTATGCGGTGCTGGCGCTATCGCTGGCGCTGGGCAGTGCCAGCCTGAGCCTGATCGGTGCCATCGGGGCGGCGTTGACTGTAGGGCTCTCACGGGGCGGGGTGCTGCTTTCGCTGCTGGTGCTGCCGCTCTATATCCCGGTGCTGATCTTCGGCGCCGGGGCCGTGCAGGCGGCCATCCTCGGCGATGGCGTCTCCGCGCACCTGGCCATTCTGGGTGCGCTTCTGGCAGTGGCGCTGGGCCTCGCCCCATGGGCGATCGCGGCCTCGCTGCGTATCAGTATCAACGGTTGAGGACGACAATCAGTATGTGGGCCTTCATACACAAGCTTGGCTCTCCCAAGTGGTTCTACGCCATCAGCGAACGGCTGCTGCCGTGGTTCTGGGTGGCGGCGGCGGCGCTGATCCTGGTGGGCAGCGTCTGGGGGCTGGCCTTCGCCCCCGCCGACTACCAGCAGGGCAACAGCTTCCGCATCATCTATGTGCACGTGCCGGCGGCCTTCCTGGCTCAGTCGATCTTCGTCACCATGGCGGTGGCCGGCTTCATCTTCATGGTCTGGAAAATCAAGCTCGCCGACATGGCGGCGACAGTGATGGCCCCGTTGGGCGCCGCCATGACCTTCGTGGCACTGTTCTCCGGGGCGGTGTGGGGCGTGCCCACCTGGGGAACCTGGTGGATGTGGGATGCCCGCCTCACCTCGATGCTCATTCTGCTGTTTCTCTACTTCGGCGTCATCGCCCTGCGTGGCGCCTTCTCCAGCCGCGACAGCGCCTCCCGGGCGGCCTCGCTGCTGGCGATGGTCGGGGTGATCAATATTCCCATCATCAAGTATTCGGTGGACTGGTGGTATACCTTGCACCAGCCGGCCACCTTCAGCATGACGTCGCGACCGGCCATGCCGATGGAAATGTGGGCGCCGCTGCTGATCATGGTGCTGGGCTTCTACTGCTTCTTTATCGCGGTGACCCTGATGCGCACCCGCAGCGAGATTTTGCGCCGTGAATCGAGCAAGCGCTGGGTGCGTGAGCTGACCATGGAGGTGAGCTGATGGCATTTGATTCCCTGTCGGCTTTCCTGGCCATGGGCGGCCATGGCGCCTACGTATGGGCGGCCTGGGGTGTCACCGGGCTGCTGCTGGTGGCCGTGGTGCTGCATGCCCGTGCCGAGCGCCGCGTGCTGTTGCGCGACTTGCGGCGTCGGGCGCGTCGTACGCAAGGCTACGGCGCCGCCGAGACTCAGGTTTCCCATCAAGAGACTCAGGTTTCCCATCAAGAGGGGCACGTCCATGAGAGCTAAACGCAAGCAGAAGCTATTCGTGATCCTGGGGCTGGTCTCGCTGGCCGCCATCGCCGTGGGCCTGACCCTCTACGCCCTGCGCAGCAATATCAACCTCTTCTTCAGCCCGGTGCAGATCGCCGCCGGGGATGCGCCCCTGGCGCGCCAGATCCGCGCCGGTGGGATGGTCAAGAAGGGCTCGGTGGATCGCGACAAGCAGAGCCTCGAGGTGACCTTCACCGTCACCGACTATGTCGACGATCTCGAGGTGCGCTACAGCGGCATCCTCCCCGACCTGTTCCGCGAGGGGCAGGGGGTGGTGGTGGTCGGCGAGCTCCAGCAGGATGGCTGGCTGCGCGCCGACCAGGTGCTGGCGCGCCACGACGAAAACTACATGCCCCCCGAGGTGGCCCAGGCGCTGGAGGAGTCCGGTTACTCACCGCAGGACTACCAGGCCAAGGCTGGTGAGCTGGGCCAGTGGCGTGACGCGCAGTCTAATAACGCCAACCTGAACTGATCCGGAGTGTCCATGCAGACCCTAATGATCCCCGAAATCGGCCACTACGCCATGATCATTGCCCTGCTGATGGCGGCAGTGCAGGCGGTCATGCCACTCGCCGGCGCCGCCACGCGCCGCCCCCTATGGATGGCCTACGCGCGTCCCATGGCCACCGGGCAGTTCCTCTTCCTGGCCATCGCCTACGCCTGCTTGACCGCCAGCTATCTACTGGACGACTTCAGCGTGGCCAACGTGGCCAACAACTCCAACTCGATGCTGCCCTGGTACTACAAGGCCAGCGCCGTGTGGGGCAATCATGAGGGTTCGGTGCTGTTGTGGAGCCTGATCCTGGCCGCGTGGACCTTCGCCGTGAGCCACTTCTCGCGGGAACTGCCGCGCGACATGCTGGCCCGGGTGATAGGCGTCATGGGGCTGGTCAGCGTTGGTTTTCTGACCTTCGTGTTGATAACCTCCAACCCCTTCGAGCGGCTGTTGCCCAATGTTCCCCAGGACGGCGCCGACCTCAATCCCCTGCTGCAGGACTTCGGGCTGATCGTTCATCCGCCGATGCTCTACATGGGTTATGTGGGCTTTTCGGTGGTCTTCGCCTTTGCCATCGCCGCCCTGCTGGAGGGACGCCTGGATGCAGCCTGGACCCGTTGGGCGCGGCCCTGGACCAACATCGCCTGGGCCTTTCTCACCGTGGGCATCGCCCTGGGCAGCTGGTGGGCCTACTACGAGCTGGGCTGGGGCGGCTGGTGGTTCTGGGACCCGGTCGAGAACGCCTCGCTGCTGCCGTGGCTGGCCGGCACGGCGTTGATCCACTCGCTGGCGGTGACCGAGAAGCGAGGGACCTTCAAGAGCTGGACGGTGCTGCTGGCGATCTTCACCTTCTCGCTGTCGCTGATGGGTACCTTCCTGGTGCGCTCGGGCGTGCTCACCTCGGTGCATGCCTTCGCCAACGACCCCGCCCGCGGGTTCTTCGTCCTGATGCTGCTGGGGATCACCGTGGGGCTCTCGCTGCTGTTATTCGCGCTGCGCGCGCCGCGGGTCAGCCAGCGGGTAGGCTTTGGCTGGCTGTCGCGTGACGCCCTGCTGCTGATCAACAACATCCTGCTAGTGATCATGACCGTCACGGTGCTGCTGGGTACGGTCTATCCGCTGCTGCTCGATGCCCTCAACCTGGGCAAGATCAGTGTCGGCCCACCCTACTTCAACGCACTCTTCGTGCCGTTGACCGTGGTGCTTTGCCTGTTCATGGGCTTGGGCCCTCTGGCGCGCTGGAAGGATACCCCGGCCCGCGACCTCTTCCGGCGCAGCTGGCTCGCCGGCCTAGCAGCGCTGGTGCTCGCTGCACTCGCGCCGCTTCTCTACCGCGGCGAGTGGAATCTCAAGGTCAGCCTGGGGGTGCTGGTGGCGCTGTGGATCGTGCTGCCCATGGCGCGCGACCTGTGGGCCAAGTCCCGTCACTCCGCCGGTCGCCTGGCCGGCCTCAAGCGCCTCTCGCTGGCCTACTGGGGGATGATCCTTGGCCATCTGGGTATTGCGGTGACCATCATCGGTGTCACTGTGGTCTCCAACTATGCCATCGAGCGCAACGTGCGCCTGGGAGTGGGCGATAGCGTCGAGTTGGCCGGCTATACTTTCACCATGACCGAGCTCGCCAACCGCCGGGGACCAAACTACCTGGCGGATACCGCCGAGCTCGAAGTGCGTCGCGGCGACAGCCAGCGCCGTTTTACCATGACCCCCGAGAAGCGTCTCTACATCGCCCGTGGCATGCCGATGACCCAGGTCGCCCTGCGCCCCGGCCTGTTTCGTGACCTCTACGTGGCCATGGGCGAAAACCTGGGAGACGGCAGCTGGGCCATGCGCCTGCAGTACAAGCCTTTTGTGCGCTGGCTGTGGCTGGGGGCCTTGCTGATGGCCACCGGCGGGGTGCTGGCCGTGGCCGACCGGCGCTACCGGCGCCGCGTGACGGCCCGCGACCCCGAGCGCGCGGTGGTTGCTGAACCGCGGGAGGCTACCACATGAAGCGTCGCCTGCTGCTGCTGCTGCCGCTGGTTGGCTTCCTGGTGCTCAGCGCCTTCCTCTACATGGGGCTGTCGATCAACCCCTTCGAACGCCACTCGGCGCTGATGGCTCGGGACTTCCCGGCCTTCGAGCTCACCACCCTCGAGGATCCCGAGCGGGTGGTGGATGCCTCGCTGCTCGAGGGCGAGGTCACCCTGGTCAACGTCTGGGGTGAATGGTGCCCGACCTGCAAGCAGGAGATGCCCCAGCTGCTTGACCTCGCCGAGCGCGGCGTGCGCCTGGTGGGGGTTGACTACAAGGACACCCGCGAGAAGGGGCGCGGGTTTCTGGGTGAGTTCGGCAACCCCTTCGAGGTCAACATCTTCGATCCCGAGGGCAGCCTGGGCTTCGACCTGGGCGTTTACGGCGCCCCGGAGACCTTCCTGGTCGATCGCGACGGCATCATCCGCTATCACCATACCGGCTACATCAAGCCGGAGGACGTACGCGAAAAGATACTGCCGGAGGTGGCAAAATGGCGCTGATCACCCGCCTGCTGCTGTGCGTCCTGCTGCTGTGGCCCGTCCTGGCTCAGGCGGCGGTGGATGTGCGTGAGTTCGACGACCCGGTGACCGAGCAGCGCTACCGCGATCTCACTGCGACCCTGCGCTGTCCCAAGTGCCAGAACCAGGCGATCGGCGACTCGGACTCGCCGATCGCCGGCGACATGCGCGAGCGGGTCTATCGCCAACTCCAGGCCGGCCGTTCCGACAAGGAGATCCTTGATTTCATGGTCAACCGCTTCGGTGACTATGTGCTCTATAACCCGCGCCTCGAGGGCCGCACCCTGCTGTTGTGGGGACTTCCCGCCGGGCTGGCACTACTCGGCGCCCTGGTGGTGGTGCTCATGGTGCGCGCTCGTCGGCGCACTTCGGCCCGCGACTTGAGCGCCGAGGAGCGAGCGCGACTGGATGCTCTAATCAAACGCGAGAGGACCGAATGACTCTGCTATGGATCGCCCTTGCCGTGCTGCTGCTACCGGCGCTGTGGTTGCTGGTGGCCCCCCTGCGGCATGCCGCCGCCGTGCGTGCCGCCCAGCGCGACGTCGAGGTTAACAACCGCACTGCCGACCAGAACCTGGCCATCTACCGTCGTCGCCTGGCCTCGCTGGAGGCCGCCCGTGAGCGCGGCGACATCGACGCCCAGCGCTTCGAGGAGGATCGCCTGGAGCTTGAGCGCAGCCTGCTCGAGGACACCGAGCGCCGGGAGCGTGCGCCACTCAAGCTGACCACCTCCGGTAAGCTGGCGGTGCCAGTGGTGATGCTGGCCGTGGTGCTGGCCAGTGTCTTCTGGTATCACCAGAAGGGCGCCGAGGGCGACCTCGCCCTCTATATGGTCCAGCAGCAAGTAATGAACGATCCTGATGCCTCGTTGCCAATGCTGGTCGAGCGACTCGAGGAGCAGGCCGCCCGCCAGCCCGGCAACCCCAACGTCTGGCGAGCACTGTTCCCGCTCTACCGTGACAGCGGTCGCATCGGCGAGGCCACCCGTGTTCTTGAGCGGCTGATCGCGCTCGAGGGTCGCCAGCCCGGGCTGCTGGCCGAGCTGGCACAGATGCGCTACTTCGCCGCTGGCCGCGAGATGACCGACGAGGTCCAGTCGCTGGTCGACGAGGTGCTGGCGATGCAGCCCGCCCAGCCCACGGTGCTCGGCATGCTCGGCATCGAGGCCTTCGAGGGTGGCGACTACCAGACCGCCATCGATCAGTGGCGCCGGGCCATCGCCGGCCTGCAGGACTCCGGTACCGCCGATGCCCTGCGCCAGGGCATCCAGGTCGCCCAGCGACGCCTGGGGATCGTCCCCGATGCGACCGATCAGGCCGGCGAGGGGCCCGGCATCTCCGTACGGGTGCGCCTGGCGGACGATCTCGCCGGTCGGCTCGAGGGAAATGCTAGCGTCTTCGTGGTGGCCCGCGACCTCAAGGAGGAGCTGCCGCCGCTGGCCGTGGTCCGGGCTCAGCTGGACGAGCTGCCGTTGACCCTGGTGCTCAACGACGCTGACGCCATGGCGCCGATGGCACGACTCTCCAGGGTGGACCAGGCGCGGCTGGTGGTGCGCGTCTCCGAGAGTGGCCAGGCCACGCCCCAACCCGGCGACCTGGTCGGCACCCTCGAGGGGGTGACGGTGGGCAACACCGATGGCGAGCCCGTCGAGGTGGTGATCGACCAGGTCGTCGAGTAAGTCCATGCGCCTCACGTCGATCCGCCTGGTGGGGTTCAAGTCTTTCGTCGACCCCGTGACCGTGCCTTTCGACGGCAACATGACCGCTATCGTCGGACCCAACGGCTGTGGCAAGTCCAACATCATCGATGCGGTGCGTTGGGTGATGGGTGAATCATCGGCCAAGACCCTGCGCGGCGAGTCGATGACCGACGTCATCTTCAACGGCTCCACCGGCCGCAAGCCGGTGGGACTGGCCTCCATCGAGCTGCTCTTCGATAACCGCGACGGCACCCTGGGCGGGGCCTATGCCCAGTACGCCGAGATCGCCGTCAAGCGTCAGGTTACCCGCGACGCCCAGTCCAGCTACTTCTTCAACGGCCAGAAGTGCCGCCGCCGCGACATCGCGGATCTGTTCCTGGGCACCGGCTTGGGGCCGCGCTCCTATGCGATCATCGGCCAGGGCATGATCTCGCGGCTGATTGAGGCGCGTCCCGAGGAGCTGCGCGCGACCCTCGAGGAGGCCGCCGGCATCTCCAGGTACAAGGAGCGCCGTCGCGAGACCGAGAACCGCATGCGGCGCACCCAGGAGAACCTGGAGCGCCTGGAGGACATCCGCGAGGAGCTCGACAAGCAGCTCGAGCGGCTCAAGCGCCAGGCCGAGGCGGCGCGTCGCTACCAGACCCTCAAGCAGGAGGAGCATCGCCTCAAGGGCGAGCTGGCGCTGCTGCGTGGGCGCGCCCTGCGCGCCAGCCAGAGGGAAGAGGAGAGCCGCGTCCGCGAGCTGGAGACCGCCGTGGAACGTGAGGTGCTGGGCATGCGCCAGGCCGAGAGCCGCCTGGAGGAGGCCCGCGCCGAGCATGACCGCCTGGCCGCCGAGCTCGACGACCGGCAGTTGCGCTTCTTCGAGACCACCACTGCCATCGCCCGCCTGGAGCAGGATCTCGAGCACACCCGCGCCCGGGACCAGCAGCTGGCCCGCGATCTTGAGGCCGCACGCCGCGAACTCGCTGAGCTCGCCCGCCTTGGTGACGACGACGACGCACGCCTGGTCCGCCTCGACGAGCGCCTCGAGACCCTGGGGCCGGAGCAGGAAGAGGTGGCCGAACAGCTCGCCGAGCTGGAGGCCGCCCTGGAGGAGGCCGAGCCCCGGGCCGAGGAGGCCGATGCCGCCTGGGAGAACTTTGGCGAGCGCTGGCAGGCACAGAGCCGCGAGGCGGAGCGCGCCCAGGACCGGCTGCGCGAGCTGGAGAGTCGGCTTGAGCGTCTGGCCGCCGACGAGCGTCGTCGTCGCCAGCAGCATGAGCAGCTTCCCGATATCGTCGAGCTGGGCGAGCAGCGCCGCGAGCTGGCCGAGCGCCGTGCCGAGCTCGAGGCACGCCTGGCCGAGCTTGAGGCACGTCGAGGCGAGCATCAGGTCAGCCGCGACGGTGCCCGGCAGCAGGTGCGGGAGGCCGAGGCGGCTCGCGAGGCCGATCGCCAGCGGCGCAGCACCCTGCAGGGCGAACTGGCCTCGCTGGAGGCGCTGATCCAGGCGGCCCTGGCCGATCACGACGCGGCGCTTGATGCGCACCTGGCCAAGCACGGCCTGGGCGATCAACCTCGCCTCGGCGAGGCCCTTGAGGTCGAGCCCGGCTGGGAGGCGGCGGTCTCCTGGGTACTGGCGCCCTGGCTGCGGGCGCGGCTGGTGTCGCTGCCCGGCGCCCGCGAGGTGCTGTCCTCGCCGCCGGACGCCGAGCTGGGCCTGCTCGAGGCCGAAGCGTCGCCTGCTCCGGCCGGCAGCCTGGCGGCCCGGGTGCGTGGCGCCGGCGCGGCCGGCCAGTGGCTGGCCGCGATCCGTTGCGTCGAGGACCGCGAGGCGGCCTGGGCGGCCCGCGAAAGCCTGGCGGCCGGCGAGAGCCTGGTCACCCCCGATGGTCTCTGGCTGGGAAGCGGCTGGGTGCGCCAGCGTGGCGCCGGCACCGGCCCGGATGCCCTGCTGGTCAGCCGGCGCCGCGAGACACAGGTGCGCGAGGAACTGGCCGAAGTGGAGGCCCGTCTCGCTGACCAGGAGCGCGATCTTGAAATGGCCATGGCCCGGGTCGAACAGACCGAGGCGGCCTTGGAGCAGTCGCGCGATGAGGAACGCGAGCTCGAGCAGCAGCGCCAGCAGCTGGCCGTGCAGGAGAGCGCCCTGGCCAGCCGGCTCGATCACCTGGAGGGGCGCGCCGCCGAACTCGCCGAGGAGCTTGAGGGCCTGGCCGAATCCCGCGAGGAGGCTCTGCTGGCCCTGGATGAGTCGCGCGAGCAGTGGCAAGCGGCCATGGCCCGGCTGGAAGAGGGCGCCGAGACCCGCGAGCGGCTTGAGCGGCAGCGTCGCGACGCGCGGCAGCGGCTCGCTGCGCTGCGCGCACGGCAGCGTCCCCTGGCCGAGCAAGCCCAGCGCCTGGCCCTGGAGCAGGAGCGCACCGCCACCGAGCGCAACGGCCTGGCCGAGCAGCTGGGGCGTGCCGGCGAGGCGCGGGAGCGCCTCGAGCTGCGCTGCGCCGAGCTCGAGGAGGCGCGCGAAGGCCTCCATGAACCCGACGAGGAGCATCGCGAGCGGCTCGACGAGCTTCTCGAGCGCCGCGAGCGCGAGGAGCGAGTGCTCAATGAAACCCGTGCCCGGGCCGCCGAGCTGGTCGAGCGGCTACGCGAGGACGAGCAGGCCCGCCACGGCCACGAGCGCAACCTCGAGGGCATTCGCGAGCGTCTTCAGGCATCGCGCATGCAGGTCCAGGCCCTGGCGCTCAAGGCCGAGGCATACGACGAGCAGCTCGCCGAGCTGAATCACGGCGCTGACAGCCTGGTCGAGTCCCTTGACCCCAATGCCACCGAGTCTGCCTGGCAGACCCGGCTGGAGGAGGTTGGTGAGCGGGTGCGCCGGCTGGGCGCCATCAACCTGGCGGCTATCGAGGAGTACGACCAGCAGGCCGAGCGCCGCGACTACCTAGAGGCCCAGCACGCCGAGCTCAGCGAGGCGCTGGAGACTCTGGACCGAGCCATCCGGCGTATCGACCAGGAAACCCGAACACGCTTCCGCGACACCTTCGAGCGAGTCAATGCCGGCCTTCAGGCGCTTTTCCCGCGGGTATTCGGTGGGGGAACCGCATGGCTGACGCTGACTGGCGAGGATTTGCTGGAAACCGGGGTGACCATCATGGCGCGCCCTCCCGGCAAGAAGAACAGCACCATTCATCTTCTTTCTGGCGGAGAAAAGGCCCTCACCGCGCTGTCGATGGTATTTGCCATCTTCCAGCTCAACCCGGCACCCTTCTGCATGCTCGATGAGGTGGATGCTCCGCTGGATGATGCCAATGTGGGACGCTACGCCAAGCTGGTGAAGGAGATGTCCGACAGCGTCCAGTTCATCTATATCACTCACAACAAGATTGCCATGGAAACTGCCGAACGCTTGATGGGAGTCACCATGCAGGAGCCCGGAGTGTCACGCCTGGTATCGGTCGGCGTCGAGGAGGCCGCGACCCTGGCCGAGGCCTGATGGGCTTGAACGTGAACAGCAAACGGGTTAACAAGGATGGCAAAAGAAAACGGCATGGCACGCAAGCGCAGGGAACCTGAAGGGCGATTGCGAAGGGTCGGTCGGGTTGCGGCAGCAAAATGCCGAGCTTGACAAGCAAAAAAGTGGCCCTTTTTTTGGCAATCGCGCTATGCTGTCGACGAACTACCATCAGGCATGGCGCCTTAGCAAAAGGCATGACGACCCATGGAACTAAGAGAGTGGCTGATCATAGTAGGGCTGGCGCTGGTGACCCTCATCGTCATCGATGGTGTGCGTCGCCTGCAGCATCAGCGTCGTGTTCCACGTCTCGACCAGGTCTCGGACCGTGACGAGCGTACCCCCCCGGGGAGCGACGAAGACCCTGAAGCGGCGGCCCGCGCGGCCGAAATCAACTGGGAGCTGCCCAACGGAGGGGCGCGGGTCGTCAGGCCGGCGAAAGACCAAGGGGTACAAGCCAAACCTAAGCTACAGCGCCAGGCGCATCCCGGCCCCTCGCGGGTGCTGGCGGAGTTCCGGCACCATGCCGACGGCTCCGGGGCATCGGCCCCCCGCTCGGTCAGCGAGCGTGAGCCGAGCATCACCCGCCCCGCCGAGGCGCGGGAGAGCCTGAGTCGCGATCCTGAGTCCGCGGCACAGCGCCAACCCGCCGCTGCGCGCAGCGCCCAGGCGCCCGCTTCCCGGGGCCCGGTGACGGCGACGAATCAGGAGCCAACGGGTCTCTACGCCGAGGACGACGAGCGATGCGAGCCGACTCTCGCGAGCCTGGATCGTCTGGACGAGACGTCCATGGATGACCACGCGTCGCGGGACGTCCACTCCCTGGCGGCCGATCCCGAGGATCACGATGGCTACACCGACGAGGAGCACTATCGCCTGGTGGATCTCGAAGGTATGGGCGATTCCCTCAAGAGCGGCTCGAAGCGGGTAGGCTCCTCCATGCAGCGTTTCGGCGCCTCCCTCCAGAGAAACCTCGCCGAGCGGCGTGAGCACAAGCGCGACGAGAAGGCCGAGAGGAAGGTGCGCCGCGAGCAGCAGCGCGCCGAACAGGCTGCCCGCGAGGCGGCGCGTCGTCAGCAGGCCGAGGATGAGAAGGCTATCCGCGACGCCGAGCGGCGTCGCCTGGAGATCGAGGAGACCATCCACGACGTGGCGGACGATGTCCCTGACGAGAACTCGAGGGACGACATGGCATCGCGCGACGACGTGGTGCGCACTCACCCTGTGCTGGAACGTGCCCTGCGCCATGACGTCAATGCCGAGCATGCCCGCCAGGCCCTGAGCGGCGCTGACGAGATCATCGTGATCAGCGTGCTGTCACGGGACGAGGAGGGCTTTTCCGGTACGGCACTGCTCGACCTGATGCTGGCCTGTGGATTGCGCTACGCCCGCGACATGGGCATCTTCCATCGCTTCGAGACCGAGGATCCGGATAGCCGCCTGCAGTTCTCGATGGTCAACGTGGTCAAGCCGGGAACCTTCCCCATTGAGGCGATGGATGACTTCCGGACTCCGGGTATCACTCTGCTGATGCCATTGCCGGGCGCCAGCGATACCGCGGCCGCCTTCGAGGCGATGGTCGAGACCGCCATGGTCATCGTCCGCCATCTCAGCGGCGAGCTGAAGGACGAGCACCAGAGCGTGATGACCGCCCAGACCGTGGAGTTTGCCCGCCAGCGTGTCCAGGAGTTCGAGCGCCGCAATCGCCTCAATCGCTTTCAGGTGAATTAGCCGACCGGGTTACGCCCCGAGCGGTAAGCTTGAAGCGCAACAACCCCATGAAACCATGGGGTTGTTGCGTTATCCGAGAGACGAAATGATGGCTGCTTTCAAGCCTCGAGGCTTTTGCCGTAGACGACACACGGATTGCCATGACCCAAGCTGACCCTCAGATCGTCGACGAGGTGGCGCGCCTGCGCGCTGAGCTCGATGATGCCAACTACCGCTACTATGTCCTCGATGACCCACGGCTCACCGATGCCGACTATGATCGCCGCCTACGCCGCCTGCAGGAACTCGAGCAGGCCTATCCCGAGCTGGTGACTCCGGACTCTCCGACCCAGCGGGTGGGGGCCGCGCCGGATGCCGGCTTCCCCGAGGTGCGGCATGCTGTACCCATGCTCTCCCTGGACAACGCCTTCAGCGAGGAGGAGATCAAAGCTTTCGTCAGACGCGTCGCCGACCGCCTGGAAACCCATGGCGAATCGCTGGCCTTCTGCTGCGAGCCCAAGCTGGACGGGGCCGCCGTGTCGCTGGTCTTCAAGCATGGCAGGCTGGTTAGTGGCGCCACGCGCGGCGACGGCCGTACCGGCGAAGGCATCACCGCCAACCTGCGTACGCTGCGATCCATCCCGCTGAAGCTGCGCGGCGATGCCCCGCCCGAGCTGCTGGAGGTGCGTGGCGAGGTGATCATGAACCATGAGGGCTTCGAGGCGTTGAACGAGCGGGCCAGGGAGTCGGATGGCAAGGTCTTCGCCAACCCCCGCAACGCCGCCGCCGGCAGCCTGCGCCAGCTCGATCCCCGGGTCACTGCGACGCGTCCGCTGGAGTTCAGCGCCTACCAGGTGGCGCGTATCGAGCCGGACACCGGCGATACCAGCCACAGCCAGCTGATGGGCCGACTCGCCGACTACGGCTTGCGTACCAGCCGTGAGCTGGCGGTGGTCGAGGGGGCCGAGGGGGTCATCGACTACTGTCGGCGGCTTGGCGAGAAGCGCGACGACCTCGGCTACGACATCGACGGTGTGGTCATCAAGGTCGACGACCTGCGCCTGCAGCGCGAGCTCGGCTTCGTGGCGCGCGCCCCGCGCTGGGCCATCGCCTTCAAGTTTCCCGCCCAGGAAGAGACCACCCGGCTCAACGACGTGGAATTCCAGGTCGGCCGTACCGGGGCGATCACCCCGGTGGCGCGGCTCGAGCCGGTCTCGGTGGCCGGGGTTACCGTCGCCAATGCCACCCTGCACAATGCCGACGAGATCGAGCGGCTCGGCGTGATGATTGGCGATACCGTGGCGATCCGTCGGGCCGGCGACGTGGGTGTCACCTTGCTTCCAGCTGTTTCAAATAGGCTTTCCCCGGGTTTGAAATCGAAGAGGTCGGTGGAGAGGGCGGTCCTAAGGCATTAGATATTTATGTTGATTGAGCGGAAAACTTCGATGGATTCTTCAACCCCCCCATTTTCTGTACCGTCTAGGGAGGTTTAATAGAATCAGTTGATGGTCACGCGTGAAACCTTCTGGTTCTTTCTCTATCTATTTAGCTGTCAAGAATAAACCATAATTGGCGAATTTCTAGTAGTGGTAAAAATAAAAATAGGCCTTGCCATTTTTAATTGGGCGAAGTGTCTCCGGAATGCCGGAGGTGACTTGTAAGCCTTCATGGAGAAAGGTTATGAAAAAACATTTATAAAGTCCAGGAAAATTCTGCTCTGTGAAATGGTTGCAGTATCCGTTTGGGGAAATTTTTAAACTATAGTTTTTTACTGAAAGATGACAGTTTTTGATGCTGATACCTGTCGTATCCGCTGCTTAAATGAATCCAAGTAGTATCTTTCGATAATGGTGTGAAAAGCTTACTTGGTAACTTGACGTAGTTGAGATTCCGCATGGATGATTGGAAGAAGTATTGTCGCTTCCAGTATCCTCGGTCTCAATTTTAGAGATGTAATCTGGGTCGTGAGAAGTCCTTTTTTCAGCACGATCATGCTCC
Organism: Halomonas ventosae; assembly: GCF_004361885.1. GTDB lineage: Bacteria > Pseudomonadota > Gammaproteobacteria > Pseudomonadales > Halomonadaceae > Halomonas > Halomonas ventosae_C. The sequence goes on from NZ_SNWH01000011.1 coordinate 83,097, forward strand.
GAGGTTTTTGAAGGGAGCTGAACCTGGTTGAGTACCGCCAGGTCATCCGGCAGATCCTCTGCAATACGCTCTGCAAATCCCTTAAGCTTAGGCTCATCTAACATAAAAAGCCAAGCTTGATCATCGTACTCACCTTTTCGCCTTATCACTCTCCCCAAGACTTGACGATAATGCAGCTCGGTACGGATTCGGCTAAGGTAACAGCATACCTGAAGTCGAGGGATATCCGTTCCCTCACTGATCATACCTACTGCTACAATCCAACGGCAATCACTATGCCGAAATAAGTTGATAACTTTCTGGGCGCCTGGAGTCCTATTTGTGACAACATGGCAGGCCTCTCCTCGGGCTTCTAGGGATTGAGCGACCTGATGAGCATGTTCAATATCCGTCGCAACGACCAAACCCGCCGCATCCGGCTTTGAGCGCCGGATCTCATCTAGCCTCTCGCAACCTAGCCCCAGTATTTGATGTATCACATCATCATGACGCAGTAGATCCTCGTAGGTGATAGGGGACTTCCCGAGCAGCGCGGCAATACTTGGGAAGAGCTTGACGGTACTTTCGGTCTCCAGCGTTTCGGTGAGCTGCACTTCCTGATTGTCCAGCAGAACAATGCGTGGGGAACGGCACACCCCATCAGCGATGGCTTCTTGCAGACCATAACGATAATCGCAGATTAGTTCCCCTTCCGGAGAGGAATAGCGCGCAAGCGCGATGGCCAAGTCATCAGAGCGCCACGGAGTGCCCGAGAGCGCCAACGTATAGGCAGCACGGTCCTGGATTCTCTGCAGGATTTGCTGTCCCCAGGCATTGCTCAACAGGGGGTCATGTCCGGCGCAGTGGTGGATTTCATCAAAGACGACGAACACGCGATACTCATCAAGTAGCTGCCAGAAGGTATCATCTCGGTGCTCCATGGCCTGGTAGGTGTAAGCACCGCCAACGGCACCGACCAAGCCATCGAGCCGCTTACCCAGTACGTCTGCGAAGGTCGTACGAAACCCGTCCACTACCTGGCATGAGGGCGCAAAGCAGAGCACCAGGTCGATCTGGTTTCTCTCAAAGAGACAGCGTGCCAGCGCCGCTGCCAACCGTGTCTTGCCGGCGCCCGGTGTTGCCTGGCACAGGAAGTGCGGTGTGGTAACAAAATGGGCCAGCGCTGCCTCGATGCACCGCTGCTGCCATGTTCGCATTCCCGGCATCGTCATTGCGAGGGCAACGCAGTAAGCGTCTTCTCTACCGCTCGGAGATGGCCCAAAAGGCGCGAGCTGCGATCCCTAGCCTCTTGATACTCGTGCTCCACGTGGCTGCGGAGGTGCGGCATCTCATCGAGTAGTTGCTTGTACCGCTCTGTTTCCCCCATTGATGTCAGGAAGTCCAGGCGGACCTCCTTGAGGGTCGCCTCCAAGCGCTGGTACACCTCAGTTTCGGTTCCGGCAGCAGCAAGGCTCTTCGCGGGTTCCGGCGACGCCCGCTTTGTCTTGTGTTCGGGCTTCAGGCTCTTTTCGAATCCTTTGTCAACCAGTTTCAACTGCAAGTGCTCCGGCATGGGGCGCAGATGATAGACCTGCCCTCGCTTACGGCGCTCATCGTCGAGCACGAGCCAGCCAGCCCTCAGCATGCGGCGAATCTGTTCATACACATAGCGGCGAACCTCACCGAGCTTATAGGGGGTGTCCCCCAGCCGGGAGGCATAGGCATCCCGCAGGGTTGCAGTAGTGAATTGCGAGAGCCCCTCGTCCTGCAGCAACTCATATAGCCGCTTGTCGAGGGTGAACGAAGTAGGCTTCATGTGAGGTCCGAGGAAAAAGGAATGAAATGCGGATTATAATCCGTGGCCTGTGGGTCCGCAAACGCATGATAGTGCTGCCTCAAGTGATTTTGAGGCAGCCATGGACAAGCTGGCGAAAGCGGTAGGGGAGCGGATTCGGCACCGGAGGAAGGCTTGCGGGCTATCTCAGGATGACTTGGCACTGCTGAGTGGCATGGATAGGAGCTACGTAGGCCGAATTGAACGAGGGGAGGTCAACATCACTGTGGAGAAACTTTACCGTATCGCCACAGTGCTGGCCTGTGACCCATCCACTCTTCTTCCTGAGGCCACAGAGCTCTACAGCTGAGCATTACTGCCATACGCTCTCTTCTCACACCTAAAACGTGAGATAGTAAGTCAATGACTCCATTAATCACAGCGCGTCATGTTCTAGTGATTCAGCCTGATCGTGCATAGAAGCTGCATGAAGCGCGGTCGTCTCGGCGAACCATTTCTGACCTTGACATAGACGCCATTATGACTTGATCTATTCCTGACTCTTCTCCATAGTTGTAACTATCCACCCGAAAAGAGAGGTCACATGTCCATACTAGCTTCCTACATGCAGAAGGAACAGCAGCTCAAGCAGCTTCAGGAAGAGCTGGATAGGTTAAAGAATGATGATCGCCTCAAGGCTGAGCTTCAGTTCAAAGATAAGCTGGAGGCCCTGATGCGTGAGTTCGACAAGTCAGCTTCAGAAGTCATCAAGCTGCTTGACCCGCAGCAGGGCGTTGCCAAGGCCTCTAGCACTACGATCACTGGCCGTGCTAAGCGCAAGCTGAAGATCTACAAGAACCCGAACACTGGCGAAGTCGTTGAGACCCGCGGTGGTAACCAAAAAACACTGAAGGCGTGGAAGGATGAGTACGGTTCAGACACCGTCGAGGGATGGCTGGTGAGAACGGAAGACTGATAGGGGAGTAGCCCTGCCGCCTGGGAGTATGGCACGCAGGGCTGCGCTTATTGCTTGAATTCAGGGGCCAAGAGCGGACGCTTTGCCTTTAACTTTCTATGGTATCAAAGTGATGCTCTTACCACGGTCCAGGACCGATCAAGCGCTTCAGTGCATGACGAAGGCTGCCAAGGGAGAGCCGAAAATCCACAAATAAGTTTCACCTTCCGCAACCGGAGCACCGCGGCCTCATGAGAAAGAAACACGAAGTTTATATTTCAATAGACGTTGAGACCTCAGGTCCGATTCCTGGCGAGTACAGCATGCTCACAATTGGAGCATGCAATGTAGACGAGCCTGATCAGGTGTTCTCTTGCAATCTGAAGCCAATATCGACCAATGCAGACCCTGAAGCACTAGCGGTGACAGGACTTTCTCTGGAGGCACTCGAACACGAGGGGCTACATCCAGAAGTAGCTATGTCACAGTTCCAGAGTTGGGTCGAGAAGGTCGTTGGTAAGGAAAACTTGCCCGTGTTCGTCGGGCTCAATGCGCCATTTGACTGGTCCTTCGTAAACTATTACTTCCACCGCTACCTCCAGACGAATCCCTTTGGTTTTACCGCGCTAGACATCAAGTCACTTTATATGGGAGCAACTGGATCAGAATGGGTAAACACCCGCTCCAGCCAAATGGCTGTTCGACTTCAACCCAAATTAAAACCGGATCACCAGGCACTGCATGATGCTCAATACCAGGCCGAGCTGTTTCGCTTGATTAGGGAAATCATACAACGGCCGGAGGGCTGATCTCCCATGCTAGTTAACATGATCCATTTTGGAGGCGCCCATAAGATTGTGCCACCCTATTAAACTGGAGGTTAGTCTTGCCAACGGCAATCGTAGCTTCGCAAAGTTGTGTCCACTCACGAGAGGGTTGGCATGAGGCCAGCCATACACCCATGTTAGGCACGCGACCATGATTTCCTATTATCACCATGAGATAACGAGACCTGTCTCCTTGGAATGAGTCGAGATATTCCCAGGTAGTCTTTTGATCCCGGGCTGAGGGTGAAGGATGTATCTCTGGGTGCGTATGCCACAAACCAACCACATGTCTGTTGTGCGCGAATTCGATCTGTCTATTTCTATCGGATGCTTTTATATCAGGGTTCCAGGCACATCTACGTCGGTAATCAGCGCGATTCGGCCCAGTAGCGGAGTAGATGATAAGGCCGCTGGAATACGGATCTGAACTGAAAACCTCACCGCCAGCTTCTTTCTGCCATAGTTTCCTTTGGGCATGAGCATACATATGAGATAAAACTGGCTCAGTAAAAAGGACATAGCGGGTGTTATCTGGATAGAAAAATATCCTGTTCATGGAAACTGTCTGTTCAGGATCAAGCCATCGTGAATAGTAGCGGCTTTTGCCCATTCCTTATGCGTAAGGCCGGGCCAGTGCTTATCTAAAAAGCGTTGTCCACGAACCCAGCTCCGTACTGATGAGCCGTAAGTAACTGTTGCTGAATTGTCGATCATCTCCAGCGCTGACTCAGCCACCAATGCAACCGCATGCTCTGCAGCCGCAGCAGTATAGCTTTGAAAAAGGCTACTGCACCCAGGCTCTTGTTGAATCACTTCACTTGGCCATACAACTGCTTCTAAAGAAGACAATGGATCTTGTGCTCCCTTCAACCATTTATGGCCTGCAGGCAGCATGCAAGCATGAGCGGCAGCCACATAAGGCTCCATCCAGCCGATCAGCAAGGAGCATGGGTAATTCAAGCGGACTTGTTCAATCTGCACTCGTACATCAGGTTCGCCAGTGAGATCGAGCACCACGTCTACATCTACTAAAGTGTTTTTCTTTAACCATTGTGCTGTGCTCATAGCATACGGGGTCACTTCTGTTGCCGGGTAAGCCAAGTTGATTCGCTGAGCAATGGCATCCACCTTATTTTGGCCTATAGAGTCAGCCCCAAGCAGATGTCGCCCAATGTTCGCCGAAGACATGGTGTCAGCATCTACCACAGATATCCGTCCAACTCCTGCCTTGGCGATATGATCTACGACCGGACTGCCGAGAGCCCCGCCCCCCAAAACTAGAACGTGCTTCGCTTGACGCCCCTTGATCTCGGGATGCTGATCTCGCCCAGCCGTCCAGTCTGGGTCTAAGCGAGATGTCATAAGTGGTAGAGGCTTAGGAAGAGAAGGGCTAGCTTTTTTTCCTCGATATACGTCGAGAACAGTTGGTGGACCTCCAGGGAGCAAATAAGAAAAGGAAACTTTACTATTTCTCAAAAGAACCACTCGGTGTATGCCTCGGCCTCTGCGGCTACGGCTATACTGGAGCCTCGAATACTCTTCAGAAGGTAGCCTACCCTGTAGAATTCGCTCCAAATCATACATGGAACGTGGCCAAGTCGACGGCGTGAATGCATGTGAAATCGGGATGTCTGCGACTAGTACGCGAACCCGTTGCTTTGCTGCAGCCCCCATGGACTGCACCAAACGGTTAGTGATACGAAACTGCTCATCTGCAGCAATGATGATCCTATTTGGAATCAAGAGTAGCCCGCTTCTAACACGTGCTTTTTTTGGAGGCGAATCAATTGTCCATACACCTCTTACTGCATCGGTATTTGAACGTGCTCTAGCTACCGCTATAGCCCAGTAATTAAGTGCCTCATTCTCGAAGTTATCATCGAGATCGCCATTCAGCCAAGGCTTCAGGAACTGTTCAAAATAGCCATACAAGACAATCTGAATCCTGTCCTCTGAAGAATAACCGAGACCAGGGCCTGGATCACCTTCAATGCAAAGCACCCCATCTCTATCCAGATGCGGTATACGCAAGACAGCATCAGGAGATAGCTGAATGAATGCTTTCCCATACTCAGGAAATCCCTTTGGTAAACGCAGTTCAGCCCACTTAAATTTTCTTCCGTCCTGAAAAGACGGTAGTCGTAATTGATAGGCAGTGGCACCTCCCTCCCGGCTCAAAGCTGTTAGCAGAAGATCCGGGTATTTCTCGCTAAAAGAACTCAAATCCAGCGCCATTAATCCTCCACCTTTTACGCCAAACCGCGGCTCGCCGGAGTGGCCCTAGGAGCAGGAGGCTGAATGGTCGTCAAACCATTGCCTCCATCAGTTGGGGCTGGAATCCCGAAAACCTCGCGCACACGTTTGGAAATAGCCTGTGGATCTTTCTCAGAAAGAATGGTTTGAAGATCAGCAGATAGTGCGCTTGCCCAGGCCATGAATGATTTATAACGCTCGCCGCCATCATCATTCCATTTCTCGGCGAAGTTCTCTCCCTCGACCGTTGGGTTATCAACCCGGTATTTACCACCGAGTTTCAGCACGAGGTGAGGCATAAGTGTTGCAAGTTCATCCAGCAATTCAACCGGGTGTTCATAAGATCGATTCAAGTCTGACAGCCCCTCATAGCAACTGGTTAGTAGTGTTACTATAATGACTGAAATTGGCTTGGTAGCCGCATCAATTACCCCGCGTCTCGTGCACATATCTCGGTGGCGTTTAAACAACCGGATAGCAACCCGAAGTGTGTCTGTTATGTCTACGGCCTGATCCGGCACCGGAGCAACGCTTGCTGCAGCCCTATCATATGTATTCGCTTCCATCGCGATTGATCGAATGAGGCGGCGCTCCGACGTATCGTTAACCCACTTGCTCATACCCTCAGAATTAGAGGTTTTCCAGCTTTCGGTAGGCATATCAACGACCGCAAGCGCGGTCTCCCTATATCGCGATACGCTATAGCGAGGTGCCATAGAATATAGAGTTTGCTCCGATATAGTATTCAATGGTATAGAAGGGGTAAATTCGAGATAAAAACGCCGCCCGGCGAATGGTATCATCCAACAACGCCGTTTGGGTTGAGCCTCTAGATCCTTCAAAGCCTTACCTATCGACTCAAAAAATGACGTGGGGTTATCAGCCTCAATGTGAGAGATATCGACTTTGCAAACAGCATCAATGTCGAATTTCTCACTTCCATTGGGGGAACGAATCAAAGTCTTAGTGCTCACTGATCCTTGCGGCTTGATCGAAATAGATTCGAGGGGCCAAGAGAGGTTAGTGGCCAAATGATTTGAGACTTCTTCGTATGCGTCAGTTGCAGCCGCGATTTCTTCATCATCAACAGCAATATGCGAATTCGCTTCACTGAGCGCCTTAGCCCAAAGACCATATTCTACCAATCTATCTCTAACGTTTGTTATGTGGCCCTCTCTGAGTGCTGCAAACGATTCAAGCGACTTCGTTAACCGAGTAGGACTTTTTTGTTCAGCAAGCTTTACCAGTTCTGCGCTTTTAGTGTTCATGGTATTAAACTCGTTTAGGCTGCTTATCGGAGATTAATTGTGTGAGTCTGCTGACCGTCAGTGGCCGAAACGTGATGGCCAGTAAGCGAAAATGCAGGTGTGAATTCGTAGTCACGGCCTGCTCGGTCATAGACGATGTATTCGGGATGGTGCCCTGCCTGCAGCATCTGCCCGAAACGGAACACCGTGCTCGCGGGACTTACGGCGATAAGGTGTACCTTCTGGACTCTCATCACATCCTGAATATGCATGATTGCTTTGCGGGCAACTTCTGCGAACTGATCAAGATCCTCTGGATGCCCGATGCAGTTGATTCCTGTCTTCGAGGTTGTCACGCGAATCCAAGGCAGATGACCAGTATCAACACTAGTTTGAAGGTCACTAGGTAGGGCCTTTTCATCTACATGAGCCGTTAGCTCAAGCGTAATAAGAACCTCTGTGGCGTAGTCCGACGAAAGTGAATCAACCCTAAAGGTGTCCCGGGGATGAGCCTCAACCTGCGGGTCCCAAGCCCATGTCTTCCGATGCCTATCGTACTGAAATATCTGAATGGCCTGAGCTTCACCCATTATGCGTCCTGCTAAAACAAGCGTCGGGATGTGGTGTAAAGGAAAAACAGCCAAGCTCTCAGTAACAGAACCACTGCTCGAATCAAATCCCGAAACTAGTTGTCGAATCTGGTGCTCATGCTCTCTTAAATACTGATACCAAAATCCTGATAGATGACGATCATCTCGCTGCGATTTCCGTCGAACATAGTGGATCACCCCTGGTAGCATCGCTCGTCTCATTGCAACGATGGCATCAATCAGTTCAGAGTCATGGAAGTAGGTTGGTACGCCACCCAGATTGGCATGCAAGGTGACCGCTCTTGTAGGGGCATATGCTAATGAATCCAAGTAATTTCGGACCATATCACGATGAGACTTGCGCATCTCGTCAAGTATCTCTGAGCTGTATTGCTCTGGCGCGAACGAATCTATCAAACGATGGTGTTCATCGCACATCAGCATGATGTTGTCCGGGTTGTTTGCGAGCCGATGAGAGTCCTCTTGGTTCCCCCGAGGCCCTTCTGGGTCAGATGCGACGATGTGAGCTAAATATCCGACGCGGGCGGTTTTTGTCCAAAGATGGATCTCTGACAAATCCTTACTGCAGCCTTGAAACATGCACCTCCCGCCCGCGTCCGTCCACACTTTCTGAGCTGTTCTCGTGGAAATCTCTGGACCTCTACCTTTCGCTTTTCCGAGCAGCCCATCACGTGTGGCAATAAGTGTGTCTACACAAGACCTTCTTTCCACTTTTTTATAGGTCAAAGTGCTGTCGAAAATTCGAGCGTTACTCAGCGTTTCATTTGAAACCTCACGGATGAAGAGCAGGTTTTTGCCAACCAACTTTTTTAGACGAGCCTTCGCATTTGAGCCTGGGTCAGCAGGATAGAGTACGGGCCTGGGCTCCTCAAGATTAACAACTTTGCACAGGTACCCAGCGTGGATATATAACACACGACGCCTTTGTTCCAGACATTCATCCAACCAAATAGCTAAGTTATGATCATCAAAATTGCCTGAGGAGGTTGTCTCGTTCAAAAATGAGTCAGAGGCTTGGGGCATTTCTCGTAATTCCTTGGTCGAACTTTGAATTATGCCGCTTTTCACGTTGGCATCACAATATCTATTTTAATACCAAGTTCCATTTCTTTGCCTTTCGAAGGGGAAGTAAGACAGTGGGAGCTTCAGCTTTGTGGCGATAGCGGACTTGTCCTCATGTATACACCCCATACTCCAGTCGCATGATCAGGTCATAAACTAGCTGAGGATCTTCGATCATAACATCTATCGGTGTGCGACCTCGGAGAGCAATTGCTGGGCTTTTCATCCAACGTTCGGCGCCTTTTCGACTTTCAAACAATCGCTCGGCGGCTTGCCAGATATCAGTTTCAGTAGGTGCCTCCAGGATTTCGCGACCAACATCGGGCGTGTCCTGCCAGGTTTGTAACTCTTCAGGGTGTGGAGCCTGAGGATCGCACTGTGCCAGTAGCTGATCGAGGGAGTAAGGCCGCTCTTCCGCGGGAACCGCCTTGGTGGTGTCGACATCAGGTCGCGTGAGCATTTCCCGCAGCCACGCTTCTACTTCCTTGCACACCTCATCATTTTTACCGAGCGGCACGAGGGTGGCGTCGATCTCACCGCTGCGGCAGATGAAGAACTCGTCCGGAATGGTCAGGGCGTAACCGCCGCGCAGGTAGGCGATGATCTCGCCGCTCATGGCGGCCATGTAGGAACGGTCGCTTTGTAGGCATTCCAGCGCCTCGCGGAAGCTCTCCAGAGGCTGGGGGAAGCGGTCACGGAGGTCGATGGCCCGGTAGGCAAAGATACGAGCTAGCGGGTCTGTGGGAGGTTGTGAGGGCTGTGTCATGGGGAGGCTACCCAGCGGATGGTGTGGCTTTCAGGGTAGCCCATGGCCAACGCGGACTACCGTTGCTTCCTTACGGTTACCAGCATTAGTCCAGAAAAGCAGCGACGCCTTCCTCGTCGATCGCCTCATGCACCGCGTCCAGGGCGGCTTGGTCGGTGGCGAAGCGGTCGTCCCACACATGGGAGGTGCCCTCCTCGTTGACGACCTCCAGCAGCCAGTCGATCTCCTCCTCCAGGCGATAGATATCCACCTGCAGGGTGTGGCCATCGCGGGTGATGGACTGGCTCAAGGGGCTCTGGATCAGTTCGGGTTCAGCGCTCATGGCAGTGTCTCGTGGTTGGCGGCGCGAGCGGCGCCGGGTGGCGTTGCGGCGTCGAGCCGGCCTAGTCGTCTATCGAGGAGCTGAAGGTGGGCTGGAAGAGAGTTCCCTCGGTCAGCTGCTCTTCCACTTGGCCGGCGTGTAGCGTCTCTTCCCGAGACGGATAGTGGCGCAGCAGCCCCCTCGCCTGCCGGCGGACAGATTCTGGGAGGGAGGCATCCTGCGAAAGCGTCTGCAGAAATTCTCTGGCGTGAATTACAGCGCGTGTTCGTTCAGATGGCATAGTCATCGGCGTCTCCTCTCCCGATCAGGTCGCATGCGGCAGCGACAGCGCTGTCACTCCACCCCCAGCGCCTTCACCACGGCGTCCACCGGCTCGGCGTAGAAGCTGGTCTGGAACTTGGTGAACAGCTCGGCGGGAATGGTGGGGATATCCGCAGCGCTGGCCATGGGCAGGGTGACCCGTTTGCCACCGGCGTCGAAGGCGACTTGAAGGCACTCGGCGAGGTTCTCCACGGGCTTTAGGCTGCCACCCAGGCTCATGTCGCCTAACACCACCATCTGGCTCTGGGTGGGCCTGCCCAGCAGGCCTGAGGCGAAGGCCACCAGGCCGGCCAGGGCCAGGTCGCGCAGTACGCCGGTGTTCTGCAGGTCGACCACATGCAGGTGGAAGTCGTGCTCCAGCACCTTGCTGGAGCCACTGATACGGCTGGCGTTGGCCTTGAAGTAATCGAAGGCCATCTTGACCTGCTCCTTGGCGGAGGTGGAGTTCCACAGCCCAGACATGGCGAGCTTGCCGCTGCCGGCGGTGACCTGGAGCTCGATGCGGTAGACCCCCGGCATGCCCTTGTCACTCAGCCCGATAGTGTGCACCACACCCGGTTTGCCGAGGCCTTCGGGGATCAATCCACCACCGCCCTGCTCTTTCACCGAGACGAAGTGCTCCTCCAGGGTCTCCTTGTCGATGTAGCTGAAGTGGACGTCATAGAACTCCATGCCCCCAATCTTCTTGAGCTGCTCCTTCACCCGGCGGCGCACCTGCAGGGCGTACTCCAGGCACTGGCGCACGTCGTCTTTCTGGTACTCCCCATGCGGGTAGAGGAGCTTGAGCAAGCCAGAGACGGTCTTGCGCACCGCGATGACATCGCGTTGGTTGAGGTTGTCGCCCAGGCGGAAATACTGGTCGATGGCGTCGGCGAAGCTTCGCTTACGCATTTCACGAAAGAACTCGGCCAGGTAAGAGGTCCTGGATACGCATGTCCGATCGATTCCTTAACGGGCAACGCCTCGCTCCCGTGGCGGGGCAAGGCGGTCAACAAAGCGGGTGCCAGGGCAGCACGGCTGCCGCCTGGCCTTCAGATCGAGAGTTCCCCCGGGACTGACTGAGCCGGGCGCCCATGCGTCACGGCACGAGAGAAAACGCCCGGTAGTAATGGTTACTGGCGATCTGGTTGAAGAGGGTCAGGCTCTGGCCGTCATAGCGGCCAGGATAGAAGAGCACCAACGGCTTGTGGCCGAGCCTGCCGTGCAGCGCATTGAGCAAACTGTGAGCACGCATCACCGGCCAGACGCTACCCACGCCTGACAGAAGAATGATATCGGGGTCGTCCGACAGCGCGTGTCGGATAAGGAAGGGGGCGAACTTGTCCATGTGCAGCGGGCCGCGCAGCGCCTTGAGCAGCGCCGCATCGCCCTTGGTCTGCTGCATGGCGATGGCCTTGTCGAGAAAGCCACGCTCATGGAGATAGTCGCGCAGCACGCGCAGCAGGTTGACGTGGTCGACCGTCAGCTCGCTGTGCTGACGGGACAGTACCCCTTCCAGGAAGGTGAGGTACTCACGAACCTGCAGCTCGTGCTCGGGGGGATAGTCGAAGATCCAGAAGCCGATCTCGTTGCCCAGGCCCTGGCCGGAGAGGAAAGCCGGGCTGGTGATCTTCTCGGCGATCTGGTTGAGGCGATCCTTCAGATGAGGATCTTCGCGGTGGGACGGCCCCTGCGTGAGCGGTGACATACGGCTCTCATCCTTGCGTCCGGTGTCGTTCTTTTCGTTATGATTGAGCGTCTTGTAATGCTTGATGCCGCGGCCTGCGGTGGATACAGGGCTTTCGGGCACGCTACCGCCAGCCCGGGTCCATGGCGTTCAACGCGGCCCCAGGGCACTCAGGCAGTCCAGCAGCCGAATCAGGTGGTGCCTTTCCAGCAGGGTCACTACCTCGGGCCGCAGCATCAGCGGTTGCAGCCGGCGGCTACGCGCACTTTCTATCAAGCCTACTTCGGATAGCATGCGAAAGGCCACCTGACCCATCTTTCGTCTAGAGGAGGCGGTCCAGCCGTTGATGGCCGGATCGCGGTAGGCACGGTCGGCGAGAAAGTCATCCCACTGGTAGGGCTCAAGGCACTCGGCCTGGGTCACGAAGGCATCGGCCACCACCGTCTCCAGGAACTCCACCAGCAGCAGGTTGCGAGCCAACGCTGCGCAGAACGCCACCTGGGTGGCCAGCTGGTCATCCCCCTCATGCAGCACCTGCCAAAACGGCTCAGGAAGCCGCTCAAGGCGCTTACGAATTGCCTGGGCCATGCGTTTGGCCGTGGCCGGCCGCGCCTTCTGGAGGCGATTCTCGTCGAGGATGGCCGCCTTCCAGGCCGCGTCATCGACGCCGGCCAGCAGCAGCTCCGCCACGATGCGGCTCTCGCGCACCATGAGCGAGCCGCCGATGAGGTCTGAGTCGTAGTGGAAGGTAGAGGAATCATGGGGCATAACGACTCGACTCAACTGGCATGATGGAAGTAAAATAATGATTAATTATACTATAGCCAAAGAGAACTTGTCAGGTGGGGCTTAGCTAAATTTTTTCCCAGCCAACATTTGAACTTGTTTTTCCAAAATTTTGATTTGCTTTTAATTATCGAGAGGAAGATGGTGAAATCATTAAGCAAGGATCAGGTGAAAGCGATTGAGGATTCTGGAATTAACTGCGAGATAAGAAAAGTTGAGGAGTTGATTAGCCAGGAAGATATTCTGAACCTGGGGGAAGATGACTTAGTATTGTTGGCAAAGGTAGCAAATGCTACTTACCGAGCAGGGTTTCCAGTAGTTAGCAATGTCGAGTATGATACAAAAATTATTGCTGAGCTTGAGCGGAGAAACCCTGAACATGAGTTTCTTTCTACTGTAGAGCCAGAGCCTGTCCCTTTATATAAAACGGTGCCTCTGCCGGAGAAAATGCTTTCTACCGATAAAGTATATAGCGACAAAGAAATTATTCAATGGATTGAGAGAGTGGAGAAGTTTGGTCAGGAAATCGGGCTGGATTCCGGAGATGTGTTGATAAAAGTCTCACATAAGCTAGATGGATATGCGGCTTATGATGATGGTGAAAGGCTTTACACGAGGGGAGATGGCGTGCGTGGCCAAGACATTACGAGAGCCTTCAATCGAGGGTTGAAGGTTGCTGAAGGCGCTAAAAGGGGCATGGGGCCAGGCGAGATTGTTGTTGATAAGGAATATTTCGATAAAGAACTTTCACGTGATTTCGAGAATACGCGAAATGTCCTGGCTTCTGTAATTGCTGAGAAAAATGTAAATAAAAAGGTTTTGAAAGCTATTAAAGATGGAGCATGTGTCTTTTTTCCTTTTGCTTCTCTGGAAGGCTGGGTTGGTAGGTGTGAAGATTTTAAAAAACAGTATAAAGATATTTTTGATAATATGTGGGGGGGCTTCAATTATGAGGTTGATGGGCTAGTTGTCGAAGTCATTAATGATGATCTGAAAAAAATAATGGGTTCTACGAGAAAACATCATCGCTGGCAAATTGCATATAAGAGGAATTTAGAGAAAGCCACAGTAGTAGTGAGTAAAGTTATACCTCAAACGTCGAGAACAGGAAGGATCACCCCTGTGGCAGAGTTCCCTCCTATAAAGTTGAGTGGTGCCACAATCCGTAGGGCAACACTCCATAATTATGGCATGGTTAAAAGCAAGGGAGTAGGTAAGGGAGCTGTAGTTGAGTTAGTAAGAAGTGGCCTTGTTATACCTAAAATTGAAAAAATTGTTGAGGGTGTTGATCCAGAAATACCCGAGTTATGCCCAAGCTGCCACTCCAAGGTTGTTTGGGATGGTGACAATATATTTTGCCCAAACTCCACTGATTGCCCGGCGCAAGCTGAAAATACATTGATTCATTTTTTTAAAACTATGCCCAATGTAGATGGGTTTGGACCTAAAATTGTTGAAAAGCTGTATGAAAATTCGATTACAAAAATCCACCAAGTATATGCTTTGAGTGTTGAAGATTTAGTCGGCATGGGGTTTGGTGAAAAGACAGCAATCAACCTCGTTGACCAATTAAAGCTTAGTAAGATTAGAGAGCTGGATGATTGGAGGTTTCTTGCAGCATTTGGAATCCCAAGGCTTGGTGAAGCTAGTTGCGAAAAACTTTTGAGTAATTATGGTATTGATGAAATTTTTCACCTGGAGGTCGATGAAATTTCAAGCATTGAAGGGTTTGCTGAAACTAGCGCCACAGTAATTTGTGAGGGGCTTAAGGATGTCAGGGCTGAGTTTTTAAAAGTTTACTCTCTTGGTTTTAGATTGTCTAAAACGAAGCGGCCTAATGAAAAGCTTTCGGGCCTTCAGCTGGAGGGTGTCCAAATTGTATTCTCAGGGACTATGAAAGCTGCAAGTAGAGCCGAAATGGAGAGCAAGGCAAAAAAGTTGGGTGCAAAAATAGGAAAGTCGGTTTCAGGGAAAACGAATTTTTTAGTTGTTGGTGATAATGTTGGAGAAAAAAAATTAAAAGACGCTAAAGAAAAAGGTGTTAAAGTGTTGAGCGAAGAGGAATATATGAAATATATAAAAAACTCGGGTTGATTTAAAGAATTTCGGTGGCGAAATTTATTTTTGATTTATACGCCCTTGGAAGTTTTTTGATTTGACATGGTTTCAAGGGCTTAAGTAGTATATGCTTCCAGTTGGATTGACGAAGGATTGCAACCCCATGATACTGGGTTTTTAAAATAATGTAATAGCTAGCTGTCATATTGTTAAATGTCGTCTATAGCGTTTAGCAAGGCTTCCATTCCCATCTCTTTTTCAATAGTACCATTTCGGATGGAGTTAGAGATTTCCTTTAATGATGCAATCTTTAACCTCAAATGTGTTGAGTTAGGGGTTGAGTGATCAATATCATCCATATTGATAATATCAGTAGCTAGGTGTATATACCTTGACAGAGTCTGATTGGATGCATGCATAGTTAACTTTCTGCAGACATCAGCCGCGACTGTGAAGATGTTGTAAAAACCTCCTGATGTTGACAATTTTTTAATTGTTTTTGCAATATTGATGGTGATAAACCTATGCCTAAAAGAATGGTTGCTTAAATGGCTTAACTTCTCATTATGTGTGCTGTTGCCGATTACCTTTTTTGCGTAATTCTTTATATAGGTGGGTTTTAGAGGGTTGCCATTGCGAGAGTCAATGAATAGTGCATCGTGCTTTAAATTTGGAAAATTACTCTCCAGCTCAAATATGTAGCTCAAGATAACCTGAAGGTCTGCACCTGAAACAGGGACATCTCTGGACTTACCCTTGAATTTTCCCTTTAGAATCGGGATGCCTCTAATAATAGTCATTTCATCTAAGTCAGACAATGAACTGCCTGCATTTTTAATCATGCTTCTAGTTATTCTGTGGGCCTCCGTGATTCTTGATCCTGTAATATCTAGTATAGTCCCTAAGGCTAACCACCGCTTTGATAGGAAGCTTGTGATATTAGGGTGGTAGCTGGTGTGATTGATAGAGTCAAACCAAAGAGCTAGCTCATGATCGCGAATAAAATCTGCCTCACCATGAATGTGTATTAACCCATCGAATGCTCGGTGTTTAGGGAACTGGATCCTCCTGCCATTTTTAAAAAACTCTGCTATATAATAGTGAATTTTGTATTCCCCGGTTTGAGAGGGATCGTTCGTTGCCATATTCCAGCTTGGATATTTTTTGTTAAGGTGCAACAAGTATTTCAATGCATTTTTAGAATGAGATAATATGCTTTCGTCATTGATATTTCTTTTTTTTAGCTCCGCTACGAATTGGTATATAAAGCTATCATCTATATCGATAAGATCCTTCTTGCAATAATCCATATAATCGCAGAAAACATTTAAGCTATAAGCTTTTTTTAAAACAGTTTCAGCAATAGGTGATATATTGTATACGGTTGATCCACCGCCATACGTAGTTAAAAAATGGTTAGCCTCCCAATCAAAGGATCCATTATCTTTCAAAATCATGGGTAAAGGATGGCGCGTATTTTCTTTGCCAGATCCGCCGATTGTTAAGAAGGATAAGTCTGGTGACTTGGCGATAATTACTTTGGACATATGTTAGCTCTGGTGGGATTTTTTTAGATATATTGGGTTTGCGTATTTTAGAAAATCACACTTCGAGTGAGATAGCCGAGAGTTCAGGTACTCACATGCCACGTCGAGTAGACCTTCCATACCGAGGCGCATAAATACGAGGGCGACGATCAGCACCTCTTCTCGCCAGAGAATGACCGTGGATAGCAGGTTGTGATGGTATGCGGTCGTTCATAGACAACATCATGGCAGGCTCAAAGCTCCTATGATTATAAAGGGTAAGCGGATTAAATGGTTGATCTTACCTTTGCATGAGACCTGATTCCGTGAAGCCAGCGCCGACACTTCCCCTATCACCGCCAGCGAGCATTTTCTGACCGCCGATTCCGTCTCAACCGCTGAACGCATACCGGGGAGGGCCAACCATGGCGACGCTGACCGACGAGAGCAGCCCATTTTGACAGGCATTTCTACCCGCCGGACACGCTGATACTGGCTGCCGATGACCGTCAGCTCTCTGCGTGGTGCCTTTGTCCGACAGACGATCAGCATGGCGTGCCTCGGGGATAGCGCAGGCGGCTTCGCAGGGTGTTCAACACCGTCATGCGTCCGATGTCCTGCCCGAAGTCGAGGATGATCTGCCGCGCCTTTTGAACCACGAGCGCCGCACGATGCACCAGCTCTTGTAGCACGGTGCGGATCCGGCGCCGCTTGGCGGGATGGCGCACCGGGCTCAGCTCGCCGGTCATGCCCAGCTGCCCCATCAGCCGCAGGATGTTGTAGGCCAGCTGGGCGAGGTGCAGGATCAGATCGTTGGTGGCGAACTTGCCCGACGGCAGCCGCTCCAGGTCGAGATCGGTCTTGATCTCACTGTGGAATTGCTCGTGGGTGGCATGCGCCTGGTAGCGTTTGATCACCGCCTCCGGCGCCTCGTCCAGGCTGGTCCACCAGCCTTCCAACTCATAGTCCGGTTCGAGCAGCAACTGGCCATCGCGATCGGCGGTGCGCTCTACCAGGCGCATCACGCGTTGGACGACGTATTCGGTCTTGTTGTCGTCGTGGATCGAGACGGTCTGCGTCCACAGCGCCTGGCGCTTGCCAGGACG